>NZ_NSIU01000005.1 GCF_002633015.1 Sulfuricurvum sp. PD_MW2 | reverse complement strand
GTATATATCAGTACATTACTTTTAGTTTCGAATGCTGTGGCAATGCAAATCTTTTTTAAAACACTGACAGGAAAGACGATTGCTTTAGAAGTTGAAGCGAGCGATACAATTGAAAATATAAAAGCTAAAATACAAGATAAAGAAGGACTTTCTCCAGAACAGCAAACTCTTATATTTAATGGAAGTGAGTTAAAAGAAGGGCATACTTTGGCTGATTATAACATCCGAAAAGAGGCTGTTTTAAATCTTACTTTACAAGAAAGACGAAGTGATAGCGACGAAATAGTTGACCAACGTATAGGGATTACTACGACTATTGAAAATAATATACAAAATGTTTTAGAAACAATGCCAATACCCTCGGATTCAATAGTTCCAGATAAGAACATATGTCCTTATTAATAAAGCGGCGTGCTCAATGGATTGATGACTCGAAGTTACACGATAAAAATAATGTTGTTGTACTTGATTGTTGAATGGGCGTAATGATTTGTGGAATGTGATGGCGGGCCACCAAGGATTTGAACCTTGGGAGGTGTTACCCTCGCCGGTTTTCAAGACCGGTGCAATCGACCACTCTGCCAGTGACCCGTAGTAAAATTGAAGCTATCTTTTTCTAACTTGGAGGCGGCACCCGGATTCGAACCGGGGATCAAAGCTTTGCAGGCTCATGCCTTACCGCTTGGCTATGCCGCCACCATAAATGGTGCCCGGAGCCGGACTTGAACCGGCACAGTGTTACCACCGAGGGATTTTAAGTCCCTTGCGTCTACCGATTTCGCCATCCGGGCTTCACGTAGAAAAAAATATCTCAGCTCAAACATCAAAATCAATGCTTCAGCTAAGATGACATGGAGCGGGAAACGAGGTTCGAACTCGCGACCCCAACCTTGGCAAGGTTGTGCTCTACCACTGAGCTATTCCCGCATTGTTTTTGTGGAATGGAAGTATAGCAAAAAAAATATTCGGTGTAAAGAGTTTTTAGAGAAAATTTTCGTATAATCACGATAACTATAAAAATGAGCTGGATATTTCCGCTTTTGCGGGGATAACGAGACATAAAGGATTTCCATGCGCAGTGATACTATTAAACGGGGATTTGATAAAACGCCTCATCGTAGCTTGCTCCGAGCTACCGGACTCAAAGATGAAGATTTCAATAAACCGTTTATCGGAGTGGCGAACTCTCATATCGATATTATTCCGGGACACTTTTTTCTTCAAGAGTATGGACGAATTGTCAAAGAGGCGATTCGTGAAGCGGGAGGAGTTCCGTTTGAGTTTAATACGATCGGTGTTGACGATGGTATTGCAATGGGACATGATGGGATGCTGTACAGTTTGCCAAGCCGTGAACTGATCGCAGATAGTATCGAAACGGTGATGAATGCGCATAAGCTTGATGGGCTTATCTGTATCCCTAACTGTGATAAGATCGTTCCGGGGATGCTGATGGGAGCACTTCGCGTCAATGTTCCGACTATCTTTGTTTCGGGCGGACCGATGAAGGCGGGACACAAGAAAGACGGTACGCCGATCGATTTGGCAACAGCGTTTGAAGCGGTCGGAAAACACGCTGATGGTAAAATGTCTGATGAAGAGCTCTATGAGATCGAATGTGAAGCGTGTCCAAGCGGCGGATCATGTTCAGGTATGTTTACGGCAAACTCGATGAATACTCTTTGTGAAGCGATGGGAGTAGCGTTGCCGGGTAATGGTACGGTTTTGGCAATGACTCCGGAGCGTATCGAAATGGTCAAAATAGCAGCTCGCCGTATTGTAGAAATGGTCAAAGATGAAAATAGCGCTAAATGGAATATGCGCAATATTCTCAATGAAAAAGCGATTCACAATGCATTTGTTGTCGATATGGCAATGGGTGGAAGTTCGAATACAGTTCTTCATATGCTTAGTATCGCAAAAGAATCAGAGGTTGATTTTGACATTACTCAAATCAATAAAATCTCTGAGAATGTTGCTCATATCGCAAAAATCTCTCCGTCACTCTCAACCGTACATATGGATGATATCAACCGAGCGGGCGGGGTTAATGCGGTTATGAAAGAGGTTAGCCGACGCGGCGGCATCCTTCACACCGATGCGATGACGGTTACGGGTGAAACACTTGGTGAGCGGATCAAAGATGCGGTGATCAAAGATCCGAACATTATCCATACTAATGAAAATGCGTATTCTCCTGTGGGCGGACTTTCTATTTTGTTCGGTAACCTTGCGGAAGAGGGAGCGGTTGTCAAAACGGCAGGGATCACTCCGAATATGCGCAAGTTCAAAGGCTCTGCGGTTTGTTTTAACAGCCAGCAAGAAGCGATTGCCGGAATCGTCGGACACAAAGTAAAAGCGGGCGATGTCGTTGTTATCCGCTATGAGGGGCCGAAGGGTGGACCAGGGATGCAGGAGATGCTTGCTCCGACAGCCCTCATTATGGGAATGGGGCTGGGTGAGAGCGTTGCTCTCATCACGGACGGACGATTTTCGGGTGCGACACGCGGAGCCTCTATCGGTCACGTCAGTCCAGAAGCGGCGGAGGGCGGTTTGATTGCCCTGATCGAAGACGGCGATGAGATTGAACTCGATGTCGATACTCACCTCTTGCAACTCAATGTAAGCTATGAAGTATTGGAACAACGCCGTTTGCATTGGAAACCGATCAAAAAAGAGATCCCTTCCAAATGGTTAAAACGCTACAGCCTTCTTGTTTCTAATGCCTCTAACGGCGCCGCTCTTAAAACAGAGTTATAAAATTCAGGTACCGGAGGGTTGAAACTCCGGTACGATTTTTCGCAATGCTTCTATAATATTCGTGCTCTCGGATAGATTCTCAATATCTTCTTTTAACATATCGATCGGATAATCGGTTGAACCGGCAATCATAATCGATTCATACGACGTTTTTTGTTCACTATCATCGATCAAAAGTTCTTCATACAGTTTTTCACCGGGACGCAATCCCGTATAGACGATTTCGATTGGCTGGGTGGCATAAAGACGGATCATGGTTTTTGCCAGATCAGCGATTTTAACACTTTCACCCATATCGAGGATAAACAGCTCTCCGCCTCGTGCGATGGCTGCCGCTTGGAGCACCAGCTGACACGCTTCGCTGATCAGCATAAAATAGCGGGTAATATCGGGATGGGTCAGGGTGATCGGACCGCCCGTCTCGATTTGAGCTTTGAATTTCGGGATAACACTGCCGCTGGAGCCGAGGACATTTCCGAAACGGACGGCTACGATTTCACTATTGCGAGGATCAACGTTCTGGGCATAGAGTTCTACAATCCGTTTCGTTGTCCCCATGACATTGGTGGGGCGAACTGCTTTGTCGGTGGAGATAATGACGATTTTTGGGACATTATGCTCGATGGCGCTGTCGATTACGTTGCGACTGCCGATAACATTGTTTTTGATTGCCATCGGGATATTGGCTTCACACAAAGGTACATGTTTGTATGCAGCGGCGTGGATAACAATATCAGGTACACCGTTTCGGATAATCTCATCTAAAGTCTCTTTATCGGTAATACTGCACAGATACAGTTCGGCAGAGGGGAGTTTTTCTCCGATTTGATAGAGGTTGAATTCGCTATGTTCGACCAAAAGAAGTTTGGATGCGCCGAAACGGTGGCATTGCAGCGAGATTTCACTTCCGATACTTCCTCCGGCGCCGGTAATGAGGACATTTTTTCCGCGGATAAAAGCCTCGATGGTTTGGGTATCGAGATCTTTTGGATGGCGTGCGAGCAACTCTTCGACCGATAAGGAAGTAATTGATTCTTTCCCGTCCGATAAAAGGGTAGAGCGTTTGATATCGCTGATGCCTGCATCGGAAAGAATCTGATATGCATTTTGAAGCGATTCGCTCGGGAGTGAACCGTCGATAATCGCAGCTTCGATGTTAAGGGTATTGATCAATCCGCTCAGGTCTGAAGAGGCAGAAATTTTGATATTTTGAATAGTCGATCCCACCATGTTTTGTGTTGATTCATCAATTGCCATAATGGAGATAGGATAATAGTCGTGCGAACTTTCAACCATACTTTTAATGAGATTAGCGGTATTAGGAGAAATTCCCACAATAATTGTCGCTTTATTGGCTACCGTTTTTGTTGATTCAACTAAGAGTCTTTTTGAAAAACGGAGTGCTCCTACTAAAACAAGGGACAAGATTAAATCGATCCCGATAACGCTGCGCGGCATCGGGAGAAATAGCGGCGTATTAATGGCGTATAAAAGAAAAAATGCACTTGATGCCAGAATATGGGCGTAAAAAAGTTGTTTGGCGTCATGAAGGCCGAAAAAACGCCATGTCATACGGTAAATACCGAAAAGATAAAAACTGCCCCATTTCAAGAGGGTAAGGGCAAAAAAGACGATATAAAATTTTGCCATATAGTGATCGGGAATCATAAAATCAAAGCGCAAAGAGTAGGCAAGATAGAGAGTGATAAAAAATAAAATAAGATCAGCGCTTAAAAAAAAGAGCATCCGATTCACAAAGTTGGGAGAGAGCAGAGGCGCTCTCCCTTCGATAGTGGTTAATTTCATCCGTTAGATCTTTAATTTGTAAATTTTTGTCAGAGGACTGAGAATGACGGGTTGGAAGAGATTTTTGTCATATTGTTCAAATACAAACATCTGGATATAGGTTGAGTTAAAAAAGTAATCATCCACTACCAAGAATTGTCCGTAACTTGCCATAAAAATGACCGTTAGTCCATCCGAAGCAAATGCCTGTCGGGTAATTTGAAGTTTTTTGTCGTTGTCATATCCTACTTGGTAAAATGCCTTGATAGGGACATTTTTTGTACCAAGTTTTAAGCTGCTCGTTGCTTTTTCGATCGCAACACCTTGTGCTAAATCGATTGTTTTTCCGGTATCTTGAAAATTTTGAGTTAAGTAAAAGAAAGGCTGCGGAAGCGTTTTACCTGTTTTGAGATCAAGATTGCTAAACAATGTAACGGTAGGGAAAATTTCCATCATTCGTAAAGGAAGATAGAGATACACATCACGCGTTTTTGTCGGAGTTTTGTATTCAGGCAGAGCGATAGCATTGATGAAGTCGTTAGGATCTTTAAATCCTTCTTTGTTCATCATGTACTCTAATACGCTCGGATAGGTAGCATTTTTTTCTTGGAATATTTTTTCAAGATACTCTGTATTGAGCCGCATCATATGGGCAACGGAGAGAGGATCATTCCCTGTCAATACAAAAGATACCGGGTAGTTTTGTCCTCCGGAGTGTTGTGCCCCGTCTGCCCATGTTTTTACGTCGGAATAATACCGAATCGGAAATCCGTAATCCCACCATCCGATCATATAATCTTCACCGGAGGCCATTTTGTTGAGTTCGGTTAGCGCAACCACTTCGCTGTCGTTGAGTACGGTAGGGGTGAGATACTCTTTGGCATGGGTATAGTTGGGATATAAGGCCGCAAGGGTAAGAACGGCTATACTAAGATACTGTAATAAAGGTTTTTTCATTTGCTGAGAGATCAATAGTATTAAAAATGCGAGTCCGATTGCAAGCGGTGGAACGGCATAAATGGTGAATCGTAGCCCTGCAGACATAGCGATAAAACCTAATCCCGCAAGCGGTAAAGTGATAAGAAGAGGTCGATACGCAATCAGAACCAGAATATATCCGATGAGTGCGAAAATAAACGTAACGGTATGTCCGCTGATCCGCTCGGCAAAGAGGGTGAACGGAATATGCCCTGCTTCGCGTACGGTTGAAACGACATTGTAGAAAACTAAGCCTGAAGGGGCATTGTTTTTGTTCCCGCTAAAGAGATACCCTTTGATAAAATGGAGAATCGGCTCAATTCCGCCGGTGAAAAAATATAAGGCAATGACGAGTGCGAAAATAGCTCCGAACACTCTGAAAGAGAGATCTTTTTTATAGTGAAAAACAGCAAAAACAACGAGGGCCAATCCCGCTTTTGCACTGAACGGGATCGCTAAAATCCCAATAAGGATAAAAAGGGCAATTTTATAGAAATACAGATTTTTACGATCGAAAACAAGGGTATAGCCTATAATCATCGCGAATAAGGCTGTATCTAACGCATATGCTTGCGGATACCACCATTGATACAGAGCAATCGAGATTGAAATGGGGATCAGATAGCGGTTTCTCTGATGGGTGATGGCGAGAATCAGAGAAAACATTTCCAATACAGGAAATACGATATTAAGCATATCGGTATCGTAATACCCTACCATCGTACGATTATAATAACTGTTGGCGATGGATGCAACCAAGGCAGCTATAAATCCCATCGTTGTTTGATTAAGCGCTCTTCCGATAAGAATGAGAGGAATAACAATCAGCGAACCGATAAATGCAGGCATGTAAAGAATCAAGGTTTCAAAGCTGACGGGAACGATTTTAGAAAGAGAAGCGGTTAGTTGTGAAGGTGCTTCATCAACAGGGGATTGATCGTTGGTATTATGGCTCCCGGCAAGAATATCGCGTGCCCCTTCTGCAAAATAGTAGCCGTCATTATTGTTGATCATCAATTCATTGTTCCAATGAAATTGAGGTGCGTTTTTGACTGCGTCAACCCATGTGAAACGGACTGCAATGGCAAAAATGTAAGCGATTGCAATAAAGATAAATAATGCACGCAAAGAATTGCGCTCTTCGTGTAGTTTTAGCATTGTATGTCTTACTCCGTTTTTGATAGGGTATTTTAGCTAAATGAGAGAGCTTTATCAATTATCAGAGGTGATAATATGTTTTACCATGGAGATAATAGTCGCTACATCCTCATCATTTAAAGAAGAACCGCTCGGAAGGCAGATTCCACGTGCGAAAAGCTCATCACTCACGCCGGTGATTTTTTGATTTGCCCCATGAAACAGAGGTTGTGCATGCATCGGTTTCCACAAAGGGCGGGATTCAATATTTTCTTTCTCTAGTGCTAATCGAAGGTGTTCGGGAGAGATTGCTTCGGGTAGCATCAGCGTGGTGAGCCAGCGGTTTCCGCTTGAGCCTTTGAGTTCCGGCATAAAAGAGATCCCCTCAATTTCTGCGAGGCCTTGAGAATAGAGTTCAAATATCGCTCTTCGACGTCGTATACGCTCGTCGAGTACCTCCATTTGCCCTCTGCCGATTCCCGCTACGATATTGGACATCCGGTAGTTATATCCGTACTCGGTATGTTCATAGTGAGGTGCGGGTTCGCGTGCTTGGGTGCTAAGATGGCGTGCATGGGCGATAAGTGATTCATCATCGCTGACGAGCATTCCCCCGCCGCTGGTGGTGATGATTTTGTTGCCGTTAAAGCTGTAAATTCCCATTTTGCCAAAGGTTCCGCTCTGTTTTCCCTCAGAGGTGGCTCCCAAACTCTCCGCTGCATCTTCGATGAGTTGAACCCCATAATGTTCACAAATGGCGGCAATCCGTTTGATATCGGCACATTGTCCATAGAGATGTGTCACGATGAGTGCTTTGGGCTGTTTTTTCCCCGTAGCGGCACGATGTGATAGTTCCTCTTCGAGGAGATTCGGGTCGAGATTCCAGCTTTCCTTATCCGAATCGATGAAAAACGGCGTACAGCGTTCATACAGGATCGGGGCAACAGAGCCGATGAACGTGAAGCTGCTCGCCATCACTTCATCGCCGTCTTTGATCCCAAGAACTCGCAGAGCCAGATGAATTGCTGCCGTTCCGCTGGTGAGAGCTAAGGCGTATTTGGCTCCTGTGTAGGCTTTTATCTGTGCTTCGAATGAATCGACATTATGCCCAAGCGGAGCGATATAGTTGCTCTCAAATGCTTCTTGGATATAGGCAAGTTCGTTTCCTCCCATGTGCGGAGGGGATAAAAAAATCCGTTTATTCATGCTCATCCTTTTGTGTTGGATTTCCGAGAAATTTTTCCATGGTTGCAACTCCCTCTTGGGATATCCCTTCTTTTATCAGAACTTTTTTAACGGTTAGAAAAATGATTTTTAGATCTTTCCAAAACGATAGGGTATCGACGTATTCAACGTCGTAAGAAAATTTTTGTTCCCAGCTAATGGCGTTTCGTCCGTTGATCTGTGCCCATCCGGTGATGCCGGGGAGAACGTTATGGCGTCTTTTTTGTTCCGCATTATACAGCGGAAGATACTCGATCAGCAACGGGCGCGGACCGATAAAACTCATCTCCCCTTTGAGGACGTTAATGAGTTGAGGAAGTTCGTCGAGACTGAGACCTCGGATCACTTTACCAACCCCTTTGAGGCGTAGCTCATCGCTTAGAAGTTCACCCTTCTCATTACGTGCATCACTCATTGTACGGAATTTATAGATCGTAAAAATATTCTCTTTATACCCCGGTCTTTTTTGGGTAAAAACGATGGGGCGACCCATCGTGAAAAAGATACAAATCGCTACCACAATCAATACGGGAGCAAAGAGGATCAGGAGGATGAACGCACCGAGCCGATCGAAGAGGGGTTTAAAAAGGTGTTTATACATGCGATTTGTCCATGTTTAATAAAGTTTCCAACTCATGATGAAGGGCATTCCAATAGGCATGCTGGTCATATCGGTTGAGGATGCTTTGACGGGCATTTTGTTTTAAAGAGGCATAAAGATCAGGTTCTCTCAACAGCTTTTGAATCGTTTCGATGAGGTGCAGCGTATTTTTCGGCTCAATCAACAGACCGTTTTCTCCGTGAATGATCACCTCGTTGCATCCGTTGATATCAGTGGCTATCATCACAATGCCGCAACTTCCCCCTTCGATAAGGACATTGGGCAGCCCCTCGCGATAGGAGGGGAGAATCAATAGATCAGAAATACAAAAATAGGGGCGAATATCGTCTTGAAAAGGGACGACGCGTATACGGGGGTGGTTTTTGATAATTTCATAAGAATCTTGGGCAATAGGGTCCAAATGGTGCTCAAAATCTCCTACCATCAAAAGGGTAAGTTTGGAATAGGTTGAAGAGAGCGAATCAAATGCGCTGATGAGCTCATTTACCCCTTTGTCGCCGACGATACGACCTGTGAATAGGAGAATAAAAGCATCGTGTGCAATGTTCAGACGCTGACGCAAAGTAGATTTTTCTTCGCTACTCATAGTATCTTTGAAATAGTCGGTATCCACTCCGTTGACCGAACCGTGAGCGATCACATTTACCGCTTTGGAAGTTAACTTCTCCGTAATGATTTTAGGGAGGTTGAGGCTGTTGGCGTAGAGATGGGTTGCAAAAAAATAGGTGATTTTCTCAATGGTTTTGAGAAGAAAACGCCGTTTTCCGCTTGAGCCGAAATAGGCGAGCCCGACGATGAGATGAAGGCGCACCGGAACACGTGCAAGCCATGCTGAAATCATCCCTAACAATCCTGCTTTAGGGGTGATGGAGTAGACCATATCGGGTTGTCGATGCCGAAAATGGCGCCAAAGGACAAAGAGAATTTTCAAATCTTTGAGGGGATTGATTTGACGGGTAAAATCGACCAACGTAACGGTGACGTTTTCATATGCTTTGATTTTTTCGATGCTCTTGCTGTGCGAGGTGATCAGTTCAACATCGTAATAATCGCTCAGATAGCGGGGTTGCCCTTTAAACCACGTCTCAATCGAGAGGGGGACGGTGAGTATAATCGAAATTTTCTTTTTCATCGGTTCTTTTGGAGTTGGTTTAAAAGGTACTCTTCGACATCGATAGATGTAGTGTGTCCGAGGAGATTGACCATAATCGCATTATTGGCGGTTGAGATTTTGAGCTCTTCTCGCGAAAGATTTTGCGTTTGTATAGAAATCCCGTGATTCTTCAGAAAATCGAGGATGTTTCGGATCGACGTCCCTTTGCCGCTTCCGATATTGATGATCGGAATTTCTATGGTGTTCAGGAGCTTTTGATACACTTCGACAACTGTATCGATATGGATGAAATCACGGATGGCATTGCCGTTATTGACGATCGTTAGCGGCGTGTTTTCTCTATGTGCGGTTAGGATTTTACTGATAATGGAGAAGCTGTCTTCTCCCCCGAACATGTTGAAAATCCGCGCAATAGTGTAATCGATATGACGATTTTTGGCATATTGTCCGATCAGTTTTTCATTGCTCACTTTGAGTGCTGCATGCAGATTGAGGGGCATGACACCATCGTGTTCGTCACAAAAAATATTATTCCCATACACCGAACTGCTGCTCGTGTAGATGATTTTCGCAATCGGTGTTTGATTGAAATACTCTAATACTTTGGCGGTAATCTGAATCGAATTTTCGATGTATCGGGTAAGATGAAGGGTATCACCAAGCTGCGTAGCCGTTTGAAAGTTGTTAAAAATCAGATTGATGGTTTGATTTTTGTAAGGTTCTAACAACTCTATGGTATCGGATAAATGGCGTGATGAGAGTGCTATGGAGTCTGGGATCACGCAGAGCAGTGCTCGGGTGAGATTGCTGTTTTGACCGATGATAAGAGTAGTCAATGGGAACTCCATCTATTCGCGAGGTTACGTCGCAACAGTTTAGCGCTATTTAGGATATTCGCCAATAAAAAATGGGTAAAGCTGATACGCTCTTCTAGAAACAGAACAGAGAGCATATAAAAGATTTTGCGATAGCTTTTATCGGAGTGTCGGTTCGAGATAGACGCGGAATGGATACGGTAGTAAATGAGCGCTTCTTCAAGGACAGCGGCTTTCATGCCATCATACAAATTGAGGATATGGAACATCCAGTCTTCAATTGCCACAAGACGCTTTTCTTCGATAAAGCGGTTGATAAGGGGTCGTCGCAGCATCAGCGTATTGATATTGATAAAGTTACCGTAAATAATCGCATTTTTCGGTGACATGAGCCGCAAAAGGAGTGAAAGAAACCGTTGTTTTCGGCTAGGAGAAATGGTTCCGTGTTCGTCAATGATTTCGGCAGGGGAGTAGAGCATATCGATGTCAGGGTTATGGACCAAAAAATCGAGCTGGGTCTGCAGTTTATGGGGTTTCCATATATCATCGGCATCCACAAAAGCGATAAATTCCCCTTGTGCCACTTCAATACCGATATTACGAGGTCTTGCTGGACCGCCAAAGTTGGTTTCGGATAGTAGTAGTCTCAGGCGCGAATCTTTTGTACTATAGTCACGGACGATTTCACATCCTCTATCGGTGGATGCGTCATCCACGACAATGACTTCGATGTTACGATAGGTTTGCGCCAAAACACTCTCAAGGGTCTGGGCAATAAAGCGCTCACCGTTGTAGAGAGGGATAACGATTGAAATCAAAGGGCTGTTCATGATGGATCGGCCTGTGTGAGTAGGGTGGTGAGCCATTGATCAATATGGTAGTGTTTCAAACAAGGGTCGAGTGAAAAAGGGGATTTGAAAAAATCCAAATCGATGTGGATGTGGTTTCGATCCAGCAGGGCAATGTTTTGAGGGTTATAAAAAGGTTCCTCTTGAATCTGTGCGTTGGTAGTGATCAGTTTTAATCCTGCTCCTAAAGCCTCAAAGGTTCTCATGGTGAGCCCGTGCTGGATGTTAAGCTCAATATCGAGTGTGGCGAAGGAGGAACGGTAGACGTTTAAGATATGATCCATATCGACAGAGTATGTTTTTAGATATTTTAAATCTTTTAGGGATATGACGCCGAAACAAAACAATCGGAAGAGCGCCATTTTCGTGATATAAAGATGGTATTTAAAACGTAGATGGTTGTTTTGGCAAAATTGCTCAATCTGTTGGACGACTTTCAACCGATCACTATGGTATGCTCCATAAAAGACAAGATCGTATTGTTTTGGCAGTTTATTGTTGGCGATTTGGGTAAATCGGTCGGTGTAAAAGAGAGGGAGATATTCTAGTGCATATTCTCTAGCATCTACTCTATCAAATGTTTTAACGACATCGAAATAGTCAATGAGCGGTTTATAGTTGCTTTGGCGATTGGAGTCCCACTGATACATGATAAATCGGGCTTTTGGAAGTTTTTGTTTTAAAGCCTCCATCGCTGAGGGGGACAAAATACCGCCACGGATGACGAAAACAATATCGTAACCGTCTGTGGTGACACTCTCGATGATGTGATTGCGGTATCTTTTTTTTAGGTTAGATGCTATCGAAGGGAAAAGTTTTTGAGCAAAGCGATAAAATGGGGTGTATATATCTTCGGGATAAAACGTGACGTACCCCTTTTTTGCTTCGATGAAATCAATAATCTGCGTATGGTACGTATAAAATTTCGGTGCGATAAAAAGGACTCTTCTCCCTTCGAGATCGATCATTTATAGAGCCCTTTTGCTCTCATCTCATCGATGCTTTTTTGATATTTGTCTTCAACAACCTCTTGCTTTTCTACCCACTGGGTAAAGCGGCGTATCCCCTCCTCAAAGCTTACAGCGGGACTAAATCCGAGTGTGTTGCGGATATGGGACAAGTCGGCATAGTTGTGGCGGATGTCTCCGAGACGATAGTTTCCGCTCACGGTTATGTTCGAGTCACTTTTGTAGGCGTTTTTGAGCGTTCGGGCGACCGTGAGAACATCGGTTGCGACACCCGCTCCGACGTTAAAAACCTGAAAATTCGCCTCTTCTTTTTCGATTCCGAGGATCGTCGCTTCTACAACATCGTCAATATAGACAAAATCACGGCTCTCTTCGCCGTCTTCAAAAATGGTGATGTCGTTGCCGTTTTTGATGCGGGTGGAGAAGATCGATAGGATCCCCGTGTAGGGATTAGAGAGAGATTGTCCCGCCCCGTAGACGTTTTGGTAGCGGAATGCCACGGCGGGGATGCCCAACGATTTGCCCATCACCATAAACATCTGTTCTTGAACCTGTTTGGTGATACCGTAGATAGAGGTAGGGTGGATTTTGCTCTCTTCATCGGTGCTCATGAGCTCTGTATTTTTGGCGCAAAGGGGACATTTGACATTGAAATCCCCCGATTTCATATCACAATCTAGCCGTTCGGTCGGGTAGACGATGCCATGATCGTCGCACCGATGTTTTCCTTCTCCATAGATGGCTCGTGAGGAAGCAACAATCATCTTTTCGATTGTATGGGTTTCATTGGCCAAAATATCGAGGAAAATAGAGGTCCCTTTGATATTGACGTCGGTGTATTTTTCGATCTCATACATCGATTGTCCCGTCCCCGTCTCTGCGGCCAAATGGACAACGATATGTGTTCCTTCAAGAGCGCTCTTCCAATCATCATAATTTAGAACGCTCCCTTTGATGAAGCGGACTTTATCGCAAATAGCGCGGTAGAGGACGGAATTTTCTCCATTATCGCCGTGAATCTGGGGGGATAAGTTATCCAAAACGGTAACTTGATACCCTTTTTCGATGAGGCGTAGGGCGAGGTTGGAACCGATAAATCCGGCACCGCCGGTGATTAAAACAGTTTTATTCATGCGTACTTTCTTGGTCTATAGTTGTCCATTGTTGTGTGAACGAATTATACCTTTTTATTACCCGTGCGGGAGAACCGACGGCAATAGAATAATCAGGAATATCGTGGGTTACGACCGAATTGGCACCGATAACACAGTGTTTCCCGATCGAAGCACCAATAATGGAGACGTTTTCACCGATCCAACTGTTATCACCGATCTCGACACGCCCCTTAAAAAAAATCGGCTGATTCTTGATCGCTATGGTTGTATCTTCGTAGCCATGCAGGTTATCGGAGATATACACTTTATCCGCGATGAGTACATTGTTGCCGATGATCACCTTTCGCAGTGCAACGATATGGGCAAACCTGCCGATCGTTGTCCCTGCTCCTATGTCGAGTTGCGGGAGTGTATCGTTTTGATGCAGTGCCAACAGCCACGCCTGGGTATTAATCGAGACATTGTCTCCCAGCGAAATAAAGCGCTCTCCCTCGATGATATCGGGAGAAATGATCGCTACATTTTTCCCGAATCGCTTGAACGTATGGGAAAAAAAGAGGGCAAAAGAGCGGCGTCGCAGAGCGTTGACGGTTCGCCGATAAAAGCTAAAGGGTATCATCGGTTCTTTTCCTCTACCGCATCTAAGAATGCTTCCGGGGTAGCGAACAAGGGGGTAAGCTGTTCGAGTTTTGTCTCCTCCAACTCCCACCAGCGTGATATCAAAAGGCGTTCAATCGTTTCCTCATCAAATCGTTTTTTGATTTCACGTGCAGGGATACCTCCGACAACGCTGTAGGATTCGACATCGCGGGTGACGACCGCACCTGCGCCGATTACTGCACCTACTCCGATGGTGATACCTGCTTTGATCATAGCTCCCTGACCGATCCAGACATCGGCATGAATAGTCGTTTTTGGGGTATTGTCGGCAGGGGATACCGATTTGGTAAAGAAGTGAGGAAGCGGTTGGCTCGCGTCGTAAAATACGGGGGAACTGCTCACTCCGTCGATCGGATGGGATGCCAAGCCGATATGAACGTTGGCGGCGATGGAGCAAAACGGGCCGATGTGAGCGTTATTGATCACCGAGTGGCTTTGTACATACGTGTATTTTTCCAACACGCTGCGGAGTACTATTGCCTCGGGAAATAAAACGGTGTGCATCCCTAAGCTGGACAAGCCATCCGCAATTGCTCCGGTATGAATAGTACTCGCAGGAAATCGTCTGCGTAATTGCCATAGACGGATCGATTTTTTTATCGCTGATATCATCACGATAGATCCTCTTTTTTTAAGAGTTCATACACATAATCAACATTTCGCTGCATATTGTTTCCATCCAGAGGACCGATGTAGCGTTCCATAACGGAGCGATCCAAGAAAGCATTATAACGCGGATGGATCGATTTGAAATCGTTTAAGGCTTGGATCAGATTATCGACATTTCGAGTGGTGACAAGCTCGCACTTTCCATTGAACGGTGGGTCCATCACTTCGGTATCTTTTTTGTGGTAGATAGCAGGAATACCTAGACAAGAGGCCTCGAAAAGGGTTTGCGAATAAATACTGATGTAGAGGTCGGTTTTATCCAAAACACTTTTCATCGGAGCGGTACTGATGAGCTCAATGTTCAGATTCGGGAAAAAAGCGGAGACAAAATCGGCATATTGTTTGAGATAGCCGTTCGGACGTACTTTGATGATAATATCCATCGGAAAATCTTGCTGAATCATCGTTTGCAGAGCGCTCAATACGTCGTACATAAACTCAAATTCGACCGCGACGTAGGAGTTCAGATCGATCGGATTAAATCCGGACGTACCAATGGTGACGGTTGGACGGGTCCGATTGATCACTCTGGGAGCGTTAAGCGGCGGATAGTTGTCCATCCGAGGGTCTCCAAGGCAGACGATGTTCTTTATGTTGCGAAAATAGTGCTCTTTAATACTTGTCGAATAAGCGTTGATGTAAGTTGCGTATTTGGCTTCGTCCATAAATTCTTTCGTCAGCATACCGTTTATGATCAGATAGCTAGGAATACCTCTGGCTTTGCAGACGCAATCGACCAATGTTGCGGTTAACCCCATATTGGCAATAAGAATTTCGAGTTGGATCGGATGCTTATCGAGATAACGGATAACGCTGTGAAGCGTACGAAGAACAGGTGCGATTCGAGATCCGATCCGTTGCTCGATAATCGTATAGAGTTCATCGCTTATATCCTCGCCGTTGGTGAGGATGAGAGACGCGTGGCGATGTTCTTTGAAAGCTCTGAGCAATGTTGATGCAATAGGCTCAAAGGAATGGAGTGAACCGCTGATAGGGATAAGACGCTCAAATCGGTGATCCAGCAGTTTTGAGCCGCGGGTGAAATTGACCAAAACAACACGCAATAAAGGGTCTTTTTTGAGGATTTCAATCAGTTTTCGTGTTGGATGGTACTCTTGGATGAAGAGGGAACGCTGTGGCTTCGAACGAGGGATAAGGGTATCCATAAAAGGGACAATGTAGCCGTAGAATGCCGTAACGATTTCCCGAATACGCACCAAAAAACCGCGTAAGCCGCTTGAGCGGATTTTGTCATCCAACCATTGCGCTATCGGGAAATAAAAGATGGGGACGGAGGTCGATTTGGATACAGAGTGAGCTTCAATTTTGTATCGATCTAAAACCGTTTTGATCCGTTTATCGTCGCTTCCCAAATACAACCTATAAAAAGAGAGGTGTTTTAAAGATTCCAGACATAGAGCAAGACGTGAGAGAGTTACCAGTTCGTTCCAGATATCGAGCCGTAATGAGAATCCGAACGGAATCTCTTTGTAGGTAAAAATATCTTGTCCGTTTGCGTCATAATGCCAGTTTTTCAAAAAATCGGTCACTAAAAAATTATTTTCTTGCATGATTGATGGGTCGATGAGATGATCAATATAGTAAGCCTCTCCCCCTATTGCGTCGATTTTATGTTTGAGTCCAAAATCATAAGTAAGAATCAAATCGGTGGAAATGTCATAGCTTGCTGCATCCCACCATTCGAGTGAATCAAGAATAAAAATGTTACGGTAGTGCGATTTTCGTGGAGCTAGTGAAGCAACGGTGTTAGGCATCGACAGAAATATCCTTCTTTTTTTTGAGAAACAATTTTTTGATTTCTCCTCGGGATGTTGCAAAAATCTGAGGGAAAATTATTGCCCCGATTATAGTCAATACCGCATAAAAAACGGCACAAGACGCTAGATTGATCCACGGTGTTTGTATCGATGATGTGACAAAAATACTTACAAATGCAGCGAGTATAAAAAAGAGCAAAGCATAGATCTGATGGAAGATAAACGGAGCTATTTTGATTTTTAAAAATACCGTATTGAAATAGAGCTGTATACTCACCCCGATGAGCTGAGTGATCACCATTTTATAGGCGAGACCAAGGGAACCAAGATGTAATACGTAGAGAAAAATAAATGTAAAAATAACGCCGATTAATGAGGTAAAGAGCGCAATATTACGATATTGCGAGGTATTTCCATTGGCAAAAAAAAGCGATCCGCTGAGCTGTCCGTAGGTTTGATGGATCGGGTAGAGGGCAATGACACTGAGAGCCGGTGCGGCAAGGGCAAATTTTTCACCGCTAAAGAGGTGAATGAGTTGATCTGATTGAAAGGCGACAAATACCGCAAAAAATGCGGCAACCGAATAGAGCATCGGAATAAAGCGTTTGAAATGGAGTTGAATTTTTTCCATATTCCCTTGCGCAAAAGAGCGGGCAAATTCGCGGGTAATGATCGGGGTCATCGAGCTTGTGAACAAAAATGAGACGGCGGCAACGGAGTACGCCAAGGTGTAAAATCCTGTTTGTTCGGCTCCACCGGTGCTCTGGAGCAGCCAAATATCAAACATTCCAATCCCTACTCCGACAAGTGAGAATAAGAGGATCGGGTGGCTGTAATGGGCGAACTCTTTGATATTTTGGAGGATATGAAGGCGTTGCTGCCATAAATCGGAGCTAAAAACACCGCGTTGTATAAAGAGGAGCGATGCAAGGGCAATAAAGAGGCCTGAGACGATGTAGTTAAACTGAAAATAGGCGGTGAGATCGAAAGTGAGATAGTAGAGAAAATAAAAAAGCAAGCCCAAAGAGATAAATTTGTGGAGACTTTTCAGGATTTCGACCGATACGGTCAGGGCATAGGCATCGGAAATTTTAATAAAAATCTGGTTGAGCCATGTCAAAAATCCCAGTCCCATTCCGATAACAATATACTCTTGCGGTATATTTGGGAATAGCGTTTGGGTGAATGGGGTGTAGTGTAGGAGATAGACAAAAAGAGAGATAGCGATTAAAACCACCCCCATATACAAAGCGTAAAAAGAGATTAATTCTTTGCGCTGAGGATGGGATGAGAGCTTGGTGAAAAATGCCATCGAGGTTCCAGCATCCGCCAAACCGAAAAGTTGTGAAAATAACTGTTGCAAATAACTAAACTGTCCATAGGCTACCGGACCGAGCGCTTTTGGGACAAGTGCAAGAAAGAGAATATTGATTGCACCGTTGATAAGGTTAGAGAGAAGCTTAATGAGGTAGCGTTTTTTAAGACTCTCTTCCGCGGCCATTTTACTTTTCCGTGGTTTTTTTGACAACGCGCGCGGGTGAACCTACCGCAACTGAAAAAGGGGGAATATCATGGGTAACAATACTTCCTGCACCGATAACACTGTTTTCACCGATGGTGACACCGGGAAGGATGATTGCATTGGCTCCGATCCAAGAGCCTTTTTTCAAAGTGATCGATTCTGAGGGATAGTGACCCTGAGCAATGATCGGAAGATTCGGCTTATCAAACCGATGGTTATGAACATACATATGAACCCCAGATCCGATCATGACATTCTCTTCGATGGTGATCGAGCCGCTTTCCCCTTCTCTGGGATCAGCAAAAAGCATTGTTCCCGGGCGGATAACGACATTGTCTCCGATAAAGATCTTACTGCAGCAAATAGCGTATGCTCCGGGGCGAAACTCTGCATTGACTCCAAAATGAGCAAATTTTTGTTGGCACAGAGTCACCATAGACGATTTAAAATAAAGCTTCCAATGGGTAAACGGACAATCCGGACCGATGCGATCACTCTTTTTGTCAAAGCGATATTTGGAAACGATCTCTTGTATCATAGACTAAATCCATCATCCACAATAATATTTTGACCGTTGACGTATCGACTCATGTCACTGAGCAAATAGACGAGCGTCCCCTGTAAATCGCTTTTATCAAGCATCCCTTTGTTAAGGCACTGCTTTTTGTAGCTCTCTAAAAAAGGCTCCAGCTGATGATCGAAAATACCGCCTGGGCTGATTGCATTGACTCGAATATTCATCCCTTTGAAATATTTTGCCATATATTGCGTCAGCATAAGGAGTGCCGATTTGATCGCGGCATATTCAACCGGCATACTCATTGGAGTATTGTCGTAGACTTCAAATTTTGGAGCGATAACACCGTAAATAGAGGAGATGTTGATGATGTTTCCAAAGCCTTGTTTTTGAAAGTAGAGGGCGAACTGCTGACTTGCTAAAAAATAGCCGCCGAGATTGAGATTGAGATTTTCGCAAAAATCGGCATATTCAACTTCAAAAAAGTGTTTTCCATAGTTTTTATTGCGCGGATAGGCGTTGTTAACCAATGCATCGACTTTGCCGTATGTGTCGTGTAAATACGCTATTGCGGTATTGAGAGACTCTTTGGAGGTGATATCCAATGCTATAAAATCGATAGCATTGGTTTGTAACTCTAGTGATAGTTCCTCTTTCACACGGTTGCCGATTTGTTCATTAATATCGGCGATGATCGCGATTCCGTTATTGGCCACGACTGCTTTTACAAACTCTTTTCCGATCAGTCCCGCTCCACCGGTAATGACGACTACGTGGTTTTTAATCATTCTGCTTCCTCATCAAAAATTCGACAAACTCAAAATCGAGTTCCGTATCGATGTCGATAGAACGTTCTTCCGGCATCACATATAAGCCTGTTTTTTCGAGAAACAGTGTGTTCTCATTTAAAATGACATCCCGTTTCCAAATATAGATGGAGGCATTCATATCGTAGCTTTTTGGGGCATCTTGTCGGCGTACGACACCATCAGAGAGCTTTTTCGATAACGCTACCTTTCCTGAAGCATCTACTTCGACGAGATTAAAATAGGGGCTTCGGCGAGAGGGCATGGCAGTGATGAGATTGTCGTTATCATCTCGCAGAAACTGTCTGTAGGAATCAACAATGTCTTGAACACTGCGAAGGGGTGCGGTGGCATCCAGATCGATCAAGGTATCAAATGTGCAACCGTAATACTCTTCAGAGCGTTTGAACGCATCGCGGATGACATCGAGTTTTCCGGCAGTATCGGATGCCATCTCTGCTGAACGTTTGAAAAAAACTTCAGCACCGTATTCCTGTGCGCACTGTGCTATCGCATCCGAATCGGTACTGATAACGATGTGTTCAAACAGTCCCGACTGAGCGGCCTGCTCGATGGTGTAAGCGATGAGGGGTTTGCCGCCCAGGAGTTTGATGTTTTTGTTTTTAACCCCTTTTGACCCTCCGCGTGCGCATATCGTACATAAAACTTTAGCCATGATGGTGTTCCTGAATATCGGTGATGGTTTTCATGACACTCAGCCCTTCGCTCAGTGTGCATAGATCGGTTTTGTCGCTTAGTGCAGAGTGGTGCATTTTGATAAAAAGTTCATTGCGCTCAAACGGCTCTAAGGTAATCGTTTCAATTTCCCCATCAAGGGCTCCGATTTTTAACGTGTTTGCAATCATATCGACAATGAGGGTCTGGGTATTCGTATGGATAACGATCTCACGAAGGGGAATTTTACTGATGTAATCCAAAGTAATGGTGATCGATGCGTTATGGGATGTTTGTGCCGTTATAACGGTAATGTCATCCGAATCGATCTCTAAATCGGAAATTTTGCTTTGATACGCACCGAGGAGGGAGAGGGGACCGAAGAGCCACTGGGCATAATCGATTTCGTGGCTCAGATCGAGCAACACGCCACCCCCCTGTTCCTTGGATGCGCTGTAGAGGGTACGATAATCTCTTTGCGGTCTCCATGAGGGGAGGTAGGAGCCTGCCCTAATCGATACGGCGATCGGAGTTTCGGTACCCAAAAGGGATTTGAGCTGCTCAAAAATCGGATGAAAACGCAACACGTAACCGACATAAATAGCGTTATTCGGGAGTTGGGTGTTTTGGTATGTATCAAAAATGGGTTTTTCGCATAAAATCGTTTTATTTTTGACGTGCGTATCCAGATAGATGAGCTGAGAAAGGTGTTTATTGGTTTCCGATGCAATCACGAAATAATCATAGCTCTTAATATCGCAAACCGATTCCAACGTTTTGAATGTCGTGATGTCTTGAAGCATTTGAGAAGTGACGACATGAATTGCATCAAAAACTCTCATCGAGGAGAGGACATCATAGTGCCGTTGACCGATAGAACCGTATCCGACAATGAGTGCTTTCACTGAAACACACCCGCATACTCTTGATTGGCCCGTTCGTACTCCTCCATCTGACCGATATCTAGCCAATATTCCCGTATCGGAAAAGAGATCGCTTTTTGCTCCTTTTTAATAAGGGTTTCAAATAGGGTTGGCATGTCGTAAAATTGGTTTTTCGGGATGTATTGGATGACCTCCGGATCAAGCATATAGATCCCTGCACTCACAAAGAATTTATGGAGAGGCTTTTCCTCAATGGAGAGGATGGCGTTCCCCTCCATGTTGACAACGCCATAAGGGACTTGAAAATCGTATTCACGGACACACATTGTCGCCATGGCGTTTTGAGAGAGATGGTAGTTGTATAGATGTTCAAAATTGATATTGGTGAGCAAATCGCCGTTCATCACGAAAAAAGGCTCATTCGGGAGGGTTGTAAGAAGGCTGAGTGCTCCTGCCGTTCCCATCCGCTCCTCTTCAAAGATATAGGTGATATTCACCCCAAAGGCGCTTCCGTCCCCGAAATAATCTTGGATGATGTGCGATTTATAGTTGACGCATAGGACAATTTCGTTAAATCCGTATTCGGCAAATTTCTCTACTATGGTTTGCAGTATCGGTTTGTTTCCGACTTTGAGCATCGGTTTTGGGGTATTTTCGGTGAGCGGTCGAAGGCGGCTTCCCAATCCTCCCACCATCAGTACGACCATATTAGGCTTGGTTGGGGGTTTGATGAGATCGTTGATCTCTTGTATCCCTAAAACACGGTATTCTTCATCGATGATCGGAATTTGATGCAGTTTTTTTGTGAGCGCTTTTTGGAGGATCTCCTCTTTCGTATCGCTGAGCGTTGCTACGGTCGGCGTGGTATGGAGTATCGTTTCAACGCTATCTTCAAGACGCAGATTGTTCAACAGTCCGCGACGTATATCGCCATCAGTGATAGTCCCCAAAAGTTTCCCCTCTGAATCGACGACAACCGCCATTTGCATCGCACCGTTGTTGATGATTTGCAAAGCGTCTCGGATCGTAGAGGTTAACGAGAGTTTAATGGCATCTATCGGTTTCATGAAAGTCCTCTATCATAAAATGATTTTTTGAGCAGATCATCCAAAGGGGTGCTTTTGAGGATCTGAATGATTTGCTCAACTGCTCCCCCTTCGCCGTAAGGGTTTTGGAGCGTGAAAAGTTGCTGTTGAAATTCAGGGGTATAGAGTTTTGCTAAACTTTCACAGATTGCTTCTTGCGTTGGTTTACAATCGATTACGCTGAGGGCTTTTAGCCGCCCCTTTTGACGATCACCGATATTGATCGTACCGATATGAAAGCTTGGCGCTTCGAGCAGACCGCTGGAACTGTTTCCAACTACCGCATCGACAAACTGTAACGCACTCAAATAACGCAGTTGCCCCATAGAAGCGAATGCGATAGTGTTGGAGATATGGTGTGCTGTGTAGGTGTCGATCATGGCATTGATAGCGCGTCCATCGGTATCGCTATTGGCTTTGGTAAAGATTATATGGGTATCTTCGAGGGTATCCAAAGCATCTAACAGTGCTTGAAACTGTTCTGTTGCCGTATGGGTTTCCAATGTAACGGGATGGAAGGTTACGAGGAGATTTTTGGTCCCGAAGGTAAAGTTGATACTCTTTTCCAATTCGGATTTCTCCAAGAGAGTGATCCTTTTGATCGCATCGATCCCCATCCCTCCGACATTAAAGACTCTCTCCGGATGTTCTCCGAGTTGAATGACCCGATCACGGTATGCTTCAGCGGCGGTAAAATGCAGATGTGCCATTTTGGTGATGCTATGGCGGATCGATTCATCGAACGCCCCCTCTGTTGTTTCCCCTCCGTGCAGATGAGCGATAGGGATACGTGCGATCATCGCAGCACTTGCGGCACTGAATATTTCGTATCTATCCCCAAGCACAACGATAAGATCGGGTTTGAGCTCTTCAAAACACTCCGCAAACGAGATTTGAGCCAATCCCATTGATTTGGAAATCCCCACCGAGGTATCGCTGGAGAGGAGTATTTCGATTTTTTTGGTGATGGTAAACTCTTTTTCAATCTCTTTGTAGGTGAGTCCGAATTCGGGGCTCAGATGCATTCCTGTCACGATAATCTGAAGTTCGAGTTCAGGATCGGCTTCGATGAAGCGCATCAGATAGCAAAGCAGACCGTATTCCGCGCGGGTTCCGGTAATGACGCATATTTTTCTCATATCGCCTCATCTTCGACATAGTTTTTGGATGCGACAGTGCCGATAATCTCATCGTAACGCATGGGGCTGATTCCGTTTCCGGGACGTTTGATGGTGATGTTCTCCTCACTCAAACGCTCTCCCTTGGTAATCGTACGGGAAGCAACGATGCTTTTTCGAGCAATAGGGATGTTTTTGAGTTCACTTGGCGAGGGGCGCTTGATCCCATCACCTAATGCTTTTTCGATGTTTCGGATAGCGTGAACCATCGAAATCAACTCATTAGGTTCCAAACTCGCTTTGTGATCGGGTCCTTCCATTTCTCTATTGAGGGTAAAGTGCTTTTCGATTACACTCGCACCCATAGCAGCAGCAGCTATCGGGACTTCAATACCACGCGTATGATCGGAATATCCTACCCGTATACCAAAGGTGTCCCGTATGGTCTGCATCGCACGCAGATTGACCTCTTCCATCGGGCAAGGATATTCGGTTGTTGCGTGTAATACGATGAGGTGCTCTTTTGCTGTTCCTGCGCTTGTCAATACACGAAGTGCCTGATCGATTTCATCGAGCGTTGCCATCCCTGTAGAGAGGATCACCTCTTTTTTAAGCGAACCGATGTGCCGGAGATAGGGGAGGTTGGTGATTTCTCCACTGGGAATTTTGAAAATCTCCATCCCCAGATTGGCTAATAAATCGATACTCTCATGGTCAAAAGGGGTGGAGAGAAACAGAATGTTTTCTTGTGCGCAATACTCAATGAGTTCATGGTGTGCCTTCTCATCCAACTCCAGTTTTTTGATCATGGCATATTGGGATTCGTCCGCATCGGTCGTTTGTTTTTGATAAGAGGCTTTTTGGGCTGTTTTGGAAACGAGTTTATCGGCTTTGAACGTTTGAAACTTCACCGCATCTGCACCTGATTGTACGGCTACATCGATGAGTTCTTTGGCAATCTCCAAAGACCCGTTGTGGTTGACACCCGCTTCGGCAATGATGAAAATACTCATTTGGCGATACTTCCCGCTTTGATAAAAGAGCCCTCTTCGATGGTGATAGCCTCTTTGGACACGGCGTTGCTTCCGAAAAAGCTCCCCTCTTTGAGGGTGCATCCTCCGTTGAGTATCGCTCCTGTGGAGATATGACAGTGACTTTCGACAACGCAATCGTGTTCGATGAGGGCTTTGCTATTGATGATGCAGTTGTCGCTGATGGTGGCATTTGCATTGATAAGCGCATCATGGAGGATGACATTCCCCTCGCCGATGCGGGCGTGTTTGGAAACATATGCTCTGGGAGAGATAATGGTAGGAAGGGTATACCCGATACCCTTTAATCGTTCATACATCGCGATTCGTGAATCGGGAGATTTGATTTGACCAAAGGTGATCAGTGCATGTGTAAAGGTGCCAAACAGGTTTTCAAGATCATTATTGGACCCTATGATAGGATATCCGAGGACTTTTTCACCGATTCGCTCAGGAATATCGAGAATCCCTCCGATTTCATATTTTCCTTCTGCTTCGATAACGTCGATCAGTGATCGGCAATGACCGCCGCCGCCGATGAGGAGTAGTTTCGGTTTCATAGACGCACTCCGCTGGGAATATTCACGACCCGCTCTTCAAGCCAGAGAGCATTACTCAAATCGCTGCATTGACACTCTTTAAACATCTCCAGTTTGTTCATCAATCTCCAGATCGGACGGGTCATGACTCCATGATCATTGGTGTACGCTAAAAAAGCTTCTTGCTCATCTTTATTATTTAGGATCAGTGTTTGAAGCCAATAATTTGATCGTGCATTTATCGGTTCACGGACATGATTGATAGGCGTTGTATCGAAAAATGACCCGTATTCATTTGTCAAAAGGCGCTTATTTTCTAAAAATAGGTCTAACGTTTCCATTTGGGCACATAAGAGTGCCGCATTGATATTGGGGAGACGGTAGTTGTAGCCGATCTCATCGTGGACATACTCCCAACGATGGGGAGTTTTGGCCGTGGTGGTGAGATGTTTGGCTCGTGCAGCCAATTGTTCATTATCGGTGACGATCACTCCACCGCCGCCGCTGGTGATGATTTTATTGCCGTTGAAACTAAATGCTCCCAATATTCCAAAAGTACCGGTGTGTCGCTCTTTGTACGTGCTTCCGAGAGATTCGGCGGCATCTTCGACTAGTGTGATATGCCATTGATCACAAAGTACTTTGATTTCATCGATCCGACACGGATGACCGAAGGTATGCATCGGGACACACGCTTTGATCACCTTTTGGGTTGTCGTGTTGATGCAGCGATTATCCACAATATTACAGTGCGTCTCTAAAAATGTTTTCAGTGACTCGGGAGAGAGCCCCATCGTGTCTCGGTCGACATCGACAAAAACAGGTTTTGCCCCGATATAGCTGATGGCATTTGCTGTGGCGATAAAGGTGAGAGGTTGGGTAATCACTTCATTGCCTTGTTCGACACCTGCCAAAAGGAGCGAAATATGAAGTGCAGCCGTTCCGTTCACGGTAGCTACAGCGTATTTTGATCCTACGTAGGTAGCGAATTCTTTTTCGAACCGATCTACAAAGGGACCGACGCTGGAGACAAATGTGGAATCGATACACTCATTGAGGTAATTTTTTTCATTACCGATAAAACGGGGCTCATGAAGGGGTAGAAACGTTTCGGTGTGAAACGTCTTTTTTATAAAGTTTGTTATGGCATCAAAATCCATCACATTTTTCCGTCGAGATATTTTCCGGTTTCTTTGTGACCAAAATCAGGGATCATCTCAAAAAATAGTGCAACAATTTGATCTTTTGTCCATTGCTTATCGGCTTTCATTTGATTGATTGTTTCGGTAAAGCGGTTGAGTTGCGATTCATCGTAGATCGGATCATTCTTGATCACTCCCAGATTATGAAACCGTTCCATATCAAGGGTTTCGTTATCGGTAAAAAACTCTTCGAAATCTTTTTCTCCCGTTGTATCGCTAGTCGTGAAAAGACATGGCCATTGTCCTTGATCGGGAAGGGTTTTAGAGAGCTCTCTGGCTTCGTCTTCACTGTCGCATAGATAGGGTGTATACCCCAGGTTCTTGAGATATTTGACGGCGATATTGGCGAATGTGATGAGATGAAGCGCCTCACTCAGTTTTGGAAAAAAGATGTCGCGGTTTTCACCGAAAATACATGACATCAGGCACAGTTCACCTGACTCCTGAGGAGTAACAAAGTAGCGTTTGATGTCGTTTGGAGCAACAATCGGCTGACGTTTTTGAATCCGCTGGTTAAATCCGTGTAAAAGTGATCCGTCGCTGAATGCAACATTCGCAAACCGGGCAGTTGAGATGGTGATGTCGCGGCTTCGGCGCATCAAAAACATCTCCATGATCCGCTTGCTCGCCCCCATCATATTGACTGGATTGGCCGCTTTGTCGGTAGAGACACAAAAATATTTTTTTGCACCCTTAGCGATCGATTGATGCAATGTTTTATCGGTATTGAAGATATTGACATCAATCATCCGCATGAGTGTGAAAGGGTCTTTTTCACTCCGTACATGCTTGAGAGCAGAGAGATTTAAAACATAGTCGTACTCTCCGTCAGCTGCGATAAAAGCATCGTATTCGACGGATCCGATGTCGAGGGCAAAAGTTTGAAAGTCACCGTCGATGTATCCAAAGGAACTCCGAATATCGCGCACCAATTCAACCATATTGTTTTCACTGATATCGACGACGTGGAGTTTACGAGGATTGCGTTTGAAAATCTCTTTGGTGACGGCTTGGCCGATCGAGCCGGCTCCGCCGATCACAAGAAACGATGATGTGGAGACTGTATCGGAAAGTTTCTGCGCATAAGCATTAATATCGTCGACAAAGAGTTCTTTTTCTCGACCGATCAATGGCAGTATGTTCAAGATTTTAATCCTTCAAATTTATCCAATTCATCCAATTTTTCCCACGGGTAATCGCTTTGACCGACTTGACCGCGAGAGGCGACATCGGCATAGAGAAACGTCTCTTCGCTTGGGTGATCAAGATCAAATTTGCGGGTAATCCAGTTTGGGGTGAGGGCAAAGTTGTCATGAACGAAAGCCGAAAGAATATCGTCATTCAATCCATCAATACATGTACCGCAGGTATCGACAGCGACAGAAGTCGGTTTCGCAACCCCAATGGCGTAGCTGATCTGAACGATTGCTTTTTTAGCTAACCCTGCTGACACGATATGTTTCGCGATCCAGCGTCCCGCATAGAGACCTGATCGATCCACTTTGGTGTAGTCTTTGGAGCTTTGGGCACCACCACCGATCGGAGCGTATCCGCCAAAACTATCAACGATGAGTTTACGTCCTGTCAATCCGCTGTCATGGAGACTCGAGTGAGAGACATATTTACCGGTCGGATTGATGTGGATAATACAGTTTTTTGGATCAAAAAGATTGGTCGGTAACCCTGTATCAAGGATTAGCTCCATAATGAGTTCGCGTACTTGCTCGATACTCATTGTGTTGACGCATGGTGCGGAGACAACGATGGTATGGATCGATTGAGGATTGCAAATTTCAAAGTTGTCTTTGCATCCGTAATCCATGGTCACTTGGGTTTTGATATCGACACCGAGTTTATGCGGATGTGCCAATGCGTAGTGGTATACTTTTTCCATGAGCATTCTGGCATAGGTAATAGCACTTGGCATGTAGTTGGCGGTTTCACAATCGGCATATCCGAACATGATCCCCTGATCTCCGGCACCGGTTTCTCCGTCTTCTTGGTCAACCCCTTGGTTGATATCGGGAGATTGACGGTTCAAGAGAACTTGAACTTCCACATCCTCAGGATGGAGACACTCATCGCGAGTGAAGTGCGGATGTCCGTTGTAGCCGATTTTTTTGAGTGCTTCGAGGGCGATATGTTTATACTCTTTGGTGCTAAGCTCTACTTTCGAGGTAACTTCTCCCCCGATAACGACATGTTTTCCCGCTACGAAAACTTCGCTCGCAACACGGCTTTTCGGATCACCGATGATGAGACGATCAACGATACTGTCGGCAATGATATCGGCGCATTTATCGGGATGCCCTGGAGAGACGACTTCTGAGGTAAAAAGGTACATAAACTGCTGTTTCCTTGATTTATATTGAGGGTAACACTAATAAAATATGAAACTAAATTTTCTTAGAAAGATGAAGTGTTTTTTTTTCCCATTCAAAAGCTGTTTGACAAATCAGATTTAAATCATCATATTGAGGAATCCAGTCGAGAATTTTTTTGATGTTAGTGCAATCTGAAATGAGTAAAGCTGGATCACCGCTACGACGTGGTGAAATTTTTACCGAAAAATCGATGCCACTTATTTTTTTCATAGTATCTATTACCTCATAAACACTAAACCCATGACCGTATCCACAATTGAGAATAATACCTTTATTTCCCTGAGATAAATATTTTAATGCTTTCAGATGCGCTGAAGCAAGATCATCAACATGAATATAATCACGGATACAAGAACCGTCAGATGTATCATAATCAGTGCCGAATATGTAGATTTTATCTCGATAGCCTAATGCAGTTTGTGCAGCAACTTTTATCAGGTGGGTTGCATTGGGAAAGCTTTGCCCGATACGGTTTCGTACATCAGCACCGGCCACATTAAAGTAGCGTAGAATGATAAAATTAAAATCGGGGTTAGCGGCGGCAGTGTCTTGCAATACCCGCTCACTCATCAGTTTACTCATACCGTAAGGATTAATAGGGTTTGCCACTGTTGCTTCTTTTACCGGTATTTCGGTCGGTTCACCGTAAATTGCGGCAGTGGAGGAAAAGATAAATTTTCCGACTTTGTATTCAGTGCACAACCGGATCAGATTAGTGGTATTGAGTGTATTGTTCATATAATATTTAAGAGGGTTTTCAACCGATTCGGGGACGACAATTGATGCGGCGAAGTGCATGAGTGCATCAAAACGGTTTGTTAAAAATATTTTTTCTATACTCGCAAAATCGGAGAGATCAGCATGATAAAAACGGAGATCTCCATGTTTGGATTCAAGAGCAATGGATTCAAGGGTATCTAGGGTACTTTGATGTCCTGTCGAGAGATTATCGATAATAGTTACATCATGTTCGGTCTCTTCGAGAAGCTGTTTAACAACATGACTCCCGATATATCCTGCTCCACCAGTGACTAAAATATGCATTTATGAAGCCTTTGGAGCATATTTTTTCAAATACCACTCTATTGTTTTTACAATTCCGGTATCAAAGTTTTCATCAGCACTCCACCCCAGTTCTGTTTCGATTTTTGTCGCGTTGATGGCGTAGCGTCGGTCATGTCCTGCTCGGTCTTCGACATAGGTAATCAACTCTTTATAGCTTGTGCCGCTGTCGCGGGGCTGCATCGTATCAAGGAGTGTACAGATACGATCGACGATTTGATTGTTATTGCGCTCATTACGTCCGCCGATATTGTACACCTCGCCGCTTCGTCCGGTATGATAAACCAGATCAATCCCTTTGCAGTGGTCTAAGACATAGAGCCAGTCACGGATATTTTTACCATCTCCGTAAACGGGGATATTTTCTCCTGAGAGTGCTTTGCGGATGACGGTCGGGATTAGCTTTTCATTGTGCTGCTTGGGTCCGTAATTGTTGGAACAGTTGGTAATAACGGTATTCATCCCATAGGTGTGATGATAAGAGCGTACGATCATATCGGATCCCGCTTTGGAAGCACTGTAGGGGCTGTTAGGAGCATAGGGGGTTGATTCGGTAAATAAATCGCTTGGATCATCGCTGAGGGTGCCGTATACTTCATCAGTGCTGATATGATGAAAACGGCACTCCTCATATCCTGCTTTATACACAAACGGTTTCTCCATCCATGTCTTGTAGGCTACATCAATAAGGGTAAAGGTGCCGTTGACGTTGGTTTGGATAAATACGCCCGGATTTTTGATCGAGTTATCGACGTGAGACTCGGCAGCGAAATGGATCACCCCGCGAATATCGTGTTGAGAGAACAACGATTCGATGAGTGCTCTGTCACAAATATCCCCTTGGACAAAGATATGGCGCTCATTGTTAGCTACTTCTACAAGGTTTTCCATATTTCCCGCATAGGTCAATAAGTCGAGATTGATGATGGTATAGTCGGGGTATTTCTCCAAAAAGTAGGGGACGAAATTGCTTCCGATGAATCCTGCACAACCGGTGACTAATAATGATTTCATTCATTCTCTCCTAACGCTTTTAAGCATGATTGTAAACTGTCTCTCCAATAGGCTATGGTGAGGTTAAAATCATTTTTGATTTTTGATTTGTTCAGAACACTGTAATGGGGGCGGGAAGCAGGGGTAGGGTATTGATCGGTATTGATCGGGTTGACTTCGCATGTGATGCCGGAGAGTTCAAAGATTGCTTTGGCAAAGTCATACCAACTCGCAACTCCTTCATTAGAATAGTGATAAAGTTCAGGTGCTTGGTTGTCGATCTTTGGGATAATCTCTAAAATCACCGATGCAAGGTCACGAGCATACGTCGGGGTTCCCACTTGGTCGAAAATAACTCCTAAAGAATTGCGTTCACGACCTAAACGGAGCATCGTTTTGACAAAGTTATTGCCATACGCAGAGTAGACCCATGAGGTGCGGAGAATGATGGTATTTTTCGGAGAAATCTCCAAAATGGCTTTTTCCCCCGCACACTTTGTTTTTCCGTAGATCCCTTGTGGCTCGGTGGGGTCATTTTCGATATAAGGGCGGTGGCTTTGTCCGTTGAAAACGTAGTCGGTAGAGATATGAATCAGTTTAGAATCATCACGTTTAGCGATCTTGGCGAGCATCGAGACAAACCGATGGTTGATCGTATCGGCAAGTTCATCTTCCGATTCAGCTTTATCGACGGCGGTATAAGCGGCACAATTGATGATTGCGTCAAATCGTTTACCTTTGAAAAAATCTTCCGTTGCTCTAAGATCGGAAAGATCAAGGGCCGTGCGATCGGTGAACGTAAAGCTATAGTGCGGATACTTTAGAGAGAGGTTTTGAATCTCATGCCCAAGCTGACCGTTGGTACCGGTAACTAATATGTTATTCATATTGGTTTGTTCCAAAATCAAATAGATCTGCAGCATTGAGTAAAGGCTGTTTGGTATCTTTGGTGGAGAGTTGTAGATGCACTTTTTCTACGATCCAATCGATACCCAATGAAGGATCATCAAAAGCAATGCCGCGATCACACTCAGGACTGTAGTAATTGTCTACTTTGTAAGCGAATGTACATGTCTCGCTGAGTACGACAAAACCGTGAGCAAATCCTCTAGGGATTAGCAACTGGCGTTTATTCTCACCACTGAGTTTTACGGCTACATGCTGACCAAAGGTTGGAGAACCTTCACGGATATCGACGGCGACGTCAAGCACTTCACCTTCGATTACCCGTACCAATTTGGTTTGCGCAAGTGGAGGGAGTTGATAGTGTAGCCCGCGTAAAACGCCGTACGAAGATTTGGATTCATTATCTTGGCAAAAGGGGATGTTGTAGCCTAAAAATTCGCTGAGCTTGTCTTTACGAAATGTTTCGACGAAATAGCCCCTCTCATCTCCATGAATGACTGGATCGATGATAATAACATCTGATATGGCAGTACGGGTAAAATTCATCGAATCGTTTTCCCCTCATTGGCACGACGGATCAAATATTGCCCGTATTGATTTTTGGAAAGAGGTTGTGCCAATTCAAGCAATTTTTCTTTGCTGATATATCCCATCTCGTAAGCAATTTCTTCGATACAAGCCACTTTTAGCCCTTGGCGATTTTCGATGGTTTGAATAAAGAGGCTCGCTTCGAGCAACGATTCATGTGTCCCCGTATCAAGCCACGCATAACCGCGTCCCATGAGCTCTACTTTGAGTGCATTTTGGGCAAGATAGGTTTGGTTGACGGTGGTGATTTCCAATTCACCGCGATCACTCGGTTTGACGTTTTTGGCGATTTCAACCACGCTGTTAGGATAAAAATAAAGACCCACAACGGCATAAGAACTTTTTGGTTGAGACGGTTTTTCTTCGATAGAGAGGACATTGCCCTCAGAATCAAACTCCGCGACACCATAGCGTTCCGGATCTTTGACCCAGTAGCCGAAAACGGTCGCTTTTTTTTCTTCGGTGACATTGCGAATGGATTGGGCTAACATTTTGGTGAGCCCATGCCCGTAAAAGATGTTATCTCCGAGTACAAGACATACATCCTCATCACCGATAAAATCAGCACCTAAGATAAACGCTTGCGCAAGCCCGTCAGGTGAGGGCTGGACACAATAGGAAAAAGACATTCCGATGTCATTTCCATCGCCCAACAACTCTTCAAACCGCGGCAAATCGGTCGGTGTAGAGATGATGAGAACTTCACGGATACCGGCAAGCATCAGAACAGAGAGGGGATAGTAGATCATCGGTTTGTCGTAGATAGGAACAAGTTGTTTACTAACACCTTTGGTAATAGGGTAAAGGCGTGTACCGCTTCCACCGGCTAAAATAATCCCTTTCATACAACCCCGCTCTTTCAAGAAATTTATTATTGATATTATAGTAAAAAAACATAAGAGGTCGTTTTAATTAATAATCATGCTATTTTTTAGGATAATACCGTATGAGAATACTAATGATTGATCAAACGGGGTTTCAACTCCAAACACGGAAGATATTAATCGAAGAGGCTATCGACAAATGCATTGTCGATACCGCATTGACGTTAGGTGAGGTATTCATTGCGTTTCAAAAAGAAAAATTTGATGTTGTGATTATCGATCACGGGATTGAAAACGGTCAGCAATGTATTGAACATATTTTGCAAATAGATCCTAATCAGGCAGTTTTAGTGGTGAGCGATGCGATACATTGTGTCATAAACCGATGTGAAGATTGTGTCAATAATTACTCAATTAGACGGCTTTTCAATCCAACACCGATAAAAAATATTATTCGAATGGTTGAAGGATTTAGAAACTATCGATGTGATCATTATGATAATGAGACGAATAAAATAAAAAATTAAAGAAGTGGCTCCGAATGCTGGATTCGAACCAGCGACCAAGTGATTAACAGTCACCTACTCTACCGCTGAGCTAATCCGGAACGTAAAAAGTAAAAAAGTATCATAAGTGGCTCCGAATGCTGGATTCGAACCAGCGACCAAGTGATTAACAGTCACCTACTCTACCGCTGAGCTAATCCGGAACGTAAAAAGTAAAAAAGTATCATAAGTGGCTCCGAATGCTGGATTCGAACCAGCGACCAAGTGATTAACAGTCACCTACTCTACCGCTGAGCTAATCCGGAACGTAAAAAGTAAAAAAGTATCATAAGTGGCTCCGAATGCTGGATTCGAACCAGCGACCAAGTGATTAACAGTCACCTACTCTACCGCTGAGCTAATCCGGAATGTTTATGAGGGCGTAATTATACGTTATGAAGGTGCGAATGTCAATAAAAATAGAGTCATTTTGATCGTTTTCGATCAAAATTTTCAATTGGAACGAAAAAAATGATGTTTGAGCGTTCAATTTGGGCAATTTTCTTCTCATCAACAAGACGATGGAAACGCTCTTGGGAAGGTGGATCGAACAGTACGTTAATGTCTTCAATGGTAAGAGGTCGCTTATCGAGAGTTGTGAGAATCTCATCATCGGTATAGGAACTCGGTGTGGCTGATGCGTGGTTGCGAGAAACGATATGGATAGGCAATACGGGATCAAAACGATTTGAGATACTGTAAAGTTCTTCAAAACTAAGACCTTGTACCGGATAAGCGGGCGGACGATCTACGCTGCCGATATCAATACGATCGCACTTTATCCCCTTTAACGCATGATTGAGTGCGTCGACTTCGTTTGGTGTATCATTGATCCCTTTGACAAAGAGGATCTCTAAAAAAAGTTTGCCACTGAACGCATGTGAAAATTGAGCAATACTTTCGATAATCGTTTGGATTGTGATCCCCTCAGCAGGTCGGTCGATTTTTTTGAATGTTTCGGGTGTTGCGGCATCGAGCGATAATTTGACCTGATCGAGTTTTAAAAGGGTTTCAAAAACGGCAGGATCATTTAGACAAGCACTGTTAGAGAGGATCAGTGTCTCGATATTTCCTTTGATCGTATTGATTTGTTGAATCAATTCGTGCAGATGAGGATACATCGTCGGCTCGCCGTTTGCGGTGATGGTGATTACATCGATTGTCGGGTGATGGGAGAGAGCATCTTTTAAATCAGAAATAATGGTTTCGACGGGAGTTATACTCTCTTGGTGCATCATGGCACGTTTGGGGGCTAACTCACAATAAAGACAGTCAAAGTTACATTGTTTGGTAGATGCGGAGAGATCGATCCCGAGCGATACGCCGAAACGGCGTGATTGAACCGGACCGAAGATGGTAGACATGATTATGCTTTTTTGCTCACACGTTGACATTCACGAACGAAATGACGTGCATGTTCAACCGGAACATCTGGGAGAATTCCGTGTCCGAGATTAAAAATGTGGCGTTTTCCACCCATGATCTCTTGGATTGCTTCGACACATGCGGTTGTTTGTTCTTTGGAATACAGTCGGCATGGCTCCATGTTCCCTTGAAGCACGTAGCGATCTCCGAGCTTCTCTTTGGCCAATTCCATCGGAGTGCTCCAATCGACGCCGAATACGTCGAAGTTTCCATACACTTTGTCCAAAAATGCGGGAATTCCTTTTGGGAACATTATGACAGGAATATGTGGGTATTTGCCTTTGAGATATTCTGCAATTTCGACCATATAGCTCCAAGAGAACTCATCATAACGACTTGGTTCAATAGCAGCTGCCCAGCTATCAAAAATTTGGACAACATCGACGCCGGCCTCAATCTGGTGTTCCATATAGAGTTTGACGACATCTGTCACTTTGCGTAAGATTTTATGAAGCAAGTCGGGGTTGGAGTACATCATCTTCTTACAGATGTTATAGGTTTTTGTCCCTTGTCCTTCGATCATATAGGTCGCAAGCGTCCATGGTGCCCCTGTGAAACCGATAAGGGCTTTATTATCATCACGACCATCGAGCTGTTGGCGCAAAACACGGATAGTTTCATAAACATAGGTGAGTTTTGATGCCGCTTCTTCATCGCCGATGAGTTCATTGAGATCTTCTTCGGAAGTGATCGGTTTTTCGAAAACGGGTCCTTCACCTTTTATGAAATCGAGTTTCATCCCCATTTCATTAGGAACGACTAAAATATCGCTGAACAAGATTGCTGCATCGACACCGACAAGATCAAGGGGCTGAATCGTTACTTCTGCCGCCATATCGGGTGCATGACAGAGGTTGAGAAAATTGCCGGCGCGTTTGCGTACTTCCATGTATTCAGGAAGATAGCGTCCGGCTTGGCGCATCATCCATACTGGAGTATAAGGGGTTTCTTTGCCAAAGCAGGCATCAACGAAAATTTTAGACATGGTATTCCTTAGTGCTCATGGTGTCCGACTTTACTCAAGAAGTAAAGTCCTACGGCAACCGCCGTGATAGAGAGGGCGAGATAAAAGAGTTCTAACGCACCGTTGAATGGAGTGTGTCCGACTTTTTGGAAAAAACCGACGACCAGAACCATTACAATAACTTTTGATATTTTATCTTTCAACTGATCAAGAGAGTGGACGGCCAAAAGTTGGTTTTCTTTGCCGTTTTCATCTTTTGCTGGATCGATATCGGAGATAAAAAGTTCATAGACACCGAATGAGAAGATAATCATGATGACACCGATTAGATAGAAATCGATAGCACCGATAATCCCGCTGATAACCTCTTCATGAAAATGTTCAGGATGGGCGTGTGTTGCGTAGGTAGTGATAACGTAAGCAGCCGTATTGTATACATCAAAACTGGCAATGGCGAACAGCAAAATCGCTCCTATCAAACCGAAAAAAACGGCTAGAACGATCATAAAGCGAGAATTCCACAACACTTTTTCGAACAATTTTTCGAGGAAGTTCATGGTTATGCTCCTTGCATCTCTACCCATTTTTGGGCGATACGTACCGCATTGGTTGCAGCACCGACACGGAGGTTGTCGGCAACAACCCAAAGATGTAAGACATTTTCACGATAAAGATCGCGGCGGATACGCCCGACAAACGTTTCATTTTGATCAACACATAATGAAGGCATCGGATAGATACTCTCTTTTGGTTCGTCCAATACGATGATATTCGGTGCTTTGCGCAATAGTTCGCGTGCTTCATCCGCATCAACCGCACCGTCAAATGTAAGTGTCAGTGTTTCAGCATGACCGCGTAGTGTCGGGATACGGACACAGGTTGCACTTACTTCGATATCTTTGTGCATGATTTTTTTGGTTTCATTCACCATTTTGAGCTCTTCTTTGGTGTAGCCGCTATCAGTGAAAGAGTCGATTTGCGGGATAGCGTTGAGAGCGATACGGTGTGGAAATTTCTTCGGTTCTGCATCATCAAGTGTGAATGAAAAGAAAGCTTGCATTTGTTCAACCAACTCTTCCATAGCGGTTTTTCCCGCACCCGATGTTGCCTGATAGGTACTGACATCGATACGTTGAAGATCGTACGCTTCATCCAGCGGTTTGAGCGCTTGTACCATTTGGATAGTAGAACAGTTCGGATTGGCGATGATTCCTGTATTTTTCCACTGTGCAATATCTTCAGGGTTCACTTCCGGAACGACAAGCGGAACGTCGGGAAACATTCTAAAATGGCTGGTATTATCAATAACCACAGCTCCTGCTTTGGCTGCATAGGGGGCAAATTCAGCTGATACGCTTCCGCCTGCGCTGAAAAGTGCGATATCAATCTCTTCTTCATCAAATACGGTAGGAGTGAGCTCTTTGATGATCAAATCAGTATCGTTAAAAGTGACCGTTGTACCTGCACTGCGTGCACTTGCCAAAGGGACAAGTTTGTTTAGAGGGAAGTCGATCTCTTCGAAAATGCGTAAAATTTCTTCGCCGACTGCACCGCTGGCACCGACGATAGCAACGTTATAACGTTTCATTGGGGAGCTTTCCTTGGGGATGAATGGATTCACCCGTAAATATTTTTACGCGATTATATCCAATGATGGCTTTTAGTGGATTAAAAGTTAAATTCTCCCTAATCCCCGTGCTTCTAAAAAAAGATCTTCGGTATCAATATTTTCAGAAGTGCTTAAAATGGCTGAACGTTCGACGACGGAAATAAGCTCCCGAATATTCCCCGGCCAGTTGTAGTTTTCAAGCGCATTGCGTGCCGATGCAGTGAAGCATTTTTTCTCAAAACCGTATTGAACGCAATATCGCTCGAGCGCCGATTCGGCGATAGAGAGGATCTCTTCACGACGTTCTCGAAGAGGCGGGATGTGGATGGGTATTGTGTTGAGACGATAGTAAAGGTCTTCGCGAAATTTCCCATCTTGTATTTTTTCATGGAGATTGGCATTGGTAGCAGTGATGATACGTACATCGATTTTTGTATTTTTAGAGGAACCTAGACGGCGTATTTCACGTTCTTGCAAAACGCGTAGTAATTTAGCTTGCAGTGGATAAGGCATTTCGGCGATTTCATCGAGGAAGAGGGTTCCCCCCTCCGCTAATTCAAATTGTCCTATTTTAGCCTCTGTTGCATCGGTAAAAGAGCCTTTTTCAAAGCCGAACAATTCACTTTCGATCAAATTATCAGGAATGGCTGCCATGTTAATGGCAACAAAAGGTTTGGACATACGAGGTGAACTTTCGTGTATGTAGCGCGCAAAAACCTCTTTTCCTACCCCGCTTTCTCCCAATAGCATCATACTTGCATCTGTTACAGCTGCTTTGGAAACACGATTTAAGAGTTGCTCAAGTGCCGGAGAAGAACCTGAAAAACTATCATTTTTAGGGCACTCTTGCGGGAACATTTTAGGTGATTTTTTCGCAATAGTTGCTGTACGCTCTATCGCAGTGACTAATGTCTCTATCTCAAAGGGTTTAAGGAGAAAATCTTTAACACCTAGCTGTATCGATTCTATAGCCCGTGTTAGTGTCGCATTCCCGGTAATGATAATAACCTCAAATCTTCCGTTCAGGGTTTTGACAAACTCTATTCCGTCCATTCCCGGCATATTTATGTCACTAATGACCATTTCAAAACTATCATCGAGTTTTTTGAGGGCATCGCGAGCATTTTTGAAGGTATGAATCTCATATTTGTCATAGTCGCCCATTGCTATTTCTAGCGATTTGCGCATATTGATATCATCTTCAACAATTGCAATTTTCATAAATACTCCGCCCTATTTAGTTGCGGTTATTGTAACAGACTCATTATTAAACTCGACTGCATAGCAGCGTGTCGGTAGGATAAGGGAGTTTTGGATATCCATGTGTTGGGCAGTAAAGGATTCATTGCTTTTGACCCGAAGTTCTTGGGCCGCTGCAAATTCTAAAAATTGGTTCTCTTCACGTCCCAATACCGATTCAAACGATTCATTGGAATGACGTTGTAGGACAAGAGCGGGCAACTCTGTTTTTTTAGAACAGGGTTGCATCGCTTTGGAGATGGAGAGTTTTTCATTGATAGCTTGTGTGTTTTTTGCCGTGAAGCGATACCCTATGTAATAGTTATCAGCTCCAAAGCTGAGTGTCGCGATTAATGCAAGATGCGTGAATATGAAAGGGCTATTTCCATTTCGACTTCGCACAGACCCTCTTTAAATGAAGTGTTGGTGATATTGGCTCCGCGAACGAGTGCTTCTACCGATGTTTTGGTGCTGGATTGCTGCAACATCATATTTTTAATGGTGTCTTGCCCTTCGACTTGCACCCCTTTTACCCTCTCGGCAATTTGACGGTAGCCATCTGCCATTGCCGCCCGTTTTGCCAATGCGTATGCTTGTGCAGGGGATGCGGTGACGGATGGGGCTACGCCTTGTCCTGTGACGGTAATGACAAGTTCGTTTTGAGATTTTAAAATAGGCTCGACACAGTGGCCGTCTGTACCGCTATACACACATTTTACTTTGGTATCGGAAGAATCATCGACTGAAAAGAGTCCCGCATGAAGAGCGGGAAATGTGAGAAACAGTGCAAGAAGAGCAGAGATTCGCATTAGGGTTCCTTCGGGTAAATATTGGAATAATTAACCGATTTAAGCAAATATTATTCCAACTCTAAGGTGCTATCCCCTTCTTCGGTTTCGTCATCGTTGTCATCATTTTTCGGACAACGTGAAATGCTGGCGACATCATCCCCTTTGATGATGTAAACACCGCTGGTATTACGTCCTGATTTTGCGATCGTTTGCATATCGACACGGATCATTTTACCCGCTTTCGTGAGCGCCATCATATCCATAGTCTCATCGACCATCAGACATCCCACGACGGTGCTTCCGGTTTTTGCGTTGAGTTTCATGGCGATAACTCCTGACCCTGCGCGGTTTGTGAGGCGATATTCTTCAGCGGTTGTACGTTTTCCGATCCCTTTTTCACTGACCATCAAAATCTCTTCTTCGTCCGATTTGATGATATTGGCATCGACGACGACGTCACCTTCGATTTTGAACTTGATACCGCGAACCCCACGGGTACTGCGTCCCTGATCACGTGTTTTTTCAATTTCGAATTTGATACATTGTGCGTATTTGGTCACGATGAAGAGGTATTTGGTCTCTTCGGTCGCGATATGCGCCGTAATGAGAGTATCATCATCATCCAGAACGATTGCACGAACACCGTTGCTTCGGACATTGGAGAATTCGTTAAGAGCTGTACGTTTGACAATACCGTTTTGGGTGAAGAAAACCAGCGATTTATTCTCATCAAAATCGCTCGTCGGAATGATCGAGCGGATTTTCTCATCGGCTTCAAGGTTGATAAGATTGACAACCGCTTTCCCTTTGGCTGTGCGCGATCCTTCCGGAATTTTGTATACTTTGAGCCAGTGGAGCTGTCCGCGATCTGTCACAAACATCAAAGTATCATGGGTATTGCAGGTATAGAATTTTTCGATGAAATCATCATCATAGGTAGTGACGGCAACTTTTCCTTTTCCGCCACGACGTTGTTTTTCATATGCTGCAAGAGGGACACGTTTAATGTATCCGCGATGGCTGATGGTAACAACCATTGGCTCATTCGGGATCAAATCTTCGATATTGATATCATCATAATTGTCTTCGATATCGGTAGCACGCGGAGTATTGAATTGCTCAACCAACTCGGTAAACTCTTCTTTGATAATCCCTTTGAGGACCTCTTCACTGCGAAGAATCGATTCGAGATATTCGATATGCGCCAAAATCTCTTTGAGTTCATTTTCGATCTTATCACGTTCCAAACCGGTAAGGCGTTGGAGACGCATATCCAAAATCGCTTGGGCTTGAATCGGTGAGAAACCGAATTCGGAAATCAAACCGTTTCTTGCTGTTTCGCCATCCGCACTTGCACGGATAAGTTTGATGATCGCTTCGATATGATCGAGAGCTTTTTTCAAACCTTCCAAGATATGAGCGCGTGCTTTTGCTTTTTCAAGATCGAAAATCGTACGGCGGATGATAACCGTTTTACGGTGATTGATGAAGTGCCCCAACATCTCTAGTAGGGTGAAAATGCGCGGTTCTTGGTTGAAAACCGAAAGCATGATAATCCCGAAAGTTGTTTCCATATTGGTTGATTTGTAGAGGTTGTTGAGGACGATTTCGCTCATCGCATCGCGTTTTAGTTCGATGACGACACGAATCCCTTCACGGTCTGATTCATCACGAATTTCGCTGATCCCCTCGATGAATTTGTCTTTTACCAATTCCGCGATATTTTCGATCAAACGTGCTTTATTGACTTGATAAGGGAGTTCGTCGATGACGATAACGTCTTTGTTTGATTTTTTCTCGATATGTGTTTTTGCACGGATACGGATACGTCCGCGTCCGGTTTCATACGCATCTAAAATCCCTTTTTTCCCATAGATGGTTCCACCTGTTGGAAAATCAGGAGCTTTGATAAACTGCATGATGTCGATCAAAGAGGCATTCGGATTGTCGATTAGATAGACAAGGGCACTGAGTATTTCAGTAGGATTGTGAGGTGGGATATTGGTGGCCATACCAACGGCAATACCGCTTGAACCGTTGATCAGAAGATTCGGAACACGGGTAGGGAGGACTTCAGGTTCTTGGGTAGTTCCATCGTAGTTATCAACCATATCGACAGTGTCTTTATCCAAATCTTTGAGAAGTTCACCGGCATAGCGGGTCATACGTGCTTCGGTATAACGCATCGCTGCAGCGTTGTCTCCATCGACTGAACCAAAGTTTCCTTGTCCATCAACGAGTGGGGAACGCATTGCAAAAGGTTGAGCCATACGAACCAATGCATCGTAAACCGAAGTATCACCGTGAGGGTGGTATTGTCCGATTACGTCCCCGACGATACGTGCTGATTTTTTGTATTTTGCACCGGCAGAGAGATTAAGTTTGTCCATCGCATAGAGAATACGTCGGTGAACAGGTTTGAGACCATCACGGACATCAGGCAATGCCCGTCCGATGATGACGCTCATGGAGTAATCAAGATAACTGCTCTTGAGAGTGTCTTCTATATTAATGTCATTAATTTCGCTGTTGTCAAGCAAATCGTTCATGCAGTCCCCAAAAGTGAAGATAAAGTTGCTGATTATATCCCAATGAGCCTTAAAGTCTAAAAATCTCTCTAATTTGATAAATTAGTCAAATAAGGTTACAATTATCTAAAATATCGATAGAAGTGGAGTCTATAAATAATGAAAAAAATAGAAGCGGTAATCAAACCATTTAAACTCGAGGATGTTAAAGACGCATTGGCGGAGATTGGGATCACCGGTATGACGGTGAGCGAAGTGAAAGGGTACGGGCGCCAAAAGGGGCACAGCGAGTTATATCGCGGTGCTGAGTATGTGGTTGACTTCCTTCCAAAAATCAAGATGGAGATGGTGGTTGATGATGCGATGGTAGATCAAGTGGTCAATACTGTTGTAGAAGCTGCCCGTACCGGGAAAATCGGTGACGGTAAAATCTTTATCAGTGATATCAACCAAATTATCCGTATTCGTACCGGTGAAACCGACAGCGACGCTATTTAACTCTTTCAAAACTTTACTAATCATTCAAAGCTTCGGCTTTGAATACTTCATGTTTCACTAAACCTAGACAAAAATCGAAATTTTTTACGTGTTATTCTTTGATACTGCTTATTGATTAAAAATTAATCAGTTTATTGCACTCTGTGCGTTTGAATACTTTGTACAATGGTACTCGACATTCAAGTTACAAGGAGAGAAAATGAAAAAGTGGCTTTTAGCTTTATCGTTACTAGGCGTGTCTGCTTTTGCTGATGATGCAAACGCAACCGCAGTTGACGCGAACACATCGGCTGTTACAACGGCTGCAGCAGCGGTAGCCCCTGTGCTTAATACGGGAGATACTGCATGGATGATGATTTCAACCGCGTTGGTCATGTTGATGACCCCGATCGGTTTGGCATTGTTTTACGGCGGTATGACCCGTTCTAAAAACGTTCTTAATACTTACGCAATGATTTTCGGTGCGTTTGCTGTTGCCATGATTGCATGGGTAATTGCTGGATTTTCTATCGCATTCGGTACGGCAGAAGGTGCAATGAACCAAGTTATCGGTGGATTTTCGAACGTAATGCTTGAAGGTATCAGCTGGACCGATTTTGCCAGCGTTGAATTGGGACAACTCTATCCGAAATTCGTTTTTGTTGCGTTCCAAGGGACCTTTGCTGCTATTACGGTAGCGATAGTCGCGGGTTCAGTGATTGAGCGTATGAAGTTTTCGACATGGATGGTTTTTGCTTTCATCTGGACAATCGTAGTTTATGCACCGATTGCGCATATGGTATGGGGCGGTGGATATTTGTTCAACGAAGGTGCTCTTGACTTTGCGGGTGGTACAGTAGTTCACATGAACGGTGGTTTGGCCGGTCTTGTTTTGGCAGTGTTGATCGGTAAACGTGCGGGATACCCGAAAGTGGCTATGAAACCGGCAAGCGTTATCTTGACAGCTTTAGGTGCTGGGTTGCTCTGGTTTGGTTGGTACGGATTTAATGCCGGTTCAGCTTTCGGTGCTAATGCTATCGCCGGTGTCGCTTTCTTGACAACAACGATTGCAGCTTCAGTTGCTACGGTGACATGGATTGTGGTTGAGTATGCGGTATTCAAAAAACCGACGCTTCTTGGTGCAGCATCCGGTGCGGTAGCAGGGCTTGTAGCGATTACTCCGGCAGCAGGATTTGTTAGTGTCGGCGGTGCGTTGATTATCGGTATGGTGGGTGCGGTAGTCGCATTCTTCGGAGTAACGGCACTCAAGAAAAAACTGGGTTACGATGATTCATTGGATGCATTTGGAGTTCACTTCCTTGCAGGTCTATGGGGTGCAATTTCTACCGGTATCTTTGCTCTGTATACTCCTGATAGCGATAACGCTCTTCTTTGGGCAGGACCGTTGAAAGATTCTGGGGATCGTATGGGACAAATCATGGTACAAGCTGAATCAGCAGTTTTAGTTGGATTATTCACTTTGGTTGGAACGATCGTGGTTTACTATATCGCAATGGCATTGACAGGCGGTTCACGTGTTAACGAAGAACAAGAGAGCCAAGGTTTGGATGAATCTGTACACGGTGAACGTGGCTTTAACCTATAAGGAGTAAACAATGAAAAAAATAGAAGCGGTAATCAAACCATTTAAACTCGAGGATGTTAAAGACGCATTGGCGGAGATTGGGATCACCGGTATGACGGTGAGCGAAGTGAAAGGGTACGGGCGCCAAAAGGGGCACAGCGAGTTATATCGCGGTGCTGAGTATGTGGTTGACTTCCTTCCAAAAATCAAGATGGAGATGGTGGTTGATGATGCGATGGTAGATCAAGTGGTCAATACTGTTGTAGAAGCTGCCCGTACCGGGAAAATCGGTGACGGTAAAATTTTCGTCAGCGAAATCAGTAAAATCGTCCGTATCCGTACGGGTGAAACCGATATCGAGGCTATTTGATTAAAAATTAATCAATCCTTCTTCTTCAATTCCATAATTTGACTATATAATGCACACCTTTATTCTAAACTAAAGGTGCTGCATGGATACTGCGTACGTTATTGATACTCTCTTTGCCCTTTTTTCGATTACCCTGATTATTTTGATGGTTCCCGGATTTGCAATGCTCGAAGCCGGTTTGGTTCGAACTAAAAACGTTTCAAGTGTTTTGACCGTTAACGTCATGATTTATGCCGTTGCATCGATGGCGTTTATCTTGATCGGATTTCACTTGGCATTTGGTGATTTTCACTCTTTTACGATGAGCCAGTGGGCATTTTTCATGTTCCAAATGGCGTTTGTGGGAAAAGCGATTAATATTATGAGCGGTGGGGTCGGTGAACGTGCCCGTATTTTGCCGTTGTCACTGTTTACCCTTATTATGGGAGCGTTGATTTATCCTACAGCAGTGAATATTAGCTGGGGAAGTGATTGGATCAAAAATACGATTTTTGATTTAAATTTTGTCGATTTGGCTGGTTCTACCGTTATCCATTCAACGGGCGGTTGGGCATTGCTGGCGGCGATTTTAATCATCGGTGCGCGTAAAGGGCGTTATGTGGGAGAACAAATCCGTGTTATCCCTGCATCTAATATCCCTTTGGTAGTGTTGGGTGCAATGTTGCTATGGATCGGATGGTTTGGATTTAACGGCGGTTCGGTCGGTTCTATCGCAACCAAAGAAGCCGCTGACAGTGTCGCATTGACCATATTTAATACCAATACTGCAGGACTTGCCGGAGCGATTGCTACCGGTGTTCTTATTTATGTTCGCTACAAACTTTTTGATATTACCATGATTCTCAACGGTGCATTGGGAGGATTGGTTGCGATTACGGCAGGGCCACATTTGTATACGACAGTAGATGCGATTACGATTGGAACCGTAGGGGGAATTTTGGTTGTAGTAGCCGTCCCATTGTTTGACCGTTTGCGTATCGATGATCCGGTTGGAGCACTCTCTGTCCATTTGATCAACGGCATTTGGGGAACATTGGCTGTAGGACTTTTTGCATCAGATCCAGCGCATGGTATCACGTTTGCAAATCAGCTCAAAGGAGTTGTGGAGATTGCAGTTTTCGTCTTTAGTATTTCATTTACAGTCATTTATATCATCAATAAATTCATCCCTTTCCGCGCTTCCGATGAAGATCAAGTTCAAGGGCTTGATGTCAGCGAATGCGGACTTGAAGCGTATCCGGAATTTAAACGCGCCATCTAAATCTACTTAACACTATTGTAACACTTCTATACTATTCTTCTTTGGGGCTTGCAGCCCCGTACAAGACTCTTTTAACTACCTCGTTGTATAATTTGTAAATGTTGCTTGAAAAGGGAAAGTATGTCTATTTATCGTGAGTACGATATTCGCGGAATTTTTGAAAAAGAGTTAAATGAAGAGAGCATTACCCGTTTGGGGTATGCTTTGGCAGAAGAGATGCGAGAATTTGGCGAATATGTTGCCGTCGGCTATGATGCCCGTTCACACTCTCCGATCCTTTTTGAATATTTGGCTGCAGGATTGAATGCCGGAGGAATGAACGTTCTTGGGATGGGAATGGTGCCGACTCCCGTCAACTATTTTTGTAATTACCAAGAATTTGATGGGATAACTCCGTGTGCTTCTGTGATGATTACCGGTTCACACAATCCGAGCGAATACAACGGATTTAAAATTACAATCAATAAAGCGCCGTTTTTCGGAGAACAAATTTATGCATTGGGGCGCAAAATCGATGCAATGGGTATGCCATCAAAAGTCGAGCGTCAGGTTATAGAGATCGATGCCTTAAGCCGCTACAAACGGTTTATGATAGAGTCGTTTGGACACCTTCGCGCGCTGGACACCAAAATTGTCTACGATTGCGGCAATGGTGTAGCAGGGCTGGTGATTGAGGAGATTTTCAAGGAACTAGGGTTCAATGCGAAAGGGATTTATGTCGATCCCGACGGAACATTCCCGAATCATCATCCTGATCCGAGTGAAGAGCATAATCTTGAGGATATTAAAAAGCTTCTGGCTTCCGATGGAGATATTGCATTTGCGTATGACGGAGATGCTGATCGTATCGCCGTATTGACCCCTCGTAACAACATCAAGGGCGATATGATGGCCCTTTTGTACGCCATGAAGATGAAAAATCCGACCGTTATCGGTGAGGTCAAATGTTCCCAAGTGATGTACGATACTCTCCGTCAACGTGGAGCAACGGCAGTGATGTACAAAACCGGACACTCCAATCTCAAAGTAAAAATGAAAGAGCTGCATGCCGATTTGGCGTGTGAAGTGAGCGGACACGTCTTTTTTGCCGATCGCTATTTTGGATACGACGATGCGATTTATGCGACGTTGCGTATGTTGGAATTGGTACAGGAAGGGGTTGATTTGGACGATGAGATTGCAAAACTCCCAAAAGTTTTTTCCACCGAAGAGATCAAAGTAAAAACGACTGAAAAAGAGAAATTTCCTTTAATGGCGAAACTCAAAGAGCTTCTTCAAACCCCTCCGGCATCTTTTCCTTCCATCAAAGAGATCATCGATGTGGACGGAGTGCGGGTCATATTTGAAAAAGGGTGGGGATTGGTTCGTGCAAGTAATACGACTCCGGTACTGGTAACCCGTTTTGAATCGACCGAACAATCGGAAGCTCTGCGATACGAAGAGGCGCTAAACGCGTTGATTCAAGAAGCACAAAATCAATTGAAGGTCTGAGAGATGAACAATATTACATTAACGATGCCTCTGGATATGCATTTGCATCTTCGTGATGGTGATATGCTCGAAACCGTTGCACCATTGACATCATACAGCTTTAGCGGAGCGCTGGTAATGCCCAATCTTGTTCCTCCGGTTACAACCTTGGACGCAGTCAAAGAGTATAAAAAACGGATCAAACACGCTATCGGACGGGACGATTTCGAACCGTATATGACGCTTTTTTATCAAAACTACAGCCGTGAATTTTTGGAAAGTGTTCAAGATGACGTCACTGCCATCAAACTTTATCCGAGCGGTGTAACAACAAATTCGGAAGGGGGTGTCGCTTCATTTGATATCGAAGCGATGCGCGAAACACTCAATGCGATGAGTGATTTGGGAATCATCCTCTCCGTGCATGGCGAGACGAACGGATTTGTGATGGATCGCGAAGCGGAGTTTATGAGTGTCTATGAGATGCTCGCAAGCAATTTCCCGAAACTTAAAATAGTGATGGAACATATTACAACAGCTGCTGCGGTAGCTATGCTGGATAAATATGAAAATTTGTATGCAACCATTACGGTGCATCATCTCATTATTACTTTGGATGATGTAGCCGGTGGCATGTTGCGCCCTCATCTGTTCTGCAAGCCGATAGCTAAACGTCCTGAAGATCGTTCTGCCCTTTTGAAAGTAGCTCTCGAAGCGCATCCGAAAGTAATGTTCGGCTCTGATTCGGCCCCCCATCCGAAACATACGAAAGAATCGTGCGGCTGCGGGGCAGGGGTATTTACTGCACCGATTGCATTGCAGTTACTTTGCGAAGTATTTGAAGCACACGATAAATTGGATAACCTTCAAGCGTTTGTGAGCGATAATGCACAACAAATTTACGGTATCTGTGCAGAATACAAAGAGGTAACATTGGTCAAACACAATTTTGTGGTTCCCGACATCTATGGAACGGTTGTTCCGATGAGAGCTGGGGAAACTCTCCAATGGTCGATAGAGCGTGTCGAATAAAATCTTACTGTTAGAGGACGATTTGCTATTTGGTGAATCGATCGTTGATGTCCTGGAAGAGGAAGGATTTGGCGTTGTGCTGTGCCGTAACGGACAGTCGGCGTTGGATGAGACGTATAAAAATCAATTTGATCTTTATCTTCTGGATATCAATGTCCCTCTGATAGATGGGCTCTCTCTTTTAAAAGAGCTGCGTCGCGCAAACGATCTTACTCCGACTATTTATTTAACTTCTCACAATGAGATTGAAAAACTTTCCCAAGCATTTGAGATCGGTGCGGATGATTATCTCAAAAAACCGTTCAATATCGATGAACTTATCGTCCGTATTCATGCTCTTTTACGCCGAACCAAGGGGAAATCCCGTGATTGTGTCGGGACACTTTGCATTGACGAACTTCATAAGTGTATTTTAATGGGGGATAAAGAGCTTGAGTTATCTCTCAAAGAGTATCAGCTGATGGGGTTATTGATTCGAAATGCAGGGGAAATCGTTACCAAAGAGATGATTATGGATACATTATGGAGCCCTTCTGAAATGATCAGTGATGGAGCCATAAGGGTTTATATCAACCGCCTTAAACAAGAGATCGGAAGCGATATGATTGTCAACATACGTGGAGTAGGGTATCGTCTTGTTTCGTAATGTTGAGATTGCATTAGCATCTTTGTATGTGACCACAACGGCTGTATTGATTGCCGGTATCTATTATGTACACGATGTCATCGGTGTTCAACAGTGGGGAATAATTGCTTTTGTATCGCTGATACTGACTCTTGTTGTCGGAGGCATTATGGCACGGATTGCTATCACCCCTTTGCGTGAACATTTTGATCATTTGGAACGGTTTTCCAAAGAGACGCTGCATGAGTTGAATCTTCCGATCAATACTATTACCGCAAACGTTGAGATGCTCAGAAAAGCTCACAGCGATGAAAAAAGTCTCAAACGTCTTGAACGGATTGAAATAGCCTCAAAAATGTTAAAAGAGCGTTACAACGAGCTTGATTATATGATAAAAAAACAGAGTGAAAGAGAAAAAATTGAACATTTTGATTTACGTGATGTGATTGAAGATCGACTCCTTTTTTTACGCTCGTTGTACCCCTCTGCAGAATGGCAGGTGGAGATTGAAGCGTGTGAAGTGTATGGAGATCGGATTGGATTAGGCAAAGTGATTGATAATTTGATCGAGAACGGGGTGAAATATTCACCTAAAAATCCTATAATCTCAATCACACTTCAACACAAGACGTTGAGTATTTGCGATCAGGGGATCGGGATGGATGAAATCACCTTGATTCGTATTTACGATCGCTATTATCAAAATGATTCGACGATGGCAGGTTATGGGATCGGGCTTAGTTTGGTCAAACGTTATTGCGACCGCTATGGCATAGGATTGCATATTGCATCGCGGATGAATGAGGGGACGTGTGTCACTCTCGAATTTAAACAAAAGGATAATAATGGAAAATAGTTGGCTGGGAATGGCGCATAATGCTGTAGATTACGGAATCATCGGTGTATTGGTGATGATGAGTATCGTCTCTTTGTGGCTTTTTATTGAACGCTTAATGGCATATAAAGCAGTTCGTTTAGAGGATTATGGAACCAAAGAAGAACTAGAACTTGATTTGGGGGACAATGTCTCTACTATCGCAACCATAGGTTCTAATGCTCCGTATGTCGGATTGCTCGGTACCGTATTGGGGATTATGATTACGTTTTATAGCCTTGGAGATGTGGGTGCAGTTGATCCTAAAAAAATCATGACAGGTCTTGCATTGGCACTCAAAGCAACCGCGATGGGATTGGTCGTTGCAATTCCTTCTATCGTGTTTTACAACATTTTATTGCGTAAAATGGAGCGAATTTTGACATTATGGGATGTTAATGCCCATAAAAACAGAGGATAATAGTATGAGAATGAAACGGATTGATACGATCAACGTTATCCCGTTTATCGATATTATGCTGGTACTGTTGGTGATGGTTCTTACGACTGCAACGTTTATCAAAACAGGACTTATACCGGTCGATCTTCCAAATGCCAAGGGAACGGCGGCAGAGCATAAGCCATCGGAGCTAAAACTCACCATCCAAAAAGACGGAACTTTGATGTTAGGGGATGAGAAAACCCCGATTTCGTTGGAACAATTCGAGCAAAACGTTGTCGAAGGGGGCAAAGAGATGACCGTAGTCCTTTACAGTGACAAAGAAGCGGCATTTCAAAATTTTGTGGGAGTGATGGATGTCCTTAAACGCCTCGGACATGAGCAACTCTATATTGTAACGGATAAGAAGTAATCGCTGTGCATCAAATCAGTAATTATGTCTATGCCAGTGACGAGCTTTTATCCTGGGATATTCCGACAAAACGCTTACCCAACCCTTATCATGATTTTCCCTATATGGTTTTGGAGGGGGTTCTCAGCCCCTCAGAATGTCGCGCTATCACTGCACATGCATTAGCGGATAAAGATGCCATGCAAGCAGAGCTTCGAGGTAAATCACTCGATACTGCAATCCGTAAAACCGATCTACACACGTTGAGTACCGAGCATCGTGCACTTTATGACCGCCGTTTTGAAGCGGTGCGTTCAGAGATAGAAACATTTTTTGCAATTTCATTGTCCAAGGCGACTGATGTGCAGGTGCTTGGATACGAAAGTGGATCGTTTTATGTCAAACACTCAGATGATGCGAGTGAGCTTCGTGATAGTGATGGCAACGTTGTTGGTTACCGTACCGTTGCACCGGAGCGTAAACTTACCACCGTTCTTTTTACTACATCCTATACACCTAATCCCACAGACAGTGACCATTTTAGTGGGGGAGAGCTGCTTTTTAACTATCTATGCGATGAAGCCGGAAACACGATAACACTTCGTCCTGAAGCGGGGGATATGGTCGTTTTTTTGAGTAATCCCTATTTTGCCCATGAAGTGCTTCCGGTCAAAGAGGGATTTCGACTTTCACTGGTTCAATGGCATGATGCTCTGATGTAGGGTATAATTTCGCATCTTTTTTGCAAGGGCAAAACTATGCGTTATTTCTACAGCTCGTTTTTAATCATGGCTCTTGGTCTGATTGCGGGATATTTTTTAGGCGGAGTTGCCGCTATTTACATCACCTTTCTTTTGATTGTTCTTGAAATTTCTCTCTCTTTTGATAATGCGGTGGTAAATGCCAAGGTGTTAGAGACGATGGATCCGATTTGGCAAAAACGGTTTATTTTATTTGGTCTCCCTTTGGCTGTTTTTGGTATGCGACTAGTATTTCCTTTGGCAATTGTATCGCTTGTGACAGGAATGGGATTATTTGAAACGTTGCAAGTGGCAATCGATGATCCCGAACGCTATGAAGCGGTACTGAAAACGACCGAGACGACAATTTTTGCATTTGGTGGGGCATTTTTGCTTATGGTCTTTTTGGACTTTTTCTTTGAAGAAAGAGATATCAAATGGGTCACCTTCGTAGAGGGTTCCAAGGTAATGGAAAAATTTTCCGGAGTCGCGAATATCGAATTGATCACGGCTATTATGGTAGGGATTACATTGGGGCACATCACGCAAGATTTCGGGATTGTCTTGGCATTTATGTACGGTGTATTATTGCACTCATTACTTGGTATGCTGGATCATTTTCTCTCTTCCGATACGGTCAAAAGCGGTGTGGCCGGATTCATTTATTTGGAAATATTAGATGCGAGTTTCAGTTTCGACGGAGTCATTGGAGCATTTGCCTTGACCAGCAATATTTTCATCATTATGATCGGTTTAGGGGTAGGGGCGATGTTTGTTCGAAGTATTACCCTCTATTTTGTTGAACATAAAGTGCTTTCTCATTTTCGTTATCTTGAACATGGGGCACACTATGCGATCGGAATTTTGGCGGTTATCATGTTGATGAAAATTACTACCGAGATTAGTGAAATGGTTACAGGAACGATCGGGATTGCTCTCATTGCAGCTGCATTCGCACACTCTCTTTGGGAAAACCGCCAAGCGAATTTAGAACACTAAGTTTCTTTCTGCCGCCTCTTTAGGCGGTATGTTTATAATATTTCCATATCCCATACAAACTCACTATCATCCACGTTAATTCCATAATAAATGAAGCAAGATTCCAATCGTACAAAAGCGATACGATAATCAAAAATGCACCGAGTGTATTCAAAATTGAAAAGATCAGATCTTTAGCATCGATTTTTTCAAGCTGCAAAAGTACATATGCGAGGATAATAACAATAACTCCAAAAATTCCGATGAGATCAGGCAAAAATGTTGGCATAAAAGTATTTCACTGTATTGGATTGTTCGAGGCAGTGTATCAAAGAAGAGATAAAAGGGAGAAAAAGTTTGTTCAGCAAAATAACACGCAAGCGTGTTATTTTATTGCTGAGCTTACATCATACCTGGCATTCCGCCACCCATGCCGCCCATATCCGGCATCGCAGGTTTGTCTTCTTTGATCTCATGGATCGTTGCTTCTGTTGTGAGAAGCATACTTGATACCGATACCGCATTGGTCAAGGCGACACGCTCAACTTTGAGAGGATCGATGATTCCTGCTTCGAACATATCAACATATTCGCCGGTTGCCGCATTGAATCCGGTGTTTTCATCCGTAGCTGTAGCGATGGTATTCACAACGACACCCGCATCGTATCCGGCATTATCTGCGATTTGTTTAACCGGTGCTTTGATCGCACGGAGGATAATTTCGCATCCGATTTTTTGATCGCCGCTGAGATCGAGGCTTACTTTTGCTGCTGCACGGATTAATGCCGCACCACCTCCGATAACGATCCCTTCTTCTACCGCTGCTTTGGTTGCAGAGAGTGCATCATCTACACGGTCTTTTTTCTCTTTCATTTCAGTTTCGGTAGCCGCTCCGACTTTGATAACTGCTACACCGCCGGCAAGTTTTGCCAAGCGTTCTTGAAGTTTCTCTTTGTCGTATTCACTGGTGGTTGATTCGATTTGAGTACGGATCTCTTTGATACGTGTTTCTACCATTGCTTTGTCGCCTGCACCATCAACGATTGTAGTATTGTCTTTGTTGATAACAACGCGTGATGCGTTACCTAAATCTGCGATGGTAGCACTGTCGAGTGTGCGGCCGATCTCTTCGCTGATCACTTGTGCACCAGTAAGAACTGCGATGTCTTGGAGCATCGCTTTGCGGCGATCACCGAATCCCGGAGCTTTAACTGCTGTAATGTTGAGAACACCGCGTAGTTTGTTAACGACCAAAGTTGCCAACGCTTCACCCTCGACATCTTCAGCAATGATGAGAAGCGGACGTGAACTTTTTTGGACTTGCTCTAACACCGGAAGCAAATCTTTGAGATTCGAGATTTTTTGATCGAATAACAAGATGAACGGATGATCCAATTCAACGGTCATTTTTTCAGAGTTGTTGATGAAATATGGACTAAGGTAACCGCGGTCGAACTGCATACCTTCAACAACATCGAGTTCATCATTGATCCCTTTTGCCTCTTCAACAGTGATAACACCGTCACGTCCTACTTTTTCCATTGCTTCGGCGATCATGGCACCGATACGCTCGTCCGAGTTTGCCGAGATGGTTGCAACTTGTGCGATCTCTTTTTTATCGTTGATAACACGGCTTGAAGCTTTTAGGTTTTCCAAGATCGCTTCAAGTGCTTTGTCCATACCGCGTTTTACTTCAACAGGGTTTGCACCTGCTGTGATATTACGAAGACCTTCTTGGTAAATTGCGTTTGCAAGCACCGTAGCAGTTGTCGTACCGTCACCCGCTTCATCAGCAGTATTGGATGCTACTTGTTTAACAAGTTGTGCTCCCATGTTTTCAAGAGTATCTTTAAGTTCGATCTCTTTTGCAACAGAAACACCGTCTTTTGTGATGAGCGGTGATCCGTAACTGCGTTGGATGAGGACATTGCGTCCGCGTGGTCCCATAGTCACTTTGACTGCATCCGTGAGCTTTTGTACTCCTGCAGCTAATTTATTGCGTGCTTCGTCTGAAAAATGAATTTCTTTTGCCATTGTTGATTCCTTATAGTCTTTAAATTATTTAATAATTCCGAGTAAATCATCGGTCTCAATGACCAAATAGCTTTTGCCATCCAAAGTAAGTTCGTTTCCTGCGTATTTACCGAATACGACGGTATCTCCTGTAGAAACGTTTTCTACTTCAGTGCTTACGGCAACGACACTACCTTGTGAAGGTTTTTCTTTTGCGTTGTCCGGGATAATGATACCCGATGCAGTTTTGGTCGCCTCTTCGAGACGTTGTACCAAGACACGTTTTCCAAGCGGTTGAAAGTTCATAGCATTTCCTTTTATGTTGAGATTTTTATGGATGGGATTCTACATGAGTTTGCTTTAATTGTCAATACCCTTTAGCCACATTGACTCAATAGTTGTGAGTTTAAATACTATATATGTGGTTTTTTCAAACAAAATATATTTCCTGCTTATTACTTTTAGCTTTTAATAAGCAACCGTTGACTATAATTTCGATCTTTCAAAATATAGATGGCTGGGTAGCTCAGCTGGTTAGAGCGCTGGTCTCATAAGCCGGAGGTCGGGGGTTCGAGTCCCCCCCCCGCCACCATCTAATTACAACTCCCTATTTAACAAGCTTCCAAGGCTTTAAGTTTCAGTTTTACATCGTTTTTAATGCTTTTTTATACTTTTGTCATACCTCTTGTTATACTTTTCATAGTCAAAAAATGCCTATTTATCGCTACTCTAACCACTTAAAAGATTCTAAAATTATTTTGTCATATAAATTATTCTATATAAAAAACATGATTTGTATTTGAATGAAAAATTCCAAAAATCACGTAAGTTTTGGATGAAAATGATGGTTTAAAAGGTAAATGGGTTCAACGCCTTTCCCCGCCACCATTATATTATTCCAAATAAGATGATCACTATTCCAAAACTGGATGATTAATTTTAAAAGTTTGTCTGTTCCAAATTGTACAGTTTCTGGAAGTTATCAATGTTTTTGTTAATATATAAAGTCCCATTTCAACGAGCTGTTTCATCATTACCGAATCCCTGTAGTCAAAGAAATTACCTCGTTTTTGTATTTAGTGTCATAACAAACATTTTATATCTTTTGTACTTAGTTCAAAACTTAGCACACGTATATTTTCTTTTGTTCGTTCTTTTTACTGATAATTTCCGCAACCTCTTCATTTATTGGAATGAATATTGTTTGAGATATGCATTCAGACTCATAAGGCGGTTTTGTGGATATCCAATCAGAAAGTAATAGGCTTAAAAATCTATCAGGTGATGCATTACAAGTTTTTCTTGAAAACACATTCAAAGAGATGGTGGATAAGAGCATTATTCTAAATTTCCAGAAAAATGTAAATTACAATCATAAAGGATATTCCTATCCGAGACAATATCTGGTAAATTTTCTTCTTGAAACCCTAGATAATAAATACATCATTATCAATAGTAGCACTTCCTTCAGAAATGACCGTTTCAAAGGTCAGGCGTATGACATTGAAGGAGTTTTAAAGCATTCATATATTTCATCCGATGTTATTGCAGCAATAGCCCTTTATCCAGATTCAGAGTTAGAAGACAACCAAACCTTCATCAACTTCCGTCAAAGGGTAAAGGATGGTATTACATATTCACCTACCACATATCTTCTAACTGTCAGTGAGCTTTATAGCTTTCTGGAAAACCATAGTGCATCAATTGAAACCGATGAAACAGTGGATACCGAAACAGATATAGTAGAGAAAGATGGAAGCTATTTTGGAAAACGGGGAAATAAACTTGAAAAAGAAATTGTCAAGATTTTAAACAATACAACAAATTTAAAGTCTTACAAAAGTAATACGAGCGCAGAACCATTATTCAACAAAATCATCAATCAGATTTGTGCAGGCAATGTTGATAAAGAAAATATAATTGCTATTCAAGCTACAGATACAATACCTAAGCTTTTGAGCGGTGGGAATGCAAAAACTGATATTATAATCGCAATAGTAACCACAGAAGGAACTTGTACAGAAACTATTTCGGTAAAATGTACAAATAAAACCGTAGTATCTTGCCATGACTACAAGGTAAGCGATTATATCCGTGTGTTGGACATTGAAAACACCAAGCTCGCAGATTATTTCAAATTATTTCAGGCTTATCCTTCATACGAGGCATTTGAAGCAAATTTACCAGCGGGTTATAGCAAGTCTGAATTCGAGGAACTTCTGAATCCATACAAAGTGAAGTTGACAGAATGGGCTTTGACTGGAAAACATGACATCGGAAATCTTATAGAACCTGCCAAACAGGTTTCAAATTATCTTTTAATAGTGACCGATACAACAGAAGTATGTGTGGACTATCCTTCATATATCAAGAAGATTAGTGAACAAGCGAAACTGAATTACGGGATACCATTCAGCTGGACTTACCCTTCAAAACAAAGAGGGCTAAGAATTCAATTCAAAATGCCTATAATCCTGTAAGTACGGGGCAAAAATCAAATATCGAAAAGGGATGATTGCTTCGTCTCGTTCATGGGGGCTTGAAAAGGAAAATCAGCAGCTTTCAAGATCTGTTTAATAATTTTTTCAACCACAGGAACTGCAACTGAGTTACCAAACTGACGATACATCTGTGTCCTACTAACTGGAATCTTGTAATCTCTTGGAAAGCCCATAATAGCTTTGCACTCATTTTCGCTCAAAAGCCTCACACCTGTTTCCCCATCTTTGACAAATGTGCCTGTCAAACGCTGGATTTTGTGGTACGAAGCAACCAGTGTTTTGACTTTTATCTTACTGGACTTATCAATCAGCTGTGGTCTTCCATCCTCTTTTTTGAAAAGATATGTATCCTGAAGATGTTTACTTATCCCGTATCCAGTTGGATGTTTTTCGAGAAAGTCACTTATAAATACATCCTCTGTATCGGGTTCAGGCCATTCAAACTTGATATCTTCCCCATAGGCTTCTTTTAGAAAACCAACAATGTATATCCGTTTACGCTCCTGTGGTACCCCATACTCTGCTGCATTGATGACCTGATGAAATGTCACATAACCCAATTCATTTTCAAGGACATCTCGGATAACCGAGAAAGTATTACCGTTTTCATGAGTAACAAGTCCAGGAACATTTTCCAATAAGATCATTTTAGTTTTATGGTGTTTCAAAATACGGGCCACATCAAAGAAAAGGGTCCCTTGTGTTTTGTGCTCAAATCCTTCCCTTTTTCCAATAGTGCTAAAGGGTTGGCAAGGAAACCCTGCATTAAGAAAGTCATGCGATGGTATGTCTTTCGCCTCAATTTTAGTGATATCCCCATGCGGTGTTTCACCAAAATTAGCGTGATACGTCTTTTGAGAGTGTGGATCCCATTCACTACTGAATACACATTGTCCACCATTTCGTTCACATGCTAAACGGATCCCTCCGATACCTGCAAATAAATCTATGAACGTAAACATCCAGTTGACCTTTTTTCTAAAGAATAATTATGTATTTTACCCTCTTATCACTTTGGTTTATTTATACTATTGCAAAATGCCATAAAAAAGTACAGTATCACTATGAAAAAAAATAAATCTATGTCAAGATCAGAAAATATGTCGAGGATTCGGGGGCAAGATACAAAAATTGAAATTACACTGCGTAAAGAACTTTGGGCACGTGGAATAAGATACAGGAAAAATGATAAGACCGTATATGGAAAACCAGACATTGTCTTCAAAGGTAAAAAAATTGCAGTTTTTTGTGACAGTGAATTTTGGCATGGGTATGAGTACCTGAATGAAGGAAAAACGTTCAAAACGAATGCATCTTTTTGGGAAGAAAAGATGAAACGTAATATTGAACGTGATAGAAAAGTAAATCAGGTTCTGAAAGATGAAGGCTGGAAGGTATTACGCTTTTGGGAGAAGCAAATACTACAAGATGTCAAAGCCTGTGCGGACCAAATTCAATTGTATCTTGATGATCAATCTATAGCCGAAAGTCAACCAAATGTATAGCGTGTTTTGTAACTAAATCCCTAGTTTTATGAATGCAGGTTACAGGTAACAGCTTTCAGCGTTTCACAAAGTGTTCAAAAATGTCAAAATGAAAAATGCAATAAACTTTTAGGATTTTTGGAACAAAAAAAATGGAATTGATCATTCTATTTTTGGAATATACATATGTTTGCAAAACGCAAAAATATTTGATGTTATTTGTTATACCTAAGGTCATGATTGTTTATGAGTTTCAAAGTTCGCAAACAGGAGGTTCACTGTTTTTAAGGTTTCTCAGAAAGTTATTTGGGCTATTTTCCCCACCGCCACCATCTACTATTTCAATCCATCCATTTTTGTGTATGTAAAACATCGGTTTTCTAAAGAGATATTTAGATTTACGGTGTTAGTATTATCCTATATAATATATATTATTATAGAAATAATAAGGGATATTGGATGAATGAATCGAATAGCTGTATTGCATTTGATGCATTAGAGCAAGAAGTCATTTTGACACCTCTAGAATACAGCAAGATACTGGATATTCAGCAAAATATTTTTGAATTGCTTGCGGTAGGGAATAATGAAAAAATTGTTTTAGAACGATTGTGTCAATTGGCAGAAAAAATGCTTCCAAATTCGGTAGCCTCAATCATGCTATTGGATTCTAAAACGGGGCTTATGAATGTAATATCAGCTCCTTCAATCCCTGAAGTAGGGCATAAGGCTTTGGCAGGACTCAAACCAGGCAGTGGTGGTGGTTCATGCGGAAATGCTGTATTTAGGAATGAACCTCAGTTTGTAGCAGATACAAAAACCGATGAGCGATGGTCCGATATACGTCATATCGCCTATGATTTTAATTTGTGTTCATGTTGGTCAATGCCTATCCGCAATAGTATGAAAAGTGCTGTAGGAAGTTTTGCCCTCTCTTCATTCGAACATCGTGCGCCTTCTGATTTCCACAAACGTTTGCTGGAAATATGTGCGTTTATCGTCAATGTCGTCTTGAAACGTTCAGAATATGAAGCGCAGATCGATAATAATCAGCGTGAGCTGGAACTATTGGGTACTGCTGTTAAATACGCAACAGATGGCATGATGATTACTGATAAAAACAATAATATCGTAAAAGTGAATAACGCATTTATTGAAACACTCGGATATAGTGCCGAAGAGGTCATAGGAAAAAATCCGAAGATTTTTGCATCAGGGCACCATGATCAAAATTTTTATAGTGCAATGTGGGCAACATTATTAGAAAAAAAACATTGGAGTGGTGAAATATGGAACAAACGCGCCAATGGAGAGGTATATCCAGAATGGATCAGTATTAGTGCAGTTTTAAACAGTACTGGAGAGATAGAGAATTATTTGGCTGTTTTCAGTGATCTAAGTCCATTGCGTGAAAGTCAAGAGAATGCTCTGAAATTGGCATATTACGATCAACTCACAGGCCTTCCGAATCGGCAGAAGATGATCTTGGATATTGAAGAGAAAAAACCGAAAGTATGTGTTATTTTCAATATTGACGATTTTAAAGAGATTAACGATTTTTATGGAATTGATACCGGAGATGCGATATTGCATCAGCTCGGGCAGTGGTTTAATACGATGAATTATTTTCCATACCGTCTCGGTGGGGATGAATTCGCTATTTTAGAATATGAAGAAATTAGATGGGATGAACTTCGGCATAAAATTGAAAAGATACTATCAGCTGTCAAAAAAAGTATTTTTTATGTTAATCATCGAAGTTTTAATGTCCGATTGACGGCAGGGGCATCTATCGGAGGAACAACGAAGCTGCTCACACAAGCCGATATCGCACTCAACAAAGCAAGAGAGCAAAATATTCATATCGCACGCTATATTGAAAATGAAAATATAGAAGAGACCTATCGTAACAATATGGCGATGGAAGATGCCATTCGAAAAGCATTAAATGAAAAACGTATCTTTTGTCACTATCAACCAATTATTAATATCGAAACTGGAAAAGTTCATAAGTATGAAACATTGGTACGGATGTTGGACGAACATGGAAATACGATTTCGCCTATGGAATTTTTGCCTATTGCTAAAAAAACGAAGCTATATCCTCAAATCACCGCGGAAGTGATCGATCAAGCATGTACACTGTTTGAAAAACGCAAAGAAGAATTTTCGATCAATTTATCGGTGAGTGATATTGTGAATGAAAAGACAAAGCAAAAAATCATAGATACGATTATCCATACCGGTACTGCGTCTCAAATTGTATTTGAAATTTTAGAATCCGAAGGGATTGAGAACTATGATGAGGTCGCAAAATTTATCTCTGAAGTAAAAGCTTTGGGATCAAAAATAGCTATTGATGATTTTGGAACAGGGTATTCTAATTTTGAAAATATTTTGAAGTTGAATGTTGATTATATAAAAATTGACGGTTCCTTGATCCGCGGGATTCATTCCAATCCAAGGCACCATGTGATTGTCGAGACGATCACAGATTTTGCGCATAAAATCGGGACGAAAACGATTGCTGAATTTGTCAGCGATGAAGAAACGTATACAATTGTCAAAAAAATCGGAATCAACTACTCTCAAGGGTATTTCACCGGTAAGCCGCAAATATTAGAATAGGGGATTGCTTACGACGCAATAACTTCTCTTGTATCCTCCTCATTCAATCAAAAAATCGGGTAAAATCCATAAACAAGAATGAGGAGTAAGATGATGCGTATTGTAATCGTAGGAGGTGGGATCGCCGCTGTCTATATTGCTAATACGCTTATCCAAAAATCCCCTCAGCTAGAAGTACTGATTGTTTCAGATGAGAAACATCCCCCTTATGACCGTATCCATTTATGCAAGCTGGTAGAAGATTGCACGTGTACCGATTCGATAGAATTGGAACTTCATCCAAAAGTAAAACTGGAACTCAATCAAAAAATCGTATCTATTGCCCCCGAAGAAAAACGGATTTTTAGCCAACATGCCGCATTCCATTACGATAAATTGATTATCGCAACAGGATCGATTCCAAAAACGCTGTTTGATATTTCAGAACTGAGTAATGCAGCAACTTTTAGAAGTCAAAGAGATTGTGAACGGATTGCTCAAGGGATTAACGATAAAAATGTTGTGATCGTCGGTGCTGGTCCTATCGCACTGGAGTTGCTTGATACCCTAATGCGTAGTTCATCCCCCAAAAGTATTACGTTATTGGTACGTAAAAATTATCTCTATTCGGAAGTGATCAGCCGTGAAGCATTAGAGTTGATCAGAGGTATTTTTGAAGTCGATAAACGGGTACAAATACAATTTAATGACGAAATCATAGATAAAGAGATTGTAGATGGCCGTATCACGAAAGTGATTACCAAACAACGGGAAATTAAAAATCCGTTTCTTATTTTCGGAGTTGGGATTGATCCCAATATCGATTTTGCACGCCATACACTTGAATGTGCGAAGGGCATTTTAGTGGATGATCGGATGCAAACTTCTGATCCGGATATTTATTGTGTCGGTGAAGCGGCAGAAGTGCGACATGGAGGGTTTATCGCCGGAAGGGTGAAAGAGTGTACGTTGCAAGCGGATATTGCGATTGCGAATCTTTTGGGAGATCAAGATAGGGTATTTAGAAAAGAGGTAGCGATTGACGGGCTCAAAGTAGGATCGTTTTTGTTCGCAGATGTGAGTGCGACCGATTTTAATCCAAAAGATAGTGATAATGAAACGATTCTGATCGCACATAAAGATCGGATTGATCAGTATATCGTTAAGAACGATCGACTAAAGCGATTTATCGGGATAAATACGAATATCGATCTTCTCGCTATCAAGCAACTGATGGAACATGATTCTGTGATCGATGCGGCTTATTTGTATTCCAACCGGTTGATGTCTGAATCGGGGCGATTGGTATGCAGTTGTGAAGGGGTGCATGAACAAGAATTGATCGACATCATCAAAGAAAATGCGATCACCTCGTTTGGTGAACTCAAAGAGCATACAAAAGCGGGACGTGTCTGCGGACGGTGCAAGCAGGACATCTGTACGATTATTTCAAGCACTCCGGTCGATCCGACTGAAGCAGCGCGATTGCGTGCGGAAAAAGTAGCTATGGCCCAAGCGGCCGAACTCGAAAAAGTACGCGCGCGTATCGAAAAGTACAATCGTCTCCATCCTAAAAATCAGTTGAGCAGTGAAAATTTTCATGAAGCGTTGGAATCATATGAGATGAGCCGTGAGTTTAATCGATGGGTTTCGATGATAACTGCATCAATGCATCTACACCCGCAGTTTGAAGAGGTTGTGGGGGAGAGTGTTGTACAGCTCAATAAAATACCGATTATTTGGCTTGAGCTTTCCGATTGTACGGGTAATTCGGAAGCATTTATCAAAACCTCTCATCCAAAAGTAGACGATCTAATCCTCAAGTACATCTCATTAGATTATCATGAGCTTTTGATGGCGGCATCGGGAGATCAATCGGAATCGGCATTGGAAAGCATCCTCCATAATGACAGCGAAAAGTTTCTTTTGATCGTTGAGGGAGCCGTACCGCTGGGGATGGATGGCAAATTTTTACGAATTGGCCCCAAAGGGGAGACCGGAGTGGAACTGTTACGCCGAGTTTCTAAAAAAGCTGCAGCAATTATTGCCGTAGGTTCGTGTGCCTATGATGGAGGTGTGGTTGCGGCTGAGCCTAATCCGACAGGTGCGGTAGGTGTATCGGAAGCCTTGGGTAGAGAGGATATTATCAATCTTCCGGGATGTCCGACCAATCCGATTAATATCGTGGGTACTTTACTTCATTACATCATGTTCGATGAATTTCCAAAACTCGATGCGCATAATCGTCCTGAATGGGCATATGGTTTTCGTGTGCATGACAACTGTGAACGCCGCGGTCACTATGATGCGGAAGAATTTGTCCGTGAATGGGGTGATGAGGGGGCGAAGAAGGGATGGTGCCTTTTTGAGATGGGCTGTAAAGGACCCTATGCCGATCTTAACTGTTCGTTGGTGAAATTCAATGAGGGGACGAGTTGGCCGGTGCAAGCAGGGCACGGATGTTTCGGGTGCGGACAGGGGAAAATTGCATTTGACCGTTATGCCAATAATCGTAAACTAGAGGAAAAAGCTAATGACTAAAAAAATCATCATCGATCCGATTACCCGTATCGAGGGTCATTTGCGCCTTGAAGTGGAAGTCGATGAAAACAACATTATCACAGAAGCGTGGGCTTCCGGTCAATTGTTTCGAGGAATCGAGACCATCTTAAAAGGGCGTGATCCTCGTGATTCGGGATTGATAGCGCAACGCATTTGCGGAGTATGTACAAATGTCCATTATCGTGCGTCGATTAGTGCTGTGGAAGCGGCATACGGGATTGAAATTCCGGATAATGCCGAAATCATCCGAAATCTTGTGACCCTCTCTTTATTTGTTCAAGATCACATTGTCCACTACTATCATCTTCATTCGCTTGATTTTGTCGATATCACAAGTGCTTTAAATGCAGATTGTGCGAAAGCCTCGCATGATGCAGAATCGTGGTCGCAACACCCCTACCGTAATTCACAAGGGCATCTGGAATCGGTCAAAGAGAAACTTGAAGGGTTTGTCAAAGCGGGGCGGCTTGGTCTGTTTACAAATGGCTATTGGGGGCACAGTACATACCGTTTCAGTCCTGAAGAAAATCTCATCCATATGAATCACTATCTTGAAGCGCTTCGGATACAGCGTGAGCTTTCTAAAGCGGTAGCTATTTTTGCAGGCAAAACTCCCCACCCTCAGAACTTGGTCGTTGGCGGTGTTACGAGTGTTGCGGATATGCTTAATCCTCAGCGGCTAAACGACTTTTTGTTCATTATCAAAGAGGTCCGTGATTTTATCGAACGTGCCTATATTCCGGATATGGTGATGCTCATCAATGCCTATCGTGACTCCATCAAAGCCGGAGAGGGACGCACCGTCGGAAACTTCATGTGCTGCGGAGGATACCGATTTGGGAAAAACCGGCAGCTTTTTGAAAACGGTGTGATTCGGGGGCATAATTTTGAGCATGTCGAGCCTTTCGATCCGACCAAGATTACAGAGGAGGCTTCCCGTTCATGGTATGAAAATGATACGCCTCTTTCTCCGTATGAGGGAGATACAACACCGTTTTATACCGATCTCAATGATGATGGTTCACTCAAAACCGAGGGTAAATACACATGGGTAAAAGCACCGCGCTATGATGGTGATGTGATGGAAGTAGGCCCGTTGGCGCGGATGATAATGGGATATGTCAAACACTCTGCGATTATCCGTCCATACATGGAACGGTTTATGAAGCGTTCGGACATGGAGCTGTTGGACTTTTCTACCGGATTGGGACGAAATGCGGCGCGTGCGGTTGAAGCACAAATCTGTTGCGATTATTTGTTTGACACTATGAGCGATCTGATCGAGAATATAAAATATTACGATGAGACCACATGGACCAAATATGTATTTGAAGAGTTGCCGTCCGAAGCGAGAGGTGCGGGTATCTTTGAAGTTCCTCGCGGTGTATTAGGCCATTTCGTCCGTATCGAAGAATCAAAAATTGCTAATTATCAGGCGGTTGTACCCACCACATGGAATGCATCTCCCAAAGGGATCAACCAAGATAGAGGTGCTTACGAAGAGGCGCTGATCGGCCTTCAACTCAGTGATCCATCAGCCCCTTTAGAGGTATTACGGATCGTACATTCGTTTGATCCGTGTCTTGCCTGTGCCGTTCATGTCATTGATGCCACTAAAAAAGAGTTATCACATTATAAAATAATGAATACATATTCGCTATAATTATAAAAGCGAATTTTATAATTAGGTAAAACATTGGCACGTCCGACAAAAGAAGAACGAAAAATTTCTATTATGACAAAAGCATTGGAATTGTTTTCCAAAGAGGGATTTTATCAAACCACGATGCCCACCATTGCTGAAAAAATCGGTATGAGTGTCGGCAATTTATACAATTATTTTAAATCTAAAGAAATATTGGCCAAAGATCTCATTCTCTACATTGCTAATATTTTAGGAGAAGAGATCCGCAAGATCAATGAAAGTCCTATCAGTACCCAAGAGAAGATTGAAGCAATCGTCCATATGTATTTTCGAATTGCAAAAGAGCGTCCTGAAACAATCGAGTATTTTTTACGGGTCTATCTCTCTAACCGTGAAGTTTTTCAAAACTGTTGTACCGGTATGATTTGTGTATCAGCTTTTGTAACGGAGTTGATGATCTTTTTTGAAGAAGGGGTAAGATCCGGTGAACTGAAAGATCAAGACTTTTTTAGTGCATTTGGCCTTTTTATGGGATATTTGGGCGGAATGGTCTTTTTAAATGGTGAACAGATTCTTCCAAAATCGTTAGAAACGTATGAACATACGATCGCCGAAAATATCTACAATGCCCTCAAAGCCCGCTAAACTTCGTGTGATCTGGCTGCAGGGGATCACCTGCAACGGTAATAATCACTCCTTTTTAAATGATTCTTCGCTTGGAAATCTTCTTGAGACTATAGAATTTATCCACCATCCCCTCTTGCCGTGTAAAAAAACGCTCAAAGAATTGGTCAAAAAACTTCCGCAATCGGATATTTTGATTTTTGAGGGGGCGTATAAAGCCGATTTTGAGCGTGCGGGGATGCCTATGGAGTTATTGCTGCTTACACTTGCCTATAAAACAAAACATATTATCGCATTAGGAAGCTGTGCGAGTTTCGGTGGAATTTTTAAAGAAAATGATCCTCAAAATATTCGAGGAATACTTTTTGATAAAGAAGAGGAACACGGACTCTTAAAAGATTATCGAGAAAAAGTTATAACATTAAGCGGCTGTCCTACTCATCCAAAATGGCTTAGCTTTGTTATCGATATGATCGTTCAGGGAAAAAATATTGTTCTTGATGAATATCGTCGTCCAAAAGAACTTTATGGCTATCTTGTTCATAACGGATGTCTTCGAAATGAGTATTTTGAGTGGAAGGTGGACAGTGAGCATTTTGGAACGAAAGAGGGGTGTTTGTTTTATGCCCAAGGGTGTCAAGGTCCTTTTACTCACGGTAGCTGCAATAAAATCCTGTGGAACGATGTGAGTTCGAAAACACGTATCGGAATGCCGTGCGTCGGGTGTACGGAACCCTCATTTCCTAAGAAAGATCTTTTTAGCACAAAAACCTATATGTCGATTCCGGCAGAGATGCCATTAGGTGTTCCGAAACGGAGTTACTTGGCTCTCGCGGGTGCTGCAAAATCGTTTCATATCAAACGGCTGGAAGGGAAACTGATCGATGATAACGCATGAACTGATCGAGCGGATCGAGGGAGAAGCCGTTTTAGAATTTAATACCGATACAGACGGTACCGTACAAGAAGCCGATATCCGTTTTTTGCATTTTCGAGGGATGGAAGCAATTTTAGAAGGACGCAATGCCCTCGATGCATTAGTTATTGCTCCACGGGTTTGCGGTATTTGCGGACACTCCCATTTGATTGCAGCTGTTCGGATGTTGGAGAACATCTATATCAATACCGGGGCAAAAATAACCCTTTCTTCAAAAGCCAAGGGCATTCGCGAGATTACACGTTTGTGCGAATTGCTTCAGAACCATATCAAATGGCTCTATTTGGTGATGTTGCACGAAGCTGGAAAATTGGCTAATGAAGAGCCGCCGGTTGCTTTGAAGGCACTCTATATCACGACACAGATCAATCAACTATGTGCCCTTTTTAGCGGTCAATGGCCTCATAGCTCTTATGCTTTGCCGGGTGGAGTGACATGCGATCCGACCTACATCGAGGTGATGCAGGGTCTAAAAATTGTGAGCGATGTGGAAAAATTTGTTACGGATGAGATATTGGGGTGCTCATTTGAGAACTTTGAATCTACTTTTCACGACGATACATCATTACAGCTATCGGGTGATTTCGGAAAACTGTTACGATATTTCGAACGATTCAATCTGCTAGAGACGGGAAAAAGCCATCAACGTTTTTTGATGCTGGGAGATGAACGTTTAGCGATGAGTGAGAATGAAATGTCGATTGCCGATCTTTTTTTCATTAGCGAAGACAGCTCAAACACATTTGAAAAAGGTGGAAAAACATACGCGAAAAATGCCCTGTATAATAATTTATTTTACGAAACAGGACCATTGGCGCGAGCTATTCTCACACAACGTTCGGGAATGACAACTTTGTATCGAAAACACGGAGACAGTTCTCTGATCCGATTAAATGCACGTATGGATGAGATTGTATATTGTGTCCGAAAAATACGCAATCTTCTGAATACTTTGGATCTTTCGGAACCTTCATTTGTAGCTCCTCTGTCTATTGAGAATATCAGCGGTACAGGGATCGGAATTGTTGAAGCCCCTCGTGGCTCACTGATTCATACTGCAAAAGTCGAAAAGGGTAAAATAGTAACCTATTCGATGATCACACCCACACAATGGAACTTGGGGAACGGACAATACTCAAATCTAGGGGTGGCTCAAAAAGCAATGATAGGTGCAGAGTCCATAGAAAAAGCCTCTTTGATATTTCGAACTTTCGATGTTTGCTCGGTGTGTACGACACATTAAAATTACTAATTATTTTAATGTGTTACAAAATAACTTTTTTAAAACTAACTTTTTTTAATCGAAAAAAAGAAAAATAATATTTTTTTATTGCACAATTCTTTACAAAAGCAAACATTTTTGTTCCAAAACTGAATAAGTATTCAATCTTTTTAAATAAATTTTATCTTTTAAATATTCGTTTAAGTTATCCAGTCGTAGAATACTGAATGATTGTTCATTAAATAATTGAGGAGGGGATTATGTCCGATAGAATTGAAACGGTTAAAAAACTGTTCACTTCGAAGAGTTCTCGTGTCGAAACGAACAAGGGCGACACATACTATCAAGAGCTTTTCGAAAAATGTGAGGCGCGTTTAAATGAGATGCGTTCTCTTACGCCAGCTAACAAGCTAGACTTTACCGATCTTTTAGAAGAGAACGGAATTGATCGACGTGAGTTTATGAAATGGGCGAGTGCTACAACAGCAATGTTGATGTTACCTCCTATGTTTACACCGCTAGTTGCGGACGCTGCGGTGATGATGAATCGTGCTCCAGTTGTTTGGCTAGAACTTCAAGATTGTGCCGGTAACTCTGAAGCGCTTCTACGTGCTGATGGACCAAAAATCGATGAAATCGTTCTTGACATTATCTCTCTTGAATACCATGAGACACTTCAAGCGGCATCAGGACATCAAGCAGAAAAACAACTTGATGAAGCTATGGAGCACTTCAAAGGCAAATATCTTCTTTTCGTTGAAGGTTCTATCCCAATGGGTATGGACGGACAATACGGAACAATCGGTGCGAAAGGTGAAACTTTCCATGACCATCTCGTACGCTGTGCAGAAAATGCTGCTGCTGTTGTTGCTGTTGGAGCATGTGCTACGTTCGGTGGTATCCCAGCTGCAGCTCCGAACCCAACCGGTGCGGTCGGTGTAATGGATGTTATTAAAAACAAACCACTTATCAATATCCCAGCATGTCCGGCTAACCCGGCAAATATGGTTGGTGTAATCTTGCATTACGTATTGACAGGTCAAGTTCCTGAGCTTGATTCACTTCTTCGCCCTAAATTCGCGTTCGGTTATCGTATCCATGATAACTGTGAGCGTCGTGCACACTTCGATGCAGGTGAGTACGTAGAAGAGTGGGGAGATGTAGGAGCACAAAATAACTTCTGTCTCTACAAAATGGGATGTAAAGGTCCTATGACATTCAATAACTGTTCAATCGTTCGTTATAACGAAGCAGTGAACTGGCCAATCGGAGTCGGTCGTGGTTGTATCGGTTGTTCAGAACCAGATTTCTGGGATAAATATGCATATGAGCGCCCAATGGCTGATGCGAAAATCAAAGCGCCGACAGGCGGAGTTGAAAAAACTGTTGATGAATTCGGTTTGGGTATGTTGACAGCAGCCGGCATCGGTATCGCCATTCATGCAGCAGCCAGCACAGTAGCAGGTAAACGAGAAAATTCAGGAGAGAGCCATGAGTAAACACATTGTAGTTGACCCAATTACCCGTATTGAAGGGCATTTACGTATTGAAGCGGTTATTGATGAGAACAATACGATTGTAGACGCATACAGTGCTTCGACGATGTTCCGTGGGATTGAAACCATTTTACAAGGGCGTGATCCACGTGACTGCGGATTGTTAGCAATGCGTATTTGTGGTGTATGTACCGGTACTCACTATCAACGTTCAATCGAAGCGGTTGAAGATGCATTTGATATCACGATTCCAAAAAATGCACGTATCGTTCGTAACCTTATCCAAGGTGCGTTGTACATGCATGACCACGTGGTTCACTTTTATCACTTGCATGCACTTGATTTCGTTGATGTTGTTTCAGCACTTTCTGCAGATCCGGCTAAAACAGCGGCAGAAGCGCGCAAATGGGCAAGTGTTGCTGGAGAAAACCCGTATATTGACGGTGAAAGCGAATTTAAAGCGATTCAAGATCGCGTAGCGAAATTCGTTAAACAAGGTCGTCTTGGTATTTTCGGAAACGGATACTGGGGTAACCCGCATTACAAATTGACACCGGAACAAAACCTTATCGGTGTTGCACACTATTTGCAAGCGTTGGATATTCAACGTGATATGGCAAAAATGCAAGCAATTTTCGGTGGTAAAAACCCACATCCACAATCAATCGTTGTTGGTGGTGTAACGTGTGTTCAAGACATCCAAAATCCTGCCCGTTTGGCATTGTTCAAATCTCTCTTGCTTGCAGGCCGCAAATTTGTTAAAGAAGCGTATCTTCCGGACGTTTACATGGCTGGAACAATGTATGCCGGTGAAGCAACCGATTCAAAAGCGACATTCACTGAATTGATGGGTGGCAAAGGTGTCGGTGGAACTGGCGGCGGATTGCTTAACTTCATGAGTTACGGTGATTTCCGTCTTGATGATACCGGATTCTATAAATCAGCGCTTCTTTTCCCAAGCGGGGTTGTCCTTGGCGGAGATATCTCTAAAGTTGTTCCGTTGGATCAAGAGAAAATCGCAGAAGACGTTACTCACTCATGGTACAAAGGTGACAAACCTCTTCATCCGTATGAAGGTCAAACGATTCCTGAATATACAGGGCTTGATCGCCGTGAAGACGGTAATGCATACCTTAAAACAAAAGAGAAATACAGCTGGATTAAATCACCGTTGTACAATGACACCCGTGTTGAAGTCGGGCCGTTGGCACGTATGGTTATCGGTGTTGCAGCAAAAGACAAACGTATTACTAAATACGTTACGGAATTCTTGGAGCGCGGTAAATTGCCAGTCGCTGTTCTTTTCAGTACCGTTGGACGTACAGCAGCGCGTGCTATTGAAACAAACTTGATGGCAGATGTCATGGTTGAGTGGATTGATGAGTTGACTGCAAACGTTCTTGCAGGTGATAAATCAACATGGACTGAGTTTGATTTTGATAAAGTCAGTGTGAGTGCAAAAGGTCGTGGTATGGCAGAAGCTCCACGCGGAGCACTTGGTCACTGGGTACGTATCGAAGAAGGAAAAGTAGCAAACTATCAAGCAATCGTTCCTTCCACATGGAATGCGGCTCCTCGCGATCATAAAAATCGTCTTGGTGCGTATGAAGCAAGTTTGATCGGGACTAAAGTTGCAAACCCTGAACAACCGTTGGAAATTATCCGTACTATTCATAGTTTTGACCCATGTATCGCGTGTGCGGTTCACGTTGTCGATACAAAAGGTAAAGAGCTTGCTGTTTACAAAGTAGATACTTCTTGCAGTATCTAAGGAGCTAAATATGAAACAGGGGTACAAACAAGTCAAACGTATGACACCCGCAATGCGTATCATCCACTGGGTGAACGCAATTTGTATGGTAGGCGCGGTGATAACGGGACTTTATATCGGACATCCGTACTATCAGAGCTTTATTGCTGATGGTGCAGTCGATAAATATGTAATGGCGTGGAACCGTTACGGGCACTTTATCATTGCAATTTTATTCGATGTAACGTCGGTAATTATTGCGTATCTTTATTTTTTCAGCCGTTTTGAAAAACCGTATAAAAAAGTTATTCCAAATGGAAAAAATATTGCAGAATTCAAAGCGGTTGTCGTTAATCTTTTGACGTTAAACCGTAAAAAAGAGTTTGATTCATCGCATGCTGATAGCTTTAACACGGTTTATTTCACGATTTTCCATTTGCTTCTTGCATGGATGTTGTTGACCGGATTGCAAATGTATGTACATGGATTGGAATCAGGGATGAGCTCAATCGGTACTTGGTGGCCGTGGATGCTTCATCTGGTGACAGATTGGACGATTCCGGTATGTGGCGGGACATTGATGGATGTTCGTATCGCTCACCATATGACAATGTGGTTTATCTTGTGCTGGGTAGTATTTCATATTTACTACCAAGTTTGGAGAACTATTTTCTGGAAAGAAGCAGATATTGCGATTGTTATCGGTGGTTCTAAATTCGTCAAAGACGATTCAGCAAACTAATATTATGATTCTCATGGGTTCGCCCATGAGAGGCTGTTTTTCATAGATTTCCTTCGGGTGAGCGATGAGAGATAGTCTAGATTATGACGAAGGATTTGTATTATGGCATTCGCATTGGAGTTAATGACTCCGTTTTCCCAACCCACTATAAAAAATTATCTGATTTCTATTGTTCGCCGCTTTGGTATCAAAGCCGTTATCCATCAACAAAAGAATAAAATCATTTGTGCGTTTGACAGCCATGATGAAAATCTTCAAGCATGTTTAGAAGAGATTGCTGCTACCCTTCCTGCATCGTGTTTTTTGAGTAAGTCTGAACATTACGAGATGGATGGGGAACCGGAGTCTGTTCCGGATTTTGAAGTCGAATATCCTGTTGCATTAGGGTTATGCCCGTCGTGTCAAAAAGAGATGTTTGATCCTTCATCGAAGCGTTATTATTACCCTTTTACGCAATGTACCCATTGTGGTGGTCAATATGCATTCTTCGAAAAGTACCCTTATACGAGAGAAAATACTACGTTTTCGTATGTCAAACCGTGTCCGACATGTGAAGAGGAAGCGAAAAGCTTTGGTCGCCGTGAAAAACAGGTACTTAATTCATGCCATACGTGCGGTATCCCTGTAAAACTTCTTCATAAAGATAAAGAACGATACGCAAATGATGCCGGAAGTTTTCGAACCATGTTCGAAGTTGCTGCAAAAGCGCTTCGTGATGGTAAAACCTTGTTGATGAAAACGACGATGGGATATCGTTGTTTTTATCGTGCTGAAAAAGTGAAACCAATGAGCGTTTTGATGCTCACAAACGCGATGAAAATAACGGATTATTGTTCATTGATAAACGATGAATTCAATGCATTGTTAAGCATTGAACGTCCAATCTTGCATGTCGCTCTGAAAGATGAGTCGATGCGAGAAACGTTCGGAACATCGGTGGATGTAAAATATCCGGATGAAGGTTTTTCGATACTTCTTGCAAAAGAGCTTACCCTATTAGGGCTGGATTATATTGTCTATGAAGCTTTAGAAAAACCGATAGAAGCAGACTTTGTTATGGATTTTGATTTGGAGATTCAGCATCAATCGGATATGCGTTTGTTTATCAACAAAGATATCAAATTCATTGCTTCAGGTGAGAGAGTTTCATTTCCATCACGTCTTCCGTACGGAACCGATACGCTTAGTATTGCCCATGGGTTGGTCGGGATAAAAGATGATCGGGGCGTGCTCTTTGATCAGATGGAGCGTTTTAGTTCTGCTTCAACTCTCAAAGTCAATCAGATTGAAACTGAAGAGCCTGCTGTCGAGTCGAATAATTTTCATACGGTAAGCCTCGATGAAGCATCGTTTATGTCCGTTATTGCTGAACATAATAAATTTGGTACAAAAGTAGTCGGTGCTTACTTTCAAGGTGAACCGTCATTTCTTTATTATGACGGGAAAAAAGTAATTCGGGTTGTTCCTCCGAAACATTTCAGCGGCGAGGGGATCATAGAAGCAATGCGTACCTTGCGAGAGGGATCGGATCGTCTCATCGATAATATAGAAAAAAATCATCCGCGAATCTATGAAACATTGTTGCGTATTGAACAGGGGAATGTTTCATTGTTTGAAGCTACCGCAATGCTTTTGGAACTCGAAGAAGAGAGTTTTGAGGGTGTGATGAAAGAAGCGTTGAAGTTTATCGGAAAAGGTGGACTTCAAATCGATACGAAAGTAGAAGACAACCGCTTTAATCATGTTGCGTTCTTGGCAAGTATCATCAGTTATCGTCTTGCCGATGTAGGTTCAGTCTATTTAAGCTATTCTATCTTCGAATCATTCGGAGACTATTTCAGTGAATTGTTGAGCGAAATCAAAGGGAAGACAACTGCGACGGATATTGTTTTGTGCGGATCTTATTTTGCCGGACAATCTCTCTTTAGCCGTTTACAAAGAAATCTGAAAAATACTCCGGTATTGATGAATGTTAGCTATCCGATCGGGAAGGAAAATTGCGTTGTCGGTGGAGTATTTCTATAAACGAACGTTTTACGCTTCACAGGTAAAGCCTCTAAAACTACCGATCTCTTTCGGATAAGGAAGAGAGACTTTGTATGATCAGCTATAAAATCACGATCAAAGGGATTGTTCAAGGGGTGGGCTTCCGCCCCTTTGTATACCGAGAAGCTATACGTTACGGTATCTGTGGCTATGTCTGCAATACGCCTGATGGTGTACTGATAGAAGCCCATGGCGAACAATGTGAACCGTTTATAGAAGCTTTGCGTACCGATCTACCTGAACGTTCTCGTATCGATTCTTTAACACTCGAGAGATGTGAATACGTCGATTATAACGATTTTGAAATTCGCCAGAGTGCTTTGGGGCAGAGCAGTGTTGCTATTCCGCTCGATACTGCTCTTTGTCTAACATGCCAGATGGAAATGGATGACCCGACCAATCGCCGTTATCACTATCCTTTTATTAACTGCACGGATTGCGGTCCCCGGTATACAATTATTCAAACGCCCCCTTATGATCGTGTCCGCACGTCGATGAAGCATTTTGCAATGTGTCCTGAATGCAATGCGGAGTATCATGATCCATTGTCCAGACGTTATCATGCCGAGCCTATCAGCTGTCCTGAGTGTGGTCCAAAATTGAGTTTTCTGGATAACCGCGGAGAGGAGATCATCGGTGATCCGATTTCGCTTGCCGTAGATATGCTGAGATCGGGAAAAATCATTGCACTCAAAGGATTAGGTGGATTTCATCTGATGTGTGATGCTACCAGTGATAAAGCAGTAGCCGAGTTACGATTACGAAAACATCGTAAATCTAAGCCGTTAGCCGTGATGTTCAACTCACTTGAGCAACTCGAACGTTATGCAAAAATCTCTGAAGCAGAAAAAAAGCTCATCACCGGGATGATCAAACCGATCGTAATCGTCGATGCCCTGAGGGGTACTAATTTGTCTTCGCTGATTGCTCCATCGATTGGGCGAATCGGCGTATTCTTGCCTTATACTCCACTGCATCGGTTATTGTTTGAGCGAATCGATTTTCCTTTGATCGCGACAAGTGCCAATATCAGTGATGAACCGATTATGGTCCGTTCCTCTGAGATTGTAAGTCGACTATCTCATGTTGTGGATGGAATTTTGGATCACGATCGGGTGATAGTCAATGCACTCGATGATGCAGTGGTCCAAATCGCTGAGGGTCGGGTCGTGATGCTGCGTATGGGAAGAGGGTATGCACCGCATACTTTTTTAAACGATGAGCACGATAGAGCAATTTTGGCACTCGGTGCGCATCAAAAAAGTGCGATAGCATTAGGGGTCAAAGAGAATATGGTGCTTAGCCCTCATATCGGTGATTTGGGAAGTATCGAAGCGGATGGTTATTTTGAAAGAACGCTTCAGACGTTTAAACGCTTTTATGATGCTGAGCCCTCATTGTTGGTACACGACCTCCATCCGCAATATGCCTCTACCCAATATGCTGCGGAACAAAAAAAAGAGCACTACGGTATTCAACACCACTATGCCCATATTCTCGCCTGTATGGCAGAATACGCTTTGGATGAATCCGTTCTTGGGTTTGCGTTTGATGGAACGGGGTATGGGGAGGATGGACAGCTTTGGGGCGGAGAGGTGATGATCGCCGATACTCATGGGTATCAACGGATAGGGCATGTAAGAGCATTTGCTCTTTTGGGTGGAGACAAAGCGATCAAGGAACCGCGAAGAATTGCTCTATCCCTTTTGTTTGAATCATTCAGTCTCGATGAGGTATTGAATCTCAAATCACCGAGCGTTGAAGCTTTTTTACCGCATGAAATACGGACGCTGCATCATATGTGGAGTAAAGGTATCAATGCTCCGCGCAGCAGTTCTATGGGGCGGTTGTTTGATGCGGTCGCTTCATTGGGAGGTTTTATCCACACGCTCGATTACGAGGGGCAGGGGGGAATGATCATGGAGTCGTTTGTGGATGATTCGATCATAGAACCGTTTTCTTTTCATATACATGATTCCCAGATCGATATTTCTCCGATGATTCAACAAATCGTTGCACTGGAATTGGAAAAAAAGGTTATTGCAAGCCGCTTTTTAGCGACCATCGAAGCGATGATTGAGTATTATGCGAACACCTATCCTGAATTGCCGATAGTCCTCGGAGGCGGGGTTTTTCAAAATCGGGCTTTGATGGCACGACTTTATCGTCGTTTTGGAGAAAAACGATTTTATGCCCAGCAGCAAACACCGATCAATGACGGCTCGATTGCACTGGGGCAACTATATTATGCTCAAAACAATACAAAAGGAAAAGAATGAACGCAAAAGTAGCATTGATCGGTTCAGGAAATGCATTTTTTATGGATGAGGGGATCGGATTGTATGCCGGCAAATACTTCAAAGAAAATTTTACGTATGAACCTGCATTGGATATTGTCGATGGGGGAACGCTGGGATTTTTGCTGATGCCGCTCTTGCAAGAGTATGAACACGTTATCATTGTCAATACGAGTTCGGATGATTCATTAGCGATCGGAACCATACAAGTGATGAGCGGAGATGAATTGATAGCAAATCAAGGTATCAAAAAAACAGCGAATGAAGTAGAGATTACCGAGATGCTTCAAATCTGTTCGATGGCATCACATTGCGCGCAAACGACGATGATCAGCATTGTTCCCGAAGATATCATAAGCGTTTGTGTCGACGTGACCCCTGCATTGCGTTCACATTGGGAAAGATACATAGTGATCATTGCAGAAGAGCTTGAAAAATGCGGTGTGGCTGCAAAGCAAAAAGCTGAGATCATGAGTTTGGATGAGATTATCGAACAATTTGCGAATCCAAGTATCGAACACGCTAAAGGGTTTTAATGTCGATTGTTGTTTTGGGCGTAGGAAATGTACTCGAAGAGGATGACGGGATCGGAATTTACGCCTGTGCGTATCTAAATGCCAATTATACGTTTAGTCCTGAAATTCAGATTATCAACGGAGGGGTGGAGGGGATCAACCTTCTCAATCTGTTTTTAGAAAATGATCGGATCGTCATTCTCGATACGATCAATCTCGACGATGATGCGGGGAGCATCTATAACATCCCATCATATGAACTAAGCGGCTATGGATTGAACAGCGGGGGCGCGCATGAGGTTGGGGTGATGCAGTGTTTGGATATGATCGAACTCATGGGACATCCTCTGCCGGAATCCAACGTTATCGGTATAATCCCTAAAAGCATTACATTTCATATGGGGTTGAGTGAAACCCTTCACGACCATTTTAATGCTTATATAAATACAGTTATTAACTACTTAAAAACTATAAATATCAGTTCTAAACAAAACGAATTCCAAAAAAGTTTATATGACATTATTGAAGAGTTTAAATACCCGAGTCGCTAGGACGAAAATAGAGCGTTTCCAAAATCGTTGAGCGCTTCTCAATAGGGGTATTGAATTTGAATTCGGCCTCTTTGAGATAATAGGGGAAATGTTCTGAACTGACACCTTTAAAGGTAGTAATAAACTGTTCAAAATAATGCCAAAACTGTACGATAACGTTGTCGTATTCCGATATCTTGATAATTTTGCTCGTTCGCATAAATTTTGAAAACTCTTTATAATACACCTCTTCGAGATTATCTGCCAAAAACTGCTGTTTGAAAATTCCCAATGAAGGCATGAGCAACGTATAAACTTTATGACCGTAGGCAAACGTGAGAAAATTATGGGAATCGAAGATAGCTGTTTTGTTATGCCGTTTCGATTTTTCGATGTAGAGATACTCTTCATATTGGACGTCTGACGTTCGGTTGAGCTGATACTGTGCTTCACAATACTCTGCACACAGCGCCCGAAGTTTTTGGTAGTAGTTTGCTACCGTAATATAGCTCAGATCAAGCGATTTGGACGCAGAGAGTGCATTTTCATCAGAACAAAACATATGGATGATATTTTTAATCTGATGGATGCGTGAGGGACTGTACTTTTTTTTACAAACAGAGCATTTCACCATCCCATCACTGAGATGATAAAGGGTATGTTGACAGTAGATACAAAGAGCGTCATCATTCATAACGAATATTGTAGCAAAGGAAAAAGGAAAAAATCGGTTAAAATGCCCAAAGCAAGCTAGTTATATAAGAACTATCCGATTTTTTAACATTGATCGGCGGGCAACTGTCATAGCCGTATTTTGCGGTCAATGAGAGATTCAGCTTTCCATATATCGGGACAATCAGCTCTAATGTCTGCAAAGAGACATAATCCGATGAGTCACTAAATTTCGGTTGAAAGTAGCCCAAATAACTGAGTTTCGATACATTGGCAAATGTCTGTGTCCAAGCAAGATAGCTATTAAGCCGGGTGTTGTTTTCATTGGGATTGGTTTGAGGGTGTGTGTAGTCAATTTTTTCAAACAGAGCCCCCGCGCCGATGTAGCCTTTTCCCCAATCGTCCGAATTGAGAAAACGCCAGCGCCCCCCCGCACCTGCTAATGAGCGCTCATTGATCGCTTTAAATTTATCTTGTTCGGTTTGGAGAAAAATTTCGCTTGTCCACTCTTTGCGATCATCGATTGCGTGGATATAGCGTACATGAGCATAGATTTTATCTTCATTTTTCGTCCCTTTTGATTTGCCGTAATCGTAGGTAAACGTTCCCCATGTCAGGTAGTCGCTTCCTTGGTCGTACTGCATGCGCAAGCCTAAAGAATAATCTTCTTTTTCGGTATTGCCGCTTTTGGAGCTCAATGAACCGGAAATATTTCCGCTTAAACCGGGTTTCGATCCAATATCGACGGGGGCTATGGTAACCAGAGCAAATAAGGATGTGGAGAGGATCAGTAAGAGTAGTAAACGCAATCGAGACCTTTATAAATGAAAGTATAGGATTGAAATTATAGCGATTGAGCCTTTTTTGAAGCTCAATGAGGTGTTCATTAACATTGTTATTATTACGTTTAATGATATTCGTGTGTTGAATGCTATACTGTCTCAAAAAGAGTAGGGGGCTATTATGAAATCTAAAATTTTAAGTACGATGTGTATGGGGCTGTTGGCTGTGACTCCGATGGTGTCGGGAATGGAGATGAGCGGAGAAAATCATGTTCATCCTAAAAGCACCGTTGTATCGGAAAATACGGTTCATGCTACGGGGACGATCAAAGCGATAGCAGAGAATCATGAGAGTGTCCGAATCTTCCATAATCCTATTCCTGAATTACGCTGGTCGTCGATGTTGATGCCTTTTGACGTGATGGATCACGAATTGACCCATCCGCTTTCGGTTGGCGATAGAGTCGAGTTTGAATTTATCCAAAAGGATGGTAAAAATATTATCGTTCGGATGAAGAAACAATGAAGCGTATATTTCTTTTTATCGTAGTCGGAGTTGTCGGGTATGCTGCCCAGGCGAGCGTTTCAAGTCCCGCCTCAACGGATGCCTTGAGCGGAAAGAGTGTGTATACCCCTCCTCCAAAGCCGGTAGAAGTTGCTGATGAGGGGTGCGTTCAAAAAGAGGATCAAAACGTAACGGGGCACGGAGCGGCAAAATGGTAATTAAAACGCTCAGTGCATCGTTAGGGGCATTGTTACTTCTCTCAGGATGCGCAACGATTTCGCAAAATGAAGCATTTGATTCTCTCAATCAACTCGCAACGGCTCAGGGCGAAAAAAAGCTTCAATGGATAAAAACACCCCAAGAAGCTGCAAATCTTGATGAAACGGTACGTACGCTTTTGTCAAAACCTTTGACGCAAGAGAATGCGCTTCGGGTTATGCTGATCAATAACCGTGCGTTACAGCAAACGTATGAAAATATCGGTATTGCACAAAGTGAGTTGGTGGAAGCGGGATTGATGCGTAATCCTCTGTTGGGCTACAGTATCGGACACAGTAACGGTGTGACGAAATCGACACTCAGCGTAGAAGTTGCCTTTTTGGATCTTCTTTGGATTCCTCTACGGCGTGAGCTTGGAGGATTGGCACTTGAGGAGAGCATTCTCAGCGTTGGAGATAGTGTTCTCCGCAGTGCGAGAGATACAAAAAAGAGCTATATTGATGCACGTGTAGCCGAAGAAAAAGTACGTCTTTACCGATCGATCCTAAAATCCAATGAGGCCTCTTTCCAATTAGCTATTCGTCAATATACAGCAGGGAATCTCTCCAAACGAAGTATGTTAAAAGTTCAAGACAGTTATGAACGTGCACGTATTGAATCAATCAAACTAGAACGTGAAAATGCTGCCGCACGGGAAGCACTCAATAAACTTCTTGGTGTGTACGGAGCACAAACGTATTACACATTGAGTACAGAACCGTTGAAACGTATGGAACCTACAATGAGCGAATCTGGATTAGAGAAACGTGCGATAGCCGATCGGCTCGATATGCGCAGTGCGATGAAATCGGTCGATTATTCTGCCAAACAGGCAGGGTACACAGAGAATACACGTCTTTTGGATGAAGCGGAACTCTCGCTTGAGAGCGAAAAAGTAACCGGTGAATCGCGTCTGAATAGCTATGGGATAAAACTTCCTGTCCCAATTTTTGATTTTGGGCAAGCTCGGGTCAGTAAATCGCAAGCACTATACAATCAAAGCGTTCATCGTCTCGATGAAACCGCTGTCAATATCCGCTCCGAAGTGCGTGAAGGATATGCGCAGCTACGATACAGTTACGATATAGCCCGTTCTTACGATGAGGTGATCGTAAAAACCAATCAGCAAATTTTAGAAGAGACGCAGCTTTTTTATAATGGTATGTTGGATGGAATTTATGAACTGCTTGAAGATCAACGACGTGCAGGGGAAGCAAAAATGGAAGCACTCGATGCATTGGGTAACTATCAAAAAGCACAAGCTGATTTGGAATATACGATTGGAGGAAAACTGTAATGGGACACGATAGACGTGATTTTTTAGGGTTGGGTGCGGCATTGATAGCATCAGCCGCATTGAGCCCGAATCTCAAAGCCTCCGATCATGAACACGGCGGACATGACAATAACAAACGGCAGCTCACTCTGGTCAAGAATCCAAAAAGGGTATTGTCACCGGCTACGATCATTACCCCAAAAGAGGGGAAAAATTATAATCCGGTTGTTACGCTAAACGGGTGGAGTCTCCCTTATGAGATGAAAGAGGGGGTAAAAGAGTTTCGGATTGTGGCTGAACCGGTAGTGCGCGAATTCGCTCCCGGTATGGTTGTGAACTGCTGGGGATACAACGGCACATCACCTGGCCCTACGATTGAAGCAGTGGAGGGGGATCGGGTACGGCTTATCGTTACCAACAAGCTTCCAGAACACACGACGATCCACTGGCACGGGTTGATCCTTCCTAATGGGATGGATGGGGTAGGCGGTTTGACGCAGAGTGCTATTTCTCCTGGAGAAACCTATGTCTATGAATTTACTCTTCGACAAAGCGGGACATTTATGTATCATCCGCATGCCGATGAGATGGTGCAAATGGCAATGGGGATGATGGGGATGATTATCATTCATCCGAAAAAACCGCAAGAGCATCGTGTCGATCGCGATTTTTGTTTTCTCCTCTCCAGCTACGATGTGGCACCGGGAACCTATACGCCGAATCCATCTACTATGACAGAGTTTAATTTGTGGAGTTTTAACAGTCGTGTTTTCCCTGGGATTGATTCCATGAATGTCCGTGTAGGCGATCGTGTCCGTATCCGTGTCGGGAATCTGACGATGACAAACCATCCTATCCATATGCACGGGCATCCGTTTGAAGTGACGTGTACGGATGGGGGATGGATTCCTAAAAGTGCCCGTTGGCCTGAAGTGACCGCTGATATCCCTGTCGGAGCGGTAAGAGCGATAGAATTTATTGCAACACATGAGGGGGATTGGTCTTTTCATTGCCATAAATCACACCATACGATGGGACCGATGGGGCACAGTGTTCCGAATATGCTCGGAGTCAAACAAGACGATCTCACCGAAAAAATCAGCGATTTGATGCCGAATTACATGTATATGCCGATGGGGAAAAATGGGATGGCAGAGATGCAGGATATGGCGGAGATGGGGATGAAACTTCCGGAAAATACACTGCCAATGATGACAGGAAAAGGGCCTTTCGGCCCTATCGAAATGGGCGGTATGTTTACGTTGGTGAAAGTGCGCAAAGATCAGCCCAAAGATGATTATTCTGATCCGGGATGGTATAAGCACCCTACAGGGAGTGTCGCTCGAAAACTGTAGTGCGAATATTAGTAACTATTATGTCAAAAAAGAAACGCAAGTCCTGAAAATAAATAAGAAACTTTAAAATTTAGGTTCCTTTTACCATAATATCTTATAATCAAACAACTGAATAGGAATTCATTATTAGGCGTTGAAATGCATATACCAGACGGTTTCTTATCTCCTGTAACGTATATTCCGGCAACAATAGCCGTTATACCGTTATTGGTGATTGCTTGGAAAAAAACAAAAGAGGCGATTACTGATGAATCGTTTGCATTTCTCTCTTCGCTTACCGCATTTTCGTTTGTCATTATGATGTTTAATATACCGATTCCGGGCGGTACTAGCGGACACGCCATCGGAGCCGCTATTTTGGCGATTTTGTTTGGTCCTTGGGTTGGTGCATTTTGTATTTCGCTTACTCTTTTTATCCAAGCACTCGTTTTCGGAGACGGGGGACTTAGTGTATTTGCCTTGAATTCTTTGGCCATGGGATTCGTTGCTTCGTTTGTGGCATTTTATCTTCATAAATTACTCGATGGCCGAATCAAAAAAAGTGTTGTTTCGTTTGTTGCGGGATGGAGCGGTATTGTTGCCGCATCGGCTGTCATTGCGGTAGTACTGGGTATGCAACCCCTATTGGGTATCGATGCGGCAGGGCATCCGATCTATTTTCCGTTTGGTCTGAATGTTACGATACCGGCGATTGTAGGGTCTCATATCCTCTTTTTCGGGGTAGCTGAGGGGATAGCGACGATGTTGGTTCTCCGGTTTATTGAAAAAATTAAAAACACGAATAGTACAAAAGAGGTTGCACTATGAGCCGCAATGGAAAATATTTGGTTATTTTTATCCTCTCGGTAGTAGTTTTAACCCCTCTGGGTCTTATGGCGCAAGGGCCGGCATGGGGAGAATGGAGCCCAGAAGAGATCAAAGCAATGCTTGGATATGTTCCCGAGTCGATTGCAACAACCAAACCGTTGATCGCAACCTTGATACCCGATTATGAGATCGGCGGGTTGGGCGCTTTGGCATCAACATGGGTGAGTGCAATCATTGGTGTCGGATTGGTTTTCGTCGTAATGATAGGTATCAAAAAGTCGGTGAAACGTGCAAGCTAAATTCTATTTTCTCTTTTACGTTGTTGCATTGATCGCGGTTTCTTCGCTGAAGAGTTACGAGCCCCTCTTGGTTGTGTTGGCTATTTTGGGGTTGATCTCGGGAAAATCGTTTGTATCGATTTTACGCCGTGCGGTTGTTCTCGTAGCGCTCTTTTCCCTTTTCATTACGTTGAGCTATTCGGTAGTGTTGTATTTTCAGAATCAACCGTTTTGGCACTATTTTTTGACGGTGAATCTGCGTTCGTTGGATATGATCTTTTTGACATTACTGTTTATCACGAGAGTCAATATTTATGAAGCGGTTTCTTTTTCGAAAGATTTGACTTTTTTACTTGTGTTGAGTGTTTCAAAAATTATGATTATGCAAAGAGCGTATCGTGATTATACGGACGCATTAAAATCACGTACACTCAAAAAACCGACACGAAGCGAAATTTATGAATACCTCGGTTCTGCTATCGCCGGATTTTTGGATAAAAATATTCGAGAAAGCAAGGAAAACTTCGAAGCGATGAAGTCGAGAGGTTTCCATGTTTAGTATCCAAAACGTTACGCTTAAGCGAGAGGATCATATCGTATTTGAGAATTTGAATCTCACGATAAAAGCGGGTGAAAAAATTGTGTTGCTCGGCATCAACGGAAGCGGTAAAAGCACACTTTTAAAGCTTATGAATGCTTTGGAATTTCCCGATAGCGGTGAGATGCTGTATGAGGGAAAAGCATTGACAAAAAGTGCTTTGAAACACAAGCAGGTGAATGAAGATTTTCGTCGCAATGTCGGATTGGTGTTTCAAAATATCGATGCGATGCTCTTTAATCCGACAGTGTACGATGAAATCGCATTTGGTGCGAGACAGCTCGAATTTGATGATGTTGATGCAAGGGTGAGAAATTATGCCGAACTCTTTGGCTTGACACCGTATTTGAACCACGTCCCTTTCAAACTCAGCGGCGGACAAAAGCAGAAATTGGCTTTGGCATGTGTTATGTCGTTATCACCAAAAGTCTTATTGATGGACGAACCGACCAGTGCTCTCGATCCTGCAAGTACGGCAAAATTTATGGAGATTATCGCGGCGCAGCCGATAACCACGATTACGGCAACGCATAATTTGGCAATTGCACCGCGTCTTGGTGAGCGGGTGATCATTTTGGGTGAAAAGGGGAAAATTCTATACGACGGAAGCAGTGAAAATGCCTTTGAAATAGAGTTGCTGACAAAAGCCGGATTGATAATTTAAACTAACAAAAGGAATATAGAATGTGTAAAGATTGCGGATGTTCATTTACAGGACACAACCACCAGCACGAGCATACTCATGTCGATGAATTCGGTCGGGAGTATACGCATGTGCACGACCATGAACACGATGCGGGAGAGCACGCACACGATGGAGGACATCATCATCATGATCACGGTGAACATTCTCATGCCCATCAAGCGGCGCATGAGACGTTGCACCACAATCCGCAGCTCAATGACACCAAAACAATTGCGGTGATTAAAAAGATTTTGGATAAAAACGATCAAGAAGCGTATCATAACCGAGAACATTTCAATGAACATGGCGTCTTGGCCATCAATCTCATGAGTTCTCCGGGGAGCGGGAAAACGACGTTGCTCGAGAAGATGGCACCCCTCGCACCGTTCAAATACGGGGTTATCGAAGGGGATTTGGAAACCAGTCGAGATGCCGATCGCCTCATTGCGGTTGGAGTCGAAGCGGTTCAAATTCAGACCGGAAGCGCATGTCATCTGGACGCATTTATGGTCCACAAAGGGCTCCATGATTTGCGGTTGGCTCCTCTCGATGTTTGTTTTATTGAGAATGTCGGAAACTTGGTTTGTCCGGCGAGCTATGATGTCGGATCCCATTTGAACATTGTTCTCGTATCGGTTCCAGAGGGTGAAGATAAGATTGCAAAATATCCGGTGATGTTCCGTTCAGCTGATTTGATTTTGATCACAAAAACGGATCTATTGCCGTATTTTAAATACGATATCGAGCGAGAAAAAGCGGAAGCGCGTAAAATCAAACCGGGTGTCGATATTTTGGAAGTGAATATGAATGATGACGAATCGGTCAAAAAAGTGATCGATTGGATTGAATTTAAACGAAAGATGAGAAGTTAATTATGTGTTTGTCGATTCCCTCAAAAGTAGTTAGTATCGATACGGAAAGCAATATCGCGATGGTCGATACGATGGGCGTACAGCGTACTGCAGGTTTGGATTTGATGGAAGAAGGTTCGGTAAAAGTGGGCGATTACGTCTTGCTTCATATCGGATTTATTATGAATAAAATCGATGAGGAAGACGCGCTTGAATCGCTCAAAGTCTATCAGGAGATTTTGGATAAGCTCGATGAAGAGGACCGGCGTGCTCTTGTCCTCGAAGATGATAATTGTCCGAATAGAGAATTGCCATGAGCTCTCTCGAACTCAAAGATCTCTATGACGGATTTCGCGATCCTGAAGTGATAAAGAGTTTTCAAAAACTCATTGCCAAAGAGGCTGAAAGACTTGATCGTACTGTCAATATCATGGAAGTATGCGGTGGTCATACGCACACCATCATGAAATACGGTTTGACACAGCTTTTACCTCATAACATCAATTTTATTCACGGTCCGGGATGCCCCGTATGTATCATGCCAAAAGAGCGGATTGATCATGCCTATACGCTGGCACAGCAAGAAGATGTGATACTGCTTACTCTAGGAGATATGATCAAAGTTCCCGGGAGTCACGGCTCTTTGCAAGATGCACGTGCCAAAGGCGCGGATGTCCGTTATGTCTACTCTCCGATGGATGCAATCAAAGTAGCTCAAGAGAACCCGGATAAAAAGATCATTTTCTTTGCGATCGGTTTTGAGACGACAACACCTATGACAGCGGCACTCCTTGATGTCGTGATCAAACAAAATATCAAAAATATCTTTTTTCATATTAACCATGTCACGGTGCCTGAAGTGATGAAAGAGCTGATAGATAGCCGAGACGAGCATGTCAACAGTTACGATCATCGAATCGATGCGTTTATTGGACCATCCCATGTGAGTGTTATTAGCGGATCGAAAATTTATGAAGTATTTCCGACCCACTATAAAATCCCTGTCGTGGTTGCCGGATTCGAGCCGGTGGATGTGATGGAAGCGATCTACATGATGGTCAAGCAATTCAATGAAGGGCGCAGTGATCTGGAGATCCAGTATAAACGGCTCGTTACCCATGAGGGTAACCTCAAAGCACAAGCATTGATCGAAAAATATTTTGAAAAAGTGGATCTATTCAAATGGCGGGGGATGGGGAACGTCCCTAACAGCGCATTAAAACTTCGAGATGAGTATGCCGCTTATGATGCGGAAGTACTCTATAAATTGATTTTGCCTTACGATGAAATCGATGATCATAAGCTGTGTATTTGCGGGGATATTTTGCGCGGATTTGCAAAACCGCAAGAGTGCAGTGTTTTTGGAACCGCGTGTAAACCGAGTTCTCCTCTGGGGAGCTGTATGGTAAGCTCCGAGGGGGCATGCGCCGCCTATTATAAATACGGGAATCTATTATGACAAAAAATATTGTACTGGCACAAGGTAACGGCGGAGAAGAAAATGCCGAACTGATCTCAAAAATATTTTATAAACATTTTAAAAATGAGATTTTAGAAAAGAGCGAAGATGCCGCAATCATCGATGGCGGACGGCTCGCATTTACAACCGATAGTTTTACCGTCAGCCCTATCTTTTTTGATGGCGGAGATATCGGAAAACTGAGCATTTGCGGTACGTGTAACGATTTGGCGATGATGGGTGCAAAACCGTCTTATATGACGTGTGCCGTGATTGTCGAAGAGGGGTTTCCAGTTGAAGATTTGGAAAAAATCGTCCGTTCAATGAAAAAAGAGTTGGAAAAAAACGATGCCCTAATCGTGTGTGGTGATACCAAAGTTGTCCCTCGCGGAAGCGTCGATAAAATCTTTATCAATACAACCGGTGTGGGAGTTGTCCAAAAAAGCGGTATCTCTTCAAACAGTGTAAGTGAAGAGGATGTGATCATCGTCTCCAATGAGATCGGCAAGCACGGTGCGACGATTTTTGCCAATCGAGAAGGGATGAACTTTGAGAGCAACCTTCAAAGCGATTGTACATCATTATGGCCGATGGTTGAAAAACTTCTCGCAGAGGGGATTGAGATCACAGCGATGCGTGATGCGACCCGCGGAGGAGTTGCGGCAGTCTTAAATGAATGGGCAAAACAATCCAAAGTATGCATTGAAGTGAATGAAGATGCTTTGCCAATCAGCGATGATGTTCGGGGTATTTGCGAAATCCTCGGATTTGAAGCGTATAATCTTGCAAACGAGGGGACGTTTGTCCTAGCAATCAAACGCTCAGATGCCGAGCGTGCGGTTCAGGTATTGCGGACATTTGAAGAGGGTAGCAAAGCGAATGTAATCGCTTCAGTCACTCATCAGCATGACGGACGTGTTTTGTTGCTCAGCCCGTGGGGATCGCGACGTTTTATGGATTTACCGACCGGTGAATTGTTGCCTCGTATCTGCTAAAAGAGAATCCTTTGCGTATTTTATTGGTGGTCAGTGCGTTTAATTCCCTTTCACAGAGGGTATTTTGTCATCTAAGAGATCGAGGCGAAACGGTAGGTGTGGCGTTTGCGATTACCGATGATCAGCTGCAAGAAGAGACAAACAACTTTGTTCCTGATATTATTATTGCACCATTCTTGAAAAAAAAGATTCCCGAATCGATTTGGAGTACGGTTCCGACATTTATCGTCCATCCAGGGATTGCGGGAGACCGCGGTGCTCATGCGCTTGATTGGGCGGTGTTAAACGGATCTTCTGAATGGGGAGTGACACTGTTGCGTGCAGATGGCGAATACGATGCTGGAGATATTTATGCCCACGGGACATTTTCAATGCCCCGCAGAAGCAAAGCTTCGATCTATCGTCAGGAAACCACAACGTTAGCGGTAGAGCTGATTGATGCGTTGTTGGAAGCAGTAAATAATCCCGCATTTGAACCGATGTCTCAACAGCAGCATACACTCAAAGGTTCAGCGCATAGGGCAATGACGCAGAGTGATCGTCGGATTGATTGGGAGAATGACACTACAGGAGAGATCCTCGTCAAAATACGATCCGCCGATAGCCATCCAGGTGTTTTGGATTCACTTTTAGGGGTGGAATGTACACTTTACGGTGCACATCCCGAAGGGAGATTGCGCGGAGGGATAAAAGAGATTTTAGCCAAACGTGAGGGTGCAATTTGTCTGGGAACCAAAGACGGTGCGATATGGATTTCTCATCTCAAAGAACGGCATCAGCCCAGTATCAAACTCCCGGCTACTTATGTCCTCAAAGATCGGCTTAAAGGGGTTCGTGAAGATCGGTTGCCACTCTTTGTCGATCCGTTGATGGAGACGTTTAAAGAGATTACTTACGTTCAGCGTGATGAGGTGGGGTATCTCGGATTTGATTTTCACAATGGAGCTATGGCGTCGCATCAGTGCATTCGTCTGAAATATGCGTTTGATCATCTCAAACAAAACGACATCAAAGTGCTGGTTTTGATGGGGGGAGAGGAGTTTTTCTCCAACGGAATCCATCTGAACATCATGGAAGATTCGAAAAAAGCAGACGAAGACGGCTGGTCGAATATCCATTCGATGAATGAGGTGGTCAAATCAATATTGTTATGTGAAGAGATTCTTACGGTAAGTGCGTTGAAGTGCAATGCGGGTGCCGGCGGAGTCTTTTTGGCGTTGGCATCAGATCGTGTTGTTGCACATGAGGGAGTGGTATTAAATCCTCATTATCAAACGTTAGGATTACACGGAAGTGAATATTGGACCTATACGTTACCGCCCCGTGTGGGCGAAGAAACGGCACAAGCATTGGTCAGTGAATGTTTGCCTATCAGTGCCGTACATGCAAAACAGATCGGTTTGATTGATGCTGTTTTGTCCGAAGAGAGAAGTAAATATACCGATGAACTGCATGAGTATTGTACGTCATTGTATCAAGATGAAGAGCTCTATTATGAACTTTTGGACGCTAAACGGCACAAAATCAACCGTACATCGTATCCAGAAGATTTACAGCATCATCGTGAAGCCGAATTGGAAGCAATGTATCCGAGTTTTTATGATCCGCAGAGTGAGTTTAACCGTTTACGAAAGAGTTTCGTTTATAAATTGTGTCCCATTCAAACCCCTAGTTATTTAAAAGGAGATAGTTATGCATGAGTATTCAATTGTTCAAGCGTTATTAACGCAATGCGAAGATATCGCAGTGCAAAATGAAGCCGAATCGGTGAAAAAAATAGTGGTTAAAATCGGAAAAATGTCCGGTGTTGAGCCCCATTTGCTTGAAATTGCATTTAATACGTTCAAAGAAAAAACGGTGTGTGACGGAGCAGATTTTGTGATGAATGTCCAGCCGCTGGTGATCGAGTGTAAAGAGTGTGGGGTGCAAACTACTTTGGAGGAGATCTATTACAAATGCCCTGCATGTGAGAGTTTGGATGTCAAAGTAATCGATGGTGAAGAGATGTATTTAATGACCTTGGAAATGGAGTAAAAGATGCAAGAATATTGGGAATTGTATATGAAACAAATTGATGGCAATATCGCCTCAGTTTTGGTTAATGTGGGAATTTCGGTAGAGTTACCGAGTGAAGATAAGTTTACTGTCGGATTTATTAAACTAAAAATGAAAGCACCGAATGAGCGGGGTTTGATTTCAGAGGAAGAGGAAACACAGCTTTCATTTATCGAAGACAAAATAGAAATGGAATCTTTGCGTTACCGTGTCGGAAATTATGTCGGAAAAATCGTATCCAATAACGAGATAACGTTTATTTATTACCTCAAACTTGATTTTGAGTGGCCGAGTGCCGTCAATTCAGCGATGAGTGCATTCCCTGATTATGAATATACGTTTGGTTCCAAAATGGATAGTGAGTGGGAAATTTATCATAAACTTCTCTTTCCTACACCGGTAGAGTGGCAAATTATTCAAAATCACAAAGTATGCGATCATTTGAAAGAGCAGGGAGATTCACTCCATATCGCACGAGCGATTGAACATAAATCTTATTTCGAAACCGATGAACAGCGAAATACGTTTATTGCAGAGATAGAGTCCGAAGGGTTTAAGGTCAAAAATTTGATTGAGCCTAATGAAAATACGACAATGGTGGGTGTCAGCTTTTATCGACAGGATAAACCGTTCTATTATGATATCGATACATTGACATTGCATTTGATCGATTTGAGTGTACAGCACAGTGGTGCATATGATGGTTGGGAAACCAGTGTAGTCAAAAATTAATCAAAAAAATACTGAAAACTAATTCACTTTTAAGAAAGTTTAATCTATTCACGGCGATAATGAGATAATAATGTCTCACATTAATATCAAAAGGAGTAGATAAATGAATCTCGAAGAACTCAAAACCAGAGTCAATACCCATGAAGGATTATCCCGTCGTGATGCCTTGAAATTGATGGCTCTTTCTCCGGTAGCCGCATCAGTCTTGGCAGGTACGGCTGCTCCCACTCCATTAGAAGCGGCCGCTTCAAACGCAACAGGTAAAATTGTCATTGTAGGAGGGGGTTCTGGTGCATTGATGGTTCTTGCACGTCTTCGTCGCGCTCTTGCTAATCCTGATATTACGATTATTGCTCCCAATGAGAAACATGTTTACCAGCCGGGTCAGATCTTTGTTGCAGCGGGAGAGTATGAACCTGAAGATATTATTTTCGACAACACCGGGTATATCGGTGAAGATGTTACCTGGATCAAAGATGAAGTTGAGACATTTGATCCTGATAATAATAAGTTGACGACAAAAAACGGGACAGCTGTATCGTATGACTATCTTGTTGTAGCAACGGGTGTCCAATACCATTATGAACAAATTGAGGGATTGAGCGCTGATATGCTCGGCAAAAACGGAATCGCGAGTGTCTATCAAAGCGATCTTGCCGCCGGTACGGCTGAGGGGGCAACGATTACCCGAGATTGGTTCAAAGCAGTGCATGAAGCGGCAAAAACATCCAAGCCTCGTGTTATCATCACACAACCTTCCACTCCACTCAAATGCGGCGGTGGACCTCAAAAAATTCTTTATTTGAGTGATGATTTCCTCAAACGTGATAAATTGAGTGCCGATTTCATCTTTGCAACGGCCAGTGAAAAACTTTTTAGCATTCCGGAGATCGAAGCATCCATTCAAAAAGTGCAAAAAGGGTACGGAAACATTACCAATAAATTTGGGCATGAGCTGATTCGTATCGACGCAGAGAAAAAAATTGCGACGTTTCATCATACATATCAAGTCCAAGGGGAATTTGATAAAGATCTAAACGAATACGATATGATCGATAAAGAAGAGGAAGTGGAGATGGCGTATGACTTTATCCATGTCACTCCTCCGACCGCAGCGGTAGATGCCGTTGCCAACTCGATGCTCGGATGGCAAAAAGGGACAGCCAAAGGGTGGTTGGAAGTTGATCGTGAGACGTTACAGCACCGTCGTTATAAAAACGTCTTTGGAATCGGGGATGTGTGCGGTATTCCGATTGGAAAAACAGGGGGAAGTGCACGGCATCAAGGTCCAATTGTTGTTGGAAATCTGATTGCCCTGATGGAGAAAAAAGAGGAACTTCCGCTCAAATTTGACGGTTATACTGTGTGTCCGCTCAAAGTTTCTTATGGAAAAATCATTATGGCGGAGTTCAACTATGATGGTTTGGCTCCGTCGTTCCCGCTGGACCCCGCTCAACCGAGATGGGCATGGTGGATGTTTGACCTATATATGCTTCAACCGATGTATCGCTATTTGATGCTAAACGGGCTTATGTAACAATCATCTAACTAAACTACTGCCACTTCAAAGTTTTGAAATGGCAGTAGTTTTTCATGGAGAGGTGAGGGGAAATGTTTAAATTATTGTTCTTTTCTTTTTTGCCGTTCTTCATTTAGCATAGCATCTAAAGTATTTATAACTTCACGGCTCGCATTCTCGGCATTGCTAAAATAGGTCATGACATTTTTAGATTCTTGCCCACATGTTCCAGATGTAACACACTGAACGGCTGAGAGTATATTGTCATGAACCATTTTATGAGGAGCTTCCAATTTATTAAAGCTTGGAGTGTGGCCAAAAATTTGTGCACCTTTACCATCCTTTGCCCATTTGCCTAAACGACAATGGTGATGGTCAACAAACTCTTCTTCTACTTTTAAAGTAAAGACGCTTTTATACCCTTTTGCTTTAAAAAGTAAATGATCCAGTTTTACCAATACCATAAAAACAGAGTATAGGACATTAGTAGAGTCATTTTCAATTTCTTTTGTGCGCTCTCCAAGCTTTCGCAAAGTTGAACGGAATTCTTCGAGTTTATGACTCGAAATCGATGAGATAGACTCCATTGTACTGGATCGTTCATAGATTTCAGTAGCATTTTGTTTTAAGCTTTGAACACTCATAGCGACTTCAGCTGTCGCTTTTTGGGTACGTTCGGCAAGTTTGCGTACTTCATCCGCGACAACTGCGAAACCTCTACCATGTTCGCCTGCACGTGCAGCTTCAATAGCTGCGTTAAGAGCGAGAAGATTAGTTTGATCAGAAATATCTTTGATGAGATCAATCACTTGTCCGATTGCACCTACCCCGTCATTGAGTTGTCCGACAGAGCCATAATTGTCAGTGATATTATTGACTAATTTCTGTTGGATATCTAGGATTTCGCTGATTTCTTCGTTAATTTCCATTGCATTTTTGCGATTGTTTTTGTTGAGCGTTTCAATTTCCTCTAAATGGCTAACATTGTTAGAAAGATCTTTTTGTAAAAGTGATAAATCGATTTGGCATGCATTGGTCAAATTGGCAGTTAAATGATGTATGAGATCAAACATCAACGCATTCTTTTTATATTGACTATTCTCTTGATGAAGGTGCTTATTTTCAGATTGTAGAGTAGTGAGTTCTTGTTCTAAACTTGCTATTTTCGAATATAGCGGTTCAAGATTTTCGTTTGTTTTATTAGCTCTAAAAAACATTTTTAATCCCTTTCTTTTATTAATCTAAATATTGAAAATAAATAAAATTTAAGGGTCATGTTGATTACCGCTTTCCCATATATACCCTTCTTGCCGATAGGTTTGAATAAAGTCTTCTTTGAGTTTTTTGCGTAAACGGTAAATGTTGGAGCGAACGGTTGTCGAATCTCCATATGGAGTGTTCCATAATGCTAACGAGATTTGTTCTTCAGTTATGAATTTATCCCGATTGAGCATAAATAAGGCGAGAAGAGCCTTTTCTTTTTTTGTAAAAGATTGTTTTTCGCCTTTGTAATATAATAAAGACGAGTCGGTGTCATAAGTGTAATGCTGACTTAAGTGAATTAATGAGCTTTTGATAGGAAAAATGTTTGTGTTGAATTGCCTGATTTTTAATTCAAGTTCCTTAAATTCAAAGGGTCTGCGTATATAGTCACTGCACCCTAATTCCAATGCTTTTTCAATAACGGTTAAATCATGGTTTCCGCTCAAAAGGATGATGGGAGATTGAGGGAAAATTTTTACAATACCTTTAATGCAATCAACAGATATTTCATGCGATGCATTTAAATCAAGCAAAAATAAATCATAGGGACCTGAACGAACCATATCTAAAAAATCAACCTTACCGTCAAAGTGATTGACATCGTGCCCGAGTGTTGTCAGAAAGTTACTAATGGAGAGGGCAAGACTGTAGGTATTTTCCAAAAGCAGTATTCGCATAGGTATCCCTTTTTAAGAATAGGTATGAGCACTAATTTATACTTAAATCTACCACTATAGATTTGAGTATGAATTCGTTTTTGCTGCTCAAACTGGTTGAGCAGCAAAATAAGTTTTTGGGAAGTGAAAAATCTTTAGAAGCTTTCCCAAACGTTATCATCGTGTTTTGAAGTTGAAGTCGGAACGGTCGGTTTTTTTGCCGCTGATGCAATACTATTGGTATGTTGGGATTGCATAGGGACTTTTTTGGGCTTCTTTGCCACCTCTTTTACCGGTTCATGTCGACAAGCCTCAGCTCTAACCTTATTCAAGGCATCAAAAACTTTGGCAGTATCTTGTTCGATTTCCAAGGACAAGCGCTTTCTAACATCATTACTCATTTTTCCTGATGCTTTTATCGTTACAAACTCTTGTACTTTTTGATGAACGTGTGCATGATGGGAAAGAAGCTCATTCCATGCACTGCCTTGAGCATAGTTCTCATGGCTATGTACTTGTATCCATTTTCCTAAGTCGCATTGCGTTTCATTGGTCACTGTCCACGCGGTGACTCGCTGCTCTTTGAGTTTGGCAAAATTGTTATTTTTGAATAGAACATGGTCGAGTTTGAGTTTGGTTGTATCGAACATCATATCAACTCTGCAAATTCTATTTTCACTTTCGGGATAATAGGTGGTTTTGGATGCAGTGTCTTGAAGCGATTTTGCCATGTGCAGAATATTGCTTGACAAGGAGTTGACTTCATTTGCACTTTGGGCATTTTGTTGAGTCATTTGATCAAGTTGTGTCACAGCCGTATTGATTTGATTGATCCCTGCCATTTGCTCACGGCTTCCATTGGCAACATCTTGGACTAATTGGGTAGTCTGTGTGATCTTTTGGTTAATGACATCAAACCCTTTCATCATCTCTTCGCTAACACGTAACCCGTCTTGAGATTTAGAATTTGCAAGTTCTGCAAGTTCTTTGATTTGTGACGCGGCATCAGCTGAACGGTTGGCTAGGTTACGTACCTCTTGGGCAACAACGGCGAACCCTTTTCCTGCTTCTCCGGCAGTTGCCGCTTCAACGGCTGCATTGAGTGAGAGGATATTGGTTTGGAATGCAATATTCTCGATAATGTTGACCGCTTCGTTGATCGCTTGGGTTGCTTTACTAATCTCGTTCATTGAAACTACCGTACTATCGGCGAGAGTTTTGCCGCTATTGGCTGCATTTTCGGTTTCGCGGGCGAGAGTAGCCATTTCAGAGGCTTTTTGACTGTTCGCTGAGATATTACTGGTCAACTCTTCGATTGCAGCAGCCGTTTCTTCGAGGCTGGATGCTTGTTGATTCGCTGCTGTAGAGAGATTTTCGCTGGCCATCGAGAGCGTTTCTGCACCGCCGTTCAGAGCATTTCCATTTCTGCCTACTAAAGCCATAAAATCTCCACTGCTTTCCCCTAACGCTTTAAGCGCCATTAGCATACCGCCGATTTCACCGCTGTAACGTCCGATCTCGACATTCGCAGTATAGTTTGCACGTGCATAGGATGCCAAAATAGCGGATGAAGTATTTAAAGCCTCTTCAAGGGATTCAAGCATTCTATTAATCGCATCCACTGCCTTTTTTACCTCGGAACTTCCAGTTTCGGTATGAAGTCGAACGGATACAAAACCTAGTGCTGTTTGTTCCGTTACCTCTTCAATCATTTTGATAGCTTGTTGATCATTCGTAAAGGTTCGAGATAATGCAAGCATATTTTTATTCATAAGGGCTATCATTTGTCCAAATTCATCTTTAGATTTAAAGTCAATTATTTCTATTTGTGTAGTTTCATGATTTAGAAATCGGAAAAATGAAAGAAGAGAAGTCTGTGTTTTAGTAAGGGCATTTTTTATCTGTGCAGCAATCAATGATGTTATAATCCACATACCCATCAATGCCAATATACTGCCGATTACAGCGATGATTTTAAAGGTAAAAATTTCTTCTTTGAAATTCTTTTTCATTTCCTCCGATTCATCCATTTTAACTCCTACCAGTTTTTGCATCGAGTCGCGAGATGCTTTGGCTAAAGGAGAAAAGTTTTGATGATAATAAAGATACATGTCATGTAAATTTGTTTGATTTGGTTTAATTGATTTCATTAAGCTTCGGGATGAATTTAAAAACGATATTGCATCATGTTTAGCTTGTTTTAATAAATTTCGTTGATGTTGATCATTTGAATTTTTTTCAAGTGTATTGAGTAGTTTTTCAATCTTGCTATAAGATTGATCTAGTTTTGCAAGATTTTCATTTAAATCTCCCCCCAGCATAATCTCTCGAGTGACGCGTGAGAAATAATTGAGTTCTTTTTCTGTTTCTAATACCGTTTTTACACCTTCAAAACTTTTTTCTTCGAATGCAATAAACTCATTATTTGCTGTAGATGCCGCTACCATAAAAAATACAGTACCAAAACTCAGAATAATTGAAGCAATTAAAATAATAAAGTTCAATTTTTTTGAGACCGACATTTGTTGAAGCCATTTATCCATTTAGGTTCCTTTTGCTGTATTCCATCCAGCACTTTATTTCGTACTGATAGCTGTTATGTATAAAGCGGTTATGATTGACTTTCATAACTTTTTATAATTATGTTATATAAAAGTCGTATATAAGTCGCATTTAATTTTTATCACAATGTTTGAGTTTCTATGCGACTTCTATGCGACCTGTATGAA
>NZ_NSIU01000030.1 GCF_002633015.1 Sulfuricurvum sp. PD_MW2 | reverse complement strand
ATATTAGGCATTGGAGGAAATATATGGGTTGGTATTTGGTTAGGAAATGGAAATGGTGATAAATTTTGGAAAAAAAACAAAACTAAAATATATTCCTCAACTAATGAAGAATTGGTAAACAAAGTTCATAAAGTCTTTATTGAATATCAAATTGATTCTTTGATAGAAAAAAATAAAGAGGGATACTTTGAATTAATGATAAATGATGATCAAAATCGAATTAAAGCTACGCAGTTACTTGAATCAATTATCAATAAGTATTAAGGAAAAGCATGGCCGCTGGTTCAACGATCTATAAAGCACAACTGAATATTGCCGATATGGATCGCAACTACTACGAAAGCCATGATCTCACTATCGCTCAACACCCCTCAGAAACCGATCAGCGACTTATGATCCGTTTAGTGGCATTTGCACTCAATGCAAGTGAACGAATGATTATTACAAAAGGTATCGGGGGAGATGACGAACCGGAACTGTGGGAAAAAAATTACGGTGACGAAGTCGTTGTCTGGATCGATTTGGGTCAGATGGATGAAAAACGGTTGCGCAAAGCATGCGGGAGAGCGGAACGGGTGATTGTCTACACCTACAACTACAAAAGCGCGGTTGCGTGGTGGAAACAATACGGTGCGACGTTCGAGAGGTTTAAAAACCTCTCAGTGATCCATTTGCACGCTGAGGGGATCGAAAAACTGTGTGAGAGGACGATGCGATTGCAATGCACAATCACCGATGGAGAACTCAGCTTTCACAGTGATCATGGAGATGTTACGATTACGCAAGAAGCGTGGAAATAATACGTCACTTTTCTCTACATTTGAGTACTCTATATCTCTAAATTTGCCACCTTTGGCTATACTTATCTCTATAGTATCTCTACATGGATAAGCCAATGAAACGAAAAATCGGAAAATTTAAAAGTTCTATCGCCGCCTTGGAATTGCAAGACCGCGTATTACGCGAAAACACCCTTATCTTAGCGGAACCGGGTTCGGGGAAAACACATCTTGCGAATAAAATTCGTGAGTTCGTTATTGACAGCGGAATCCCGACTCTTTATTTGGATTTCTCTAATCCTACTCCCGATCAGGTTGAGGAAAAATTCAAAACCAGCAGTGATTTTCACTATATGTGTTTTGATGAGAGCGATGCATTCAATAACGCTTTGGATACGGCAATTGCAGAACGTAAAAACATCTATATGGCGGTTAGCCCGTCATTTTTTGCCAGCAAACGGGATATCAAAAGTAAACTTTCACAAATGATGCAGAAAAAAGAGCTGCTTCAAAACTATTATTACATTATGCAAGAGATCGCGAGTTTGGAAGGGTTCTATACGCGATTTGAAGACTTTATTTTTTATATCTTCGATCTTGTCAATCTCAAAAAATTCGGTCTTACCTTTTTGGCACAGCCGCATGAGATGTTTGAGAATCCGCGTATCAAATTGTTGTTCTCATTTCTCTTCGTCGGGCGCTGTACAAACGCCTATTATTACAATACGACGGTTTTACGTTCGATGGAGCCGAATACGTTCTTGTATCAACACCGTGTCGACAACCGCTCACTTCTTTTTAACCATATTCAAAGCGATATCGTCTTTATCGACGAATAAAAATTCTACAAAGCAAACATTTCGGAAAATCCGAAATGTTTGGACATCCTACCTAAACCCGCTATAATTCCACTAATTTTTTGAGTTTATTTCGAGAGGAACATACCGTATGGGAAGAGCATTTGAATACCGCAAAGCGGCAAAAATGAAGCGCTGGGGAAATATGTCGAGAGTATTTCCTAAATTGGGGAAAATCATCACGATGGCAGCGAAAGAGGGTGGAAGCGATCCGGATATGAACCCGAAACTTCGTACTGCTATTTTGACGGCAAAAGCGCAAAATATGCCCAAAGACAATATCGATGCAGCTATCAAACGGGCTACGGGAAAAGATGCGATTACCCTATTGGAAGTGAATATCGAGGGGAAAGCACCGCATGGCGCATTGATTTTTGTCGAGTGTGCAACGGACAACAATACCCGTACAGTTGCAAACATCCGCAGCTATTTCGGAAAAGCAAAAGGGGAGATGCTCAACAACGGTTCTCTTGAATTCATGTTTAGCCGTAAAGCGGTATTTAGTTTCCCAAAACCTGAAATGGATATGGATGAACTTGAGTTTGCTTTAATCGATGCAGGTCTCGAAACACTGGAAGAAGAAGAGGGTGAAGTAACGATTTACGGCGACTACACTGCATTCGGAACGCTCTCTACCGCACTTGAAGAGTTAAATATTGCACCGAGCAAAGCGGCATTGGAACGTATCCCGAATACAACGGTAGAATTTACCGATGAGCAGATGGTCGATATCGAAAAATTGATTGACCGTATCGAAGAGGATGACGACGTCCAAGCGGTCTATACAAATATCGGATAACTCTCGTTTGCCCCTCTATGAGGGTGGCAATACTACTCTTGTTTCTCTTCTGTAGTTATATAATGAATTTTTGCATCCAATAAAAGCGTTTTCGCAAAGTGGGCTTTTGCACCCGATGGAAAATGGGGATCTTTCAATAGTACAGAGATTTTTTTGCTTCCGTTTTTTTGAATAAGGCGTTGAAGTGTACCTTCTCCCATCGCATACGCAAAATCGGCCAAATACCAGCTTCCAAACTCTCTTTTTAAATATTTGATATAGCGGATGGCTGCATCACTGGAGCGTTCGATATCGAGCCTCTCATCATTTCCTTTTTTTACCGTAAGGCCAAAATTTTGAGCACTTTGTTTTCCGAATTGCCATAACCCCGCAGTCCCGTATCCGTGCAAAGTGGGGTTGAATTTTGATTCCGCATACGGGATCAGTGTAAAAAACAAGGGGATTCCTGCATCAATAAATTTGGATTCGATCAAACTGTGCTCTTTTTTGGTAACTAGGTAGCGTTTATACAGTGGTGCGATGGTTCCTCGATAGTTGTCTAAGGTACGATCTAATGCGCCGGTATCAAGCAGTGATTCATCGGATTGGAGAGATTGCAATGAAAGATTGATTGCTTCTACTTCATTGCGGGCGAAAAGGGTGATAGCATGGAGTAAAAAAAGCCAGAAAAATAGGTACTTCATCATTCTCCCTTTTATCTATACGATGCATTGTATCATGTTCATGCAAATTATAAAAGTTTCGATAATGGAGTTTATATTAGGGTTATGGTATATTAGCCATACACATAGTAAGTCGAGTCTAGGAGTAGGGATATGCAAATTGAACGAAGAAAAATTATCCAGTTTGCTTTGAAGTATGATATCGATGATGTTAATACCTATGCAGGGTACAAAGGGGATTTAGTCCTCAAAATTGTCTCCAAAGACATAGATGCGATTGCGGAGATTCAAAAGTTTGCCAATACGCTTGGCATATTGGATGTGGTAGTTAAACATAATCCGAATCTTTTGCATTATGAAGTTTTTTGTGTGACCAAAGACAAAGATACCTATGAGATCAAGCAAGAGCCGTTAAAACATCAAGATCATTCAAAACATGATGTTTGGAGCAATGTAAGCCGGGAAGATTAACGCTTAAGCAGGCTTTTTAACTCTTTTAGCGATTCTAGACGGTATGTTGCCGAACTGAAATCATGACTGGCAGTAAAGTCATTTTTGACAACGGCACATTCAATTTCTGCCGAAACAGCTGCGCTTAGCCCTCGCTGGGAATCTTCGACTACGATTGCCTGATCGGCAGAGACACCAAAAAGTTCCAAGGCTTTGAGATAAGGATCCGGATAAGGCTTCGCACGGGGATAATCTTCTTCACAGAGGATATATTCCATGTGGCGTGTCAGCTTTTTGGCATGGTGGATGATCTCAAAGTCAACACGTCGTGAGGTGGTAACAATCCCCATTCGGTACGATTCAGCGAGCTCTTTGATGATTTCTTCGACACCGTCGATATAAATATCTTCGGTGCGGAGATAATGCTGATAGTAGCGGCTTCGCCGTTCACGTGCGAGATTGACTTCATCCATAGTGACACCCTGTTGCAGTGCCAGTTCCCACCAATTTCCGCCGTGTTTCATCAATTCGAGATAATACTCCAACTCTAAAGTCACACCGAGCTCTTTCATCGCTTTTTCATTGGCTCTGAAATACCAAAGTTCCGTCTCTACCAATACACCGTCGTTGTCAAAAAGAATAACGTTTTTCATAGTCCTATTTTGGTTGCCGTTAAAAAGAGATAGTCGCTTCCCGTTACTGTGACACGAAATTTTTTCTGTTGCAGATATTTTTTGCAGTAATAAAGATCTTTGATGAGAATCGACATCTCTGAGTAAGGATAGTTAGGCGCTTTGGCCCCGTAAATCATTTCACCGTCCATCCATCGGCAGTTGGGAAATCCTAAAATCATTGCCCCGTTTGGGGTGAGGTATTTTTGGACCAAAGAGGCAAAAAGAGGTTTGAACTCAACACTCGTACTTTGGAGTGTCCCGATCGTGATGATGAGGTCAAACTGCCCTAAATCAAGAGAATCCAGATCATTGATGTCATGTACATAAAAGAGTGCATTCCCCTCGTTAAAGCGCTCACGAGCAGTTTGGATCGCACTTGGGGAATGGTCAATTCCAACGAGTTCAAGGGAGTGATACTCTGATGGTCTGAGGAGGTGTCGAATCAAGTCAAACTCGTCACCTGTATTGATCCCCAAATTGAGTATCCGTTTTTTTTCTTTGATTTTTACGCTGCGAAGTGCACGTAGATAACCATTTAAAAAGGTGGGTTCTTCGTTTTTATGAATACGGTTGAATGGTGATGCCGTTCCATATTTCTCCTCTTTTGCTTCCGAGTGATGAAACGAATCGGATGTATCGAGTTTGACAAAGGTGACAAAAATCGTGTGTTCGGAAGCAATTTTAGGGGTGAGCATACGACAGAACACGAGCTCGGCAAAGTGATGAAGCGCCTTGTAAGAGCGGTAAACATATGCTATGCCATCGATAGTGAGAATTTCTCCTGCATAAAACCCCGGTTTGGCATCAGGATTGAGTATTTCGAACGTGACACTCTCAGAATCTTTTAAAGCGGTTTGAACAGATGTGAAAATATCGATCAGCGGTTCGGAAGTGAAGGTTTTCATGGTGCGATTTTATCACATAAGAGAACGATTTTTGCTTGTAGTGTATAACTTTTTGAATAGGAGATACGCATGACGATAGGGTCTATTTCCACAACAGCGAGTTCAACGACTGCTGCAACGGCAAAAGATGAGAGTGTAAATCAAGATTATGCCGCATTGATTGCCCAATTTTATCAAGTCGAAGAGTACAAAAGCGGGGATCAAAAAAATGCCTCGGATACTGAATTGCAACAGTTTAAAAATGATTTGCTTACCAAAGGTGCGGCACAGTTTCTCAAAGATCTCAATGAGGAAAAGATTAATGCGTTGGTCGAAGAGTATCGTCAAAAACTCTTAAAAGAGAAAGAACAAAATCCTGAAAAACCGATGGATATCAACCAGATGGTGAGTGATTTCCGTAAACAACTCCTTAAAGAGATGATGGAAGCCCAAAAAGCCGATCAGCAAGATAAACCCAAACAAACGACTGCTTTGATGAGTCAGGACCTTTTGCAAAAGATTCAAACAACTAAAAGTGAAAACAGTAGTTCGAATCTCCTGCAAACAGGCTTTCTAGAACAGATGTTGAGTGTATCTAACCAACAAACAAAGAAAAATTCACTGTTGATTTAATGGATCGTTGAAATTCCAAAATGTTTTTGTGCTGCTTCGGCATAATCAACGTTTGATTCTTCGATCGATCCGTTCTCAATGATTTTGAGGGTATTATCCACCAATATTTTTCTCCCCGCCGCGGTTTGCATCACGGCGAGTTTTTTTTGAGTGAAGATAGTATCTGGACTTGTCGCGTTAAAATAATTGGCAAGACTAAACTCGATCCATTCTTGGGAAACAAGTGAAAAACCGTATTGCAGTGCCCACTCTCCGTTTACCAAAGAACGTAAGACATATTCATCATTTTCCAAATTGATTTTAAACCGATCATTTTGCTGAATAGCTTCATGATCAGATGTGATACGGATCGGTTCACGCAATCCGTATCCCCCAAACCCGGTGTCGCATAGATATTTTTCATCGCCGATAGAAACAATCACAACCAGATGGGTTTTAGGACGGCGTGATGGGTAGAACATCGGGCGTGCTCCTGCAAAATACCATTGAAATCCAATCGCACTGAGTGCCATGGCAAAGAGGCCGTTGACTTCATAACAGTATCCTCCGCGTGTATCACAGAGGATTTTTTTGACAATATCTTCGGGTACTAAAGAAGGGATACGTTTTGCTTGTACTTCCGTATTCTCAAAGGGTACCGACTGGAGCTGATGGCGCATCAAAGCGGTTAGTGTTGCTAGGTCAGGAGATATGTCGCCATTGTAGTCGATACGCTTCAGATAATCAGAGAGTGAAAAATTGGCTGCACTCATCAAGTTATTATCGCCCATAGTACGAAACGAGTGTTGATTTCGCTAACGTATGCATACCCAGCATATACCCAACAAGAACAGGAGAAGCTTTTTCGTCTAAATCCAGATGATCGATATCGAGTGCATGGACGGTGAACATATATCGATGAGGTTTATCTCCGACAGGTGGGCATGCGCCACCAAATCCTGTTTTTCCGAAATCGGTGATACTTTGTGTTGCATTGAGTGAATGTTTTTGGAGTGTGTTGCCAAAATTTTCCGGTAATGATGCGGCAGAGGAGGGAATATTAAAAACAACCCAATGCCACCATCCGCTTCCGGTCGGAGCGTCCGGATCATAGAGTGTCACGGCAAAGCTTTTGGTCCCTGCAGGAGCATCGTTCCAATGGAGCTCAGGAGAGATATTTTTGCCGTTACATCCGAATCCAGCAAACTCTTGTGTTTTGGTCAGCTGACCTGATAGATCGTTGCTATGTAATGTAAAGTTACCGCCAAAAAGGGTTGTTTGACCTAGAAGAAAAAGTGTTGAGACCAGAAAACGCATGGTGCCTCTTTTTGTAGTTTTTAGTGTTAAATTGTACAACGATTTTGCTATAAGTGAATAAGAGATAGACTTTCGCCAATTATTCTAAGGCAATACTATGGATGATACAAACGATAGAACGAAATATATTATTTGGATGGTCATTGCGATGCTCTTTTGGGGCTTTGCATGGACTGCCGGCAAAGTGGCAGCCGAACACTCCAATGCCCAAGTAGCCGCTTTCTGGCGATACGCTATTTCATTTATGAGTATTATTCCCGTCATATTGTTACTGAAAACTCCTCTAAAAACCGATCGGCAAGGGTTTGTCTATATGGTTATTGCAGGGGTGTTGACCTCGTTGTTTAATTATCTTTTTTTTGCAGGACTTTCTCACGGTAATGCAGGATATGGTGGGACAATGGTGACGTCGTTAGCCCCGATCATTACCTATTTCCTCTCAATTATATTTTTGGGGACAAACGTTTCGAGCCGCCAAATCGGAGCACTTCTGATCGGTATAGTCGGGGCGCTTATTTTATTGCGTGTCCCGTTTGAGGGATTTGGTTTTCTGAATCTCGATAGTGCTTATTTTCTAGGATGTGCGTTTGTGTGGGCATTGGTCACCGTAGTTTCACAAAAGGCTGCCAAAAGAGCGCATCTGATGTTTTACACCTTTGTTGTTTTCGGAATAACGACAGCTATCAATATGGTGTTTGCATTGCCTCATCATCCCTTTGCTTTTAGTGCATACGATGCTGTCTTTTGGTGGACGATCATTTTTATCGGAGTAATACCGGGAACCTTTAGTACTGCATTGTATTTCGTATCGGCGGGCAAAGTGGGGGCTCATCGAACCGGAGTGTTTATGTTTATTGTTCCGGTCGGGGCTATTGTATCGAGTTGGCTGGTATATGATGAAGCGTTGGCAATCTCAACTTTGATCGGATGTTTGATGGCATTTGTCGCCGTTATGGTTTTTAACCTTAAAAATAAAACTATAAAGTAATAATCTCTATAATTTTGTATTATTAGAATATAAGGAATAAATACCATGGCGCATATAGCATTAAACGAGTTTGAGCAGATGTCACCCGCAATTCAGGAAAAGGCTCGTCCGATTTTAGAAAAAACGGGAAAGCTGGGTGAAATTTTTAAACTTTTGGCGTTGGATGAAAATATCTATTTTGCAACCGATGCAATGGTGCAACGCTTCTTACTCGATCAAACCCATCTCTCCTATGAGATCAAAGAGTCGATTGCTCTTTTGATCTCAAAAGAGAACGGCTGCAAGATGTGTGTCGACGTTCACAAAGGGATTGCCAAAATGCTTGGTTTATCTGAACAGCGTATCGATGAAGTACTTGAGGGTGTTGATGCGATTACCACAAGTGAAGCGGAAAAAGCTCTTCTCAATTTTTGTATCAAAGCATCGAAAAAAGAGAACTATAAAATTTTAAAAGAGGAGATCGATGCACTCAAAGGACTTGGGTACAGCGATGTTCAGATCGTTGAAGCAGTTGCTATTACGGGTTATTTTAATTATATCAATACCCTCTCAAACGTTTTTGCTCTAGGAGAATAATCCTAGAGGAAATACTTGCCTTCTAAACGCAATAAAAACTCTTTTTTATCCAAACCTCCGCTGTATCCCCCCAATGTCCCATCGGAAGCGATGACACGGTGGCACGGGATCAAAATGGCTATGGGATTGCGCCCGTTTGCACTGGCTACGGCGCGGATAGCTTTCGGATTTCCAAAGAGTGCAGCTTCTCGTGCATAAGAGATTGTTTCACCATAAGAGATGCTACAGAGCGTTTTCCATACAGCTTCTTGAAACGGTGTTCCCTGTGGAGCAAGAGGGAGGGTAAAGGTGTGCAATTTCCCCTCAAAATAGTTTTTCAGCTCCTTTTCCAACTGGATCAGTAACGGAGTACCGTCATTCTCCACCCTGATCGCTTCATCCGTAAAATCGAGTGAAGTGATAGCACTTTCATTGGCAGTAGCAATCATGTTTCCAAGCGGTGTGTAAATAATACGTGTATGGATTTTCATGGCTTGATTATATACTAAAAAAGTATTTCATAGTGTCATAGAATATGGGGATCTATCCGTTTATGATATGATGTTTCTATGTAAAAAATGGAGACCAGTATGTCTGTTTCACGTTGCGGATGGGTAAAACTGAGTGATCCGATCTATGTCGCCTACCATGATGAAGAGTGGGGGAAGCCACTGCACGATGATCGAGATCTTTTTGAGCTGTTTAGTTTGGAGACGCAAGCGGCGGGGTTGAGCTGGTTGAGTGTTTTGAAAAAACGAGAGGGTTATCGTGAGATGTTTGAAAATTTTGATCTTCAAAAGGTAGCGTCATTCGATGATGAGCGGATTGATACTATTATAAAGAGTCCTTTGGTCATCAAAAACCGTCTAAAAATAGAAGCGATCGTTACCAATGCGCGAAGATTTTTAGAGATTCGGAACCAATTTGGTTCTTTGGATGCTTATTTTTGGAGTAAAGTAGGGGGGAAGCTGATCATCAATGATGTAAGCGATTATCGAAAAGCGGCATGCACCTCCGATATTTCGGATGCTATAACGAAAGAGCTGAAAAAACGGGGATTTAAATTTATCGGGTCAATAACAATTTATGCCTTTATGCAAGCGTGTGGAATGGTAGAAGATCATGAGAACGGATGCATATGCAAAAGCCGATAGTATTTTTTGACAATGTGGAACTTCAGTACGAAACAATCCCTGTACTCAAAAATATTTCGCTCTCTATAGAAGAGGGGGAACATTGTGTCATTTTGGGTGCAAATGGTTCCGGAAAATCGAGTCTGATTAAATTGATTAATTGTGAACTTTACCCTTCATATAAAGACGAACCTTTTGCAAGAGAGATATTAGGGTATGAGCGGTGGGTTGTCAGTGAATTGCGTAAACATTTGGGAGTTGTTACGAATGATTTGCATTCACGTTTCGTGTTTGAGAGCGGTTATTTGAGTGGATTTGAAACGGTGCTAAGCGGTTTTTACGGGACGATCGGAGTGTTCGATCATCTGGAGATTACGAACGAGCAAAAAGAAGCGGCACACGCAGCCATGGAGCGGTTGGAGATAGGGTGTTAGCGAGAAAAACGGGTTGATCAGATGTCGACGGGAGAGCTGCGCAAATGTATCGTCGCTCGTTCACTTGTCCATCCGATCAAAGCGATATTGCTCGATGAACCGACGGTAGGGTTGGATATCAAAGCACAGCTCGATTTTATAGAGATGATGCGTACTCTCGCACGTTCAGGGACAACGGTGATTTTGGTGACGCATCATATCGAAGAGGTGTTTGAAGAGATTCAAAAAGCGGTATTGATCAAAGAGGGGAGGCTATATGCCTCAGGAGAGAAAAACGAGGTATTAAACAGTACCAATCTCTCGGCGGTATTTAACACCCCTTTGGATATTCGAAAGGAGCAGGGACGCTATTCGATACACCCTTGCTAAGGATTAAAGATAGGTAACCAACTCTGATAGCTCTGAGCGCAATCTCGGTTGCTGTTCTTTGAGTCGATAGCCAAAGGGAATCAGCAACGGGATACCAAAATCAAGGGTATCAATCCCCATAATTTTTTCAGTCGCTATTCGGTCAAATCCTTCAATCGGACATGAGTCAATTCCGATTGAAGCGGCGGCGCTCATCATATTGGCTGCTGCAATATAGACTTGGCATGCCGACCAACTTTCGAGTGTTTCATTACTTCTTGGATCAATCCATTGCGCATACATATCGCGTAGATAGTCCGGATAGCCGAATTTGTTAAATTCGCTTTGGATATACGGATCACTGCTTCGTACCCGTTTTTTATATCCGATGGCAATTAACTCCGATGCGGTGGTGATTTGGGGCTGATTCCAGGCAACGGCTTTAATCGCTTCGCGCATTGCGGTATCACGGATGACAAAAAACTGCCAATGTTCCATTCCGAATGAACTGGGGCTCATTCTTCCTGCTTCGAGGATAAACGTTAAATCTTCTTCGCTCATGGGTTTTGACGTATCAAAAATTTTTGTTGCATGACGGAAATGCATCGCTTTTTCAAAATCGTTTCGCATAGTGTAGACCCCTATTTTAAATTAGTATTTAGATGTGTTGTTAGATCGCTTAGTGCATGATGGATATCGAATTCGGATTTATAAATATCATGGACCGAGAAACTCGGATAGGCGATAGCACCGCAAAATTGGAATGTTTTATGAAGTGCAACATTGGCCTCATCGAGACTGAGCCCGTCGAAAAATCCTTTTGGATTATCAAATTCGCTTTCCGGACAGTTATAGGTAAAGCTGAGCATATAGCGTTTCTCTTTCATCAATCCGCCGCTGCCATAGGTTTTGGTAGGATCAGTTCGGCTTCTCCCGTCGCTTTCATAAGTGATGGTATTGACACCGGCTGAGAAAATCTCATCGATGTACTTTTTCCCGAGCCACGGTAATCCCATCCAATAGACCGGTGACTGGACGAAAAAGAGATCCGCCCATTTAAATTTTTCGAGTTCTTCCGCGATGTCGTATCCCGCATCAATGGTGGTTTCTTTGACCTCATAGCCGTTTGAGAGAAAAAACGTTTTAGCCTCGTTGAGGAGATCTCGTGTTAGATTGCCATTAGCGATCCCTTCGTATTTTTGATGAAGATTGAGTAATAGAACATGTTTCATCGATTTGCCTTCAATAGAGTATCAGGTGAGATTTTATAGAATATAGTATTTTAAGTCAAGAACGTACTAAAAAGTACTGTACATACTAAAAGGTAACCATTAATGAAACCAGAAGAGATACGCTTTTCCTGTCCCTTTGAATTGACGATCGAATTAATCGGAGGGAAGTGGAAGGGACTTATTTTATGGCATCTTCACGATAAAAAAGTGCTCCGTAACGGTGAAATGCTCCGCTTGATCCCCCGTATTACCCAAAAAATGCTTACCCAGCAGCTGCGTGAGATGGAAGAGAACGGATTGATAAATCGGGTGATATATGAGCAAATACCGCCCAAAGTCGAATACAGTCTCACCCCTCACGGTCAAGCAATCCGTCCGATACTTGAAATGATGATCGATTGGGGTGTCGTATACGCACGGGATAATGGTATTGTCATCGCATGTGACAACAAATAAGGATAATTCGTGGTTTCAGTCAAATATTTGCACCAAGTACAAGCGGCATTGCTTTCAGGTTTTATGAGTTTTATCATGTCGGGGGCGATTACGCTGATCAATCTTGGTTTTGTTAGCGGATTTTTGGGAATATGGCTACATGCATGGCTTGTTGCGTATGCGATCGCATTTCCAACCATACTGCTGGTATTTCCATTTGCACGTAAATTAGCCATGAAAATAGCGGCAAAGCCTTAAATGCGTCGTCTAAAAATCAAATTCTTGAGGCTTCGTTCTTCTTCTATTTCGGGAAAACTCTCTAAATTTTCCAATCTCTCGACATACTGAAATTCAGGAGCATTTTCACGGAAAAGAGTTTTGATAAAGTCGCTGTTCAGTTCAGGGGCGTTGAGAGCTGAGAGAATGATACACTCTTCTGCGGCAAACTCATGGAGTCGGCGTATAATCTTCTCATAATCGGACGTTGCGGCAAATGAGCCTTTTTGAAAGCTCGGTGGATCGATGATGATTAGATCATAGGGACCGCTTTTACGGATACGGCTCCAGGATTTGAGGATATTGTAGGGCATGAATTCCACATTTTTGGTATCAATCCCATTTAAACGGTGATTCTCACGACCGATGGAGAGGACGTTTTTGTTCATATCGACGTTGACGACCTGCTTTGCCCCCGTATGCATGGCAACAACGGAAAATGCACAGGTATAGGAGAAAAGGTTGAGGACATTTTTACCGTGCGCATGCTCACGGATGAATTCCCGTCCGATTTTCATATCGGGGAAGAAACCGATATTTTGAGCGTTTTGAAAGTTGACATGATATTTAAGACCATTTTCGATGGCAAAGGTTTCATCGGGAAATGTTCCCGCAATCACGGATGCGGGGGCGGCTGGGAGATATCGCTGCTGCACGACGAGAGCTTCCCAGCGTTTTTCTTCGGCGTAGAATGTATGGAGCATAGAGACTATTGCATCTTCTTCTGCATTGGCATCAAATACTACTGCAAAGAGGACTTTATCGATACTATCCACGGTGAGAAATCGGTAGGCTCCATAGGTGTTTCCTCGACCGTGAAACAAACGGGTGTATTGTGGGGTAAGTGTTTGAGAAGCGGTTTTGAGGTGGCGGTGTAAATCGTCTATGGTCATGAATGTATCTTTGAAAAAAGTAGTGGAAGTATAGCAGGAGTTTGTTGTCTCATCGTGCTATAATATCTTTCCACAGGGGGGATAGAGTGCAAATCAACGAAGATGAACTCTCTACAATCGAGTTTGGCTGGGCTGAAAAAATTGCGTCTGCTACAATGCAATGGGCAGTCAAAAAGTATTTACATCTCAAACCGACCCAAAAATCATTACCGAGTGCCTCCGATACCATTCCACGTCTTTTGTATATTCATATTCCGTTTTGTCACACGTTATGCCCCTATTGTTCTTTTCACAAGTTTCCCTTTGATGAGCCGAGTGCATTACGCTATTTTGAACTGCTTCATCAAGAGATGCGGATGGTTCATGCCCTCGGGTATCGTTTTGATTCGATCTATTTTGGAGGGGGAACGACAACGATATTGCCGCGAGAGTTGGCGGCAACGATTGATTTGGCTAAGACCCTTTTTGAAATCCGTGAAGTCTCTTGCGAGAGTGATCCTCAGCATATCGTTGATCTGGAGAATGAGCATTTGTTGGGGAAAATCGATCGTCTCTCCATCGGGATTCAGAGTTTTGATGATGATACGCTCAAACAGATCGGTCGGTTTCAGAAATTCGGTTCAGCAGATGAACAGTATGCAAAGGTGGTGCGTGCTATCCCACTGTTTCCCATCGTCAATGTGGACATGATCTATAACTATCCGCATCAAAATGAAGAGGCACTGCATCGTGAAATTGATAGAATTCTTCTCCTCCGTCCTCCACAAGTGACGTTCTATCCACTCATGTACGCACCGGGCATTAGAGAAACGCTTAATCAACGATGGGGGAGACTCAGCGATGCACAGGAAGCAAAACTTTATTCCATCATCCTAGAGCGGATGAGCGGTGTGTATACTCAGCGCTCAAGCTGGGCATGGTCGCTGGAGCGTGATGGGATGATCGATGAGTATGTGATTGAGAGAAGTGAGTACGTCGGTATTGGTAGCGGTGCATTCAGTTTTATCGGTGATACCCTCTATGCCAATACATTTTCACTTTCAAAGTATGCCGAAGCATTAGCAAACAATCGGCTCCCTATTACCCATTTTGTTGCATTTCCAAAACGTGCCATCCAACAATATCGGATGATGGTTGAATTGTTTGGATTATCTTCGGATCGTGAGGATCTATGGTTGGAAAATCTTTTTTTGAAATACATCGGGAGCATCTGTGAAGGGAAGGTAAGTGTGCGCGGATCCTATCTTTTTTCGGTAATGATGCGGGAATTTTATAATGGAATGGACTATGTTCGTCAGACAATGCGCCAAGATTTGAAAAAAGAGGATGGAACTATCGCTTAGGCGGTCAGATCGAGTAGATTGCCGCGCTGTTCTTGATTCAATGCCATTGCCGAAGGATTGAGAACCAGATAATCCTGCAGCGATTGAAGTGAATTTTGTTCTTCTGCTGAATCGGGAGGATAGAGCTTGTTCAAATCCTGTGAGAGGGATTGACCGGTGAGCGTATCGCCGTTATTGTCATGATAAACCCCTGCAGCGCGCATGAAACCAACAGTTACAATCCCTTTTGCAGCTTGATAGTTCTGATCGTTTAGCAGTGTGTTATAAAGCTTACGCTCGGAAGGATTCAGTTCTTGGTAAATCAGACTGTAATTGTCTTTGAGCTGATCGATCTCTCCGCTTTGCGAGATCTCTTTGTAGGATAGGGGCGGAGAATAGGAGGAAGCACCGAAGGGGTTGGAAAACGGATACGAACTGTTTGACTTGACCTGCATGTGCACTCCTTCTCATGATATTACATGATAGCAAGCAAAAAACAGTCCAAAGAGAGAACTACAATAGCCGAAAATGGCTATTGTTTGATTGTATAGAGTTTGCGAATCTTATTATCCAGCGGTGCAAGAACTTTATAGAGTGCCGGAACTACGATGAGACTGGTGAGTGTCGAGAGGAGCAGCCCGCAGATGACGGCCACCCCCATCGGCCCTTTGACCCCTGAGCCTTCACCGACGGAGAGTGCCAGCGGGAGCATACCGAACACCATCGCCGTCGTCGTCATCAGGATCGGGCGCAGACGTGCAACCCCCGCTTCGATGATCGATTCATCGAGATCATGTCCACCGTGATAAAGACGGTTGGCGGCATCTACGACGAGGGTGGAGTTTTTCCCAACCAACCCCAGCAGGAGCATCAATCCCATCATACTAAAGAGCGACATGTTCATCCCTGCGGCCCACAGACCGATAAACGCCCCCGTAAAGCTCAGTGGTAAAGCACTCATGATGATGATCGGCTGAAGCGGAGACTCATAGAGGGCCGCGAGGATCAGATAGATCATGATAACCGCCGCCCCGATGGCGACACCGAATGCATCGTTACTTTGTTTCATGTATTTGGCATCCCCGTCGTATTCAAACGATACCCCCTCGGTAAGCCATTCGCTCTGCCGCTCATTGACGATGTTGACCAATTTGTCAAGTGGCAGCGCTTTGGTGATATCGCTTCCCACCAGCACTTTTTTCTGACGGTCGAACCGTTTGATCGTGGAGGGCTCGGTAGCGGTAGTGATACTCACGACCGAGGAGAGGCGGATTGTAGAGCCGTTATCGGTTCGGACGGTGAGGGTACCCAGGGTAGAATCATCGGTACGTGCTCGATCGCTAAGTCGCATCATCACATCATACTCTTTGCCATTTTCACGCAAGAATGTAATCGTATTTTCTCCTGAATAGGCACTGGCGATGACGCGCGCGATCTCATCTACGCTCACACCAAGTCGGCGGGCATTTTCGGTGAGGACTTTGATCGAGAGTTCGGGTGCTTTGGGTTGAATGTTGCTTTGGACATCTGTTGTCCCCTCGATCGAGCGGAGCAGTGACATCAGTTTTTGCGCCGATTTTTCTGCATCTTCGGCTCTCTGTGCTTTGAGGATCACTTGAAGAGGAGTATTGATCTCATATCCTGCTACATCATTGACTTCGGTGACACTGGCGGAACTGAACCCTTTGATACTCTCTAAAATACGTCGCGTTTCGTCCATCACCTCTTTTTGGCTGCGATGGCGTTCATGGATCGGCTTGAGATGGACGTACATGGCCGCTTCATTTGCCTTTTGGTCGGTTCCGCGCCCCACGTATAGGGTGCAGTATTCTACTTCTTCCAATGCTCGGATACGACGTTGTGCGTCGAGGGAGAGAGATTTCATCGCATGGATACTCGTCCCTACCGGTGTTTTGATGGTAATATCGAATTGACTTTTATCCTCTTTTGGCATAAAGACCATACCAAGTGTCCCCGAGAGGACGATGGAGAGCATAAACACCCCTAGCGCAGCAAAGAGGGTTGTTTTCCGATATCGGAGTGCTATGCCGATGATTCGGCGATAAGCTTCTTCGAGGGCGACGAAAAAAGGTTCTGTTTTGTGATAAAAACGGCTGTGTTCCCCTTTGGCGATCTGAGATGCAATCATTGGTATAAGGGTGATAGCAATGATGAAAGAGATAACGATGGCAGCGATAATCGTTACTCCAAAACTGGTGAAAAAGCGTCCGACAATTCCGCTCATATTTGCGACCGGAACGAAAACGGCAAGCAACATCGCTGAGATGGCGACGATGGAGAATATAATCTCTCCAACCCCATCTATTGCTGCATTTAGCCGATCGTGTCCCGCTTCAAGCCGTTTGAAGATATTTTCGATGACGACGATCGCATCGTCAATGATGATCCCGATGGCGAGGGTGAGGGCGGTGAGGGTGAGAAGGTTGAATGTTTGACCGCTCCATCCCATGATTGCCAAAACACCCAAAATTGATACCGGCAGTGATATGGCGGCGATGAGGGTAAGGGTGAGATTGCGTAAAAATAGGAAAATGACGAATGAGGCCAAAAATGATCCCAACAAGAGATCAAATTGAACTCCTCGGAGAGTATCGCGAATATATCCCGTTGCATCTTGGAGCGGCGAGAGTGTTAACGTCGGTTGGAGTGCTTGCAATGCCGGGAGCTCTGAACGTACCGCATCGGCGATAGCGATTTCATTGGCCCCCGTCATCTTTTTGACCATGAGCAAGACTCCCGCTTTTCCATCGAGCGCGGCATAGCTTTTCTCTTCGGCGAGAGAGTCTTCCACTTTCGCAACATCGCCGAGACTTAGACCATCACGGATCCGAAGTTCTGATAGCTCTTGGGGTGTTTTGGCATCATTATCGACCAGTAAGCGGTTTTCGGTCGTGGCTGAGACAGTTCGTCCTCCGTCAAGTCGAACATTTTGAGAGCGAATGACGCCGATGAGATCTGTGAGGGTAATGTTGTATTTTGCCAGCAGTGCCGGATCGGGGGTGATGAGAATCTGCTTTTTACGCAGCCCTGCGATGGTGACTCCACCGACTCCTTCGATCCGCTGCAAGCGTGATTTGAGTACTTCATCGGCATGTTTCATCACCGCTTTTGTGTCATTACCTTGCAAAAAGAGGGTGATAACGGGATTGGCATCGAGAGAGTGTTTGTCGACGATCGGTTTATCCACTTCACTAGGGAGCTGAACACTCGCAACTTTGTCACGTACATCATTGACAGCCTCATCCAGAGGTTTGGAGAGTTTGAACTGTGCAACGACGACGCTGTAGTTTTTTGAACTGTCCGAACTGAGCGTCTCCAGCCCCGAAATACCGCTGAGGGCTTCTTCGATTTTGTCGGTTACTTTACTCTCGACAATGTCGGCGTTAGCCCCTTTGTACGTAGTGGTGACGATGACAATCGGAAAATCGACGTTCGGATAGAGTGCCGAGGGCATAGAGGAGCGTTCGACGAGACCGAAAAATATGATGGCCAGAGCGAACATCGCGGTCGTAATCGGGCGCAGGATGGCGAATTTGTACATATTCTCTCCTAATGTCCGCGAATTTGTCCGTCACCGAATGTGCCCGAACGCAATCCCATTCCATCCGCTTCAGCAGTCATTTGACGCGTTTTTGGATCGACGGTAGGATATATTTTGGTGATACGGGTACATTTCCCGGTACTGCGGCCATCAATATTGAAACAAAACATATCTCCGCTTTTGACGTTGTGGGCGTATTTTGAGTCAAATCGGATCAATAGACGGCTTTGGTCGCTCACAAGTTTAAAGAGAGGTGATCCTCCCATCGTCGTCACAAAGTCTCCCACTTCGATGTTTTTTTGGGCAATACTTCCAGCGAATGGAGCATACAAAGACATTTTAGAGAGTTTTTGAGCGTACAGAGAGACTGCAAGTCGAGCCCGTTCGCGCCCGGATAGTTTGGCATCAAGTTCGGTTTTGAGTTTTTGGAGGGTATTTTTATCAAACACTTGTGCACTTTTTTCGTACCGTGCGTATTGATCGCTTAAAAAGCTACACTCTTTTTCGAGTGCATCCAGATCAGCTTTTGCCATTTTGAGTGACAATTCTTCTTCAGAGTGTTCGAGAGAGACGAGAAGAGCTCCTTTTTTGACGCGGTCCCCTTCACGGGCACCGATCGATTGGACGATTCCTGAAGCGTTCATCCCCAGTTGCGCTTCACGGTAAGCTTGTACGTCGAATGTTGCGTAGATGTCGCCCCACAATCCTGCGCCTACTAGGCTGATTCCTAAAATCAAAGTTCTCATTTTTTCTCCTCGGTTAAACTCATTAGATCGATTCCGTAGCCGTATGCGGCGTTGGCTTTTGCCATTTGCAGAGCGTTTTGAGAATGGCGTACTTTGGCACGTGCATCCGTGAGGGATGTCAATTCGCTCAAATACGTGGTGGCATTGACGAGACCTGCTTCAAAACGGCTTCGGATTGTTACAAATGCATCTGTTTTAGCCTCTTCTTCGGCTTTTGCGGCTTTGAGTGCCTCTTCGGATGAGCGGAGAGTGAGAAGGGCGATTTCAGCATCATTTTGGATTTTTTTGGTTTTATAATCGAGCAGTTTGCGTGCTTTTAGGGTATCGAGGCGGGCTTGCTCACGCTCTTTGGCAATCCGTCCCATATCAAACAGTGTCAGGGAGAGTGATGCCATAATTTCGTTTTGACGATCGGGCTGGATATTCGCTCCCCCCATCGTATCGTAGTCTTGATAATCCATCTCTTTGTGTTTGGCGGCGAGGGTAATGGATGGGAGGTAAGTATAACGATCTTCGGTATGTTCGAGTATTTCGAGCGATGCGCGGTCACTTTGGAGATCGTGCCGCTCGATTTGGGAAATCTTTGGCATCGAGAGATGTTGATAAACGAGTGGTTCTTGCAGTTTTAATCCACTGAGTAGCTCAAGCTCTTTTTTGTTTTTTGATAGTTGTGTACGGAGATGATGATCATCGTATTCGGCATTTAGGCGTGAAGCGATGAGTGATTTTAGGATATCGCCGGTCGCCAGATCATTTTGTACTAATATTTTATAGCGCTCGACTTGTGCATCCAGTTCTTTGCGTTTTTGGGCATTGGCTTCGAGACGCTCAAATACATCGAGATAATCGTAATAGGCCGCGATTGTTTCGAGTAATACGTTTTGCCGCTCTTGCTCCATACTTTGCACGGCTCCCTCTTTGTTCGCACGAAGAGCATCGAGGAGCGCTTCTCGTCGAAACCCATCGAATAGGGTCACTTCGGCACCCAACTCTACACCACGTACGGTTTTTGGTTCAAAGGCGGTCGCTTTATCTTTGTGCTGATAGACTCCATTAGCACTGATGGTTGGAAAATAGGCGCTGTGGGCTTCATCGATTTGGGCTTGGGCTTTGTCAATCATCAAGCGTGAGGATTCGACCCGAACATTGGACGCCGCACCCGACATGAGAGTAGATAGATCTCCTCCGATTAGCTGTGCTGCGAGGAGAGACAAGGGCAATAGATATTTCATCGGCACTCTCAATCAGTTAGAATGTAAAACAATGTGAACAATGTTAACATTAAATGTGAACATTGTCAACATTTATGGTACAATGCTCACATGAAGATGAAAAAATCGACCTCATATCATCACGGCAATCTCAAAGAAGCACTCATCGAAACGGCACTCCAAACGATCGACCAAGAGGGGCTTGATGCAATCACATTGCGCGATATTACAGAAAAACTGGGGACATCGCGCAGTGCTGTTTATCGCCATTTCGCCTCCAAAGAAGCGTTGATTATCGGTGTGATTCAGCGGGGTTACGCGCAACTTGATGAACTTTTTACCCCTATTTTTCAGGATCGTACCCAGAGTGTTCAGGAGCGGTTTGAGAAGATGGGACGGGCATATTTGGATTTTGCGATCGAGCATCCAAATCTCTATCGTCTGTTATTCGGAGAGAACTACCGTCAAGAACGTGAAGAGGTGTGCGATTATAAAGATGAAAGTCAGGCGACAGGATTGTATGCCCTTATCGGTCTTTTGCTGGAAGCACAAGAAGAGGGGATTATTGCACGTGCCGATCCGATGGTTCAGGCGGCTACCGTATGGGCATCGATTCACGGTCTTGCGTCATTGCTGATTGACGGACATTTGATGATGCGCGATAATCTCGAAGAAATTTACCGTTATTCACAAGCGATGGTGTTAAACGGGATGCGTTAAAAAAGCTCCCAAGGCTTTTTCCACGTCTCAAGCTGAGTTTTCATTTCAGATGAGACAAATCGCTCTCCCTCATCGGGAGATACAACAAACTCAAAGCATTCATTATTGAAATCAAATCGCAATGCGTAGGCGTGCAGGTAGCCACGTTCTTCTTTGCGTGCTTCATCGGCTTGTGCATAGCGCTCATCCCCGGCGATAGGAGAACCGAGACTTTTAAGCGCGACACGGATTTGATGGGTTTTACCGGTATGGGGTTTGATGAGAAATCCCCTCTCATGGGTGCGGAGCGCACAACTCACAAACTGGGTGATAGCTGGGTTGTTCATCGAATTCAGGAGTTTATAGTCACCCCGTCTGGCACTACTCATATCCCCTTTTATCCACCCCATCTTTTTTTTGGGTTTGCGCAATGAAATCGCCAGATAGTATTTTTCAATTTTGCGCTCTTCAAACATTTTCCCGAATTGTGCCGCTGTTTCGGGATTTTTGGCGAGGATCAGCAGTCCGGAGGTCATTTTGTCGAGACGGTGTACGGGAAATAGTTGGATACCGAGCTGTTCGGACATCTGTACGACAAATCCCGCTTCTTCTTCGGAGTGGAAATTGACTCCGGAAGGTTTGAGGGTGATGACAAAAGAAGGATTTTCATATACCATAATCATAATGTAACTATAGCGAAAGAAGATTGTGTAACGTCTTGTGATAAGGTTTGGCTTGGCGTCGGTGATTACGAAGGTATTGCGGTTGCACACGTAAAATCTTAGAAAATCCGATATAATGACAGAAAGCTGTCATAAAGGCAATCCTATGCAAGCCCTCAACTACACAACCGCTCGCAACTCGCTCAAATCGATTATCGATGAGGTGTGTGACAATAATGAAGAGGTGATCGTCACGACCAAAAACGACAAAAGCGTCGTCATCATGTCTCTCGATGAATACAACCGCACCCATGCACAGCTCAAACGCGAACTCAAAGAGGCAAAAGAGCAGATCGAGCGGGGCGAATACTTAGGGATAGATGAAGCATTTGATCGTGTAATCGCGAAATATGCGGATTGATTTTTCACCCAAAGCGCATCATCGTTTGGAGATGATCGCCGAATACATCTACGAGCAAACACAGTCCAAAAAACTCACACGAGAGTATTTGCAACGTCTTCATGAATTTATTGTGAGTACATTGAGTGCTTTCCCCTATGCGGGGCGAAGTTCGGAAGAGTTGATTAGCGGTTCGCGTAAACTTGTCTATCAAGGGTACTCGATCATCTATACCGTTGAGAAAGATCAGATTTGGATATTGACACTGTATCGGGAAAATTTGCCGTAAGTTTCACTTAAAGCTTTGTGATTGCTAACCGTTCGCCCTGAGCCAGTCGAAGGGTGGGATTTATCTCTCGTTTTCTAAGTGGGAATGTGAAGATAACTCAGTAAAATATACACTCCAACTCGGGAAAATGGGAGCGAGAAAATGTATACTTTAATTGTGATTTAAAGTTGATTTTGAGATAATAATGAGATTGTACAGCAAATGCAATATAAAATATTTATTTAATATATTAATTAGCATATCCTCGTATAATTGCAAGTCTAAAAAAATAAAATTCATAAACACAAAGAGAAAAGCATGAATGCTGTTGACCTAGTAAATCTTGGAATCGTAGTAATAATGGGTGTAAGTGTTTCTATGTTGGTTAATTATATATATTCTAGTTTAAAAAAAGATAGCAAAAATGGTTTTTTGCACTTTAATATATAAAGCGCAGTGTTCTCACGATCTTAAATGATTTTAAGGCATCAACTAAAATCTGCAATTTTTTCTTTTCTTTTTAATTTTAAAATCATTGTTTTCTTCTTAAACTACTTCAAGTTTGTGCAAAAGATAGTT
>NZ_NSIU01000029.1 GCF_002633015.1 Sulfuricurvum sp. PD_MW2 | reverse complement strand
CCAATTCAGATATACGAAGATATTTTTCTTCTAATTCATGTCGTTCAAATAACGAACTGTTGAGATAAGGGATATAATCAAACTCATGATTTTGCCGTTCAGATATTTTTACAGCAAGTATTTTAAAAAACAACATATTGAGTCGATCAAAATCTTCAATTTTCGACGTATTCAAAAATTTTAGCTCTTGTCTATTTCCATTCCATCGTACAATTTGTGATTCAAGAAGTTTGAGAAAAAGTATCCTATTAAGCCAAATAATAATGATTTGAATGATAATGTCAAACTCATCTTCGTCATGTGTGAATTTTAATTCTGACTTCGTTAACTCATAAAAAGTACCATTTTGAGGGTTTTTAGCTCTACCGATAAGCTTTTTCCCACTAACTTTTTCCTCTTCTAATCCTAAAATATACAAAAGTTCATTATAGAACTCACGGTTTAGGCTATTGGCATCATTGGGATTAAACTCTTTTAAAAGAGTATCAGAGCTAAGAAGTTTATAGATAGCGATAAGATTTTTATCACTTTGAGGTTCTTTCAGATTAAAATGAGCACAATCGATTGGCATTTCTTCGATTAAATCATACATATATTTAGGTAATTCTGTTTCTAAACTACTATAAAAATCTGCTGTTCCATCTCCTAAAATAGATGGATTTTTATAATTATCAAAAAGCTTTTTAAATGTTTTATTTTTCCAAAAATGTATATCAAAATCTTTTGCATCAAAAATAAACCAGTTGAAAAAATCTGTAATAACAATATGAAAAAGAGTAACATTCCCGCGATCACGTTCGCGCATGAAATACAAAATCGCTTCGTGAAAAGCTTTTTTGTTTAGATTGTTTTGAGTAATCATCCCGCTTGACTGATACACTTTTGCTTCAAAAATAACTGCTGGCTTATAATCTTTTAAAATAGCTAAATCTATCCCGCTTTGCCCTGATTGAGTATATGCATTAGTTTCATGACCTAACGATTCAATAAATGGCTTAAGTGCATTGGTAACGATATTAGGTTCAGCTTGTTTAGTAGCATGTTGAGTTTCGATTTCACGGACATAATTTGATAGATTCCCTTTAAATTTCTCAAACTTTTCTTTTTCAATGCTTTTTTTCGACAATAAAGGATTAATAAAATCTCTGACTTTTTTAATGTTTAGCTTCATACACTAATCTCCTGATGAGTGATTATATCTTTAAAGAATATCAATATCACTAAATTCAACTAAATCATCTAATAATTTATTATCAATACGTATTGCAGAATCAATCACAACATCCATCAATTTTGAAACAATCACCAATTTTAATTCTCGTTTTCCTGGATGACGGCGAACAAGCGTATAGAGTTTTTCTAATGTCTCCAAGTTATCGCTGAGACGAAGTCGCAGCTGCAACGGTTCCTGCGGCGGAAGATTTTCGACGATCTTGGTCTCTACCTTTTTTGCCTCTTTTTTCGCTTCGTTAAGACTCATGATCTTGGTAACGCTGATACGGGTGAACATCTCCGTGTGAGTCACCTTGACCTTGAACGCGATCGGCTCATCGAGATCCATTTTCTCCAACTCTTCGAGCTTGTCGGAGAAGAGCATCACCTCGATATTGCCGTGGAAATCCATCAGACTCACGAGACCGAACTGTGAACCTTTTTTCGACATCTTTTTCGTAATCTCTTCAACCTTGCCGATGAAGATAGCGCTCGATCCGTCGGCGATGTTTTCGATCTCGGATGAGAGGGTATAGTTGATCGCGTCGATCTGCTCACGGTAATTATCGAGCGGATGTCCCGAAACGTAGAATCCGAGAGTATCTTTCTCAAAATCAAGGAGGGTTTTGAGATCAAATTCCTCCATGTTTTTGAGGTTCACTTCAACTGCTGTCACCTCTTCATCATCCCCGAAAAGGCTGAATTGGGCATCTTTTTTGAGCGAAGAGCCTTTTTTAGCCGTCTCAACGAGCGTTTCAACCTGCTCCAAAAGCGCTCGGCGAGAGTAGCCGAAATGATCCAATCCTCCCGCTTTGATGATGCACTCGATCACTTTTTTGTTCACTTTTTGGGGTTCAATCCGGTTGATGAAATCTTGAATATCTTTGAACTTGCCCTCCGAGCGTGCTTCGAGTATCGACTCGACCGCCGCTTCTCCGACCCCTTTGATCGCACCCAGACCGAATAGGATTTGATCCTGATCGTCTTTGGTGATCGCGGAGAATTCAAGCTGTGAGTGGTTGATGTCGGGAGCCCCAAGGAATATTTTCATCCGTTTGGCTTCGTCGATATATTTGACGACTTTGTCGGTGTTGTCTTTCTCCGAGGTGAGCAACGCCGCCATGAACTCCTGCGGATAGTAGGTTTTAAGCCATGCGGTCTGAAACGTGACCATCGCGTAGGCGGCGGAGTGGGATTTGTTGAACCCGTATCCGGCGAATTTTTCGATCAGATCAAAGAGTTCTGAGGCTTTTTTGTAATCCAATCCTTGATTAGCCGCCCCCTCAGAAAACTCTTTGTTGTACTTTTGCATCTCCTCGATCTTCTTTTTCCCCATCGCACGACGCACGATGTCCGCCCCACCAAGGCTGAAACCACCGACCGTTTGTACGATCTGCATGACCTGCTCTTGGTACACGATGACCCCATAGGTCGGTTTGAGAATCGGTTCCATTGAGGGGAATGTATAGGTGATCGCCTGACGACCGTGTTTACGTTCGATAAAGTCATCCAACATTCCCGATTCCATCGGTCCCGGACGATAGAGGGCGAGTACCGCAATCAAGTCCTCGAATGAGCTGGGTTTGAGCCGTTTGTTCAAATCCTGCATCCCCGAACTCTCGATCTGGAACATTCCGATCGTGTCACCGCTTTGGATAATCTCGTACACTTTGGGATCGTTCTCGTCAATCGTATGCCAGTTCACCTCAACGTCGTAGCGCTTTTTGATCAGTTTGATCGCATTATCGATAACATCGAGCGTTTTAAGTCCCAAGAAGTCGAATTTGATCAAGTCAATGTCTTCGAGAAAGTTCAGTGAATACTGGGTAACAAACGTCTCCTCGCCGGAGGGTTTGTAGATCGGGGTTTTTTTCCATAACGGTTCGTTGGAGATAACAACCCCCGCCGCGTGCATCCCAGCATTGCGTTTGAGTCCCTCTAACTTTTTAGAGAACTCCCATACACGCGCAGCTTGGCTATCACTTTCGATCAATTCAGAAATCTTCGGCTCTTTCTGGAATGCTCCAGGTTTGAACTCTCCCCCTTTGGTTTTACCGTTGAGGGTGATCCCCAACTCATCGGGGATCAGTTTCGCCATTGCATCGGCTTGTGCCAAAGGCATATCCAAAACACGGGCCACGTCACGGATAACCCCTTTGGCGAGCAGTGAGCCGAACGTGATGATCTGCGCAACCTGCTCACGACCGTATTTGCGGACGACATAATCGATGATCTCACCGCGACGTGCTTGCATAAAGTCCATATCGATATCGGGCATCGATACCCGTTCAGGATTCAAAAAACGCTCGAAAAGCAAATCGTACTTCATCGGATCGATGTCGGTAATCTCCAACGCATATGCAACGAGGCTCCCTGCTGCCGATCCCCGCCCCGGCCCTACGGCGATCCCCATTTTTTTGGCTTCACGGACGAAATCCCAAACGATCAGCATATAGCCCGGGAATTTCATCTGATTGATCACCTCAATCTCAAATTCCAAACGATCCCGATACTCCTGATGACGCTCGGAGGGAACATGCACCAAACGCTCTTCAAGCCCTTTACGGCAGCAGTGGATAAAGTATTCCGAGTCTTCGGTGATATCCAATCCCTCTTCACGGGCATATTCGGTGGTAAATTTAAAATTCGGCGGTGTCGGATTCCCCAGTTTGAGTTCTAACTGACACTTCTCAACGATCTCTTGGGTGTTATAGAGCGCTTCAGGGATATCAGCAAAGAGACGTGCCATTTGTTCAGGGGATTTGATGTAAAACTCATGCACCGAGTGACGGAGTCGTTTTGGGTCATCGTAAAGTTTATTCATCCCAATACACATAAATGCCTCATGGTATTGTGCATCGTCGGGAAACGTGTAGTGGGTATCGTTGGTCGCAACAAGTTTGATCCCCGTCTCACGGGAGAGTTTAATCACCGGCTCATCGATAAAAAGCTGATCGCTGATCCCGTGACGCATGATCTCCATGTAAAAATCGTCCCCAAAGATGTCACGATATTCCAATGCGATTCGTTTGGCTTCATCGTACCCTAACGCCCCGTTTTTGACGTTACGTTCGCTGTTGGTATTGAGATGCCAATTCACCTCCCCTTGCAAACACGCCGACGTACAAATGATCCCTTCGCTGTTTTCACGAAGGAGCTGTTTGTTGATACGGGGGAAATAGTAAAACCCGTTGATATAGGCCTGAGACGAGAGATACATGAGGTTTTTGTACCCAATTTCGTTTTTAGCAAACAAACAAACGTGAAAACGCTGTTTGATGCTCTTGTCTCCCAAATCCTCACCGTTATGAATATAGGCTTCCATCCCAATGATCGGTTTGATCCCCTCTTTGCGCATCTGTTGGTAAAAATCGATCGCACCGAACATATTTCCGTGATCGGTCATCGCCACCGAGGTCATACCGAGCTCTTTTACCCGACTCACCAGTGCAGAAATTTTGTTCGCCCCATCAAGGAGGGAGTATTCGGTGTGGAGGTGCAAATGGGTAAACGGAGGAATCGTGCTCATAAAAAAAGGCCTTGAAAAAAGTATAAGCGATTATAGTGAGTGGGGAATTAATACTCTATTAGAGGACACTGATCGGCAAATAGAATTCCAGATCAAATTCCCCCGATTCGTCCAAAAAATGGTTTTTGCGATAAATCGCATACGGGGGAAGCGTCTTGGTCTCAAATCCGCTATCGGGGAGCCATATCTGATAGACATAGCGCATAAAATGGAGTACGTCTCCGTATTTTCCCTCGATATGAAAAACAGCACACAACGATGCGGGAATCTCAAAATAGGCGACCGAACCGTGAGGATGGCTCCCTTTTGGCACTTCAACCGCCGCGATATAGGCACACTCACTCAGTGGCGTAATCGTCGGATTATCGTGATGAAATCCGATTTGACGTGTACTATCGGGAAGATTATTTTCAATGCACCATGCCCGAAGACGGTTCCAACTATTTTTGATCGAGATATTGTAGCCCCGATGACGGATATAGGCGGCATAGATGGGAGGGGCTTTGATGATTTTGGGGATCGTCCCCGAAAAATCCCGTACCGACATGCTATAGGGGGAGTGAGAGAGAATCGTATGCGAATAGGAGAGATAATCCCCGCTTTTCCACATTTTTGGCGTGGTGTGAAAACGCTCTTTAAATGCTTTGATAAACGAGGTTTGAGAGCTGTACCCGCACATCTGTGCGATTTCAGAGATAGTCGCATATTTATTTGTGAGCAGGAGACTGGAAGCTTTTTGAAGCCGTATCGATTTGATAGTCTCATAAAGATTTTTTCCCGTCTCCTCTTTGAAAATCCGGTGCAGATGATGGACACTGAGACTCTGCATTTGAGCCAGTTCAAGGGCATTTAACTCCGTATCAATATGGAGATAAATATACGAGAGAACATCATTGACAATATCGGCGTGTTGGTGTTTCGTTTCCCGTTTCATTTAACAATATTAGCATAATTGGATAAAAATAATGATGATTTTGGATAACTTTTTTAAGTATTTGGATAAAGAATAAAAAAATCAGATCCTTTACAATGACACTCAAAAAAGGCTATCCATGAAACGCTCATTTATCAGAGAAATTCTCGAAGTTATCGGCAGTGATACCGTCTCATTTGCAGGAGGATTGCCTGATGAGACACTTTTTCCTATGGAAATGCTCCAACATGGTGCACACTCCGCATTGCAGGATCCCAAATCACTCCAATACTCACTCAGCGGCGGGATACTCTCGCTACGCGAAAAGTTGGCATCGTACTATACCGGGATGGGGCTTGAGACCAAAGCCGAAAACATTTTGATCACCACCGGAGCTCAACAGGCATTGGATCTCATCAGTCGCGTCTATTTCCGCTTCGGTACAACCGTTGAGGCACCGGCCTATTTGGGAGCGCTCAATGCGTTCAGTGCCAACGGATGTCCGCTTTATGGCGCGACATTGGACAATTACAAACTCAATTTAAAGACGTTTGAACGCCATTTTGCAGTTACCAAACGAGCATATCTGATGTGCGATTTTCAAAATCCTACCGGAATCAGCTATTCGATTGAAGATCGGGAAGCACTCGGGAACATGGCCTCTCATTACGATGGAATCATTGTAGAAGACGGTGCCTATATGGAACTGTTTTTTGAAGAACGGATGCCGCCGATGGCTCTGTTTGCCCCACATCACTCGCTCCATGTCGGATCGTTTTCCAAAACACTCGCACCCGGATTACGTCTGGGATGGATTCGAGGTGATGTCCATTTATTGCAGCCGATTTTAGCGCTGAAAGAGCGCTCGGATCTCCACACTTCAACCCTCTCGCAACGATTAGCGGATGAGTTTTGGGAGAGCGGAATGTTTGGAAAACACCTCCGCAAAGTACGTGCATGCTACAAAGAAAAATGCGATCTTTTGGCACATGAACTCAACACACAGCTGAGTGATTTTCACTTTACCAAACCCAAAGGGGGAATGTTCATCTACGGATCATTTACTCAAGAGGTCGATGCCAAAGAACTTGCACTGGCATGTTTGAAAAGCGGAGCGGTTTTCGTTCCGGGGGGAGAGTTTTATCCAGGAGCACCGACTAGTGCTGAAGCACGGTTTAACTTTAGCGGAGCAACACCCGAGGAGATGAAACGGGGAATTGCGATTATCGCACAGACCTACAAAGAGTATATGCACCAAAAGAAGCAACGAATCGCATAAATAGCTACCGTCGTTTAGATAGTAGTGTATTAAGCCCATCGGCAAATTCTCTCACGGTCTTGGCCCCTATTGCCGAAGGACCTCCCGTGATCTCGCCGTTATTGCGCAGCTCTTCCATCAGATTGCGCATCGCAAGAAGATGTTTGATATTGTTCTCATCGTAAATCGTCCCGCGCGGATCAAGCCCCACCGCCCCTTTGCTCACAATCCGATCGGCGAGCGGTATATCGGCGGTGATTACCAAATCTCCCGCTTCGCAGAGTTCAGCAATCCGATGATCGGCCTCATCGGGTCCCTGTGCCACCACCTCCATCGAGATGTAAGGCTGATTCGGCACCGATATTTTCTTATTGGCGATAAAAACCGTCGTGATTTCCCTCTTTAGTACCGCACGAAGAAGTATCTCTTTGAGGGCATTGGGAAATGCGTCGGCATCAACGAGGATTTTCATTGATCGCTCACACAGCGTGCCTGAGTTGAGTCTTTTTTCGGAACAGTAGCAACTGAACCGAGCTTGAATCCCACCACATACGCTTCTTGGGAATTCAACGATTCGCTGCTCCAATAGTAACGCTGCATCACCGCACCGAAATAGTTCATATCAAGTGTCGGTCGAACATAATCGTAATCCACAATCCCGTATAATTCTTCGGTGGTCGGTAAGCGCCATGAGCGTTTAAACAACGAGAGGTTTTCGCACATCTCTTTGGCCTCATCATGGGTATAGCGGGCTTTCTTATCGCTCATCCCCAAATCAAGCCAAATCAGACCGTTCTCTTCATCGAGGGTTCCCTCGGGTACTTTTTTATAGTGCCGTACCCTTTTAGAGGGCAAAGGCTCATTGGTACAAATCGCGGCAATCTTTTTCCATCGGGGAGAAAAGGTGACATTTCGCTCTTTGGGATAAAACGCGAATCCCAACACCTCCATGACGCCACCGTCCCCTTCACTTCCCGTACCCACAACCGCCGTTCCGGATGTGACCGTACTCTGTGACCAATAGCTGTATCCATCGGCAAAAGGAGTCGTTTTTGGAAGCGCATAAACCTCGGTGATGCTCATTCCCCGCCATCCATTTCCTAATTCACGGCAATACGCATTGGCTTGTTCTTGCGAATAAGCTTCATTCACAGAGAGATGAACGTCCCCCCATGCACACGAAAACGCTACAGCTAGCCAGAGAAAACTACATCGACGCACAATAATCCGCCAATAATCCGCTGCGAAGTTTTTCGCTCGCTTCAGCTCCTTTGAGCTTTTTCACGATGGCCAATGCAAAACAGATTGCACTCCCCGGACCGCGAGAGGTCATCACATTCGCACTCTCCACCACTGCTTGCTCTGCTCCGACAAACCCTGCCGTAGAGAGCTCATCTTCGATACCCGGATAACAGGTGTAGCCCTCTTTGAGAACTCCTGCCGCTTCGAGGGCGTATGGAGCGGCGCAGATGGCACCGATCGCTTTTCCTTTTGCATCCATTGCTTTGAGGAGGTTTTGAACATTTAGATCCGCTGCAAGCGCTTTTGTACCGCCCCAGCCACCTGGCAAAACAATCATATCGAGTTCATCAACACTCAATCCTTTGACCGGACGATCTGCATGGACGCTAATCCCGTGAGCTCCATTCACCATAAGGTGTTCACTCAAACTTCCCATGATCACTTCGATATCGGCACGACGCAATACATCGATAATGCTTATCGCTTCAATCTCTTCAAATCCATCGGCTAATGGAACTAAAACACACGACATGGTTTACCTCGTTTCAAAATAGTTAGTGGGAGTACATTTATTTATTGAATTGTAGCGTGAAAATAAAAATAGAAAAATGCAGCAGAAAAGTATGAGCGGAAGATCCGCTCAGGAGTATGAATTACTTCACTTTCTCCAAGTATTCACCCTCAACAGTGTTTACTTTGATGATATCACCTTCAAGAACGTGGTATGGAACTTGTACCACTGCACCGGTTTCAAGAGTTGCCGGTTTTTTACTTCCACTTGACGTGTCACCTTTGAAGTTCGGCGGAGTTTCAACGATTTTGAGTTCCATGATCTCAGGAGCATCAACGCTGATCGCTTCGTTATTGTGGAAAACCATTTGAACGTTGGTACCGTCTTTGATCCATTTCATCGCATCTTCACATTGATCGTAGGTAAGTCCCAATTGCTCATAGCTCTCATTGTCCATGAATTGAAGCATTTCACCATCGTCATACAAAAATTGCATTGTTTTATGCGCCATGTTCGGTACTTCGAATTTATCACCCGCATGAACGGTTTTTTCGATTACTTTTCCGTTTTTAAAGCTTTTTACTTTACAACGGACGAACGCTGCACCTTTACCCGGTTTAACGTGTTGAAACTCTACAACTTTGAACGGGTTGCCGTCAATTTCAAGACGCACACCCTTTTTAATATCACCCATACCGATTGTTGCCATCAGGAAACCTTTTTGTATCTTTTGTTTGGTCGAATTTTACCCGAAAGTGAGACGAATTTCAAACCATGTGTAACTTATGGTATGATCTTATCTTCTAATTTGATTTATTTTTGATGATTTTTATAACGCTAATACGTCTAAATGTGTATAATAAAGCTTATACGATTGATTATAATCACAAATACATTAGCAAGGATTCATGATGATGAATACCCTTTCACGATTTTTTGGTGCAACACTCCTGCTAGGTTCATGCCACCTTATGGCATCAGGACTGTCACTCCCTGCAGCCTTGGAGATTCTGGAAACCAATAACCTTGAAATCAAAACTACATCCCTTGATGTTCAAAGTGCCCAAAACGATACTTCGATGGCAAAAGGCTACAATTTCGGTTCACTTGAGCTAAGCCAAAGCGCTATGCGCTCCAACGATGCCGGAAATGCTTTCGGCTTTAAACTCAGTTCCCGTCAAGCCTCTTTCAATGATTTCGGATTTGATGAATTTCTTGGACAAATGAGTGGGCTTCCGGGCAATGCTCAACAACTCCTTGCCACTCAACCCAAAAATTTGAACTATCCTGACTATCAAAACTACTACCAAACCAAACTCACTTATATGGTTCCAGTATTTGTCGGCGGTAAACTGAGCGCCTATAGTGATATTGCTCAAAAAATGGAGCAGATCAAAAAGCTCGATGCCGAACAGATGAAAACCGAAAAACGATACGAACTGCGCAAAAGCTATTACGATATGGCTCTTTTGCAAAGCTCGATCGATCATATGAAAACCATTCATAAAAACATCGCCACATTAGAGCGTACCACACAAATGATGGTTCAAGAGGGGTATGCCAAAAAAGTCGATCTCCTCGAGGTCGAAGCAAAAAAAGCCAACGTTGAACGCAGTCTTACCGAGATGGAAGCCAATAAAAAACTCCTCTATCATTATCTCAGTTTCCTGCTCAATACTCCCGTTACCGATATCGAACTGCCGGCCAATGATTATCCCGCTTCATCCATCAGCGAAAATGATGTGTTAACCAACAATACCGATCTTAAAAAAGCTTCTCAAGGTTTAGAGATTCGAGATCGAATGGTAGATGTCGCGTACGCTCCGTTTCTCCCACAAGTGGGTGCATTTGCCGAAGCGAGCAGTGCGGACGATACCTTTTTAGGCAACTTCAACGATCATAAAGCCTATACCGTGGGTGCAAAACTCAGCTGGAACCTTTTTAACGGCGGTGTCGATAAAAACGCTCTCGAAAAAGCCAAAATCGAGAAATTAAAAACGGCAACTCAAGTCGAATTGGCTAAAAAAGGGATTACTCTCCAATACGACAAAATTCGCACCGAAATCGAAAGTTTGAATGCGCAAGTCAACAGCCTTGAAAAAGAGTTGAAATTGGCTGATCAAATTTATCAAAATTACGAAAGCCGCTACCATGAGCACCTCGCATCAATGAGCGATGTGATCATCAAGCAATCTCAACAGATCGAAAAAATTCTCAATCTTCAAATGGTGAAAAACCAACGCAACGAGCGAATTTTTGCCCTCGAAAAACTTAGTAACGGAGTTAAATAATGAAATTTTTCCTCACCTCAATCGCCCTCGCCTCAACACTCAGTGCCGCAGGTATCAGCCTCTCAGGAAGCGTCATCAGCGATAATCAGAAAATGATTACCAGCCGTAATATGGGCTTTGTCACCAGCGTCAACGTCTCAGAAGGCTCACGCGTCTCCAAAGGACAGCTTTTGTACACCATCGATTCCAAAGAGATCGATTCGGCCAAAAACCAGGTAGAACTCGGCATCGCACAAGCAGAGCTTTCTTTACAGATGTACCAAAACCAATACGCAAACCTAGAACTCAATCTAGAACGTAACAAACGTCTTTTGGCTCAAGACATGGTGTCCAAGTTTGAAGTCGAAAATCTCGAACTCTCCAAAAAGAATCTAAAAAATATGATCTCCATCGGAGAACGTCAAGTCAACCAAGCCAAAGCTCGCCTCCAAGAGGTTAATAACCAATACAACTATCTGCGTATCACAGCGCCCAACAGCGGTGTTGTCGTCGCTAAAAACATCAAAGTGGGTGAAATGGCAATGCCGGGGATGCCGGCAATCGTTCTATCGGATTTAAATGCATTGAAAATCGAAGTTGAAGTGGCCGAAAATAATCTCAAACTTGTCCCAGTCGGAAAACAGGTCAAAATTGCTATTCCATCGGTAGGCTATAACGGAGTTGGTCGAGTCAGTGCGATTATCCCAAGTTCAAATCCGATGACCCATACCTTTAAAATTAAAGTTTCATTCAATGCTAAACAAACCGTTTATCCCGGAATGTATGCAACGATTGAAATTGAATAGGACTATTGATGCACGCACCTCACTCCTATAAGCCAACCGATGCTGCCGGAAAGCTGGCAAAAGGTTTTTTGCGTAATCCTCTCACTCCGATTTTAGGGATTTTTCTCCTCATTATCGGTTATATAGCACTCATGCTTATGCCGCGTGAAGAAAATCCTCAGATGGTTGTCAGCGGTTCAACCGTTATTGTCGCCCTTCCCGGTGCAACCGCCAGTGAAGTAGAAAACGTTATTGTTAAACCGTTGGAGCGCAAACTCAAAGAGATCAAAGGGATCGAACACATCTACGGAATGGCGATGGATAACGTCGCCGTTATCAATGCCGCATTTTACATCGGTGAAGCCAAAGAAGATTCAAACCTAAAAATCTACGACAAGATCATGCAAAACATGAGTATCCTCCCAAAAGGTGCCATGCAGCCGATTATCAAACCCCTCGATATCGATGTTGATATTCCGATCGTCTCCGTCGCGTTTTACTCCAACAATCCAAAAATGGATCCGACGGTTCTCTACGATCACGTCAAAGAGATTCAACACCATATCAACGGTCTACCTAACGTTGCCGTCACCGATATCAAGGGGGCAAAAAAACACCAATATAACGTTCTTGTTGATATGAACCGTCTCAGCGGATACAACCTATCGCTCGGGCAAATCGTTATGGCGACACAATCTCTCGCCTATAACGTACCGGAGATCAAAGGAAAAACCCAAGACAACAAAATCGTTATGATCGGTGTGCGTAATGCAATCGAGAGTGTTGAAGACGTCGGAAACATCATCGTCGCGCAATACGGCGGATCGGCCATCTATCTGCGTGATGTCGCTACGATCACTTCCGGCAGCGATATACAAAATTTTAAATCAGCACTGGTATCGGCCAAAGAGGATCAAACATTCTCACCACTAAAAGATCAAATCACTCTCACCGTCTCTAAGCTCCAGGGAACAAATGCCGTTAATATCGCCGATGCAGTCAAAGAAGAACTCGAAAAATACAAAGAGCAGATGAAAGCGGAAGGGATCAATTACGTCATCACCCGAAATGACGGCGAACGGGCGAATGAAGCGGTTAACGAACTTGTATTTCACCTTCTTCTCTCGATTGTCATCATCGCGATTTTGCTCATCTTCGTACTCGGATGGCGCGAGTCTTTGATTGTTACCTTCACCGTTCCGGCGATCTTGGCGATTACCCTCTTTATTGCCTATCTTACCGGGCAAACGGTCAATCGTATCACCCTTTTTGCTTTCTTACTCAGTTTAGGACTGCTTGTCGATGCAGCGATCATCGTTATCGAAAATATCCATCGCCATTTTCACGCACCCGATGCGCATGAACGTGATGCCGATGAGCTGATGATCGAAGCAACCGATGAGATCGGAGCACCGACCAATATCGCAACCCTCGCCATCATCCTCACGATGGTACCGATGGCGTTTGTCGGGCAAATGATGGGGCAGTTTATGAAACCGATTCCGGCGAATGTCCCTGTCGCCTTGATAGCATCGCTGTTCGTTGCGTACATCTTTACTCCGTATTTGGCAGTACGTCTTTTGAAAAAACCCGCCCCCCACGGAGAATCGCACTAATGTATAAAAAATTTGAAAATTATTTGGTTGATACGCTCAATTCGCCTGCCAAAAAGAAAAAAATCCTCTGGGCAACACTCTTTGCTTTTATCTTTGCGGTTGCTCTTATCCCAACCAAACTGGTTTTGGCAAAAATGTTGCCGGGGAAAAACAACGATACGTATACTGTTTATCTTGATTTAGCCAACGGAAGTTCGATTGAGCAAACCCGTCACGTTAGTGAATGTGTCGTAAATGTACTCCAAAAAGAGCCTGAAGCCCTTGACACTGAAGTATTCTTGGGGACAGGTTCTCCCCTTGATTTTGCCGGATTGATCAAAGGAAGCCACTTTAAAAACAGTGAAAACGTCGCCGAAGTGGTCGTCAATCTCACCAAAAAACATCATCGAGACGAGCCATCGTATATGATGGTTCAGCGTCTTCGCCCTGTTATCCAAAAAGAGTGCGGTAATATCTATCCGCAAACCAATATCAAATTTATCGAACCACCAGCAGGTCCTCCGACAATGGCCGCAATCGTCGCTGAAGTCTATGGAAACAAAGCAGAAGGGATTCGTCATTTAGCGGAGCGCGTTGAAGGGGTTTTCAAAAAAACCGAAGGGCTTGTTGATATCGATATCATGCAAGATGAGATTTATGATAAGTTTGAAGTGCGAGTCAACACCGATAAAATCTCAAAATCGGGTCTGGATATTAAACACGTGAACGATATATTGTATCTGGCATTCGAGGGGATGGGAGTTGCCGTCAAAAACTCACAAAATGCGACCGAGCAAATCCCTATTTTTCTAACATTGACACCAGAGGGGAAAAAGTTTTCTTCCCGTGACAAAAATGCGATCGATATCAAGCTTGCATCCCTCACTCTGCTCAATCAAATGGGGATGATGGTTCCAATCACTGAAATCGTTGAAATCGTTGCGGTGAAGTCAAATCCGATGATTATGTCAAAAGATCTTCATCAAATGACCAACGTACTTGCTGAAACCGATATGGTTTCTCAAGTTTATCCGCTTATGGCGGCACGCAATACAATTCTTGATACTTTCGGTGACGAATACGAAATTACCAAAACAGGATTATTCAATCTTCAACTGGTAGACAAAAAAACCAAAGAGATTTATGATCTCAAATGGGATGGAGAGATGAAAGTTACTCTCGATACGTTCCGAGATTTGGGCGGTGCATTTATTGCGGCACTTGTCTTGATTTTCTTGTTGATGGTTGTTTATTATAAAAGCTTTGTCTTGAGCGGTATTGTTTTACTTGGTAGTTTCCTCTCTATCATCGGTGTTATTACGGGGCATGGTATCGTCGATATTTTCACCGTAGATACCTTCTTTTTGACGGCAACATCGTTAATCGGATTTATCGCTTTGATCGGGATAAGTTCACGCAATTCCTTGCTCCTCATCGATTTTACCAAATCGCTGATGGTCGATAAAGGGATGCATAAAACCGAAGCAATCGCCTATGCTACCGCAACGCGTGCGAAACCGATTTTCCTCACCGCTGCGGCAATCATTCTAGCGTCGACACTCTTGGCAAGCGACGCGGTTTTCGGAGGGCTTGGAGTTTCTCTTATTTTTGGTACAATAGCAGCCGTCATCGCATCGCTTCTGGTTGTCCCCGTTCTGATCCACAATTCCGATCTGGAACGCCACTTTAATTTTCATGAGCGAAAAGCAGTATCAATAATGGAGCCGTAAGCCTAAATGTCTGATTTCGTCCCTTTGACCGTTCTCACCTCAAATGTTATGCAAGATTTGAAACAGGCGGCTCTAAGTCAAAGGATAGCGGTAGAAAATCTCGACTTTGATCTTCTATCCTATGAAACTTCCTTTAAAGGGAGTGTAGACGAAGAGTGGCAATTTTTACAAGGGAACGATCTTCTAACCCAAACAACGGAAAATGAGATCCGTTCTAACATTTTTCTCCTACGTCAAGAGTATCAAATCCAAATCCGTCTTGCCAAACCTCACCCGTATTTGACATTGGACTTTACCATTGCAACCGATAAAACCAAAAGCAGAGTTATCGCCATCATTAATCCCTCATCCAAAATTCCTCTTGTGAAAGGGGTCCAAGAGTGGATCAAATACGCTATAAAGCAAAAAATGCTTCGAAACTCTCTGATGATTGGGCTCTACGATCAAAATCTCGATCGTGAAATTCAGCGTCTCATTGTCAAAATTCAAAAAGAGGGCCCACTCAAAGAATCTTATCGCCTTCCGATCGGAGAATTTTTTCTGCCGATCATGCCGATCAATGATAAGATTGTCTTACATTACAAGAATGCCAATGTAACCAACAGTATGATTGAGGGTGTTAACCCCGGAGATTTGATTTTAGAATATCTTTTTCCAAAACCGGGACGTCACGGACGCGCTTGTACCGGTGAGCACATTCATGTCCCTGAACCGATTGTCAAATACGCTTCATACGTTGTGATTGATCCTGAAACCATTAGCAGTGAACAAGATGAAGAGAGTATCCGTTTTTTTTCAAAAGTTTCAGGATATGTAGATCGTAAACAAGGGATGTTTTATATCTCTCAAGAGCTTCAAATCGAAAATGCCAGTTTCAAAAAAACCGGTTCGATTGAAACAGGAATCGAAAAAGACATCTCTTTGATCATCAAAAAAAATGTGCACGATGAAGATGCCGTAGGGACAGGAATCAATATCGATGTCCAAAAACTCGATGTCAGCGGAACCATCGGCCGGAATGCGAAAATTCAAGCCTGCGAACTTAAAATCGGAGCGCAAACCCATCGAAAATCAGAGATTCACGTCTCTGAAACCGCTAATGTGCATCTTCATCGGGGAAACCTCAAAGCCAAAGATGCCCATATCAATATTTTAGAATCGGGTAAAGTTGAAGCCGATACGATACAGATTCAAAAAATGATGGGGGGCGAAGTAATCGGAAGAAAGGTACATGTTCATACCCTCTATTCCAATGCGCGTATTATCGCACTCGAATCCATCACTATTGATACGATTGAAGGGGATGGCAATAACCTGATTATCAATCCCCATGCTATCGCCAGCTATCACCAGCAAATTGTTGATCTAGAAGCTGAAATCAAAGCAAAAACGACTGAACTTTACGCTGATACCAAACAACTTAAAATACGAAAAGCCGTTTTCGTTGAGAAAAACAGTCGTATCAAAGAGATTCAAATCCGTGTTTTAACGAAACAAAAACGGGGTGAAGCACCGATGAAAGCCGATTTGGTTCGGTTGCAGCAATACAAAAGTGAACGCGAAGCAATTCAAGAAGCATCCGAACAATTGGCAGAGTCCGAACAAATTCTGGAATCTTTAAAAGAAAAACTTGAAAAACTCTATGATGCCGATATACACGCGGTAGTTACCCATCGCGGTGTGTATAACGGACATAATCGAATCGTTTTTATCGATCCTAAAAATCGTCAAGAATACGGTGTCTCTCCGGAGGGTGCTGTGACGCATATACGCCTGCGCAAAGAAAACGATGAGAAAAAATTTCTCCTAGAATCAGAGTAATTTCTATCCATTCTCATTACCTTCTGTTCTCTTGTTCGAAAAAAAAACATTGAAATAAAAAATGCCAAAGCAATGATTATTTTTTAATCAATAAATATTCTATTTTTCCTTTTTTGATCTTTATACTGCTACTGACAATACCGAATCAGGAACAGTATCATGCAACGCAACCACCTCATCAATTATATGCCCAACGTTCAAAATTTTGAAAAAAACATGAATACTTTATCGGGCAAATGGGATTTATTGACCCTTTTGGGTTCCATGTCCAATATCGGCATGGATACCAGTGAAACACGAAAAGCGTTTGAGGATTTACTGGATGAGCCGCTTAATCGTCTTATCAATGAAACGTTTAGTAAAAGCCTAAACGAACTTGAGTCCAAAGCCCAAACAGCCATTGATATCCTTATCCGAAATCTTTTCGAACGTACTGCGGATATAGGCTTTTTGGCAACGGATGATGATATCCGTGATTATCTCCTCTTTTTAAACACCACCGATATGTCGGCTTCGGATGAGATGCGCGAGATTAAAATCCACAAAAAAGAGGCCTTGACCCAACGATTTAGAGAATATGTCTTGAAATACAGCGTATATGAGAACATCATTCTCCTCGATACCAGAGGAAAAGTCCTCGTACAACTCGATCCGTCTAACCCGATCACCTACTCCAAAGATCCGCTGCTCCAAGAATCGCTCCGCACCTACCAAGGGTACGTTGAAACCTACCGTGCAACTGACTTGACGCATCATGAACCTTCGTTGATCTACTCGTACCGTGTGTGCAATCCGGAGAATGAAGAGCCTCTTGGCGTATTGTGTCTCATTTTCCGTTTTGAGAATGAACTCCAAAGCATTTTTCGTAAACTCACACGCGAAAATCCGTATATCGCACTAGAACTTCTCAATCCGGATGGGGAAGTTATCGCCTCTTCGTCTGTCCACCATGTCCCTGTGGGATCGTACCTGCAACCTCGTAACAATGAGAATCAGCAAACCTATTATGCGGGTTTTGAATATCTTTATAAAGCGGTCAAAACATCGGGATATCAAGGGTATAACGGATCGGGCTGGGTATCGCATGCAATGGTTCCGCTTCACCTATCTTTTCGCTCAGCCTCTCAAAGCTCATTTTCAACCAATGAACTGTTTGAAACGGTTGCCAATGCAAAAGCGTATTATCCCGATGAGCTCCAAAATATTCTTGACAAAGCCAAAAAAATCCAAAATGAGCTCGATATCACCGTTTGGAACGGAAATGTCCAAATCGCGAATGCAGTCGGACATGAGAATCCGTTTACAAAAGCCCTTCTGAGTGAAATCTCAAAAACGGGTGAAGAGACAAAAAGAGTGTTTGATGATACCGTTGCCGGACTCAATCGTACCAAAGTGATCCAATACCTCGAAGATTTAAAATTCCAATCCTCTCTAGCCATAGATATTATGGATCGAAATCTCTATGAGCGGGCAAATGACTGCCGATGGTGGGCATTGACGACAACCTTTCGTGAGTACCTCTCCCGTTCGGAAATCGCTGAAAAAGAGCGCTCGAAAATGAATGCTATTTTAGAATATATCAACGGTCTCTACACTGTCTATAGCACCATGTTTATCTATGATAGAGAGGGGACGATCCTTGCGATATCAAATCCGGATGAGCACGCTTTGATCGGTAAAAAAATTGGTTTCGATTGGGCGGTTGAGACCCTCAAGCTAACAACAACGCAAGAATATATTGTCTCATCGTTTGAACCGAGTCCCTATTATGCAAATCGTTCTACCTATATCTATAACGCCTGTATCCGTAATACCAAAGAGGAGAATGTGGGGGGAATCGGTATCGTTTTCGATTCGGAATCGCAGTTTGAAGCGATGCTGAATGATATCCTCCCAAAAGATGAAAATCATGAAGTCCCTGATGGGATTTTTGCTCTGTTTATCGATCGTAACGGAACGGTCATATCCTCAACAACTCCTACAATCTCGGTAGGGGAAGTGATGAATCTTCCTGAGTCGATTTTGAACCTTTCATCCGGCCAAAGTGATGCGCAGATTCTCCCGCATAACAACAACTATTATGCAATCGGAGCCACATGCTCGCATGGATATCGGGAATACAAACAAAGCGACGGATACCGTAACGACGTTATCGCGATCCTCTACCGTCCGATCGGCGAGATACAAGCATGTACCAATGAAACCACGACACAACGTGTCTATACCTATCCAAAAGCCAATGGAAGCGAAGAGACCTCCGAGATCTCAACGTTCTTTGTCGGAGGCTCTTTGTTTGCCGTAGAATCGAAAAACGTAGTGTGTTCTCTTGCGCATCAAGAGCTCACGTTTATTCTCCATGCGAGCGAATACAACTTGGGTGTCATAAGCTATGAAAAACGGATGATTAGTGTAATCTCCTTGGCAAAACTACTGGGTATCGACAAAAAATACGACAAGGAAAAAGATACCATCATCTTGGTCAAAGCGGTTATCGATCGACAAGTGGTCTATTTGGGGCTCGCTGTTGATGCGATCTACAGCAGTCCTGAAATCCCACTACGATCAATCAGCCAATACAGCAATGTGCTGAAAAATGAAAATTCATTGACGAAAGCGGTCATCATTCCTGATAATCCGGAGGATTTTGCAAATGAGATGATCTCGATTCTCGATATCCCAAAAATATACGCTCAGCTTATTCAGCCCTACTCTAATCCAATGTACAAAGTCATGGCTTAACTGCATATAAACCCTATAGGAAATACCGTTTCCGATAGGGAATCTCCCCTCTTTGGAGAAACTCAACCACATTACAATCACTCTTCTCACCAATGATCATTTTTTAATCAGTCAATAGATTATTTTTGTTCATACTTTCTCTATAATTATTTCAGACAAAAAAATCTTAAAGGAGACGCTATGAAACTTAGCGCTTTAAAACAAGAGGGACATTGGCCGACACTCCTCGCCGCATTTCTCTATTTTGACTTTAGTTTTATGATGTGGACGATGTTAGGTCCATTAGTTACCGAAATCAATGAATCGCTCACCTCCAGAGGTTTTACGATGAATGATGATCAAACCGCGACCCTTCTGGCCGTTCCGGTACTTGCAGGAGCCATTTTGCGTTTGGTTTTGGGAATATTCGTCGATAAATTCGGTCCGAAAAAGACCTCTTTGGTAGCACAAAGCATTGTGATAGCGACATTATTTTATGGGTACTTTGCTGCCGAATCGATCACCTATAATCAATTGTTGCTGATTGCGTTGGGTCTCGGGTTTGCAGGGGCATCGTTTGCAGTAGCATTGCCTCAGGCAGGACAATGGTATCCTCCCCGTCTTCAAGGAACCGTATTGGGGATCGCGGGAGCCGGAAATATCGGTGTTGTGATCGATTTTTTATTCGCACCTAAAATTGCAGAGCTTTGGGGATGGCCATCGGTATTTCTTGTCGGTGCTCTTTTATCCTTTATCGTCTTGATTGCGTATCTCTTTATGGCAAAAGATGCTCCCGCATCGGTCTATAAACCAAACCCGAAAAAAATGGGCGATTATCTCAAATTGATGCGCGATCGCGATACATGGTGGTTCAATCTCTTTTATGCCGTCAGTTTCGGAGGGTTTATCGGTTTTGCAAACTACATGAAAGTTTATCTGATGAATACCTATCAAAGCGACATGTCAGCCTTTGGGATGAGTGTTTTGAATGAAGAAAACGTAAAAGTAATCGCCGGTTATTTCGGTGCACTGTGTATCTTTGCAGGAGCGTTGCTGCGTCCGGTAGGTGGAGCGATTGCCGATAAAATGGGCGGTATTAAATCACTTTATGTCTTTTACGGTAATATCGTCGTTTTAGCACTTATCAGCGCCTTTGTCGATTTGCCGTTTTTTGGTGCGATTGTGATCATGTTTTTGATCATGGCAAATCTAGGGATGGCAAACGGGTCTGTTTTCCAGCTTGTACCGCAGCGTTTCGGCAAAGATATCGGAGTGATGACAGGTCTCATCGGTATGGCGGGAGGTCTGGGCGGAACAGCTCTGATCAAAACGTTTGGCTGGTCTCAGGGAGCTTATGAGGGATATACTGCCGGATTTTTGATCTTTGGTGCAATGACTCTCATCGCTATTAGCGGAATCAGTCTGGTAAAAACACGCTGGCGTACCACATGGGGCGCACAATCAGGAGCACGAATTTAATGCTGCGCGTCCAATCTTCCGAGTTCATTCTCCCAAAAAACGGGTTAACCGGAGACGACGCATGTGCCTATAGTATTATCGATAATGCATTATTGGTCAGCGTCTTGTGCGATGGTGTCGGAAGTGCCGTCCGAGGAGGAACTGCGGCACGTCAATGTGTCAAATTTTTTATCGATCAGTTCAAAAACCGTCCAAAAGCGTGGGATATCCCAAAAACGATGGAGGTTTTTACCCGTCATATCAACAGCCTTCTCTTCAAAGAATCCATGGCGCAATACGGAAAAATTGAACTCCTCACCACCTTGACACTTGCCATCATTGAGGGGGAGACGCTCTATACCCTTAATTTGGGTGATTCTCGTATCTACCTCTTAAAATCCAACGGCGATTTTTATCAACTCAGCACCGATCATACCATGGATGATGAATATCTCTCTCATGTTCTCACCTCTGCCTGCGGCCTTAGTGAAAATATCGATCCCATCATTCGCACGACACCGCTTGAAATCGGAGACAGTGTAGTCCTTTGCAGTGACGGAGTCTATAACCTTCTGGAAAAATCGGCTCTCAGAGATTTGATCAAAAATAAGCTGGGAGCGCGAACAATCATCCAGCATGCCGCACAAATGTGTGATGAAAAAGAGCGTGATGATATGAGTCTTCAAATTTTCCATATTGAATCGCTCGATCCGCTTCACTCGATCAAAAACACCCCTCTTTTGATTCCACAAACCCTGAATGAAGGGCAAATCATCGACGGCTATACCCTTGTAAAGCCATTGATGGAGCATAAACGGATTTGGAAAGTTCTCAAAGAAGATACCTTTTTTGTTATGAAATTTCCGCTGAGCGATGATGAGGAATCGCTTGATGCATTTGTCCGCGAAGCATGGTACGCCAAACAAATCACCCACAAAGCATTCGGTCATGCGTGGGTTCCCGAGAGTCGAAGCATGCGTTATTATCTGATGGAGTTGGTAGAGGGGGTGAATTTACAAGAGTATCTCAAACATCGTACGCTATCGATCGATAATGCGATCGAACTCGGAAAATTTCTCCATCGAGCCGAAGCCCATCTTCTCCATCTGGGGCTTGTTCATGGAGATATCAAACCTGAGAATATTCTCGTCTATCAACGCGAAGGGGAAGCCGGAGTCCATTTCAAAATGATCGATTTTGGATCGATTGTCGAAATTTTTTCTTTAAATAATCGAGCCGGAACCCCAACCTACCTTGCTCCGGAACGATTTAATGAGAGCGTTATTAATGAATCGAGTGAAATCTTCTCGATTGGAGTGACTCTCTATTGGGCGATTACCGCACACTACCCCTACGGTGAAATCGAACCTTTTCAAACCCCTACGTTCAAATCACCCAAACGCCCTTCACAGCTCAATAGCAATATACCCCTATGGCTTGATTCCATCATTATGCGCTCTATTGCCATCTCTCCTGAATTGCGTTATCGACATTATTCGGAGCTCTTTTATGATTTAAAATCTCCCGAGAAAGTAAAACCGTTTTTTTGCAGTTCCACACCGCTGATTGAACGATCCCCTGTAACTTTTTATAAAATCGGATTTATAATTCTCCTTTTATTAGAAATCGTCACATTTTATATGTATGTCACCAAATAAAGGTTGTTTATGCTCTCATCTGCTTGCCAAGATACGATCCGTGCCGCTGTATGGCTCTCAACAAAACCGCAAGGTCAATTTCATCGGATACAAGAGATTAGTGAAGCATTAGGATTGCCATTTCATTTTATGGCCAAATCCCTTCAAAAACTGGTGCACGCTGAAATACTCATTTCTCAACGCGGGGCCGCAGGGGGAGTTGCCCTCTCCCAAGACGCAACGGAAATAACCCTATTATCGATCATCGAAGCCGTCGATGGAACCACATTTTTCGATGCATGTGTTTTAGGAATCGGTGAGTGCGAAGCGGAAAAACCGTGTGCACTCCATGCACAATGGGACAAATGGCGCCAAGAGATGCTGGAGATGTATGGTGCCATGCGATTGAGCGAAATCACGGATGATGTCCTCCTCAAAAAAGTGAAAAGAATTTAGTAATTAGCCTATTATAATATGCTGTTCACAAATAATATATTGACCCTCAAAAGTTAGCACAAAAGTTTTGCCACATTTTTGCGACACAATTTAATTATAATTACCATCACAAAATTATTTCATTTTTCAATAATATTAATTTAAGGCTTATGATGGTAGAGAGAGAGAGAGAGAGAGAGAGAGAGAGAGAGAGA
>NZ_NSIU01000004.1 GCF_002633015.1 Sulfuricurvum sp. PD_MW2 | reverse complement strand
GTTTAAATAAGCGTGTAACTATGTTACAACATGGTGCAATTTTAAAAGGTATAACAAGCAATGGTGTAACATAGGTGTAACAAAAAGCTCGTTGCTTCTTTCAAAAAGCTTCAAAGTTCGTATTTTAGGGGATTTTTTGAATAAAAAAGTGGTACCAGTGGGCGGACTCGAACCGCCACGACTCGCGCCACCGGATTTTGAATCCGGCGTGTCTACCATTTCACCACACTGGCATGTCTTGTGAAGAGGTGGAATTATAGGAACCTTTTGCTTAAAAATACGTAAAACCATTTTTTCTAATCGATTTTTTTGTTTTGTCGATATAGTGTGTATGGAACTTTTATTGCTTAGCATGTTATAAGATCGTGCAAAAGGATTTGTCATGAGGATTACACCATCGTCTTATTACAACAACATTTATGGCGAAAACAATAAATTAAACAAACAACTATTCGATGTAAATAAACAAATTGCCTCGGGTTTAAAAATTCAATACGCACATGAAGACCCTACTGTATTCAGCGATACTTTGCGATTGGATGATGAAGTAACAACGCTCACACAAATCAAAAGTAGTGCTCAAAGCGCCTATAAATTTTCAACACAAACCGACACAACAATCGGCGAAATTATTAAAACGGTAGAATCAATGAAAGTTAAATTGATCAATGCCGCTAATGATGTCCATTCCGATGCGAGTATACAAGCAATTGCAAAAGAGCTTCGCGGTCTTGAAAATCATCTTATGACTTTAGCAAATACTTCTGTAGGGGGGCAATACCTTTTTTCAGGTACTGCTACTTCGGTAAAACCGGTGGCCGATGATGGCTCATATCAAGGAAACGATCAAAATTTAAAAGCGTTTATCGGTTCAGGTCTCAAACAAAAATACAATATCAGCGGATCACAGCTTTTTTATGGGAGTGAAAACACCATTAATAGAACCATATCGGCTAACGTAGCCCAAAAAAGCCTGACCGATTTGTATCCCGATATTATGAAAGACACTATTATGCCGCGTAGTGATGCTAAAGATACCTACATTACAACTACAAGCACTATTCGTGATCTTATGGGTGATACTGATACCGATTCAACAAACGATGCCGGACGTAATGCCTATTTTTATCTTCAAGGAACACGTACCGACGGAACATCGTTCAAATCCAAAATCACCATGGCGACAACCGATACGATGGATGATTTAATGCACAAAATTGCATTGGCATACGATCCGAATCAACTCAGTCCAACCGCCAATCAAGTCAATGTTACACTGAATGCTAACGGACAAATTGAAATAGCCGATAAGCTAGCAGGTTCAAGCAAACTGGATTTTCATATGGTCGGTGCAATCGATTTTGACGCAACAAATGCCGGTGATGCTGCCGATATATCTGATGCTGCGCTCTATGGAGCAACGCTTGGAGAGATCGATAACCTTCAGGGAGGATCGACCGATTATTTAACCGCCGCGATAACAACACCGGGATTGTATATCAAAGAATTTACAAAGAGCGGTTTCACAACACCGACCGGGACACCAAATACCATTGAGGGTATCAATTACGACCGTACCAATTTTGCACAAAATGGTGCAAAATTGAGCTCAAATATAGCTCAAATTCTCAAATCCGATAATGCGTTCGCCACAGCTTCCACGAAATTGATAGATGTTGCAAGCGGCGGAACATTGGTAGGTAAAACCTTGAATCTTCAAGGTAAAAATGTTGATGGTTTCCCGTATGATATTCAAATCAATTTGGCTGCAGCTTCCTCTGTAAGCGGTACGGTAAATGGTGTTGCCATTACTCCGTTCAATATTTATAATGCAGATACCTCCCGCACCGTGGCTTCAGCAGATACCATGACATACAAACAGCTCATGGATGTTGTCAATATGGCTGTAAGCGGCTCATTGCCAACAGCTAATAATGCAACTCAATACGATGCAGCCATCGCATCATCAAATGCCCTTGCTTCAACAAAGCTTGACAGTTCAGGAAAAATGGTTTTTGAAGATAAAGTAAATCCATCGACCCAAGCAACTCTCGCTTTTTATGATGCTACATCAAACGATTATACAACCACATCCGGTTCATCGCTTACTTTCAATGCTAACAGTGCATTAACAACTCGTGATCCAAAAACAGATTTTTTTGCTCAAATCGATCAAATGATACGCTCCGTTGAAGAGGGTAAAAAGCGATCTGATGGTTCAGATGCTACCGACCCTCGAAATTTTGGTATTCAAAACGGCATAAAAATGATGGATGATATATTGGATCATGTCTCCCGTGTCCAGACAGAAGCAGGTTCCTATTCACAGGTTTTACAATCTTCATCGGATCGATCTTCATTGTTGATAACCAACACAAAAAGTCTTCAATCCGATGTCATTGATACCGATATTGCTGAATCTCAATTAAAGCTTCAACAGCTAAGTTTGAATTATCAAGCCCTGTTATCCAACATTTCAAAAGTTTCAAAACTTTCTCTCGTTAATTATTTATAGCAAACTGCAATAAAATGGGTTTATATACCCTTTTTTGCTATAATTTAGCCATTTTACATACTTATTTCAAGGATCTCCTATAGTACGCGATATACTTTTCATTGCCGGCTTCGGCGTTTTATTTTATCTGGGGCTTGCAACAATAATCGGTGATCCATCCATCATCGGAGCGTACGGTGCATCATTCGCCCAAATGAATCTTCATCTTTTCGGTTATGTTGCCTATACCTATTTACTCCTTTTGATGGTCCCTCTTTTATACTGGTATAAATACGACGGTGAAATACAACGACGCTTGGAAATGAGTGTTGTTTTTGCTTTATTGTTTGTCGCACTTCTATTTTTTCAAGCACTTGTTGTGAGCGGGGAGTATAGAGGCTCATTGATAGGGAGTGTTGCCGATACACTAGCTGTTTATATCGGAGGATTCGGTCTATGGATATTGTGGCTTATGATGGCTACAGTCTCGATTGTTTTGGTTATGGAGCAAAGCTTATCAGAATTAGCCCAGCCGTTAAAAGAGTACATGGATAAACCTCTTACATCGATCAAGCCTTCCAAAACCATACCTATTAATGAAGAAAAATCGCCTACGATGGAAAGCATCCAGGAAACACCTTCATTCATAGACAATACTCTTGAAAATAACACTTTTGTACCTGAACCGATCATCCCATCGCATCCTATTGCAACACCTACACTCCAGATAATAGAATCTGAACCTCAAGTGTTCAATGAATCTATCGATGAACCTCTTATCGAACCCGTCCAGAATCAAGAACCTATCATCGCTGAGCCGAAAGAGTCTACCATTTTGAGCATGGCAAAAAAAGTAAAAGAATCAAAACAACACACCCTCGTTGTAGATGAATTAGAAGAGAATAAAATTCTTCTCGATCAAATCGATAAAGGGATTAGTGAAAAACCCAAAAATTTCAAACTTCCGCCTTTAGAATTTTTTCAAAATCCGCCTAAAAAACAGACTATGGTTGATGAAGCGGAACTCGATGATAAAATCCGAGATTTGATTGAGAAGCTCAAACATTTTAATATCGAGGGGGATGTTGTACGAACCTACGCCGGGCCTGTTGTCTCAACCTTTGAATTCAAACCGGCTGCCAACATCAAAGTATCTAAAATTTTGGGGCTTCAAGATGATTTGGCAATGGCACTTAAAGCACAAACTATCCGTATTCAGGCCCCTATTCCCGGCAAAGATGTCGTAGGTATCGAAATTCCAAACAAAGCGGTCGAAACAATTTATCTTCGTGAAATGTTAGAGAGTCAGCTTTTCCAAGAAGCGGCTTCTCCTCTTACCCTTATCTTGGGTAAAGACATTGTCGGAAAACCGTTTGTAACTGATCTCAAGAAATTACCGCATCTTCTCATCGCAGGAACAACCGGTAGTGGAAAAAGTGTCGGTATCAATTCGATGATTTTGAGTTTGCTCTACAAAAACTCCCCGGATCAACTTAAACTGCTGATGATCGATCCAAAAATGCTCGAATTTTCGATCTATAATGATATTCCCCACTTACTGACACCGGTTATCACAAAACCAAAAGAGGCTATATCTGCACTCAACAATATGGTATACGAAATGGAACGCCGTTATCAATTAATGAGTGAGACACGTACCAAAAACATTGAAAATTTCAATGAAAAAGCCAAAGCTGAAAAACGGGACCTCTTACCGTACATCGTCGTTATCATCGATGAACTTGCCGATTTGATGATGACGAGTGGCAAAGACGTTGAATATTCCATTGCCCGTTTGGCACAAATGGCTCGTGCTAGCGGTATCCACTTGATCGTTGCAACACAGCGCCCAAGCGTCGATGTTGTCACGGGACTGATCAAAGCAAACCTACCATCGCGCATTAGTTACAAAGTGGGACAAAAAATCGACAGTAAAATTATTCTTGACGGAATGGGAGCCGAATCATTGCTAGGACGGGGTGATATGCTTTTCACTCCTCCGGGAATGAGCGGTCTTGTACGGCTTCATGCACCGTGGAGTACCGAAGTAGAAATCGAAAAAGTGGTTGATTTCCTCAAAGGTCAACGTGAACCCGATTATGATCGCCGTTTCTTACGGGATAAAGAAGATAGTCCAAAATCTGATACCAGTTCATCTGGGGATGAAGAAACCGATGAACTCTACGAAGAGGCTAAAAATATCGTTCTAAGTGAACAAAAAACCTCTATCAGCTATCTCCAGCGAAGATTGCAAATCGGTTATAATCGTTCAGCACGACTTATCGAGCAACTGGAAAACAACGGTATTCTCTCAGCCCCTAATGCAAAAGGCAACCGTGACATCATTGTAAATGATCCTTTTTAATTCTCCATTCGTGGAGATTTTACTCAAAATTCAAAATATGTAACCTTTTTGCCATTTTTTTTTATAGCCTATCATATGCTATTTTTTACATTACCATAAATTGTTACAAATATTCTCATTTGATGAAATTATCTCACAAAAATATGTTTACTTTTGTAACATTTATAAAAATCAGCTTTTTTCTTCTGATATAATCATTCAAAATTAACATGCACAGGAGTCACTATGGCTTTTATGGACGAATACAAAGCACACGTTGAAGAACGAGCGGCACAAGGAATCCCCCCTTTGCCATTAACCAAAGAGCAAGTTACTGCTCTTGTTGATCTTATTAGTGCAGAAACATCAAAAAACTGTGGATTGGTTGATATGCTTTCTAATCGTGTCAACCCGGGTGTTGATGATGGTGCACACGTTAAAGCAGCATTTTTACACCAAGTGGTACAAGGTGAAGTAAAAGCTTTCTTGGCGGATAACAGTGATATCAATAGTGATGATCACAAAATTGCAGCTATCAAGATTCTAGGGAAAATGGTAGGCGGTTACAATGTAAAACCTCTTATCGATGCACTCTCTATTGAATCACTTGCTCCTGATGCTGCGCATCAACTTAAACACACTCTCTTAGTTTATGATGCATTCAATGATATTGTCGATCTTTCAAAAAGCAATAAATATGCAAAAGAGGTATTAGAATCATGGGCAAATGCAGAGTGGTTTACAGCAAAGAAACCTCTCGAAGAAAAATTTAGTGTTGTTGTTTTCAAATTCCCTGGCGAAACCAATACCGATGACCTTTCCCCTGCAAGTGCAGCATTCACGCGTTCAGATATTCCTCTTCACGCTACAACCATGCTTAGTGCAAAAATGCCGGAAGGTATTGCAAAAATTGCAGAACTTAAATCAAAAGGGCTTCCGATTGCCTATGTCGGTGACGTTGTTGGGACAGGTTCAAGCCGCAAATCAGCTGCAAACTCTGTTCAGTGGCACATGGGTGAAGACATTCCGGGAATCCCGAATAAACGTACCGGTGGTGTTGTTATCGGAAGTATTATTGCCCCTATTTTCTTTGCAACCTGTGAAGATTCCGGTGCACTACCGATCGAAGCTGATGTCGGTCAAATGGAAACAGGCGATGTCCTCGATATCGACACCAAAGCCGGAACCATTACAAAAAATGGCTCTGTTATCGCTACGTTCTCTCTTCGTCCAAATACTATCGAAGATGAAGTACGTGCAGGTGGACGTATCCCTCTTATCATCGGACGTGGATTAACGGCAAAAGCACGTGCAGCACTTGGTCTAGCACCTGCAACTATTTTCGCACAGCCGGTACAACCTGCTGATAGCGGTAAAGGGTATACTCTTGCACAAAAAATGGTAGGAAAAGCATGTGGTATGGATGGTGTTCGCCCTGGTATGTACTGTGAGCCGATCACAAGCACAGTCGGTAGCCAAGATACAACCGGACCAATGACACGTGATGAGATTAAAGAGCTTTCAGCACTTGGTTTCTCAGCTGATTTTGTTCTTCAATCATTCTGTCATACCGCAGCATATCCAAAACCATCGGATGTAAAATTGCACGCAACATTGCCTGCATTTATCAGCTCACGCAGCGGTGTTGCTCTACGTCCAGCTGATGGTGTTATCCACTCATGGCTTAACCGTATGGTCTTGCCGGATACTGTTGGAACCGGTGGTGACTCTCATACCCGTTTCCCAATCGGTGTAAGTTTCCCGGCAGGTTCAGGTTTGGTTGCATTCGCAGCGGTTACTGGTTCAATGCCTCTTGAAATGCCTGAATCGGTTCTTGTCCGTTTCAAAGGCGAAATGCAACCGGGTATCACCCTTCGTGACCTAGTCAATGCGATCCCGTATTATGCGATTAAACAAGGTCTATTGACAGTCGAGAAAAAAGGGAAAAAGAATATTTTCAATGGACGTGTTTTGGAGATTGAAGGGTTACCGAACATGAAAGTTGAACAGGCATTTGAACTCTCCGATGCGTCTGCAGAGCGTTCAGCAGCTGCATGTACTGTTCGTTTGAACAAAGAGCCGGTCATCGAATATCTCAAATCAAATGTGACGTTGCTTGAAGCAATGATCAAAGACGGATATGAAGACGCTCGTACTTTGCAACGCCGTGCCGATAAAATGAAAGAGTGGTTGGCTAACCCTACATTGATGGAGCCGGATGCTGATGCTGAATATGCAGCAATCATCGAAATCGATTTGGCAGAAGTGACTGAGCCGATCTTAGCATGTCCAAATGATCCGGACAATGTGAAACTTTTGAGCGAAGTAGCCGGAGAAACCATCCATGAAGTATTCTTAGGCAGCTGTATGACCAATATCGGTCACTACCGTGCTGCGGGTGAAGTAATGCGCGGTGAAAGCAAAATTGCTGTTGAAAAATTCTGGATCGTTCCGCCAACTCGTATGGATGAGCAACAACTCATTAACGAAGGTTACTACGATGTGTATAAATCGGTAGCCGCGACAACCGAAGTTCCGGGATGTTCACTCTGTATGGGTAACCAAGCAAGTTCACGTGAGGGTTCTACAGTTTTCTCAACCTCTACACGTAACTTTGACAACCGTCTTGGTAAAGGGACGCAAGTGTACCTCGGTTCTGCTGAACTCGCATCCGTGTGTGCAGCGCTTGGACGCATTCCTACGGTAGCAGAGTATATGAGCATCGTTCCACAAAAATTGGCTGGAAAAGCTGATAATGTTTATAAATATCTCAATTTTAATGAGATCGCATCTTACTCGCTTCAAGCACGTAACGTTGCAGAAGAAAAATACGGTGTAACAATCAAAGCGGTATAATCCTTTCCTTCTTAGTCCTCTTTTCAGAGGGCTAGTCTATCTGTGCTATAATCTCTTATCTTTACTACAAAAGCAGCACAATGTCTTCATTCGATACGTTACCGTTATGTTCCCAACTCAAAAAAGCCCTTTTCCGACTCAATTTCACCACAATGACACCTGTCCAGTCCGGCACCCTTCCCATTATTCTGGATAAAAAAGATTGCATCGCCCAAGCTTCTACAGGAAGCGGAAAAACATTGGCATTTGCCCTTGGAACATTGGAACAGCTCAATCCTCGCATGTTTGGAACACAGTCACTCATATTATGCCCTACTCGCGAACTTGCTGAACAAGTGGCCACAGTAATCCGTTCCATTGCATCTGAGATAGGAAATATAAAAGTATTGACGTTGTGCGGAGGTGTCCCGATGAAAGGACAGATTCACTCTCTAAAACACGGTGCACATATTATTGTCGGTACCCCAGGCCGTGTTCTAAAACTTCTTCAAATGGAAACGTTCGATCCCTCAACCATCAAACAAGTTGTACTGGATGAAGCTGATCAAATGATTGATATGGGATTTATTGAAGACATCAGTGCCATTTTAAATTTCATACCTGCTACCCGACAAACGCTTCTGTTTTCAGCAACTTTTCCGGATTCCGTTGACACCATCACCTCGGCATTTATGCGTGACCCTGTACTCGTTCGGACTGCAAATACAATCGATAAACCGAAAATCGAAGAAATAGCGTATCTGTGTAATGATAAACTCAGTGCTATTGCGCAAGTGTTACATCATCATAGTATTACGAATACGATCATTTTTTGCAATACGAAAGTTGATGCAAATGCACTCTGCGATGATCTTAACCGTGTTGGAATTCACACTCTGACACTACATGGCGATATGGAACAATTTGATCGCAATGAAGCCATTATTCAATTTCGCAATCTCAGTGCTCCAATTCTTGTAGCTACGGATATTGCAGGGCGTGGTATCGATATCGAAGGGCTCGATGCCATTATCAATTTTGACGTGCCGATTCAATCTGAGCGTTACATTCATCGTATCGGACGTACCGGACGTGCAGGCAAAGAAGGGTTGGCCATTACCCTCGTTACCCACTACCAAATGGAACGGTTTGATGAACTCAACCGAGCCATAACCCCTGTAGAACTACCGCATATCAAAAATCCTTCCCTGCTTCAGACACCGATGCGTACAATATGTATCGATGCAGGAAAAAAAGAAAAACTGCGGGCAGGAGATATTGTCGGAGCTTTGATTCATGAATGCGGATTAACCAAAGAGGAGATTGGAAAAATCGATCAGCTTGATCATCTCAGCTATGTTGCGATTTCTCGTAACACTGCCGAAAAGAATTTTGTTAAATTTGTGAATCGGCCTATTAAAGGGAAAATATTCAGGAAATGGCTGTTAGACTGATACAAAGAGTTTATGATTTTTTATTATAGCAATGGAGAATATGATGGCGAATCAAGAGCTAACATTTGGAGCGGAAGAGTTTATTGTTTCAAAAACTGATTTAAACAGTAAAATCACCTATGGTAACGCATTGTTTATCAAAATGTCGGGATACGATGAATTCGAGTTGCTTGGACAACCTCATAATATTCTACGGCATGAAGATATGCCCGCAGTTGTCTTTAAACTTTTGTGGAATCGTATCAAAGAAGGAAAAGAGATCTTTGCCTACGTGAAAAACAAGACAAAAGATGGAGATTATTATTGGGTATTTGCTCATGTCACGCCCTCTTTTGATGGAAACCGTAATATAACGAACTTCCATTCTGTACGCCGCAAACCTTCTGAAAAAGCGTTAAATATTATCAAGCCGCTTTATTCTACATTGCTGCAACATGAAAAACGAGGCGGTATCGCTGCTTCAGAAACAGCTCTCAATCAAATTTTAAAAGACAAAGGATTGTCCTATGACGAATTTATCCTCTCTATCTAAAGTCCAATATGCGAATATTATCTCTATCGTGTTATTCGTCATAGCTCTCATTATCGAGATTGTTGAGTATGGCTGGAGTTGGATCCGTATTTTGAATATTGCAAACTTTGCCCTTGCATGGTTTGTTTTTATCAATATTAGAGAAGCTCAAAAAACCATTCACGAAGTTGCAGCGGTTATCAAACAAGCTGAAGCGGGTCAATTGGAGAGTCGTATTACGAAAATCAATGACCATGGAGAACTAAACGATCTTTGTTGGAATACTAACAATATGCTCGATCAAACAGAAGTTTTCATTCGTGAAATTCGTGCTAGCGTAGAAGCTGCAAGTCGTGACGAATTCTATCGACGTATCAACATCCAAGGGTTACAAGGGGAATATAAAGAAGCAAGTGCCTTTGTCAATAAGGCAATTAATTCTATGCACTCCAATTATGAGCATATACAAAAATCAGTACTTAACAGTACCCTTGGAAAAATCGGTTCGGGTGTCGGCGGAGGTCTTGAAGTTATCCAAGATGTGAGGAATAGTATAAAAAGAGAGTGATTCAAAAAGAGCGAAAATCCCTAAAAATAGGCGTTTACAAGCCTAAATCACTTGTGTTTCATTTTTAAATCTTTTTTACAATTTTATAGATTTTGTTTTACAAATTTATAGATTCTATTTAGTGCTCTAAAAATACCATTCAAAACACCATAAACTGCACAAAACGCACAATCAAGTAAAATCATGGATTAACGACTATACGGGGATTTAAACGGATTTACGCGGTGTGGTAAAGTTGTGACTAATGGACACAACTAATGGACAGTTATGGACATAGGGTTATGGACATTTTTATCTATAGTAGTGTGTGGTAAAGTTGTGACTAAGCGACACAACAAAGCGACACTAAGCGACATATACTAAGCGACACTTTTATAACCATACTAAGCGACAAAGTATAATTTTAAAATCAAACTTATTTATTTATGAATTTTTCATGTTGTTTTTTTAAAATAACTTTTAGCTGTTTACTAAAAAGCATATAAAACTTTTGGGCTTTTTTTTCATACTCTTCAGATTCTTGAAATAATTTTTCTCTTTTATAAATCAGTGACATCGCATGATATATTCCATATAAATCATAATTAATTGATTTTTTAATATCATCTTTTGAAAGTCCTTTTCCATAATGGAAATGTCTTCGTTCAACATCTTCAATTAAAAAGTTAAGCTCTATAATCGCATCATTAAATTTACCAGCTTTTTGAAGAAACTTAGGTAGTCTAGTCCATTGGTCTATTGTATAAAAAACATTTGAAATGAGCATTCTTTCTTTTACACGATATAAAGTTAGTATTGCACTGTCAAGATCACCATTTTTTGAAAAAACAGTAGCTTGTTTATGTAATATATCCGTCTCTTTATCTTCTTGAAATCCGAACATTAGATAATCACACGTAAAACTTTTCCAACAATATGGAATACACTCTGATCATCTGGATCAATCACCCAGCTCTCATAATCTTTATTTACACTTTTAATATGAAGTTTCCCATGCGGATCAATCTGTAATAGTTTCACCATGAGTTCATTCCTCCAGTTGAGAATATAGAGACCGTCTCCACGCCACTCAGGATGCTCATCAAAAAGAACGAGTGAATCAGGATAAAGCATCGGTACCATACTATAACCATCCACACCTATAAGGCGTAATGTACCGTTTGGTTGCGTTTTGAGTAGTGACCTAGATATTGTCATGGTCTCAACTACGTCAAATTTATCAATAGACTCAAGGTGATTTCCGCTTCCTGCTGATGCTTTTAGCGCTACTCTATTAATTTTGAGTAAATTCGGATCAACATTAGCATTGTCGTTTGACCTTATTAGCTCAAATTTTGCAATCGCATTGTCTGAAGCACCTCTTGATCTCCATGTACTTGCTGTAGCCTCACTAAATCCCAATAATACGGCAACCTGTTCAATGCTTGATACATTGAAATACTCTTTCATCTCTTCTAAAATTTCTTTTTTATAGGCTAATTTTTCAGATTTTTCCACAAAACACCTTTATTTTGTTGTCATACGACTTGACAAGCATTGTCAAATGACTATATAATGCCCTAAGCCAAAAACATTCCATATTGTTTTTTTGGCTCTGTTCGCCTTTGGTGTCAATTATACACTATCGTTAATAAGTGGTTGATATTTAAGGCGTGATTATTGATGTATTGATTCGTATTCACGACCGTATGAATCCGGGGTAACCCGATGTTAATGAAATGGCTTTGCGCCAACCGTATCTTCAGGGGATGGAGGGGATGCGGAGAATACTTGAATGATCCCCCTTCGGGGAGATCATCAAAGTATTGGAGACAATATGATAGAACTTGATATAGATTGGTTCTGTTTTTTGGTGATTATGTCACTGTGGTTATTTGATGATGGGTGAAGTAGGTAAAGCCTACTTCTTTTGTTCTGAAGGTTTCGGTTTTGGAGCCTCTTGTGGTCTTTTAACAGAGTTTTCATGTAATTTTCCAACTTCCGGAGTTATCGGTGAAGGAATTGGTTTTTGAGTCTTTTCATCAGCCATCTGTATATCCTCATTTTGAATTGGGCGGAACCATACGCTTAAACACAAAAACAGGATAGAAAAAAGGGTAATCCATGTAGCAATATGCATTAGCTTTGCTCGTTGCACTATTACGTCCCTGTTATCCATAATAGAATTATGAGCTGCAGACAGCATATCTGCAAGTCCTTTAGATACTGTCCACTCATTATCATGCAGTTTAGAAGCATATTCTATGTCATCAATTACTCCATAGCTCTTTACACGTTTAATCAACATTGCAGCGAGTGTAATACAAATTGATACTATGGATAGAAGAAAAAAGCCTTTTGCAATAGTAGTTAATGGTATTGATCTAAAAATCTGCATCATCAAACCTATCATTACAATATTCATCCACAATAATGTCTTTATCGTAGATAGTTGCGTAGGCATCGATGAAGTAAGCAATATGTCTAACTCTTTACGTTTAGCTTCATAATGTAGTTTTAGATTAGCCTCATAATTCGTCACTTCGAGTGATTTTTCTTTCATTTTTTCCTCTTGCATTTGAATTGAAGCGCCTTTTAGTTTGGTTTCCGCAACAAATTATAACCCATAAGGGCGTTTCACTTCACATGTTTTATTTATATTCATACCAAAGTGTTTATGCGCAAGTACTTCGGTGTGGGTATATCCCACTTTTACCCCATCTTTTAAAAGGAAACATTATGGATGCAATCGAACAAATGCAAATGATCATGGCTACCCTAGCCGAAGCTAAAGCAAATGGCAAAGAGCTAACAATTGAGCAGGCACAGCGTAAGCTTCATCGCGAATACATCACCCGTCAGCTTTGGAATAAGCATGGACTTCGACCAAAAGGATTTCTCGTTATCAGCGGTTTTATCGGTGATGATGAAGATGGGTTTGTATCACCTGATCCGAAGATCGATACGATCTTTAACAGCTATCTCAATATGAGCAACAAACTCACCGGATCAACGGGTCGCCATCTTCGTAAAGCGATGGATGAACTCGGCATCGACTATCAGAACTCACCGACCTACCCGCTCGACAATCTCGAAGAGAATGCGGCGTAGGTGGACGCCATGTACTATATAGAAACTAAGGTTGCATCGGTGCTTTTTGGTGTGGAGTATAAAACCATCCGAAGAGCACTTGATCGTGGTACAAATAAGTATACCTATATTGCTATAAAAGGCACAGGTCGTGGCGGTAAGAAGCTCCTAATCGGAATCACCGAAGAGCAGCTGAACGAAGCGATAACGGGCGGGATCAGTATAGATGATGTTGATCTATATGACGATGCCGGTATTTTGCTTGAAAATGAAGCGAGAAATACTGTCATTTCTAATTCAAAACTCAAAAAAGATGCGGTGGACGTAGTGGTAATCGCTCCGGATATGAAGCCGTATCTCAATGCATCACCGGATCAGAAATCAAAAGCGATCCTAAAGATGGAGTTGGTAAGCGGATATGAGGCTCGTGATCGCAGGGTTAGCGCGAAAGAGTACTTATCGACACTAGAGAGTCGATTCGATGAGATCAAACCCAACGAAACGAAGCTTTTTCGATGGAAAAAGCTCGCCCAAGAAGCAAAACAATCGGGCGAAAGTCCATTGGTAGCACTGCTCGATACACGAGGTCGTGCAGAGGGATCGGTTGCCATGAGCGAGGAGATGCAAGATACCGCTCTTCGGATGTTCGTCCGACGCGATAACCCGCTCCGCGTCTCCGCCATCTATCAAAATATGCTCCATAAGTACGGCGATGCCATGTGCAGTTACGATGTGCTCAACAACTTCCTCAACCGATGGAAGGTCAAGAACCATTCATTCTATGCGTTCGCTCAAAACGCGGATAAGTGGAAAAACAGCTACATGGCAGCGTTCGGTTCTCTATCAGAGAAAGCGAAGTTTCCGAATCATTATTGGGAGCTAGACTCTACCCCTGCGGACATCATATGCGCGGACGGTAAACGGTATGCGATTATCGGTATGATCGATATTTACAGCCGACGGGTGACGTTTTGGGTGGATGAGCGATCAAGCAGCTACAGCATTGCTCGGCTGCTTCGCAAAGCGATCCTAAAGATGGGATTGCCTGAGAACGTCGTGATCGATAACGGTAAGGACTACCAATCGGAGCACTTCAAATCGATCTGTTACAACCTAGGTATCACCTCTATCCCAGTCGAACCGTTTAGCGGTGATCAAAAACCGCATATTGAGCGGATGTTCGGAACATTAACCCGCGAGCTTTTCGAAGAGTTGGAAGGATATATCGGTCACTCGGTGGCGGAGCGATCCGCCATCCAATCACGCCGAGGGTTTCAGCATAAGATCGAGTCTCAAGCTGCATGGAGAGAGGAAGCGAAAAAGGCAGAGAAAGAGGACTTTGTATCCAAACTGGCTATCAAAAAAGATAACGTCGGAGTGGACTTGAAGATCCCTATCTCTGCCGAGCAGCTCCAGAGTGTGATTGACGATTGGGTCGAGCATATCTATGAGCAGAAAAAGCACGGAAGCTTGGATAAAAAACCGATTGAGAAATTCAAAGAGCAGGCGATACCGGTCAAAGGTATTGCAGATCCGATGATGCTCGACATCTTGCTCGCTGAGAGCTTTGTTCGTAAAGTCGGTAAAAAAGGGATCAAGCTTGACGGTGCAGAGTATGTTCATAATGAACTGGCGAAGCATGTGGGAGATCATGTGCGGGTTATGACGACTCCGGATATGGGATACGTCACTGTTTACAAGATGAATCATGAGCCTATATGTGTCGCTGAAGATACGATGTACACCGGAAAATCGAGGGCAGAATTTGCCGACGGAAAACGGATGTCCAAACGGATAGCCAAAGAGTTTGCGCGGGTTATGGAGCAATGGGAGGCACTGAGCCGAAGAGTTGATCCAACGATCCGTGACCGTATCGAAGCTGCCGCCACCAAAATAGCTCCGTCGCTTCCGACAACGTTTGCGGTAGCAAAGAGTACCGAGGTGATCCGTGCGGTTCAAGACGGTATGAAAGCCTTTGCCGCTTCGGATGCTAAGGCATTGGAATCATCGAATATTATGAATATGGAGGGAGAGAAACTATTGCCGAGCGGACGACCGGCATTTAAGAGCAGACGCGAGCGTCTCGTATGGGATATAGAAAACGACCGATGGGATGAATCATCTCAAAGGCTGGCGGACAAATCACCGGAAGAGTACGAAATGGCACTCAAAGATATAGAAAGTAAGAAGATTGGATAGCGTAGCGGATAACCCGCTGCGTGTTCGAGTCTTTGCGGGATCAAGGACTATAACACACAAGGAGCTATTATGAGTGAATACGTGAAAAGTTTTGTCGAAACGGATAATTATAACCGATTATCCGAGGGAGTGCAACGACTAAAACGTTTGCCAAAGGATGCACCACGGATAGGCATCGCTTATGGAAAGTATGGGTTGGGTAAAACCAACGCACTGGATCGGATCGCCTCGAAAGAGAACGCGATACTGATGCGCTGCCGAAAAACATGGACTAAAAAAGCGTTTCTCATCGATTTGGGCGACATCATCGGAGACATTACGGGTAGAACCGCTCATGCTTTGTACCTCGAAGTGCTCAAATCACTTAACCGTCGCCCGCGTATCCTGATCATAGACGAGGTGGATCACCTGCTCGATGATCGGAACAATCCAATACTTGAACTGATACGCGACATCTACGATGAAACAGCTATCATCGTCTTATTTGTCGGTATGGAGCAGGCAAAAGGCAAATTTGCGAAGCAAGAGCACTATAACAGCCGTATATCGGACTTTATTCACTTTCAACCCGTAACCGAGGTCGATATTCGAAAGTTTTGCGACAGATACACTGTCAAAATAGCAGATGATTTGATCATGTACTTCCTCGAGTACTTCCCGAACCTACGACACATTAAAACACTAATGGAACGGATCGAAGAGTGGTGCGAAATCAACGATCACGATACGGTGGATCTTAAACAGTTTCATACAGCAGGACTAAAACATGGATTGGGAGAATAGATTCGAATCACGGGTAACGTCAAAGCAAAAAGTGTGGGATTATATACGGCGCAAAGGGGTATTTATCGTCGAAGATATGATGATGGTATTGGATGTGAAAAGGGACTTTCTCATGCCGATCTTTCGTGCTCTCGAACTCTCCGGATACATCGAACTAGAAACCGGATCGGATGAGTTTATAGATCGTAGGTATCGCCTGCTCAAAAATACCGGTCCGAAGTCTCCAATCATACTCAAAAAGCCATGCGATATTGTCAAGGACAAAAATACCAAAGAGGAGTTCATCCTCGATGGAAGTGATCCCATGCAAATCACTGATCGTCTCACCCTGCTCTACGCCATGCGGCACAAAACTATGTTCCGCGAACAAATCGCCGTTATCGCCAATATGCACCCCTACTCAGCTAAGACATTTCGCTATTTGAATGAGTTTGCTGAGGATGGGATCATGGAGCGATTGCCACGTTCATCAAAGATACGAGAAGAACGACGTACCTATGCCATCAATAAGGAGAAACGCGATGGACTCATTAGAACTCTTGAAGAAAGCCTGCAATCTGTACGGTCAGCGTAAAGTCGCCAAATCGATAGCCCGCAGCGCAACGACGATCAATCAAACGCTAAACGGTACCTATCCAAACCCCGAACCGATACTGGAGATGATCCGCTTGGCTTACGGTCATTTGGATTCGACCGATACACAGTGTCCTACGCTTGGAGCTATCCATCCACAAACGTGCGAACGGTACCGAGAGTGGGCGATGATGAATAAGGTGCATCCTGATCGGCTGTATCGGGAAGTAAAAGAACAATGTGCGACCTGCACGATGGGAGGAAGAGGATGAAACAAGTTTACATTTGGGAAAAGAAAAAGGTACATGCCTATGCATGGTTGATCGCTTTGATCATCATCGGTTTAGGCGGAACGGTGATTGATCTAACGATGGGAGTAACGGGATGAGTGAAAATAAAAAAGGGATCAAAGAGAAGCAGTGGGTCAGAGTAGGACTGTTTCGAGGGATCGTTACCCGCATTCGTGAATTCAAAGGTGATATTTGGGTAGATGTAGAAATTAGTGGAGTGGTAGAGCCTTATAAACTAGATGATGTCGAACCGGAGCAAGGCGATGAAAGCGGTGGATGAGTTTGCGTCTCACGATGAAATCATCGATAGGATCAAAGATATTGTAAGTCGGAATAACGGTGGGAGAATGGTATTTGATGCTGATATAGAAGGAATATTGAGACTGCCTAAGAATCATCTTGGATGCGTAAAAAAAAGGGTACAAAAAACACTTTATATCGACGTATTAAAACTATGTGCACGTACGGGGCTTGACCCTATGAAGTTGCTGTTTTAAAGAATGCATAGTCGATATCGAAATAGGAGGTGTAATTGAGCCGTATTTGATCAAAGACATAACCAAAGAGTGAAGAGTGTTTCTCAAGATCGCCGACGGGCGGTCTGATGGAGGACTCCAATAAAAATTAGGTGGTTCCGATGGGACTTAGGATAAAGAAAAAAGTGCGTGTCGCGGTAGCTACGCTGTACGGCTTTGTATATTGGGAGAAAATTATGCCGAAAACTAATGAAAGTGGGCACTGGGAAGATAAGCAAGGTAAGTGGGTACATCCCGATCTAATCGCAGTGGATAAAAAGCTCGAAGATGAGACAGTTGAGAAACTGGTCGATGAAGCTAAGAGTATGCAAGAGCAGCTGATCGATTTTAAAACCAAAGCATTTGAAACGTGTTATTCATTCGTCGAGCTGCTTCGTCAAAACTACGGAATGGATCGTACCGAGGGATCAAAACTCGGTTCAGTTACGCTGCGGAACTTCAACGGCACTAAAGAGGTGATTATCCAAGTCGCCAACGTGTTTGCATTCGATCAAAAGCTCGCACTGGCAAAAGAGAAGATCGATGAGTACCTGACTGAGAAAACAGAGCACTCCGATCCTGAGATTCAAACGCTGATCATGCGAGCCTTCGAAGTCAAGAACGGGAAGGTAGACGCGAAACAGATCATCGGTCTAAAATCATACGATATTACCCATCCAAAATGGGTTCAAGCTATGGCAATGATTGATGCAGCTACTGAGATTGCAGGGACGAAGAGTTATATCCGATTCCGTAAACGTCATGAAGGTGTATCCGGAGAGTTGAATACTATCGTGCTCGACATGGCTTCATTGCCGCTAAAAAAATCAGGAAGTGCAGCATGAGTGCAGTACCTTCCTACTCACCAATCATCCGTGAAGTGGTAAATGGTGGGGTAACGTTCAACAATCAGCGATATGAGCATGAAGAGTTACATGGGTATGAGGGCAGCGACGTTAAACTCGATTTGGAGATCGATGTCGATACCGAAAAAGAGTGCTTTCGTATTTATACGATGTTCGATGATGAAATCTGCGTGATAGAAATTGGTGATGTGGAGAGTATCGGAGAGCTTTCATGAAGGATACAAGCGGAAACTTTATGACAACGATCAGCGGTAAAAAGATCGTTTATGATGATCTACAGCCTGAAATGTTTGATATTACGGACATTGCTCATGCTCTGTCAAATATCTGTCGTTTCGGCGGGCATATCAATAAATTCTACAGTGTAGCGCAGCATAGCGTTATGGTGTCAAATATGGTACCGGAACACTTGGCTCTCGCTGCACTGCTGCATGATGCCAGTGAAGCGTATCTGAGCGACATCGTCCGACCTGCTAAACGTATGCTGCCACAGTACAAAGATTTGGAGTTGAAGCTTCAGAGTGTGATCGAACAACGGTTCGCTGTGACGTTCGATCATGAAGAGATCCACATCGCTGATAACAAGGCTCTGTATGCTGAAGCATTACATTTCTATGGTGACATAGATGATTGGGGACTGGATGGGTTTGAGCATGACGGTATCATCAAGCCTCTTTCTGCCGAACATGCAAGACTGATGTTTTTATGTCGGTTTAGTGAGTTGACGTTTGGTGGTGGGTGATGGTAAAGGTTGATGAAAATGAAATTTGGAGAAAAGCAACTGATTTAAAGAGACAGGCTGAACGACTTGAAGAATATTTCCATGATGTTAATTATGGCGATGCTGAACTTTCTAATGATGAAGCTGATGCAATATTGTATGACATTGAAAGCGAAGTTGAAGAGCTTCGAAAATTAATTGATCATATTGATTAAAACAATGACGTGGATTTAACAGCCTCCATTTTAATGGGGGCGATTGAGTCAACTTGCATTTTAAATTCAAAAGGTAAAAAAAATGAATCCATTTCGCGGTCAAGGACTGAAGTCCGAACATTTTAATCATGAAGTTAACTATATCATCGATAACTTCTTGGTCGAGCAAGCGATCACAATCTACTTTGCCCCACCTAAACAGGGGAAGAGTGTATTCAGTCTCGGATTGACGAAATACCTTTATAAAAATACTGACAAGATTATTCAGTATTTCGACTTTGACAATCCGCTCTCTGCTCTGAAAGAGCGTGGAGCTTCAAAGATCATAGAGGAGTTGCTGGAGCGTCTCGATTATGTTCACCCTGAAACGGCTGCTATGACTTCGCATGAGGTTTTAAAGCTTCTCGTTGAGGGTGCGGTAGGTGATGCTTATCGGGATTACATCTTCTTCTTCGACTCAATCACCGATTTTGTGAGGGATGTACAGAACGAAGCGATGGCTAAAAGCTTCATGAACGCCATGAAGCGATTACGCAATGCCGGAGCGACTGTTATCCTACTGCATCATACGAATAAGAACGAGAAAAACTATCAGGGAGCTGGAGTATTTAAGTCGGCTGCTGACAATGTGTACTTTATGCGTCAAGGTAGCGGTACTGTTGAAAAGGCTCTCTTCTTACTCGATGTCGAAGCGGGACGGTTCCATGTTGAGAACTCGGCATTCCATCTGAATAAAAGCACTTATGAGCTGAGTATCGTTGCGTATGATCAAGCGATGATCCGACCGGAAGAGCAATCATTTATCGACTCGATCAAAGAGGTACTGAAAAAGAATCCTGATGGTATCGGTCAGAGCCAACTCCTTGCCGATATCGGCAAAGCCAAAGACGATAAACTCGCCCGAATCAATTTATCGAAATATGCAGGTCGCTTTTGGGAAATCAAAGACGGCAAAGGCAAACTCAAACTCTACTTTATCCTCTAGTCTACCACACGTACCACATAACCATAACCACTATAAAAGCTCCTATTTTAGCCACTTTGTGAGTGGTATGCGTGTGGTAGTGGTTAAGTGGTCTATGTGGTACATCTCCTCAAAACGAAGTCATTTAAGAAGGACTCCATCATGACAACCAAGCAAAAAAACGCTCATGCAGCACTTATCAAACAAGTACATACCTCGATACGGTACCAACAATACTATCGCAATGAACGTGAGCAATATGTCGAGATGCTCATGGGAGCATTCGGTAAAGATTCATCAGTTGCACTGAGTGTATCGGAGCTGATCATCCTAGTTAATTATTTGAATATGAAATGCGAGTCGCTACCGACGTTTACCCCGAAGCAATCAACGCCTGCACAGGTGTGGAAGATCATGCAGATATGGGAAGCCAAAGCACGGGATAAAAGCGATACGGCACTGCTAAGTTTTTGCAAACGGATCATTAAAAAAGAGTATGAGTCACCGAATAAACTAGAGTTTAATGAAGCTCAAAAGGTGATTTTATCATTGGAGAAAATGAAATGATATGTCCTTACTGCGCCAATGAAAGAACACGAGTTATAGGTACGGTTAAAGGTACTGAAAATGAGCGGTTTCGCAAATGTAATAAGTGTAAAAAGACATTCCAAACTATCGAAGCGATCAAATTCGATGATTATTGGAAAGATTATGCAAAAGCAGTTCATGAGGATTCAAAGCAGGAAGATTAATCAATAATCTTCTTGATCTTGCTTGCTAAATATGCTTCAATCTCCCCTCCCATAAGCGGATCGATATTGCCATTATTATCAATAGGCATGAATCGACGCGCCACCATCTTCTTTGTCCCATTCTGCGGAAATACCCCATACCAAGCATTTGTTCCAACTGTAACCTCATCACTTGAAGCCTGTACTGTAAATTTTGACAGCAATCCGGTACGAATCAATATCTTGCGGCTTGAGATATGATCCATAAACGACTTTAACTCCTTACCGCTCTTCCCTTTCCTCTTCCCACTATATCCCGATGATGGGTCTTTTAACGGTGCCCACTTCTGACCATAGTACCCCTGCTCTTCAAAGTTTTGCTCAATACGATTTTTGATCTTGTTTCCGATCTCATGCATGATCGGTTCTGAATCTTGACCCAACGTCTTTAGCTCTGATAGTTTGGCTTGTATGGCTTCAATTCCGGTAACTTCAATCATAGAAATCTCCTTGTAAAACGTTTAACTTTTGATGTATAATTAAACATTGGGTAGGCGATAGGTTTAGCGGTAAAACAGATTAAGTTCGGTCGTCGGTTCGAGTCCGGCTCGCTTACTCAAAATATCTTCTTCTTTCCACGTAAAGCTAACTCCAAACTAGTATCATCCTCATAAAGCTGTCCACTGTAAAGTGTGTGATATATCCTGTTTTTATCCCCGATATCCAATCCAATAACCAACTTAGCACTATCAGACAATGAATAGACCAAGATCAGCTTTCCATCATAATATGCTGCATCCGGAGTATCTATTTTTTCAATCAGAGTCCGTATATCCTCGGTTTGAAAAGTGTTCTTAATATCCTCGGTATGTTTTTTCAGTTTGCTGACACTTTCCGCACCCTTTGATTTTAGGTTTCGAACGGTTCCGGTATCAGCAAGGATCAAATCGCTTTGCGGTTTCAGTTCAGCCAAAAATGAGGCTAACGGAGCAATGAAACTAAGATATCCAAGGCGCATCTCTTCATGCCGTTTAATCGATGTATCCAGTGCGCGATCAATAAAAGCACTCCACTCCTGAGCATTCGGGAGCAGCTTTCTCATATCATCACGATAACCGGCATTGACTGCATCCGCAAACGGGCATAGAACGGTTCTTACTTTGGCGTTCGGTTCTTTGCAGGTGATCGAAGAAACCTTTTGCCAATAAGCGTTCTCGGCACTGTATTTCGACATGGCTCCGACATCGTATGCCCAATCGGGATGTACTTGAAACCCATCGGGAAGAGGAGTACTCTGATCTATGATCTTCCATCCTCGTGAAGTAATATCTTCCATACTGTAAGCTTGGACTTTGCATCGGCAATGCCAATCATTAAGAGGGTATATCTTTTTCCATACCGGATCGTCACGATGGCGTATCATTCCATGCAGCAGCGCATGAGAATGGCGCACTTTTCCATCATCCCGCGTTACGTATCTCCAGTACACCGAATCGACAAGATCCATCATCTCACGATGACGACCTGCGGAATAAGCCACTTGCATATTGGTATCAAAGATCGTCCGTAAACGGCGTGATCCGACATAGATCTCTTTCGTCTCACCTGTACGCGGATCAGTAACGGTTGTATCTCCATACCATCCGTATTTGACAAGCGTCGGGGTAAGGTTTTGTTTCCAGTCTTTGAATGAAGTACCGTTTTGCATCGCATCCAATAGGCTCTTATGAATGTCGCTCAATAGATCAAGGCGAGTTACCTTAGCAACGGTGAACGCGGTATGATGCGATTCATGCATGATCTCATCATAGTTGAATGAAAGCGCATACCCTTTTTGGGATAGGTAATCGATTGCTTTCTTGGGAGGCAGAGAAAACGTATGATGCAGCAGGGTTTCATCCACCACTTGCAACCTCCGCAGCTCCGATTATAAGACCTTTGGCAATTAGCTCTCCAAGCTCTCCGGAGAGATCATCAAAACTCATATCAGGAAATGCTTCGATCAGCAAAGCAATCGCCTCTTCATAATCCGAAGCACTCTCTAAAATACCCTCCATCTGAGCCTTGATGTTACGCTCGATAGATTTTGTATCAACGGCAGCGGCTTGATCTTCGATACGAAACGGTGCTGGAGCGGTAGAGTTCTTCTCTTTCGTGTTTTGAGCTTTTGGGGCAGATGCATCCGATTTACGCGTAACTCCCTCGATAGAGAACATTTTTCCGATATGCTCAGGTGGTATGTCATACCCTGCATCGGATAAGTTCTTATACACCTCAGAGAGCAGCTTCTCATCTGTTTCGTCTCCGATATCGAATACAAAAGTAAAAGGCTTTGGAGTCGGTGTATTGAGTGCAAGTATCCGTTTGAGCAGATCATTGATCGGTTTTTGAAGTAACCGTGCATCAAGGCGCATGATGTCTTTACGACGTTCATCATGAACCTTTCCAAGTGCGAAGCTGCCCGTCTGATCTTTTCCTCCTGAAAGCGTAGCTCCAATGATGTAGTGGCTCATTACACTGTCGCAATAGCGAATAAAATCAAGGAACTCAGTTTTAGAGGCTTTACCTTCAAGCAGATCGACAACCGCGTTTTGCGGGAACAGTCCGATTGAGTTTGAACGCAGGCTCATGACCTGATTGAGAATGCTTTTGAGTTCATCGTCGCTGGAGGAATCAATCTTTACGATAACCGGAGGAACTCCAAGCGTATCGAAATACTGCATATTGGCGTTGATGGTAGCGTGTTTTAATAGCGCGGTAAAGATGATCTGCCCCATGATCCCATAATCGACCAGCTCTCCTCCGTCGCTTTTATGATAGTGCAGAATGAACTTATCACTGTTTGCACTCGGATCGGTCTTTACGATAGAACTCTCACGAAACGTCAGCAAGCGTGTTCGGCGTTCGTATTCGAAGTAGCGTTGATGAATAAGATGGAACTCATACGGAGCAAAGACTCCATCAACTGCACTGTAAACCATATCGATGCATGAGAAGCCATACGGTATCGCCGTTGAAAGATCCATCAATAACGCACTAAAATCAATAGAGCCAAGATATCCATCAAGTATCTCTTTAGTCTTTGGATCATCACACTTGATCAGGTATGGAATGGAAACGATCTGACCCCTGCGCTTTATCATTTCAGCGGATAGATGAAGATCCCGTTTTAAAAATGCGGTATAGACTGGGATCAGTTCAGTAATGTCTTCATTCGCTATTGCTGCCAATACGGTTTTTATGTTGATCTTTGGGAGAGCAGATTGTTGATCGATCTCCAAGAAAATCGGGGCTTGTTTTGCCTTATCATCTTTTTTCATTCGAAGCGTCCTTTCGGGGTTAATCTAAATGTTTTTTGTACACGTTCAACGGCTTTCATATCTAATCCGGCAGCACGTGACGCAATCCTAAACGCCATTTCGAGAGCATCCAAGCAGTCATCATGCGGAGGTTTTGGATATGTATTAAGCTCTTCGATGAGTAAATGACTTCGCTCATCGATAGGTATTGTTCCATCAGATACATAGGGAGACAATGAGTCAATACGCAGTTCTTTGGCGGCTCTGTTATTTATTTCTACGACAGGTAAAGGTATCCCCATTTCTGCTGATTTTGTTTTCATCGTATCTTTAAAAAACTCTTGGAATTGCTGAGTCTCTATGGCAATCTTGACGGGGACTCCATCCGCACGCAATGCGACAAACAATTCAATAATTAGCGGGATCATTTTCTCAGGTTTGATTTTATAACCCTGTACCCGTGCGTAATAACGTTTTTCCGCCTTTACATATCCGAGTGCTGCTAATCCGAAGTAGTCCCCTTTTGTTTTACCAAGGGCGGGATCAACTCCAATACTCCAAGAGTCAACATGAGGCCATTCTGAAAACGTTGTGTATTGCCCAAATGTTAATCCATCTATACTAGTTGGCTGATTTTGCATTTCAGAGAAAAAGCTTTCCCGATCCTCTAAAAAGTCTAAAAATACAGTTAGTAAATCAATATCAGGATCATCGATCACTGCATCGCCAACAATATCAAGTGATATATTTTCTTTCGTAAGTTCATCGAGTCGTGATGGCCACTGAATAACTAATGGGAAGTTGCGATGGAAACAATCTGCACGCTTTGAGATGCGGGCTAATAGTGAATCATGATGTAAGCGAGTACCAACAATTAGGAAAGTATGTGTTTTACTTTTCCGAGATGGAAGTTTTAGGATTGCTTTAACGAACCATCGGTATAGCTTATCTCGTTGGTTTTTACTCTCGACGTTTTCATCGTTCTCGATGTCATCGATAGCAATCCAATCGGGGCGACGTCCTAAAAAGTTGGAACCCCTGATCTTTTTACCTGCACCATAGGCTCTGATCTTAACTGCTTCATCGCCGATATAAAATACAATCTCATGATCCGTCCACGGAGTTCCGATGCGAATATCAAAGTCAGCGATCAACCGCGCATTATCTTCCAGCTCTGCCTTGAACGTTTCCATCGTCTCTACAACTACATCGTTGGTACTGGAGATGATAATCCCGTAGCGTTTGCGAAGCGTTACCATTACCCATAGGGTCATAAGACGTGTGGTTACGGTCGTCTTTGCCGCACCGCGATAGGCTTCAAGTTCAATCAGCCTCCATCTCTCTATAAGGTCGGGGAGATCATCATAGACAAAGTTACGAAATACACTGGTTTCTTCGGTTTGAAAATCAATGTGATGCGGAAAGTACGTCTGCACAAAATAACGGTAATCATTCGTGGCTCGATCAATCCTGTTTTTACGATCTGAATCAGCAAGTGCCGGAAGAGTTTTTAAATATGATTTTAATTTTTCTATCTCTTCATTCATAAACGCCACCTAATGTGTTTAACTCCCGTTTAACTCGCACGATAACACCCAAACCTATACCGACATAGCCTAAAGGGGTTAAAAACGCTTCTAGGGGCTTATTTCTTAACATGTTTGAAAGTCTCGGTAATTATTCGATCAGAGTGCTCGGAGAGAAAATTAACAACATCGGTATGTTTTAGCTCAAGAGCGATATTCGCAACAACGGTAATCGTCTGAGTAATTGCCGTAGAGACTTGGGTTTTACAATCGGTTTTAACAGGGGCTTTGAGACGGTAGTAGGTTTTAGCATAATCAGAGAGGATACCTAGTCGCTCTGCAGGGTTTTCAATCTCTTCGAGTTTTTTGAGATCTTTTTCGAAGCTGGAGATCAGAGTATTTAAAAACTCATTTTCTTTAATATCGATATTTTTAGCATCACGGCTTTTAGCGAGCTTGAGAGATTCCCAATCGATCCCCTCTTTTAAATCTTGGTTCTTGTGATAATAGATCGCCGCTTCAGTAACACCGTAGGTCGTTGCTATATCGGATACAGCCAAACCCTCTACAAACATACTTCGCGCAATCTCACGACTAATTTTAGGAGCCATCGCGTCCCTTTATTAAAGAATAAATCGCAGTGTACCCCCAAAGAAAATTTCGGTCACTCCACCTGTCTGTATATAGAGTGATTTTGCTCTAGGGGTTGCGCCATACTGCCGACTTCAATAATTCAACACTGGAGGAGCTGTGAAACTCGAAGGTAAACCATTAGAACTTAACTACAAGGCTGGAGATAAAGTAAAAGTATCTCCGGTAGGTCAAGTCGTTGGGTTGGATGGCAGATCGTACGTGATTGATGCAGCAGAGCTGATAGCGTCAATTATGGCTAACGGACTGCATATTCCACTCGATGAGAATCACAGCTTCGAGCGTGCGGCTGGATGGTTTGATTATACAAAGTTCGAAGAACGAGCCGACGGCATCTATGCTGAACTTGAACCGAATGAACTCGGTACTGAATGCCTAGATAAACGTTTTTATCGTTATTTGTCTCCAGTCTATGTGATGGGCGATAACCGCCGTGTAATCGGATTGGACAGTGTAGGTCTTGTCAATACGCCAAACCTGCTCAATACAGCATTAAATAAAAAAGATGAGGATGAAAGTATGGAAAAAGAGGAACTCCTAAAAGAGTTGAATACGACAAAAAACACCAATGTCGAATTGAATGCAAAAGTAGCTACTTTGAGCGAGCAGCTTAAAGAAGCTAACCAAAAACTAAAAGCCCAAACCATCGATGCGCGTATTGCAGCCGGTGAGCTTCTTCCAAATGCGAAAGAGTTCGCTATGACGTTGGAAGGTGCGGCATTGGATCAATTCTTGGAATTGAATAAAACCAGCACAAAACATTTGACAGGTCGCACCGGTGTTGAAGCTAACGCTCAAGAAGAAGACGAAGCTACTAAATCAGTTTATGCCCAACTTGGGATTAAGGAGTAACCATGATTATTAATCGTACCAATTTACAAGCCATCAATAAAGGTTTTTCAAAAATCTTTACTGATCAACTTACTACCGTATCCGGTGATCAAAGCAAAATCGCAACGGAAGTCATTGCCAGCACAAAAACGGTGGACTACGCATGGCTCGGAGATTTTCCGCGTATGCGTGAATGGGTAGGTGATCGTGTTCTCAAAGATTTGAGTGCATATACGTACCAAATCATCGGTAAAAAGTTTGAAGCAACTATCGAAGTGGATGCAGATGATATTACCTACGATAACCTCGGTATCGTTAAGCCTCGTATTCAAATGATGGCATCCGAAGCTGTAGAGCATTATGACGAGCTTACATTCGGTCTTCTTGAAAGTAATGGCGTATGTTATGACGGCAAAGCATTCTTTGCGGTTGATCATGATGTAGGTGGAGTTGCATTCAGTAATCTTAGTAATAAGAAACTGGCTAATGCGTCATTGCTTGCAGCACGTGCAGAGATGCGCGGTATCACTACCGATACCGGAAAACCGCTCCGTATTCGTCCTACGTTGCTGATCGTTCCACCTGAGCTGGAGCAAGTGGCAATCGACATCTTGACTAAAGATTTCCTTGCAAATGGAGAGTCTAATACTTCCAAAGGGTTGATGGAATATCTTGTAGCTGATTGGCTTACCGATCCGAATGCTTGGTATATCGTTGATAACAGCCGTCCGATCAAGCCGACGATCCTCCAAAAAAACAAAGAGATCAAGTTCGTCGCGATGGATAAAGAAGACGATGAAAACGTCTTTATGCGTGACAAGTTCCGTTACGGTGTAGATAGCCGTTGTAATGCCGGATACGGTTTATGGCAGCTCGCTCATAAATCTACCGGAACCGTAGCGTAAGGAGTAAATTATGGCAAGAAATAAAACTCCAAAACCTGAAGTACCGACAGTCGAAGAGGAACCGGTAACAGATACGACCCCTCCGGAAGAAAACCTTTCGACGGTTGAGACTGAAACATCCGATGAAGTACCGACAGTCGAAGAGGAACCGGTGATTGATTCGGAAGTAAAACCGATGACTAATCGTGAAGCAGCTCGACTACTTCGAGAAAAACATCAAGGCTGATAAATGAATGAGTTTGAATCGAAACTCGATGAACGGTTACGTCTCAATCTAACCAATCCGGCACAGATCACTCCTGAAGCGATCACACGTGCTGCCAATGAAGTGTTAGAGATTATTGAGGGTAAAAGCGTTGCTTTGTATGCGATGCTCGATATCGGAGTCTATCGTTTCAAGCTCGCAACCAAAATCCAACCGACCGAAACAGATAAGACGATCTTCGATACAGCTATGAAAGTAGTCCGATCTTCACCTTCATCTGATCCGTTGGTTACTACTAGCGCAACGGTTTTCATAGGACAAAGGGTAAGCGAATGGGAATAACATCTTCTCAAGCGCTCATCAAATCGGCATTGAATGGAATTGATTTGATTGAGATAGATCAAGCAGAGTTATCTGAATCAGGTGTATTCATCCTTTATGACGGTGGTATCCGCACCGCAATGGGTATTGTAGATCGAGAATTCGCCATTTTTTGCGCCGGATTTTCGATTTCAGGAGAATCGGGATTAAAACAAGTCGTTGAGGATATTGAACATTCCTTATATGAAATCAGTCGGATCAGAACGGATATAGAACATACGCAAACGCTACCGATTGCAGTAGCGGATAATGGTCTTCTTATCTATCGAATAAACGTAAAAATAATTGATATGGAGTCGTAATGGAAGCGATTAAAGATTGGCTACCACTTGTCCAATTTATGGTGGCAATTATCATCATTCCTCTTTGGAAAACGATCCGAAATCAGGAAACACAAATCGGTCAGCTCAAAGAGATTATTACCTCCCAACAAAAGCAGATCGATCTGCTTGAAGCCATCGTACTTGAATCGTCCGATGCAGAGATTGTTAAAAAGCATCTTATAAAAAGAGGAAATCATGGCGGTTAAAAAAGTTGATATTGAAATAGATGAAGCAACAACGCTCATCATCGATAAAAAAGAGTACAGCGGTACCGTAACAGTTGATCCTGTAATTGCAGACAAGCTCATCGAAACAGGAAAAGCTTCAGTATCTATTCCAAATGAGGAGGTAAAAAACGATGTCGGTACAGGAAACGAATAAAAATACACTATTGGCAAAGTCCGGATCAGTTCCAAGTGCTGTCAATGTTGTCCAATTGGATGGATTTGTCCTTTTGAGTCCAAAAGTATCTACAGGCGAAATCAATGCTGTAGGAACCGGTGCTTTAGGAAATAAAAAAGGGTATGTTGATCCGAACAATACAAAAGTGACATTTGATATTCCAACTGTTATCAAAGCTTCAGCTACGTTAGGTGCTGCTCCTGAGCTATGCGAACTCTATAAAATTGCCGGTCTGTATGAAACTATTACACCGGGATCAAAAGCGGTCTATAAACCTGGAGGAATTACATCTTCAGGGTCGGGGGTAGTCAAAGTATTCAGTGATGGATATTCACGTACCGTGAACGGTGCAGCTGCCAATATGAAAATTAGCGGTAAAGTCGGAGAACCATTAAAAGCAGTATTTTCCGTAAGCGGATATACAACTCCTCAAGCTGAAGCTGATCCGAATCCTACCGTCACATTGAATGCAGGAATTATTCCAATCATTTCAAAGATTTCGGCTATTACGATCAGCGGAACACCTATTAACTGTGATTCATTTGAACTTGATGTCGGTAATGATGTTCAAGATACCTATGCCACAGGCATGAGCGAATTTTACATCGCAAACTTTGATCCAACAATCAGCTTGGTGGCTATCAAAACAAAAGGAACTGATGAGCAATCATGGATTGATATGGGTAACGGTCAACTTAAAGCGATTCTGATAACAGTCGGAGATGCAGGAAATCAAGTACTCCTTGAAGTTCCACATGCTTTTGCCCTAGAGCTTGGTGAAGCAGATGAAAAAGGTCGTGTGAAATTGACTCGTAAATTTCGCGCTCAAAACGATGGAGTTGCTAATGCCAACTTCATAATTACGCATCAATAAGGAGAAGTGAACAATGGAAATTCTAACGAAATACCCCGTTTTAATCATGATCGACGGTGTAGGATTTAATCTCGTATTACATGAGCTTAATTCAACGCAGCAAAAAGAGATGGATGAGCTTGCTTCAGCTATCGAAGCAGTCAATGAAAATGCTCAGCGTGTAGCATCAATCATCAATGATATTGAAACAAATCAAGCACTCATCGAATGTGTCGGATTTATTGAAAAAGCGAAATTGCTTTGGGAGAATAAAGACCTCAAAAAAGAGCTCATCGATCTTCAAAAAAAGATCAAAGAAGCAAATCCGGAAAAAATGCTTTCCAGTTCACTGATGCGTCGGTTAGAGCTAACCCTAGACGGTGAGGATAAAGCGGCATTTATGAGTGAGATCCGATCTAAAAATATCGATCCAAAAAAGATTATTTCTGCAATCGGTGAGCAGATTGCGGAGTTACAGAAAAAAAAGTAGATCGCCTCATACGTTTTGCGGGCGAATGGGCAAAAGGCGAATCAAGCTTCCATATGCTCAGTGATGGATACAGAGAAGAGGACTTCGAACCTGATGCCATTGTATGGCTCGCAGCGGATGAGCAACCTATCGCCTATGGTTTTATATTGTCTCTTATGGGAAGTATGAACGGGGCGGAGGTCAATTACGATTTTACAAAAGATTTTTGTATCCAAGAGAATTTGGATGTCATTGATACATACGGATTGTTCCGAAAAATGGCGGCTGAGTTTAACGCAGGAATATCATCCAAAAAATCATAAAACCTATGATCAACGGCACTGCGTATGCAATAGCAGCAGTCCTGAGATAGCTCAATAAATATTTCATGGAGGTAGTGTATGTCAAATGAACTTAAAATCAAAATCAGCACTACCGCCGACGTAAAAGCAGTACAAGAAGCCATTAGCTCCATCGATGGCATTGAAAAGGTTTCAAAAACTGCTTCAAAAGAGATTGATAATACTTCCTCCAGTCTTGACCGTATGGCTTCATCGGTCAAAACACTCATTGCTTCATTCATTGGGTACAGTGCCATATCTTCGGTCGTTAAATCAGGTATAGAGCTCACCGGTCAATTTGAACAAATGAAGATCGGTATTGCTTCACTGATCTCCGTCAACTCTCAAAACATTACCTCTATGGGTAAACATATTGATGCATCTCAGAAATTTGCGATGGCACAAAAAGCCTCTGCAGAAGCTGTACAGCTTCTTAGAAAATCTAACTTGGAAACTCCAGCCACTCTTGAACAATTAACTGCAGGATTTCAAGCAGCTCTTGGACCTTCAATGAAACTTGGCTTTTCAGTTCAGGAAACTGTTAAATATAGTACATTGATGACTCAAGCTGCAGCGGCTATGAGAGTACCTATGGATCAGTTATCACAAGAAATGGCATCTGTACTAAGCGGCAATATTGATATGAACTCAGTAGTCGCCAAAAACATCGGACTTACCAATGAACAAATCAAAACGCATATCAAACAAGGTGACGTCTATGATTTCTTGATCGGTAAACTCAGCGATTTCGGTGCAGCCGGTAAAGAGATGGAAAACAGCTGGAGCGGTTTAACATCCAGTCTTGAAGATTCATGGAATCAATTCAAAATGAGTACAGTTCATGACTCTGGAATATTTGATCTTGCAAAATCAGGAACTATTGAATTAACTAAACTTTTACAAAATCAAAATGGAGAGCTAGATAATCTATCTCATTACACAAAAGAAGCTGTAATTATTTCAGGATCTTTCTATGGAGTTACTCTTCTAGGAACAGGAATTAAAGCTCTTAAAGAAATTGATATAGCAACAAAAATAGCTACAGTATCTCAAATAAGTTTCAATACTGCAGTAGCAGTGAATCCATGGGTAATAATAGGAGCTTCTATTGCAGCAGTTATTGGAGGACTTTATGAGTACAAAAGTTTAACAAATGAAATAGCTTCAAATAATGCAAAAACGGCAGGAAGTAAACTCTTTATGTCGGACTTAAATACTTTTTCTGGAAAAGATACTGCACAGCAACTCCATGATGTTTCACTAAGAAGTAAAGAAGTTTATGCCGAAGAAAAATCAATCATTGCAGAATTAAAAAAACGCTCGGGATTTGCTTATCAGTCTTCCAAAAATGATGATATTGTGGATAATCTAAGAAAGCGTAAAGATGCTCTTCATGCAGAGCAGTTACAACTTGTAAGCTACTATGAAAAACTCAAAAATATCAATGCACCTGTAGTGGATGAACTTATTACAAACCCGTACCAAAAAACCGATGCTGAGAAAAAGGCTGAAGAGGAAGCTGCTAAAAAAGCGGCGATTGCTGCAGAAAATCTAAAACAAGCTTATCTATCGATCAACAAAGACATTGCCGGATTTACAGGTAATGAGCATGACAAAGCTATTGCATCTATCAATGATCAAGCTGAAAAATACCGCAAAGCAAAAGTAGATGAAGTTAAGATCGCAGAGCTGACATCCTCTGCTATGACAGCACTCTATCAAAAAGAGCAGACAGAAAAAAATAAATTACTCATTGATCATTACAGTACTATCGGTGAAGAGGATACAGCTTATTATATAAAGCAAATGCTCCAAGTCGATGAAATGGTTAAACAGGGCATCCTTTCAACCGATGAGATCAATCAATATAAGATAGATCAAGATAGAAAATATTTTGAACAAAAAGCTCAGGTGCAGTTCCAAGCTGATGAGCAAGCCAAAGAAGCAATCAAAACCTACAATGCAGGATTGCTAACCGCTAATACTGAATATTACACGGCGATAGGCGATACATCATCTGCATACTATCTTCAAGAAGAAGCGAAGATGAAAAGGCTTGCCGAAACAGGATGGTATACCAACGCTCAAATGTTGGCTATCAAAGCTAAAGATAACGATACCTTCCAAAAAGAACAATGGAAGAGAGATAATCAATTTCTATCCGGTCTGTTTGACAACATGAACAAAGCGATGGATGAACAATTCTTTAACGCTATGAATGGTAAATTCGTTTCATTTGGGAACTGGTTAAAAGACTTTTGGTCGTCGATCACACAGTCTATGACCCGCAGTTTATCAAAATCGCTAGCAGATTCTATTCTCGGAACCGGAGAAAACAGTACCGGCGGAATTATCAATTTATTCAAGAGTTATGGCGGTCTTGGATCGGTATTCGGCGCGGCAGTTACTCCTGCAGCATTGATCGGTGCAACTAAAGATGATGCAGGTTTCACAACCACAAAAGGCGGTACCGTTTACGATGCGAATGGTCAAGTCACAAAACAAGGAAATGATTACGCTGATGTAATGAATGCAATTAGTATTGCATCATCCGCTAATACCATTTACGGAGCTTTGACCGGAGGAATATCATCATCGATTGCCGCTGGATTTGGTCAAGCGGGAGCATCACTAGCATCAGGTATGCAATATGTCGGTTTTTCATCCGATGCGGCTGCATCAGCAGCAATGGGAGTCGGTGACTTTGGGATGGGATTATCTTCCCCTTGGGCATCAGCCGGAGCTAGTGGAGCTGAAGGTGCTGGAGCTATGCTTGGCGGTGCCGCACTTGGAGCAGCAGGAGGTTATGTACTTGGATCAGTAGGGGATAAACTACTAGGGGCTGATACTAAAGCCGGAACCTATGGGGCAATTGGCGGTGCAGCAGGAGCTTTGATCGCCGGACCGGTAGGAGCCGTAATTGGAGCAGCACTCGGTTCACTTGTAGGTGGTATGTTCGGTAGTACAAAAGTAAAAGGATCCGGTTATTATTTTGGATCATCTACAGAGGATGGAAGTAACGCTCAGACCTATGTAGATTATAAAAAGAAGTCATGGTTTAGCTCAAGCAGCTGGACAACGTATTCGCCATTATCGGACGTAGAAAAATCAAAAATCAAAGGGTTGTTTGATACCTATGATTATCTTCTCGTACAGCTTGGTACCTCTAAAGAAATAACTCTTGCTGCAGGCAGATATGCAGGGGCTACCTTCCAAGATCAACTTGCAAAAAACTTCATTACAGCATTTACAGATGTTCAGCAATCGAGTTCTACGTTTTCAACGATTTATTCTTATTGGACTGATTATGCAAAATCTATCAATCAAACGATTTCGCAAGCATTCGCTACCTCTGTCGGAACTTATGTATCAAGTACAAGATCATTCAATGAGTGGAAGCTCGGTAGCGGAACCATAGAGCAGCTAAAATTTACGGCAGATTATCTCACTAAAGATTTGGCAGCGCTTGAGAATCAAATGGGGGTTAGCGGTATTACAGTAGAGAACTATCTCTCCAAATATGAAGAGGCTATGAAATCATCCTTTACTCCTGAGACGATTACTACATGGAAAAGTCTTGGCGAAGCAATAATGGCTGCAACTAATGCTAATACGAAATATACCGATAGCATTAAAGCTCTAACCACCTATACCAAACCATCTGACATGATGCTATCACGTGTCGGTGATGCAACATCTATTACAGGAAGAAATGACGGCACCGTATTAAAACCTATGCTTGACACTCTTCAACGAATATTCCGCGAGCTACAGAACCAAACGACGCAAGCTCAAATCGCAGCTGGGAGAGTATAGATGAAGGTAATGATACCCGGAGCAATTACACTACTATCCTCAAATATCCCCGTCACCTCATATCCTGAATGGGTAGTAGGAAATAACTACATGATCGGAGCTATCGTCTCATCATCGGGTGCATCAAAAGGCGAGTTTCAAGCATTGGTGGCAAACGTAGGTAAAAGTCCTGAAGATGCTATTAACGTCTATGACGCAACCAAAAATCCAACCGGTGTTTGGAAATTTCTCGGTACTCAGAATCGATGGAGAGCGTTTGATCAGTTCCTAAATACTCAGGCTGTAAATGCCGGAACTATTACGATGACAGTTGCTTGCTATGGTGCTCATGCTCTATATCTTGGAAACCTTGATGCAATAGATGTAGTGATCTCTGTCATGGATAATGATACGGCTGCAATCATAGAGGGACCGATAACTATCGGGGTGATCACCGAACCGACAACACATGAAGAGTATGGGTATGGAGACTGGATCGATGAGACACAGGGAAATATCACTTATGAGCGTACAACCCTTACCCGTAATATTTCATTCGTCATAACTATTAATGGATCAGGAACGGCAAAACTAGGAATATTCGCTGCAGGGATGATGCGAGACATCGGATCAACACAATGGGGTGTAGAACTTTCAAGTATTGACTATTCGACGGTCGTTACTGATACATCGACTGGGGCTACTTATCTATCAAAAGGTAACAGCGCAAAACTGCTCAATCCAACACTAGACAGTGATACTCCACAGATCACCGCGTACTATCGATCGCTCGATCGGATTCAAGGTCAACCGGTAGTATTTATCGGTGAAGCCTATGAAGCATTCAGCGTTTTTGGATATCTGCAGAAATTCAGACAGACCGCATCCAATCCAACAAAAACTACTATTAGCCTAGACATCGTCGGGTTAGTTTAAATAAGGAGAAACAATGCCAATAAATGTAAATTTTGATGCACCGCCAACACCGCCGAGCAGTACGGATAAAACAAACTTTCGACTAAGATATGATGCATTCTTAGCCTATATTCAATCGCTCGGTGCAAAGCTGATTACATTTGTGACACAGATCAATGATCTTGAATCCAATGTCAATGCTAAAGAAGAGAGTGCAGTAGCTGCTTCTAATATCGCTATTGCACTGATAAACTATAAGGGGTTGTTTATACAAGGAACATCATCCGCATTAGTCGGTGAGTCATGGACATATGCGGGGTTCTATTATAGATGTTCTATAAATACATCCAATAACCCTATATCAGAACCTGCAAGTTGGACACCTTTATCTGTCGGAGCACAAATACATTCAGCTATAGCTAAAACTTCATTGGATAATGCAGACGAGTTCGGTTTTTGGGATAGTCTTACATTGACATTTAAAAAAATAACTTATGCAGTATTGATGTATTCCCCATCATTTACTGGTTCTCCTTCAATGAATGGGGCAGTGTTATCACCTTTCACCGGATTTAAAAATTACATTATAGATGGTCATTTTGATTTTTGGTATGAGGCAACAAGTATAACTGCAACTTTTAATGGTATTGGAACACCCTACGCTTCTACGATGTGGAAGTATGGACGGGCAAATACTACATTTACAGGAGTTGCAACTATTTCAAGCATTGTAGGCGGTGGTCTTAAAGTACAGCCAACCGTAGCCGACACATCCTTAACCAGTGGGGATATGGCGACTATCCTTCAATCATTAGAGGGGAACAATATCGCAAACCTTGCCGGTAAAACTGTAACTCTAAGCTTTACCGTAAACACAAACAAATTGGGAGATTACGGGATAGGGTTTTATGACGGTACGGGTCTAGCTTATTTAACACCTAAAAAATATACTGTTTCAGCAACCGGAAAAACACGTTATAGCGTCAGTTTTACTATGCCATCAACAATTACAAAAGACACATCGGGAAGATTCGATATACATTTCACATTAGCCGCTGATGCATCAAGAGCAGGGTCATTATTCCCAACGGGGGCAACAATTGTTAATCTATTTGATTCCACTTCAAACTATTTTGAAATCTATGAAGTACAACTCGAAGAGGGATCAGTAGCAACTACATTTCAGAATGTCCCTACTGGTATTGAAGAAATGAGGGTTATGCGATATTTTGAAAAATCTTATGACAATAATACCTATTTTAGTGGCGCAAGGATAACTGCTACTACTACTTTTCAAGGTGCAATCATTGAATTTAAAGTTGCAAAAAGAGGTGTTCCAATAATTACTTTATATTCTTTCGCAGGTACAGCGGGAACAATAGACTTTCAAGGAACAGGGTCATTAATAACCAACTTAACTGCTGCGGCAGATAGGATTACTACACATAAATGTGGTATTTACTCAGCATCCACAGCTGGTATGACTGTTGGGCAGGCGGGTTATTGTATTGGCGGATTTAAAGCAGATGCACGTTTATAAGGAGTAAACAATGGAAATTGAATCAGTTAAAAAACAAAGGGATGGATACCTAATAAATGGATCAACACACATCCCTGATGGCTATACAGGATGGATGAGTGATCTTTTGGATGAATGGCTTAAAAACAACACTCCAGAACAGGAGTTCACCGCTGAAGAGTTACAAAAACAAGCTGAGCAAGAAGCAGAAAACACACGCAATGAAGAAATGCTCATAGGTTTTGTGTATGGAACTAACTCTGACGGAACTGATCGTCGTATCTCAGTCACCAAAGATGATGGTGACGGTATGGTTCAGGTCAAAGCATCGTTTGAGCTTGGGTTAACTTCGACCGTGATCCATTTCGCTAATGGTTCAAAACTACCTATGACTGCCGAAGAATTCCCTAAATTCGCATTACAGTTCGTCACCGAGCGTGGGAAGTTTTTCTCATGAATCGTACACCTCAAGAGTTAGAAGCACTCTACACTAAATTCAAAAACGATGTCGAAAAAAGGAGCCGATGGTATCGCTTTCTTTTGGTACTTGATCAGATGGGCAACGTTATATTTTGGAACGGATCACAAGATGAGACGATCAGCTCTTATATCGCTAGACGGCAAGAAGCAGGAACTGCAACACGGTTCGATAACTTCGTATGCTGCATCCTAAAAAAGCTCGAGCAAAATCACTGTAAAAAATCGGAGGGTGAATGATAAATCAATCTAAAAATAAAGGAGAACACAATGATTACCTCACGCAAACTTGAAGATTTGCACCCAACGGTTCGAGAAAAAGCACTTAAGATGGAGAAGCGATGTGAAGCTGAATTGGGCATTGATCTTGTCTTTACGGCAACCTACCGAGATGATGAATCTCAAGATGCACTATATGCAATTGGAAGAACTGTCAAAGGTGCAAAAGTCACCAATGCTAAAGCCGGTTATTCATACCATAACTTCCGTCTTGCTTTTGACGTTGTAGCGGTTCGACATGGAAAACCAGTATGGAATACCTCAGGAGAGGATGGAAAGCTTTGGCAGGATATCGGTCGCATTGGTAAAGAATGCGGACTTGAATGGGGAGGAGACTTTAAAACGTTGAAAGATCTTCCTCACTTTCAAGACTCCAAAGGGCTTACTTTGGCTCAACTCAGAAACGGAGAGATGGTAGCATGAAAAAAATCGTAAAAACTCGAACTTTTTGGATTGCTATTGTAATGGGAATACTTGGTGGAATGGAGTCTCAAACACAGGCTATTCAAGATTATCTATCAGTACATGCAGCACCGTCATTCGGATTGCTCTATGCGATTATATTTCCAACGGTAATGATCGCCATGCGCTTACTGACTACAACATCTGTTCAAGATAAATAAAGGGATAAAAAGTGGTTAATTTAAAGATATTTATTGCAACTGCATTAGGCTTTTCAATGCTCTTAATTGGGGTTAGTTTTTACACTTTGAGTGTCTCCGGAGAGCGCAACGTTCTTCAGCAAACAGTTGAAACCAAAGAGTCTGAAATCAAACGAGAAAAAGACAGTGTTGCTTTCATGAAAGCATGGATGGAGCGAGATAAACTCGATGCTCTAAAGAAAGAAGCAGAGTTTAATCGAACAATGGCAGCAAAGCCGGTATTTAAAACAAAGATCGAGTACGTCCCGACCGGTGATAATTGTACCGATCTGAATGCTATCGCTGAAGAGGCACGTAAAAATGCTGAAGGAAGTAAATTATGAAAATACTATATTTGATGGTCTTGACTGCAGTCATGATCTTCTCAGGATGTGCCGGAAAAGAAGTTGCTCCATATGAGCCGATTACGATCACAAAAAAATGCGATACTAAAAAGCCTAAATGCGAAGATCCTACTCCTGAGACTGGAGATATTGCTCAGTGGATGAAAGCACGGCTGGAGAACTATCCGAAGTTAGAAAGTTGTCTTTATGATTTTGAAGCAGCACTGGAGAAGTGTTTGTAAGAAGCTCCCGCCTCACCCCTAACCACAAAAGGAGATGCAGCGGTACCGGAATTATCTCCGGTATCTTAATTCGACCGTGAAAATATGACACGGTGTCAGGAAATTATATGCAGCATCCAAAAATCACACTAAAAGCCCCATTCGCATGGATCGGCGGTAAATCAAAACTCGCAGACGATATCGTCTCCCTATTCCCAAATCATCGTCTCTATGTTGAAGTGTTCGGCGGTGCGCTCAACGTTCTATACCGCAAGCCCTGTACTACAAAACACTCCGAAGTGGTCAATGATATCAATGGTGAACTGATCAACCTTCATCGCGCTATCCGAACCAATCCACAGTCCCTATCAATGTACTTGAGTACTCTACTGATCAGCCGTGAACTATTCGCTGATATTCTCTCCGGACGTATGAAGCCACGGAACAATATTGAGCGAGCTGCTTTCTACTTCTACCTACTTTCTCAGAGCTTTGGAGCTAAGGGGACTACGTTTGCCATGAACGCTAAGAGTGGACGTCGACCGAAAGATATCTACAAAGACTTTGGACAATGGTCTAAGAGACTGAAGTTTGTCACTATTGAGAATATGAGCTTTGATAAGCTGATCCGGACGTATGATGCAGATGATGCGTTCTTTTATTGTGATCCTCCGTATGTATCGACAGAGAAGTACTACCAACACACTGGAGGATTTGGAGAAGCAGAGCATCGTCAACTATCAGAGCTTCTTCACGGTATCAAAGGCAAGTTTCTATTGAGCTATAACGACTGTGAACTAGTGAGAGAGCTATATGCGGACATGAAGATCACGTCCACTAAAGAGATCAACTATACACTTCGAGGATCGGGTAGTAAAAAGGCGGTTAGAGAGGTTTTTATTTCGAATTATTAGGAGGCTATATGCCTCTTATACAAATGCTTCAGGATACGTTTCTTCTAAATATTTAACAATCTCTTGATGTCCATAACTTTTTGCTACATTCTTTCCTTGTTCAAGCATATATAAAAATTGTTCATCTTCACTATGATTACATATCCAGTCTTTGACCCATTCTGATTTACCAAATGCACATGCACATGTTAATGCTTTCATTGCTTCTTCATGCACTTAAATTCCTTTTTTGAGCAATAGAATATTGAATATCATATAACACTTTTCATGTATTTTTTTGTATTTATATTGTTATTTGAATTTAAAATGCAAGTTATTGAAGCTGTGCGAGGAATATTATAGTTATTTAGATTTGTATTTGAAATGATAGTATTTTTATTGCATGGAGGTTAAAAAAGGTACGTTACTATCATTTTAAATTCAAATTACTATCATTTTAAAATCGGTTGTACACAAGAAGATCTTCAAAGAAGTATTATCCGCCTTGATTCGATTACAAAAATCAGCCAAGCAACTTCTAAAAACTCATCTGAGACCGTTAATGAACTTGAATTGATCATTTCAAAACTCAACCGACTTATTGAACTGGTTCAAATTTCGGCCCAAGCGATTAATTCACTCAACGAAAAAACAAGTGAGATTACTTCTGTTGTCAATTTGATTAAAGATATTGCGGATCAAACCAATCTCCTCGCTCTCAATGCAGCGATCGAAGCTGCGCGTGCGGGTGAACACGGTCGAGGTTTTGCCGTTGTTGCGGATGAAGTTCGTAAGCTTGCAGAACGTACTCAAAAAGCGACAGGAGAGATCGGTATCGCAGTACAAACCTTGCAGCAAGAGACAACCGAAATCCATACCAATTCCGAAGATATGAATGATATCGCAAGTGAATCAAGTCAATCCATCGAGTCATTTAGAGAGACCTTGTACACTTTCAACCAAGATGCACAAAGCACGGCGATTCAAGCCACAGCAATTGAAAACACGACGTTCATCACGTTGGCAAAAATCGATCATATTATGTTCAAATCTAACGCGTACAAAAGTATCGTGAATGGAAAAGCCGATACGGTATTCGGAACACATCATGAATGTCGCCTCGGAAAATGGTACGATAGCGGATTAGGCAAAGAGCGTTTCTCTCATCTTACCAGCTTTAAGAACATTTCTACCCCTCACTCAATTGTTCACAATAAAGTGCATGAAAATATTAAATATATTGAAAATGGGGATCAATCGATTCAGCATCAATCAGAGATCATAACGAACTTTACGGAGATGGAAGAAGCAAGCCTCAAACTCTTTAATCTCATGGATAATCTAATCATCGAATCAGAACAAGAACTGGGGAAAAACGTCTAATTTCAAAAGGGAGTTTATCCCTTCTGAAAATACCCTTGTAAGATTTGTTTTCCAACCTCGACACCCGGCTGGTCATACGTATTAATCTCCAACAGTGCACCGCTAAGAGAAGTCAATAACTCATAATATAAAATCAATTCGCCTACGGATGCTTCATCAATCTGTTTCCACGCAATCTCATCGACACATACACCGCTTTGTAAGACACTTTGGATTGTGGCACGACATTGTGCATTGATCAAGTCATTGAAGCTTTTTCCGTTTACGAAATCACTCTTCTCTAAATGCGATAAAGAAAGTTCAGGAATCATCAAATGCTCTTCTGAACTTTCAATATGCATGAAGGTTACCGTCTTATTCAATGGCCCTTCCATAATCAATTGCAAAAAGGAGTGTTGATCCACCGATCCGATTAGTGAAATAGGAGTTAATCCTACTCGCGAGCCGACACGGTTTCTTTTACCCAAAGATTCACCCCAGATTTGAACAACCCATTTGCCGAACTCTTCAAAGGTATCCGAATAGGCAAAAAGGACGTTCATAGGATATTGTTCACTGTGCGTAACATAAAAAGCCGCTTTTTGAAGCATATGCTCTTCTTCACGATTCCAGAAACGTTCCAAAAATGCTTGAGCCCCTTTTAGGATCATAAAGGTATCAAAACCGGCTAATGTCAAAGGGACCATTCCCACAGCACTCAAAACAGAGAAACGTCCACCGACGTTGCTTGGGATAACAAAGCGGCGAAGATGATTTTCATCAGCAAACTGTGCCAAAGGAGAAGCGTCGTCACTGACAACATAAATCTGTTCAGAATCTTGCAACGGCAATTCAAAGCTAACGATCAACCGTTTAAAAATTGACAGCGTCTCTACCGTTCCGCCTGACTTTGAAATCACAACAAACAGCGTGCGAAACTTATCAATTTGTTTCATCTCATGCATAATAGTGATAGGGTCTGAATTCTCAAGATAAATAAGTTTTTTTGCGTTTGGAGTACTCGGACGAAGAAGGCGTTCAATCGCTTTTATCCCCAAAGACGATCCACCGATACCAATGATTGCAATCGTATTAAAACGGCGGTCAATATCTCGATAAAGGTTTTGGAGTTCTTCTACAAGCGCAATAGAGGAGAGAGGGAGATGATAATAACCTACATCTCCCGATGAGGCTTCGTAACGAACCGCTTCGTACCCTTTTTCAAGGGTAAACGGATCAAGCGTTTTCGTTTCAAAATGGTTCGTATATCGAAGCATTAACGCGTTCCGATAAGAACCGTCATATCAACAAGGCGACTGCTGTATCCCCATTCATTATCGTACCATGCCAATACTTTTACAGTATTGCCATCAACCACACTGGTCATATCCGGTACATAGGTCGAGCTGTATGTAGAACCGATAAAGTCACTTGATACACGTTTGTCGTTATCAACTTCGATCAATCCTTTAAATGCACCTTCTGCAGCACTATTAAACGCAGCATGTACATCTTCTTTTGTAACCTCTTTTTTCAAATTGACGGTTAAATCCACTACCGATACATCCGGAGTCGGTACACGCATCGCATATCCGTTTAGTTTGCCAAGGAGATTCGGCATAACTTTCCCTATTGCTTTAGCCGCACCGGTTGACGTCGGAATCATATTCATTGCTGCCGCACGTGCACGACGAGGATCTTTAGAGTGTTTTACATCCAGAATGTTTTGATCGTTAGTATACGAGTGAATCGTTGTCATAAGACCGTTTTCAATACCGAATGCATCATCAAGCACTTTACAAATCGGCCCAAGACAGTTTGTTGTACAGCTTGCATTTGAGATAATAGCTTCACCTTTGTATCCATCTGAATTAACACCAAATACATACGTTGGAGAATCATCTTTCGCAGGGGCAGACATGATGACTTTTTTAACACCGTTTTTAAGGTGTTTTGCACAGCTCTCTTGATCCAAAAACTTACCGGTACATTCAATAACCACTTCTGCTCCGGCACTTCCAAAATCAACATTATCGATATTACGGTCACTGAACATACGAATGTTCTTGCCCCCGATTTGGATCGTTTGATCATCGATAACTTTTGCATCAATACCGCGATGTACACTGTCGAATTTGAGCAAATATTCCAACATCTCAGGTTTTGATGTGGTGTTTAACGCTACAAGTTCGATGTCATTGCGCTCTGCAATGATTTTTGCAACGATAATTCCAATTCTGCCTGTTCCGTTAATTGCCACTTTGAGTGCCATAAAGACTCCTGTCCTGCTAAAAGATTAATAATATGATCTATTTTAACAAATTATCGTTGAAATGAGAGTAAGAAAGTGGAAGATTTCTCCTGAAAACAGGAGAAAATTAATAGCTATAGGTGACAGTTACAGGAATTTGTTTAAGAGGTTGATCACTCTCGACAGTGATCTCTTTGCCTTTTAGTTTTGCATAATTTGTATAACCGTTTAACACTTCACGTGTTTTTAATGTCGTGATATTCTCACATTTGCGAACGGTTTGATACGATGTGGTTTCCGGAGTATTGTATTTGCTCCCTACATTTTGCCCTGCCAACGTACCTAAAACAGCTCCTCCGACGGTTGCAACGGTTTTACCCGTCCCTCCACCGACGTTATGACCGAGCACTCCGCCTAATGCTCCTCCAACGACAGCACCAACAACATCGTTATTCGTTCCACCCGAACTCACTTTTTCTTGTACGTCGTAACATCTTTGACTCGGAATTTGTTCTTGAAGTGTTGAATAGCTCGGAACTGATTTGGTAACTGAGATATATTCTGTAGTCGAAAAACTATCAGCCATAAGTCCTGATGTGGCAAGCAATAGTGCCCATGCAAAACGTGATGAATAATGAGATGACATTGTCTCTCCTTTAAATGTTATTGATCGTATTTTAGCTCTCTTTTGTGAATCAATCGTGAATTTTAGTGGTTGTTGCCGTATAAAAGGGCGTTTATTTTCTCATAGACATCTAAAATTTCACTTTTTTTCTCAAAAAAGCTGTTTTTATTCGCGATAAGATGGGTAGTGGATTCCATAATCGTCTCAACCACTTCCAAACCGTTTTGTTTCATTGTGCTACCTGTCTCAACAACGTCAACAATCATATCCGCCAATCCAACCAATGGGGCAAGTTCAATCGATCCATACAATTTGATGATATCGGCAGCCACCGCACGTTCGGCAAAATAGCGCTTGGTAATATTGACCATTTTGGTTGCTACCTTGATCTCACTTTTTGTAAAATCGGGTTTTTCACCTGCACGCATACCGATGGCGACCCGACATTTCCCTTTTTGTAGGTCGAGGAGTCGTATGACATCCAACCCTTGCTCTTCAAGAGTATCAAGACCAACAACCCCGATATCGGCTGCTTGATGATAAACATACGTTGCAACATCTTGATTACGTACGAGTAAAAATTTAAAATTTTCGGTTTGAAGGATCAATTTACGATCATCAAATTTAAAACTGCTTCCGAAAATCGTCTCAAATATTTCCAACGTATCTTCGGCAATCCGCCCTTTTGGGAGTGCAACACTTAGCATTTAGACCCTTTTTCTATCAACTTATTCATCCCTGTGAAAATCAAATCTTCATCCACAATCGCCTCGCTAAAAAAACGTGACAAGAGCTGCCCGTCTCCACCGGTAATATAGAGCGGTTTCCCCAACCGCTCTATTTTCTCTATTAAAGGAGCCAAAAAACCGATTGTAAGGGCATCAGGTGTATTTTTTGCCATTTTAGCCAAATCAACCTCAAAGTTAAATGACATACTCAATGCACTTGAAAGACGACCATACGCTTCGTGTGCAGAGTAGAGACCTAAAGCAATAAATCCCCCATCATAGATACCATTTCGCATTACATCAACAGTTATTGCACTTCCCGCATCGACAACTACACCGTCTTCAATGGCTTCACATACCATGACTCGATCTACTCCCATGCTAGGGTAATATTTGTCCCAATCGATAAGTTTTCGAAGATCATACCAATTTGCAAGTCCATGAATTCGTTCATTCATCGAGAGGTTGACACTGACATAGTAAACATCTTCCACAAAAGTCGCGGGATCAAAATCCTCTACACGACATTTGGAACGCTTACCCTCACTGAACAGATCAACCGAAGTATTGCCGATATCACATAAAATCATACTGCTATTATAACTTAAGTACCCCATTTACCCGTGCGATATTGTCATTTTTATGCAAACTAAGACGTACAATAGCGTCTTCCAGTGCATGTAGATCATGAATAACATTCGGTTCGAGTGCAATTACATCCCCGGCTCCGAATATAATTCGCTCATCTCCCACTCCGAAATCAATTTCGCCCGATACGATCATGACCGTGATCGGAAACGATGTTTTATGGGCTTTCATCGACTGCCCTTCACGAAACACAATTCGTATCTCTTTTGTGTATTCATTTGTAATCAACGGAGTGATAACCGGCTGAGTGTCACCGAAAATAATATCGGCATTAAACGATGCATACATCATATGTAACCCTTTTTTAAACGGATAATAGCTTCAAGATGAAAATAGTTTCTTGACGGATATCAAGAGTGTGACATAGGATGGTATTTCAATACCGTATCTTGGAGATTTTGTTTTTGAACATGTGTATAAATCTGCGTCGTCAAAAGGGATGCATGCCCTAAAAGTTCTTGAACTACACGCAAATCAGCCCCTCCTAAAATAAGTGCCGTAGCGTAAGAATGGCGAAGTGCATGCGGAGAAACACCGACATATTTCTGAGTAATCTTAAACGCTGAAACACGACTGAGCCTCTCTCCCTTATAATTGAGCCATAAAGTTGGACGGTTGTGATAAGGAGAGTGTTCTTGGTACATTCTAAGTGCTTTAAGTGATTCGGCCGCTAATGGAACATACCGTTCCTTTTCACCCTTTCCATGACGTACACGCAGCCATTCACCCTCAATATCCCCCTCTTCTACTGCCAAACACTCACTGATACGTAATCCGGAAGCATAAAGAAAAAGGATGAGTGCATAATCGCGCATACCGATCCAATCACTCCGGTCAATTAAGTTTAGCGAGGATTGGATCGTCTCAAACGGAAGATATTTCGGAAGATTTTTTGGAATTTTCGAAAGTGAAAATTTCGATGAGGATGACTCAAAACGGTATCGATGACAAAAATCCAAAAAGGAGTTAAAGGCAGAGAGTTTTCGATTTAATGTCCGCTTATTGGTAATCGATCCGAGCATTTCAAACATTTGACTCGAATCAATTTCAGTAAGATTCTTTTTGGAAGATTCTTCCAATGCACTCAGATCATGCCGATAGGCTTCGATCGTTCGTGGGCTCAATGCTTTGATTACAATAATGTACTCTAAAAAAGCATCCAGCTCTTTCGACATTATTTGATATTGATGTAGCGGTCGTCGAAATAAAAACGGCCGTCTCCTAAAAAGATTTTATTTTTCGCGTCCATATCGATGTCATAAACATCATACGCTAAAAGATTTTTTGTCAATGCAATCATATATCCCTCTTGTTCAAGAGCGTAAACACGATCATTTTGGACACTCAATCCTACAAAATGGGCAAACGGAAATTTCTTTTTCGCTTTAAACTGAAGCGTCGGACTCAGTGCAATGACTTCACCTTGTTTGGTCGTTAACCAAATTCCTTCTGTAGTATACGCAATATTACGAATTTCATATTTTTCACGTGCCTCTTTTTGAGAAAGGGCTAAAACACCGTTTCCGGTTGAAGCAACAAGATTATTATCGATAACATTCATGTATGTAACATTATTAAAATACTCATCCGAATTGACAACCACCGAACGCAAAAGCTGCTTTGTTTCAGAATTGACGATCACAATTTTCCCATCCAGCGTTAAAAACAATACCAGTTCTTTGAGAAAATAGGGATTCGCGATACGTGCATCAACGGCAATTGGAATATTCGCACTCTCTTTGAAAAGGAGTTTTTTGCTCTCAAGCGAATAGAGGGCCATTTCATTGTTTGCAAATAAAACCGCTACTACATCCTCTTGAATAGACGCAGCCGCTATGTCTCGTTTGAAATCAAACGTCACTTTGGCATCGGTACCGTCTTCAGGGAAAAGAACCATATTTCCTTCCGGACTTTCGGTAATAATCCATGTATTATCGGCATTGATCAAGCGATAATTTTTCGGAAGCTTAATATTTTTCTCTCCGTTGGCAGTCAATAAATGTCCATTTTCAAGCAATGCAGCCGACTGACCGGTTTGTGCGATAGATGAACTTATACGTCCGGCTGTTCGCCATTCACCTTTGACATTATCGGGTTTATACACCTCTTTATGAGAACAGCCGGTAAATAAGAGGATAGTAGCTATTGATAATGAGCTGAGGGCTAATTTCATTCTTTCACCCCATAGTGCTGAAGTGACGAAGCAACTTGATACAGAGGCGAATCCTCAGGGATGAGTGCTAATTTTTCATTCGCTGTTTTTACATCGCCCTTTTCAATCGACTTAACCGCAAGTTCTATGAGTGCGAGATCTTTATACAGAGCCCCTTGTTTCTTCGTATAGCCCTCCAGAGCTTGGGCATCCCCTTTGATAGCAGCTGATTCATAGGTTGCAATATCGCCGACACCGAAAGTGGTTGAGTTTTTTAACCCTTCAAGAATCGTAACATCATTTTGCGAAATTCCTCGAGAAAGTTTCCATACGTCATAAAGGGCCGGATTATCGTTTTTTAGCGTCTGCTCTGCTTGAGCATCTGCAGGATTAGCCAAAAGGAGATTAAAAGCTTTATTCGAACTTTGCAATTTAGCATCCGTATACGCTTGATAACCGATAGCACCTCCGACGGCCAATAAGGATGCAACAACGACTGCGATTAAAGGTTTTTGATATTTTTTTACAAATCGTTCCGTACGGATAGCACTTTCAAAAAACTTCTCTTCTGAACTCAACTCTTCTCTTACGGCTTCCATATTCTCTTTTAGACTCAAAACGACTCCTATCTTGTACTGCTCATTAATGGGACAATCATATCTCACCCTACGTTAAAGTTAAGTAAACCTTTTTTTAGGGTACAATTATTTTTATAAATTTATCACAACTTAGGTTAACCATGCAAATTGACGAAACTCTTCTCCAACGATTGGAAAAACTATCTTTTCTTCAAATTCCCGATGAACACAGAGAGGAGATGATTGCTCAGCTCAGCGAGATTGTCGCTTTTGTCGATAACCTCTCCGAACTCTCTACCGAAGGGGTAGATGCTACGTTTGCAATGTCTGATACGGCGACTCGTTTGCGAGAAGATGCAGGGAGCGTCGATCGCACCATTAATGACGATATCCTTTCACATGCACCTCATTCACAAGATCACTTTTTCATCGTTCCGAAGATTATCGAGTAAATTATGATACATATCTACGGGATTAAAACGTGCGGAAGCGTCCAAAAAGCGTTACGTTTCTTGGATTCTCATTCTCTTGCTTATACGTTCCATGATTTTAAAAAAACTCCTGTCGATTATGAAAAAATCAAATTTTGGGCCTCACAAGTACCGATGTCGACTCTTTTGAATACAAAAGGGACAACCTATAAAGCACTGGGACTTAAAGCGCTAGAACTCAATGATGAGAGTAAAATACAATGGATGAGCAATCATAATCTCTTGATCAAACGCCCCGTTATTGAGTACAATGATCGTATGATCGTCGGTTTTGATCCATCTTACTACGAAGGGATATTTATTTCATGAATGCAGGTTTAGATATTTACAAACTTCTCAAAAGCGTTGTCGCGTACAAAGCGTCCGATCTACATCTCGTTAGTCGTTCAGAACCTCAGATCCGTATCGACGGTCGGCTTGTTGCCCTTAACCTCCCTGTACTTGATGGACACGCTATCGAAGAGATGGCGTACTCCCTCCTCAGCGAAAAACAAAAAAAATCGTTTGAAGAGAATAACGAACTGGATTTTTCAATCGTCATACCTGATGTGGGCCGCTTTCGTGCGAACTACTACAAAACGATGGACGATATCGCATGTGCATTCCGTATTATTCCGGTCACTATCCCATCACTCGATGATTTGAACGCGAAGCGCATCTTCAAAGAGATTATCAAACGGGAAAAAGGTCTTATCCTTGTCACCGGACCTACCGGAAGCGGTAAATCGACTACGCTGGCTGCGATGCTCAATGAGATCAACATTACTGAAGCACGCCATATCATCACCGTCGAAGACCCGGTTGAGTTCGTTCATACCAACAAAAAATCGCTATTTTCGCATCGGAATGTCGGAACCGATACGAAAAGCTTTTCTGCCGCTTTGAAATACGCATTGCGTGAAGACCCTGATGTTATCCTCATCGGGGAGATGCGGGACAAAGAGACCATCTCTGCAGCATTAACGGCGGCGGAAACAGGACACTTGGTATTCGGAACTCTCCATACCAACTCAGCGCCTCAAACCATCAATCGTATTATCGACGTATTTGCGGGGGATGAACAACCGCAAGTACGTGCGCAGCTTTCAACATCACTGATTGCGGTTATTTCCCAAGCACTTTTACCGAAAATCGGAGGTGGCCGTATTGCCGCACAAGAGGTTATGATTACCAATCCGGCGATTGCAAACCTCATTCGTGAAGATAAAGTTCATCAACTATATTCCCAAATGCAGCTTAACCAGCAGGGGACAAGTATGACGACCCAAACCCAAGAAATTGTAGACTTCTTACGTAAAAAATTGATCAATAAAGAGACTGCATTGCAATATTCGAATAAGCCGGATGAATTGATTCGTGTTATAGAGTCCCTCTAGTTCCCTCTTTCCCCGAGGGGGAATTCTTAAAAAAAATTTCAAATCTCTTCACGAATCCCCTCCTTTAGAAAATATACCTCTATTTATAGTTTATAATTACACATTATGAAACATGAACATCTATTAAAATCTCATCATCTCAAAGCAACACCGCAAAGAGTTGCAATTATGCAATTGATGCATCATGCCGGGCATATCAATATTGATGAACTTTATCAGGCGATTCGAGAAAAATTCAGCTCTATATCCCTCGCAACCTTATATAAAAACGTTCATACTATGTTGGATGTAAGTTTGATACGGGAAGTAAAAATTCCAGGGCAAAAAACAAAATACGAAATTCAAAAAGAATCACATGTACATATGCTTTGCAAATCATGCGGAGAACTCAAAGATTTACCTTATAATCCCAATGAGATTCTTCAGCATTCTATGAAAGTGAGTCATTATAAAGCGGATGATGTGTCGATTGTTATTTCGGGAATTTGCCCTAATTGTCAAAAACAATAAGTAAAAGATTCCGCGGAGCCGAAAAAAAACTCCGAGGATAGAAGCTTCGCTTAACGATGCGCTTCTTTGAGGGTATCAGCGATCAAAAATGCCAATTCAAGCGATTGATCGGCATTAAGACGCGGATCACAGTGAGTATGGTAACGGCTTTTTAAATTTTCAGATGTGATTTCAAACGATCCACCCAAACACTCAGTTACATTTTTCCCTGTCATTTCAAGATGTACACCACCTGCGTACGTCCCTTCCGATTTATGTACTTGGAAAAATTGTTTCATCTCTTTTAAAACTTGCTCTACCGGACGGGTTTTATAGCCATTACTGGTAATGGTATTTCCGTGCATCGGATCACAGCTCCACACCACTTTTTTCCCTTCTCTCTCCACTGCACGAATCAAAGCAGGCATGCCATCAGCAACTTTATCTGCACCCATACGTACAATAACGTTCAAGCGTCCAGCTTCATTATTCGGGTTAAGAATATCACACAGACGCACTAAATCTTCAGGGTCCATAGACGGCCCTGCTTTGACTCCGATCGGGTTATTAATTCCGCGCATGAATTCAACATGAGCACCATCAAGCTGACGAGTACGATCTCCGATCCATAACATGTGCGACGATACATCATACCACTCACCCGTCAACGAGTCTTGTCGGGTAAATGCCTCTTCGTAGTTGAGCAATAACGCTTCATGAGACGTAAAGAAATCGGTCTCTCTAAGGGTTTGAAATTTATCGGATGTAATCCCACATGCTGCCATGAAACGGAGAGAATCATCAATCTGGCGAGAGAGCTCATCGTATTTTTTTGTCATTTCATTTTGACCGACAAATCCAAGATTCCATGCATGAACTTGATGCAAGTCCGCCAAGCCTCCGGTAGCAAAAGCACGTAAAAGATTTAATGTTGCTGCCGATTGGTTATAAGCTTGAACCATACGGTACGGATCTGGAATACGTGCAGCTTCATTGAATTCGACACCGTTGATGATATCACCGCGATAGCTTGCCAACGTAACGCCATCAATCGTTTCCGTATCAGCCGAACGCGGTTTTGCAAACTGCCCTCCTAGACGCCCTACTTTAACAACCGGTACGCCTCCGGCAAATGTCATTACCACTGCCATTTGCATCATGACTTTAAATGTATCTCGGATATTGTGCGCGTGAAATTCAGAAAAACTCTCTGCACAATCTCCCCCCTGAAGTAAAAAAGCTTTTCCTTCACAGACGTCAGCCAAATTCTTTTTGAGCGTGCGGGCTTCACCGGCGAATACGAGTGGCGGATAATTGCGCAGCTGTGCTTCGATTTGCTCTAAAACTGCCGTATCGGGATACGTAGGCTGTTGTTTAATCGGTTTTTCTCTCCAGCTTGATCGGCTCCATGTGCTCATATCGTCTCCTGTGTGCTCTTGCACCTAATTAGTAGACGAATTTTATCCATTTATCCTAAAATGGGACTGATTGAGCAAAGCAAAAGTTAGATTTATGTTTGAAAAAGTATAATGGCATTAATTTTAACATCTCTCATTTGCCCGTTTTTTCGTAGCTAAAAAGAGCTTTTGAGTATTTATCTAGTAAAAAGGTCACAGGTGGAATACAGTCAAACAAATCCTTTTTTATTCCATTTTTGTAAACAACTCTCTGTTCAACTGGCATCAATCAGCAAGCAACAAAAAACGATTGGACCAAGCGAATTTGCTGAACTCGTTGCTACTGCTACCAATGAAGTTCTAGAATCCTACGCTTCTGGTGCCATCGATCTGCAATCGTATCGTGACACCATTGCTGATGAATACAAAGAACTGGCCATAAAGAGTATCGACTCATATTCCGTGACCAACCAAAAAATTGAAAAAATATCTGAAGAACAGTCCGAGTTGCTCGAAAACAACGATGCTTTGATCAATTTTGACAAAATTACTGAAAAATTCAACGACATCCAAGTGCATCTCAGCGATGAAGTAACCCGTGCCAATGAAGTGATTCATACATTGATGGAACAAGTCAAAAACCTTGAAGTAAAAACATCTCTGGACCCTCTAACCAAAACGTTTAACCGATATGCACTTCACGAACATCTCAAAAGTATCTTGGAAAAAAATATTTTCGATTTTGAAATTTTTGTGTTGATGGTCGATGCAGACAATTTTAAAATGATCAATGATCAGTTCGGTCACATCGCGGGAGACAAAGTACTGATTTTCTTAGCGAAACTCTTCAAAAAAGCGCTTCGTGATGGGGATCGAGTATATCGATTCGGTGGTGAAGAGTTTATTATCATTCTCAATCGTACGGATATAGAAGGGGCAAAGCTGGTGGCTGAAAGGCTGTTAACACTTTGTCGAAATAACAAGCCTCTTTTTCAAAATCAGCAGATTACCGTTACGCTAAGTATTGGTATGACAAAACTGCAGCCAAATGACACAATCGACACGGTTATCGAACGTTCAGATGCAGCATTGTATAAAGCAAAAAACAACGGCAAAGATCGTTTAGAGACGGAGTTTTAATGGATTTAAGTTATTTTGACCTTGCGGTTGGATCCGTCGTATTGCTTTTAGGGCTCAAAGGGCTTTTAAACGGCTTTTCTAAAGAGGTTTTCGGATTAATCGGTATTGTAGGCGGTGTTTTTGTCGCTTCTCATTTAGGCGGGATTATCGGTAATTTCCTCAGTGATTTCATTTTTCATTTTGAAAGTACCACCGCTATCAATCTTGTCGGATTTATTTTCGCATTGGGAATATTTTGGCTCCTTATGGTTGCATTAGGATCGGGGTTCAAAAAGCTCAGCACATTGAGCGGATTAGGGCCATTGGATCGCGGATTGGGTTTTGTGATGGGGAGCAGCAAATTTTTCTTCATCATTTCAATCATCGTTTATGCACTTTTTAGCGTCAGTGCTATCCGAGAAAATTTTGAACAAAAACTCTCTAATAGCTATTTGTATAAACCGATGTTCGCAACCGGGAATTTTATTTTGCATATTGAAACCAACAGCACTGCATCGCTTTTAAACGATTTCAATACAAGCGACAACAACACCACTTTGAACAAGGATAATTAACTCGATGAATGCGTATACAGAATTCACAGAACGTACGGTCGATTATGCAAAATTGTTGAATGATTTCAAGCAATTACTAAAAGCGAACGGTCTTAAATTCACGATTCAGCGTGAAGTAATTTTGGAAATGCTTTATAACTCGGATGAACATCTTACTCCCGAGGGGTTGCACCATCTGATTCAGCAAAAGCATCCTGAACTGAATACCGGAATCGCTACCGTTTATCGGACACTTTCACTCCTTGAAGATTCCGATATGGTGACATCGCTTTCCTTCGGAGCACAGGGGAAAAAATATGAGTTGGGAGCAAAAGACCATCACGACCATATTATTTGTACCTCATGCGGAACCATCACCGAGTTTGTAGATGAGGAGATTGAGCATCGCCAAAAAGAGATTACCGAACGTTTGGGATTTGTGATGCAAGAGCATTCCATGCAGATTTACGGGGTTTGTAAAACCTGTCAAGAAACAAAAAAATAACTATCGATAAAAGGAATACCATTGGCATTTGAAAACCAGTACGTACAACAGCGGATCGAAAAAGCGGGTGCATTAAGAGCACTCGGGATCGATCCGTATGCAAACCATTCTGAACGTAACACGACCATTGATAAATTTCATAACGTAAACTCCGACCTTTTTCAAAAAGAGGAAAAACGGGATGAAAATCGCCATTACACGGTTGCGGGACGTATCAAACTCTACCGTTTAATGGGAAAAGCAAGTTTCATCAAAATCGAAGATGAGAGCGGAATGCTCCAAATTTATGTTGCACGCGACAATTTAAGCGAAAATTTTTACAACGATGTTTTCAAAAAACTGATCGAAGTAGGAGATATCATCGAAGTTAGCGGCTACCCGTTCGTCACTCAACACGGGGAACTCTCTTTGCATGCCGATAATGTGAAAATTTTGACCAAAGCAATCTCTCCACTCCCTGAAAAATTTCATGGTATTCAAGACAAAGAGATGCGTTATCGTCAGCGCTATCTGGATTTGATCATGAATTCCGAAGTACGAAAAACTTTCCATATCCGTTCCAAAGTGATCAGTCTTACACGTCGATTTTTTGAAGACAAAGGGTTTCTCGAAGTTGAAACACCGATGATGCATCCTATCGCCGGCGGTGCAAACGCGAAACCATTCGTCACCCACCATAATGCGTTGGGAATTGATCGTTATTTGCGTATTGCTCCGGAGCTTTATCTCAAACGCCTCATCGTCGGCGGATTTGAAGCCGTCTTTGAAATTAACCGTAATTTCCGTAACGAGGGGATGGACGCTACCCATAATCCTGAGTTTACTTCTATCGAATTTTACTGGGCGTATAAAACCTATAAAGACCTGATTGCGATCACAAAAGAGTATTTTGAGTACCTTTTTGATCATCTTGACCTTCCAAAACGTCTCCCTTATGGTGATTTGGAAGTCGATTTTGATAAATTCACTGAAATCGAACTCGTTAAAAGCCTCAGTGTCATCGGTGGAGTTCCCGAAGAGATTGTCAATGACAAAGAGGCCATCTTGGCATTTTTAAAATCTAAAAATCTTGAAGCGAATGCATCGATGAATCTAGGTCAGCTTCAAGGAGAACTCTTTGATGAGTTCGTTGAAGCCAAACTGATCAATCCGACTTTCATTACCCACTATCCGGTCGAAATTTCTCCGCTTGCACGCCGTAATGACGAGCGTCCTGAGTTGACCGATCGCTTTGAACTCTTTATCGCAGGACGTGAAATTGCCAATGCGTTTAGCGAGCTCAACGACCCAGTCGATCAGTTAGAGCGTTTCGAAGGACAAATGGCCGCAAAAGATTCGGGCGATGATGAAGCTCATGAAATGGACGAAGATTTTGTCACGGCACTCAGCTACGGTATGGCACCCACAGCAGGTCAAGGAATCGGAATCGATCGCCTTGTCATGATGCTGACCAATCAACACTCAATCCGGGATGTATTGCTTTTCCCGGCAATGAAACCTTTACACCACAATCAAAACCACAATGGAGAAGAAGAATGAGTTTCCTCAAAGAATTCGATAACGAAATTTATACCCTATGTGAGCAAGAGCTCGAACGTCAAACCGATCATTTAGAAATGATTGCATCCGAAAACTTCACCCTACCTGCCGTTATGGAAGCCATGGGTTCCGTATTTACCAACAAATACGCAGAAGGGTATCCGGCAAAACGCTACTATGGCGGATGTGAATATGCTGATGGCGTAGAGCAACTAGCAATCGATCGTGCATGTGAGCTCTTTGGATGTAAGTTTGCTAATGTTCAACCGCATTCAGGTTCATCAGCAAACGGTGCTGTTTATGCAGCATTGCTACAAGCCGGAGACAAACTTTTAGGGATGGATCTCAGCCACGGCGGACATTTGACGCACGGTTCAAAAGTAAGTTTTTCGGGTAAAAACTATCATAGTTTTTCCTATGGTGTAGAGCTTGATGGGCGTATCAACTATGAGCGTGTTATGGATATCGCAAAGATCGTTCAACCAAAAATCATTGTTTGCGGTGCTTCAGCGTACGCTCGTGAAATCGATTTCAAAAAATTCCGTGAAATCGCCGATGCCGTCGGAGCGATCCTTTTTGCCGATATCGCACACATCGCCGGACTTGTTTGTGCAGGTGAGCACCCTAGCCCGTTCCCATATGCCGATGTTGTTACGACAACAACCCATAAAACCCTTGCAGGACCACGCGGCGGTATGATCATGACCAATGATGAAGAGATCGCAAAAAAAATCAATTCTGCGATTTTCCCTGCATTACAAGGCGGACCTTTGGTTCATGTCATCGCAGCAAAAGCGGTGGGGTTCAAATACAATCTCTCTGCTGAGTGGAAAGTGTACGCGGCACAAGTCAAAGCAAATGCAGCGGTACTTGCTAAAGTATTAATGGCTCGGGGATACGACATCGTCAGCGGTGGAACGGACAATCACCTTGTTCTCGTCTCATTTTTGAATAAACCGTTCAGCGGAAAAGATGCCGATGCTGCTCTTGGACGTGCCGGAATCACCGTCAATAAAAATACCGTACCGGGAGAAACCCGTTCACCGTTCGTTACTTCAGGTGTACGTATCGGAAGCCCTGCGTTGACATCACGCGGTATGAAAGAAAAAGAGTTCGAATTTATTGCCAACAAAATTGCCGATGTTTTGGATGATATTGAAAATGAATCAAAACAAGCAGCGATAAAAGAAGAGCTAAAAGCGCTTGCTAAAAATTTCGTTATTTATAAACAATCGACATATTAAAAGGTATTGCCCATGACATCGATGGATATGAAGCTGATAAAAATGATTTCAGACCATTACTGGCTGAAGCATGATACTGTTGTTGACAAAATCGATTTCAAAGGGCGTACTTTTTTTAACAAATACGAGCGGATCGATAAAACAATGACACAAGCGATTATCGATCAGCATCTTAAAAAACAAATCACAATAGCTCACTCTTTGATCAATAAGTTTGATAAAGTTGAAAATATCGTCATCGACTATAACGGTACCGATCCTCAGCGCTTTTACCATAAGGCACAATTATTGCTTAGAGAAGAGGGATTTATCAATTTTACCGCTTTCGAAACGAAGACACCTGGGCATCTGCATGTATATATCCATAAAGGACATACAACTTTACAAGAAGCCAACCAACTGGGTAAAATGATTTCGATGAAATTGGCTGCAAAACAACCAAAACAGTGGAGAATGTTTCCGACACTCGATTTGCCGATGGAGTACAACATTCTCAACCTTCCCTACGAAGTATACGCAAAAGAGCGTGGAGCTTCGTGGTCGAAGCATATGTAACACTCGAAAAGACTATCACTACGCATAAGGAACGGTACTTTTATGGAAGAAAAAAACGAACTTAACGACATCATCCTCAGCAAAGGCGGATCAAACTCCAATAGCAAGAAATTGCTTTTGGCGATTGCTGCTTTGACACTGATACTAATCATTGTTTTGGTGATTATGAATTCACTCAAGACACAATCTGAGGTACAACCACCGGTTGCTGCTGTTCCTCCTACACCGACTTCTCCGAAAGAAATTGTCGATGATCCTCTCTTTGAGCCTGTAAAAGTGATCCAAGAAGGTGAAGGTAATGCTACTACAGCCGCCGAAGTTCCTGCAGCACCTTCAGCACAACAAGATTTAGGAAAAATTGCTCAAAAAATTAAACAAGAATCAATGCAAAATACTCCGGCACAAGAACATGTTGTTCAAAGTGCTCCGGTTGTACCTGCACCGCAAAGCGTTCCAGCACCACAGCCAAAAGCTGTTTCGGTTCCTGCATCTGCTCCTACACCTGCCACTGCACCAACGAAAATGACTGCAAAACCGGCTGTTGTTAGTGCTCCGAAAACAGAAAAAACGGTCGTCAATACACCGACTATTAAAACAACAAAGCCGACTGAGGCAAAAAAAGAAGTAGAACCTAAAAAAGTGGCTGCAAAACCTGCAACCGAAACATCTGCCCCTAAAGCAGCAGAAAAAGCGACTGTCGATTCAGCAGCCAAACCTGCTTCTGCGGATGCATCAGCGCCTAAAACAGCCGCAAAATCAGAAGATTCAGGGGTATGGTATATCCAAGTCGGTTCATTTAGCAAAGAGCCGAATAAAGCATTGTTTGATCGCCTCAATGCCAGTGGTCTCAAATACACTACCGTCCCAGCAGGAGCAACAACCAAAGTAATGGTCGGACCGTTCCAAGGCAAAAAAGCGGCACAAGATGTACTCGGTAATGTCAAACGCAATATCGAGTCGGGTGCTTATCCTACTCCGGCGCAAAAATAAAAGGGGTAATGTGATCTCTTCACGCCATTTTTCTCTTGACCAATTTGCCCCTATAGCCGTATACGAAAAGGCAAAAAGCCTTTTCCCTAATGAAGTCAGCTTCTTATTCGAAAGTGCTGGAAACAGCGACGGTAATTACACTATTATCGTTATCGGTGCGCGCGAGAGACTGATTTACAATCAAAAGCAAACCACCTATATCAATTCAACAGCTCAAAGCAAAACGCTCGATATCTCCCCTTTTGAATTTTTAAAAAAATACTATGCGGCACTTGATCACAAAGCCTATCGTGAACGTGCTCGCGAACTAAAAGTGGGCTATATCGACGGTTTTATCGGCTATATCGGATACGATATGGTACAGGTTTTTGAGCATGTTCTTGAAGAATCGATGAGTCATCTCGTCGATCAAACCAATATCCCCGATATGGATTTGATCCTACCGAAACTCACTTTGGTCGTCTCCCATAAGACCGCAACGATTACCATGCTTACGACTCAAGACGCAATGAGTGAGCGTTTTGAAGAGATCGAAACTACGCTCAAATCTCCATATACCTACACTCCTCTCAAACCGATACACAATGACCAAGGCGGAGAGTTCATTTTTACCAAAGAGAAATTTTTCTCGATGGTCGATCAATCTAAAAACATGATCCTTAGCGGTGATGTTTTCCAAATACTCATGACCAACCGCTATATCCGACATGCACAGGTTGATCCGTTTAGTTTTTACCGTATTTTGAGACTTAAAAACCCCTCTCCCTATATGTATTTGATGGAGTATGAGGATTTCAGTATTGTCGGCAGTTCTCCTGAAGTTATGGTTCGCCTTACGGATGGGGATATCCTCCTTCGTCCGATTGCAGGTACTCGAAAACGCGGCGGAACACGACAACGCGATTTGGAACTCGAAGAGGAACTTCTCTCCGATCCAAAAGAGCTTTCAGAACATCTCATGCTGATTGATCTAGGACGTAACGATGTCGGACGTGTTGCGAAAACAGGAACCGTAAAAGTTGAAGAGATGATGCACGTTGAGCGCTACTCACATGTTATGCATATTGTTTCCGATGTCCATGCTCAAATCGCTGATGACAAAGATATGTTTGATCTTCTCGCCGCTACATTTACTGCAGGTACCATGACAGGTGCACCGAAAATTCGTGCGATGGAGCTGATCGCAGAATTTGAGGGGGTAAAGCGGGGATTTTACAGCGGAACGATCGGTTATTTTGGATTTGACGGAAACATGGACAGCGCTATAACCATTCGTACCGCTCTTATCAAACCCGATAGCGTTGTTTTACAAGCCGGAGCCGGTGTCGTTGCAGACTCGGTTCACGAACTCGAATACCTCGAAGTGACCAATAAACTCGGTGCTTTGATGAGCACATTGGATGATCTGGTACCTTCAAAATGAAACACTTCACTATCTTCGGTGATCCGGTCAGCCATTCGCGCTCACCGTTGATGCACAATTATGTCTTCAAAGCACTTGACATCTCCGCATGTTACAGTCGTACCCGACTACAGGATGGATCACAACTTCGAGATGTTTTTTTTGCCAAAGCCCTTTCCGGAGCAAATGTCACCGTCCCGCACAAAGAAGCTGCTTATGCACAATGCGATGAAGTTCGCGGTATTGCCAAAGCGATCAAAGCGGTCAATACCCTCGTGTTGGAAAAAGGGAAACTGATCGGATACAACACCGATGCAGATGGTTTTATGTCAGCAATTCAATCTTTCGGAGAAATTAAAAATGCTCTGATTTTAGGAGCAGGAGGAACAGCCAGAGCCCTTGCTATCGCTTTGCGTAACGGTGAAATTTCGCCTACGATCCTAAACCGATCACGAGGACGGTTGGAATACTTTTTATCTGAGGGGCTTGAGTGTTTTGACTGGGACGATTTTACGGCAAGACCGTATGATCTGATCATCAATACCACCTCTGCAGGGCTTAGCGACAATGAACTTCCTCTTCCACGTCCTCTTTTAATGGAACTATTAGCCCAAGCAAAAGGGGCGATCGATGTCATTTATGGAAAAGAAACACCTTATTTACGTGAAGTAAAAGTGAGCGGACTCCCGTATAAAGACGGTTCAGATATGCTTTTGGAGCAAGGAGTTCTCGCCAATCATCTCTTTATGGATGGAGAAGTTCCCATCGATAACATCCGATCTGCAATGAAGCAGAGTTTCTCTCTCTAATGCAAATTGACGGACGTTTTTGGCTTAGTAAAGAAGGTCAAAGCTTTTTAGGTGCCGGTCGTATTGAGCTGCTGGAGCGTATCGACAAAACAGGATCGATCAATGCCGCAGCCAAAGAGATGAAAATGAGCTACAAAGCTGCATGGGAACGTATCAACGGTATGAATGCACTTGCTGATCAGCCTCTCATCGAACGTTTGACTGGAGGAAAAGGGGGTGGAGGAACGAAGCTTACCCCCTACGCGCATGAGCTTATTGCGACGTTTCACCGCTTTTCAGAACTGCATCGCCAGTTTATCGACCGATTCGCCGAAGCGGGAGATGATCCTGAGCGACTCGCCCGAATCCTGAGCCGTACTTTTCTCACCACCAGTGCACGCAATCAGCTCCCCGCTACCCTACTCTCGATCGAAGAGCGAGGATTGAACGGTATCCTCACCCTTTCACTGACCGGCAGTCATACGATCCAGTCGATCATTACGATGAAATCGATCCGTAACATGGGTCTTACAATTGGATGTGATCTCTATGCCATCATCAAATCCAGCGATGTCACAATCGTTTCGGCTCCCTCTAAAAAAGAGGAGACAATCAATTGTCTCAAAGGGACGATCAGCCGAATCGAATCTCAAGAAGAAACCGATGAAATCACCTTTGCACTTGATCTTTTTACCGATATTATCGCGCTGATGAATCCAAAAGAAACGAAAAAACTCTCCGAGGGGATGAATGCTTATGCCCTCATCTCTCCCAAACACATTATTATCGGCTTATAACACATTTTTATTTTCACTACAAACTTTAAGACTTTTTCTCTATAATTTCGTTATATCTTACAAAACATAACGAAAATGTCGTATTTTTCGCGAACTATTTTTGCATTTATTGGTTTGTATCAATCGTTATATCAAAATAGATACTAAGGAGATTAGATGAAATTACTCAAAATTGTTCTTGCTTCGTTAGCATGTGCTTCGGCACTTGCCGCTCAAACGATTACGGTTGCCGCTGCGGCTAATATGAAATATGCGGTGAACGACATCGCAAAAGAGTTTACCAAAGAGAGCGGAATTGATGTCAAAATCATCACCGGTGCTTCCGGTAAACTGACGCAACAAATCATGAGCGGTGCACCGTATGACGCATTTCTCTCCGCAGATGTCGAATTCCCTGCAAAACTTGCCCAAGGAGGGTTCACAACCACTCCATCACAAGTGTACGCATACGGCAAGTTGGTGATCTGGAGCGATACGGGTATCGATCTTTCCAAAGGAATCACTATTGTGGCTGATCCCTCCGTCAAAAAAATCGCCGTCGCCAATCCAAAAACCGCACCTTACGGAACGGAAGCGATGAATACGATGAAATACTATAAAGTTGCCGATGATGCAGCATCTAAAATCGTCACTGCCGAATCGATCTCTCAGGTCGGAAGCTACGTCACGTCCAAAGCAGTCGATATCGGATTCATGGCCAAATCGATCGTCCTAAGCCCAGAGATGAAAAACGTCGGTAAGTGGGTCGAAGTCGATCCAAAATCGTACAACACGATCGATCAGGCGATGGTAGGTCTCAAAAACGGCTCGCCTGAAAATCAAATCGCCGCCAAAAAATTCCTACGCTTTATGTCATCACCCAAAGCACTCGAAATTTTAAAATCAAGTGGATACGGCTTGCCGAAGAGATAACGGCTCTGCTTCGGCAGAGTCTGACATAGCCAAAATTAGCGTTATATCAAAATATAAATAAGGATAAAAAATGACGAAATTCAGTGTTACAGCCGCATTACTTTTAGGAACAGCACTGCTGGCTACCGCTGCAGATGATTTGGCAAGTGCCTTTAAAGACGGAAAACTAGAGGGACGTTTACGAGCTCAATACTTCGACACGGATTGGGATGTGAACAATGGAACAACCGGGAAAGGTGCCCCTGATGCTCACGGTCTGGCAGTTGGAGGGAGTTTGATTTACAAAACTGCTCCATTGTATGGTTTTAGTGCAACTGCAGGTCTGTATACGACACAAAATCCAGCAGGCATTACCGATGCAGCAGACGGAGCAGGTGCAACCACCAGTAAGGATCTTTTTTCTCGAGATATTACTCGTCCAAGCGGAGCACCGGTTTCAGCAACGTACGCCCAAGGGTATGCCGTTTTGGCTCAAGCATATCTCCAATACGATATTGCAAATACCAAGGCAAAAGCAGGACGCATGCTGATGAGTAATCCCTATATCAATCCAAATGACACAAAAATGATCCCGATCGCTATCGAGGGTATCGAAGCCATTTCAAATGATCTGCCAAATACAACCATTCAAATCGATTACGCAGATCGAATCAAAGAACGCGGCATGAGTTATTTTGGAAATATGGCAGATACAGGAGATACGCCGGATAAGATCGCTGCGTATTACGGTACCCACTACGCTACGGTAAAAGGAACTCACGGAGAAGCACCCGGTGTTATTATCGGGGGAATCAAAAATAAATCGATTGATAATCTAGAGTTACAGCTATGGGGTATGCGTTGGAATGATATTGTTGATCAAACGACACTAGAAGCCAACTATGCTTTTGAAGCAGGTGATGCGATTATAGGTTTCGGAGGACGCTATATTAAACAATATGATAAAGGGGCTGGTGCGATCATTTTGCCAAGAACAAACAATTATGATAGTGATCAGAGTGTTGATACTGCATTGTTTGCATTGCGTACTTCCATAAACTATCGAGCAGCCAAATTGACTTTAGCTACCTCATATACTTCAAGCAATGGAGATTTGATCGCACCATGGCGTGGTTTTCCGACAGAAGGATATACCCGATCGATGACTCAAACCGATTGGAATGCTAATACGCGAGCTTATAAAGCACAACTCGATTATGATTGGAACCGTATGATTGATGGCATGAGTACAACCCTAAGCTATGCCTACTATGACCGTGATCCTAGCAAAAAACCGTACCAAAGTATGACCGATCGTGCTTTTCAAAACGGCGATACCCATCAAGAAAACTTGGATATTTTGTACAAACTTTCGGGAAATTGGAAAGGGACAGAACTCAAAATACGTCTTATGAATCAAGATAACGATACAACAGCACTGTATATCAAAGAGACCTCTAATCGTGAAATGCGTCTAGAAGCAAATTACTTTTTTTAAACGCACCCGATAATGGTATTAATTTGTCTAGAATAAAAGTGTATAAACGCGTAAAGGGTTCTATTATTCTTGCAATCTCATACGTTAGATCAAATATGATACAATCTATGCTATAAAGGGAATTCATGTTTCACGAACCAATCGATTTTGCAGCGATGTATCGCGCACACAAAGCCTCTACGGATTTCAAAAGTAAAACCTGTAGCGACTGGGATGAAAAATCATCCGATATGGCAGCATCCGTCATCAATAGCCCCTACGTCAACGACTTCATCTCTCGTATGAATCTTTCCGGAGACGAAGTTGTTCTCGACATCGGCTGTGGTCCTGGAACCTTGGCAATACCTCTGGCAAAACGGGTCAAAGAGGTGATCGCCATCGACTTTTCGGCCCAAATGCTCGAAGAGCTCAAAGCCTACACCACAAGAGAGGGTGTTACTAATATTAAAACATATCATATTGGATGGGAAGACGACTGGAGCCATTTGCCGCAAATCGATATTGTCGTAGCATCGCGCTCTATTGAAGTTCCTGATATCGAAACCGCCCTCATGAAAATGTCAACCTTTGCACGAAAAGCGTGTTATCTCACCTACAAAGTCGGAGGGAGTTTCGTCGATATGAATATCCTCGATTACATCGGTAAAAAGGTCAAAACCAAACCCGACTACTGGTATATTCCTATTATCCTCTATACTCAAGGCTACCTTCCGCGTATCGACTATATCGAAACAGGTCGAGGAAGTGTTCGAAGCACTACTGAAGAAGATTTTGTCGAATCCCTGATTTGGAGTGTCCATGAACTCACAGAAGATCAAAAAGCAAAAGCACGCCAATACTACCGTGATGTCATCGTCGCACAAAATCGTCCTCCGCGCTCAGTCAACTGGGCATTTATCAGTTGGGAAACAACGCTATGATCACTCTCAATGATTTTGAACTTGAATCGCTGCTTTGTGAAGATGTCCCCTATGGTGATCTCACAACCGCATCTCTGGGGATTAGTGATCAACGTGCCAGTATCACTTTCTCTACCCGTGAGCGACCTCTTGTCGTCTCCTGTACTGAGGAAGCAGTACGATTGTGCGGTTTGTATGGTTTGGAAATTGAGGGATTTGTGAAATCGGGAACGCTGGTTCCTCCGCAAAGTATCTTTCTCGAAGCTCACGGTGAAGCATCCCATATCCACCGGATTTGGAAATCGGTTCAAAACCTCCTCGATTATACAAGCGGTATCACTACCTATACCCGCGAAGCGGTACTCTTGGCTCGTAGTATCAATCCTGATATAGTGGTGGCCACTACCCGTAAGAGTATTCCGTTTACGAAAAAAATCGCCATCAAAGCGGTCGAATCGGGCGGCGGAGTCGCACATCGTTTAGGCCTTTCCGAATCGATTCTGATCTTTGACTACCACCGTATTTTCTTCCCTTCCGATGAAGCGTTTGCAGAAGCATTCAACCACGCTAAAAAAGCAAACCCCGAAAAAAAGATTGTCATTGAAGTTAGTGATATCGCCGAAGCACTTAAATTTGCCCGTTTGGGTGCCGATATTCTCCAGCTTGAAAAATTCCCTCTTACTAAACTCGCTGATGCTGTCCAAATCTTGCGCGCTGATTACCCACATATGACATTGATCGCTACGGGAGGCATCAGTACCAAAAATATCGCCGAATATGCCGGCACAGGAGTCGATATGATCGTCACCTCATCACCTTACAATGCACAACCTGCTGATATCAAAGTGAGAATTAACCCTTTATGAATACTCTAAACGCCACCATCACCGCCATTAAAGCCTCCGATCATCTCAGTATCCTTAGCGTTGATATCGGAGAAAACCGTTTTCATCTCCTTCTTGCCGAAGCTTCCCATGAACCGATAGGGACATCTGTCACATTGGCATTTAAAGAGACTGAAATAACCCTCTCTAAACATCCGCTTATTACTACGGCAAATTGTGCAAAAGGGATCGTACAAAAGATCTCGTATGGAACTATCCTCTCTCAGGTCACCTTCACCTATCATGAAATGACGTTGAATGCATTGGTGCCAACATTAACATTCGAGACACTCTCTATGGATGTAGGTGATACTATCTACTGGATTGTTCAACCCTCAGAAATTTCACTGCTTAGGGAGACGCATGGAATCTGAATTTTTAAGTACTATGGTACTAACCTTTAAACTCGCTGCTATTACAACAGCTATTTTATTGGTGATCGCTATCCCACTTGCCTCATTTTTGGTCTTCTCGAAAATACGCTTCAAAAGCATCCTAGAGACCATTGTAAGTATGCCTCTTGTTTTGCCTCCATCTGTTCTGGGATTTTACTTGTTGTTGGCGTTTAGTCCCGTTTCAAGCATCGGTAGTTTTTTGGTCGATCACGGTATCCGATTGGCATTTAGTTTTGAGGGGCTGGTGATCAGTTCCGTCCTCTTTAGCCTCCCGTTCATGGTTCATCCGATTCAATCCGCTCTAGCTCAAGTACCTCTCTCGATTTTCGAGGCTTCTTATACACTCGGAAAATCAAAACTCCAAACCATGCTTCGGGTTATCCTCCCCTCTATCCGTCATGGTCTTATATCAGGAATCGTCCTTGCCTTCGCTCACACGGTTGGAGAGTTCGGTGTCATATTGATGATCGGAGGCAATATCCCAGATGAAACTCGTGTCGCTTCCATCGCAATCTATGACGAAGTGGAATCTCTCAACTATGCAATGGCACATCAATACGCCCTTACACTCTTTGTAGTCACGTTTGCAATACTGCTTCTCGTCTATACTCTCAACAAAAAATCACTCGGGGGAATTCGATGATAGCACTTGATATTACAAAAAACCTCCATACCGCTGAGGGGACTTTAAAAGCCCATTATGAACTCACAATGAACCATGGTGAGTTTATTACGTTATTTGGACCATCCGGCGCCGGGAAAACGACGCTGCTGCGTATGCTGGCCGGTCTTGAAAAACCTGATAGCGGCAGAATCGAAGTAGATGGAGAGGTATGGTTTGATAGTTCACGCCGTATCAATCTCCCTCCACAAAAACGAAGCATCGGATTCGTCTTTCAAGACTATGCCCTATTCCCTACGATGAGCGTACGGGAAAACCTACTGTTTGCCGCCGAAAATGATGAGCAACGCTCCAATGTCGATGAACTGATCAATCTCGTAGAACTCTCAAGTCTCTCAGATAGACGTCCAGAGACCCTCTCTGGAGGACAAAAACAGCGAGTTGCATTGGCACGCGCCCTTGTTCGCCATCCAAAAATTCTCCTACTCGATGAACCGCTCTCGGCTCTTGATCCATCAATGCGTCAAAAGCTCCAAGACGAGCTATCTCTGATTCACACCCGTTTAGGCGTAACCACTTTGCTTGTCAGTCATGATATAGCCGAAACCGTCAAATTATCCGATCGACTCGCGTCAGTCGTCTCAGGCCGGATTGAGCGTATAGCTGAGCCGATGGAGTTTTTCTCCCCTCAAACACTCAGCGGAAAACTCCAACTGATCGGTGAGGTACTCAAAATCCAAGAAGATACTCCTGTCTTTATCGTTACACTTCTTGTCGGTTCATCGATTGTGCGAACCGTCCTCAGTGCGGATGAGGCATCTACACTTACGGTCGGATCTCATGCCATCATTTCAACCAAAGCGTTTAATCCTATCGTAATTCCAATACGGCACTGATGCACTAATAGCACGAAACCAAATTTAATATTTACCTAATTCTATTTTAGATATAACATACAATAATATCGATTTTATAAAAGAAGGATTGTTTATGACCATCACTAAAAACTGTATTGTCACTCTGGATTACAGCGTTACAACCTCTGATGGACAAATGATTGATGAGGGGAAAGAACCTCTTATTTATGTTCATGGAGGTTATGAAAATATTTTTGCCCCTGTGGAAAAAGCGATGGAAGGAAAATCAGTAGGTGATTTATTTAAAGTGCCGGTCTCAGCAGCTGAAGGGTTCGGGGAATACGATGAAGAGTTGCTCATGATTGAAACATTAGATAATCTTCCTGAAGATTTGCGCGTCGGAATGCAACTAGAGGGGTACATGCCCGGTGGTGATGAAGAGGATACAATCATCTACACCGTCACCGAGATCAAAGACGATAAAGCCGTACTAGACGGCAATCACCCTCTTGCCGGCATCGATATGGTTTTTGAAGGAACAGTTAGTGAAATCCATGCAGCGTCTCAAGAAGAAATCGATGCAATGCTTCATCATAATCATTCAGATGAGTGCGGGTGTGGTGATCACTAAAATTGAATTAAATATCAATCCCCAATGAGCGGATAAACTGCTCGACTCGCTGGGTATAGACGTTTGATTTACCAAGATCATCGTTGATTTCTCCATGAGTAAGGGGCTGTTCGCTCATTTCAACACGTATCCCTAAGCTTGATCCTTTTGTTACAAAAGGTTTTGAGTTCTCACACGGTTTATCTTCACGGAGAGTGGAACAAACCAACAACATAGGTGAAGCCGATCGTTCAAGCTGATAGTACGGTGAGTTTTCAATCCATCCATTTTTATCGTTGCCAAATACATCGTCGTAAAAATCGTAATGTTTTTTCTCCATGGTTTGTACCAAATCCATCGTTGCCGTATCAAGGGATACCGTTCCTAACCACTTTTGGAGACCAAAAGCACTGTATTTTTTTGGATTAGCTGAAACCAAAGAGACCAAATGCGCCCCTGCCGAATGTCCCATCAAAACTATTTTTTGAGAATCACCGCCCCACTCGCGCGCATTCCTTTGTACATACGCAACCCCTTGTGCAACATCTTCGGATTGCTGTTGCGGTGCTGCTTTCGGATAGAGGCGATAGTTCAGTGAAACAAAAATGACCCCCTTGGAAACCCATCGGTTCATTTTGTTGTAAACCACGTTCTGTGATTTTTTATCCCCCATTTTCCAGGCTCCACCATGAACCATCACAATGATCGGAGCGTTTTGAGGATTTGTAGGGAGATACACATCGAGGCGTTGTTTTTTATCCTCACCGTACGAGATATCGGTGAGTTGATTGGGCTGTGTAGAACGATTTTGCAGAATATCGCGGAGAATTCCCGCTTCAAGAGAAAAAGCAGCTAAAAGGAGACCGATCAGAAAACGCATCTACAATCCATTATAGGAGATTAACACTCACATTTCATATCAGAAGCTTTAAATCCTTCGGAGATTTGACGGTGGGTTAGAAAAAACTCATCCACAACAGCACGAAAATGTTCCGGATCTTCAATACGGTTAACTTGATCGCGCAATGCCGAAGCACCCTCATATCCTTTGGAATACGTATGGACATGCTTTCGGAATGTGACCACACCTCGCGCTCCGTAAAAGTTCACCATACCGTCCAAATGTTCCATAATAATAGCATGCTTGATGAGAGGATCGACGGTAGCACTGCCAGTTTTTAGCTGATGAAAAATCCACGGTGCCCCTACCGCTCCGCGGCCGATCATAATACCATCGCATTTTGTGTGTTCAAGTACCCATTGTGCTTTTTCAAAAGAGTCGATATCACCGTTAGCGATCACCGGAATACCGATGGATGCTTTGATTTCTCCAATCGCATCATAATCAACCGGAGCTTTGAATTTACCCGCGCGAGTACGTCCGTGAACGGCTAAAAAATCAGCCCCACACGATTCAACAAGCTTAGCAATCTCAATGTGATTTTTCGACTCAAACCCTAAACGAATCTTGACGCTGAGGGTTGATTTGTTCGATGTTTTTTTAATCGTCTCGATAATACGGGCCATACGTGGCAAATCGTTTAAGAGTGCACTCCCTGATCCATGACACACAATTTTAGGCACCGGGCATCCACAGTTTAGATCAATAATATCGATATCCTCTACCGTATTAAGTACCTCTACTGCACGTCGGACAATCTCATCATCGGCACCTGCAATTTGGACAGAATAGGGATCTTCGTTTGGGCTGCGTTCTAGCATTTTGATCGTTTTAGCCGATCCATACGCAAGTGCATTGGAACTAATCATTTCACTGACCGTCAAATCGGCACCAAATTTTTTGACAACATTACGAAACGGCAAATCGGTATATCCGGCTAATGGTGCAAGAGCATAGAGGGGAGTGGAAAAGTCAAGTTTGGAAGTCATAAAAATACCTTGGAAGGAGAAAGGCAGAGATTCTGCCTTTTTTACTTAGCAACTGCGACGTAGAAAGATCGCAATATCGTAGTGTTTATTCGCTTTTTTCAAATCGCGGTACGCTTTGAAGATCAAATAATCGTTATGAGCCGTATTATTCAAAATCTCGTTTGCCGTATCAATCATTTGTAAATCATAAAGGGTGTAAAAATACCCTTCCATAGCGTCATCGTTTTGTTCACTGAGCATCTCGAAAAGTCTGATACGTTGTTCCGGAAGCATGTTTTTCGCCATCGCTTCGGAGAGATCGATCCAATCGTTACTCTCGAGTTTGATAGAAGCTAAAAGTGCCACTAATTCTTCGTTAGCGATTTCGATACCATTTTCACTCGCATTGATCCGTTGGAGGAAATCGACCAAAGATGCTTTGGTAAAGAGATGTTTGAACTTCATGATCGAACCGACCGATGCAGTTTTCACATAGCTTTCATACGCTTTCGCACAAACAATCTCCCCATAACTATCCGGTCGCGAAAGGATACTATCAGCATCGATTTCACCACGTTCGAAACGGTTGAGATTATTTTGGATAGCGATCGACGTCGTAGATGGTAAATGGAATTTTTTGATATCAACTTTTTTGTTCTCTTTGACATCACGCATCAATTGAAGCGCTTCATCGATTTTTTCGTTTCCAATCGAACGGAGAGTATCAAACGGCATCAACAAAGAGTGATCGATCAATTTTCCCATCAATTTGTACGGTTCGCTTTTATAAACGTAATTACGCTCACCTACTCCGAGTAATGCATCACGAAGTGCATCCATCATTTTTTCATGATCTTTGTTTAAACGGCGAAGTTTGAAATTTCCAACCAAAGCATAAACACCCATATGAAGCAAACTCGCAAGATACATGATTATAAGAGGAACCACTACCCAAAAAGCAACCGGCAAGTTTGGAAAATGGAGGCCTAGCAAATCAAATGAAATCGCTTCATTATCAATTGAATAAACCGCAGCAGCGACTAATATCATTAAAATTAACGATGCGATGGTATACCGTTTTAGCTGCATTATTGAATCCTTTTAGTGTTTGTTTTTTTCGACGATCGGACGGCACACAATACAATACTTAGCGTGCGGTTTCACTTTTAGGCGCTGAAATCCGATATCATCTTCACACATTTCGCAGATGCCGTATTGCTTGTTCTTGATCTTTCCAAGAGCTACTTCAATCTCCTCAAGTTCATGCATTTGCTGTGAACCGATTGCATTTTCGACCATATTGTCATTGCTGGCAGAGGCAAAATCGCCCTCATCGTTTAATTCCATCTCACGTAATTGATTCATTTCACTTTCAACGCCGGTAAGATTTTTGATAATCTGAACTTTACGCGTCAGCAATATTTCTTCAAAATACTGCAACTCATGGTCTCTCATCAATGCTCCTCATTTGTGATACGGATGGTTTGCTGCCAATGAATAGGCACGGTATATCTGCTCCAAAAGCACCGCTTTAGCGATTTTGTGACTCATCGTCATCTCGGAGAGACTGATAGCCGCATCGCATTGATCTACGAAACTTTTTTCAAAGCCGTAGGCCCCGCCTATAAAAAATTGCACCGAAATTTTATCACTTATAAGCTTACTAAATGCAAAACTATCCATTTTTTTCCCATCAGGATGGAGTGCAATCGAGTAATTTTTTCCCAACATGGGCGATAATAATTTCGAATACGCGGCTTGAGACGCTTCGGCACTGATTGTGTGCGCTTTAACTACCTCTTTAGGGAACAATTCAACGTCATCCACTTTGGCAAAACGGGAGATCATTTTCATCTGCTCTTGGTAAAGAGGATCATACAGTGAACGCTCTTTTTTGGCTATTGTAATAATGGAGATATTCACAACAGTCCTGATCCTATGACATGATACGTAACATACTCGAAACGATCATCCAGTTTTACCCCGCCGATAGCCGCAACAGGGTGTTTGGAATGTGATGCAATGGCATCCAGTTGATCACCGAGTACTTTTGCATCCGATTTGGTTGCAGTAGCTCGGTATGCTCCTAATCCTATATAGTTAATATCCAAAGTATTGGCAATTTCGATCTCTTCTAAATTGTGTGTGGAAAGTCCGATGAGTTTGTCTTCACCGATCGCCATTTTTAGAATTTTGACTGCACGCAAAGGATCTGTATCAATCGCGTATAAATCTTCTTGACCGATATGGATACCGTCACAAAAAGATGAGAGCTCATAATGATCATTAATGATCAAAAACCCTTCCCATATACGGCGCAAAGTGATCAAATCAGCTTTGATAGTAGCAACATCAGCATGTTTATTACGATATTGGAGTACTTCAGCACCTAACGATTTGGCACGCTCCGCAAAGAAAAGGAGATCAACCCCTTTCTCTTTGAGCATATCCGCATCACAAAGAGCGTAAATCTCCATCGGTTATGGGAGGAGGAGTTTGAGCATATCGCTCAATGTTTCTTTGAGTTCACTGCGCTCTACGATCATATCAATAGAACCTTTTTCAAGCAAGAATTCAGCCCGTTGGAATCCTTCAGGCAAATCAGAACCGATCGTTTGCTTGATAACACGTTGACCGGCGAATCCTACCAAGGCTCCCGGCTCTGCAATAATGATATCGCCTAATGTTGCAAATGAGGCACTGACCCCACCCATTGTCGGGTCGGTAAGCAATGAGATGTACGGGAGCTTTGCATCGGAAAGTTTTGCCAAAGCTGCAGAGGTTTTTGACATCTGCATGAGTGAAAACGTACTCTCTTGCATACGTGCACCGCCACTCGCACTTACGATGATCAACCCTTGGCGTTTCTCCAAAGCACGGTTGACCGCTCGGACGATTTTTTCCCCTTCTACCGATCCGAGAGATCCGCCCATAAAATTAAAATCAAATACGACCAATTGTGCCGGAACGGAGTTAATCGTACATTCACCGCTTACAACCGAAGAGTAGGTGCCGTTTTTCGCATACCCCTCTTCAACACGTGCCGCATAACTTTTTTTATCGACGAAGTTAATCGGGTCAACCGGACGGAGATTAGCATCGAACTCAACAAAACTCCCCTCATCCGCGATCAGAGCAAGACGCTCTTTTACACCGATACGGAGGTGGAATCCGCATTTCGGACATACATGGTTTTGTTTTTCAATCTCTTTGTAATACATCAGTGACTGGCACGAAGGGCATTTTACCCAGTGAGACGGAGCCTCGCTTTTTGTGGGTTGTTTTTTCTTTTCGGAGTCCCCGAACAGGTTAAATAGACTCAAAAATACTCCTTTTCTACAATCAAACGTATCTGCTCAAAAAGCTCTTTATCCGCACTGATGAGGATATATCGTTCATCGCTATATACATAAAGATGCCGACTCAAATAGAGTCCGGCTTGGATATCGTATGGTCGCATTGTACCCAAAAATAGCACATATTTCACATAAGGGGCATACGCCAATGAAAGAGCAAGGGCTCCCGGGGATCTGAATTTTAGTTTTCTTGCCATCAGCATTTGAACCAATTCAGGGTGTTCGGGTGCTTTTTCAAACAAACCGATTTTCGGTAAAGATAGCGTATGTACGGGTTGTTTCTCTTGTGAATTGTGCAACGAACACATGTAGTATTCATCCGTTGTTCGAATGAATAAATCACCATTAGATAGGTTGCATACCACCGCTTCAGTCGTATCACCGTTCACAACACGTGCGATAGAAATCCCATAATAAGGAAACCCGGACATAAAGTTATCACTTCCGTCAATCGGATCAAGAAAAATGGTGATAGAAGATTCAGGACTCATCCAACCGCTCTCTTCAGAAAAGAGTGATCCATACGATGATAAGTGGAAGAACAAAATGGATTCGGCTTTGAGGTCTACACCGTTACTGATGTCACCGCCAAATCCTTGATCATGAAGAGTGTAAAGGTTAGAGTGCCCCTCACGAATAAGTGCATCTATCTCTTGACACGCAAGAATAGAGGCATCAATAAACGGGTTCATTATCCCAGCAATGATTTTACGATTGAGCGTGCCGCTTCACGACCGTCATACGCCGCTGTGACAACCAAATCGGCACCACGGTAACAATCTCCTCCGGCATAGATTCCGGCAGTCGTTGTTTCGTGCTTATCATTGATGATAACTCCGCCCCAATTGTTGACCGAAATACCGTTTTCAGCCAAGAATGCAGGTACACACGGATCAAAACCAAGAGCCATGATAATAACGTCTGCATTGACGTTAAAATCACCACCTTTAACCTCTTCCATTTTTTGTCGACCCGATTCATCTTTCGCACCGAGAACAGTTTTTGCCATGTGGATACCGACCGCTTTACCGCTGTCATTTAAGATAATCTCTTTTGGTGAAGCGTTAAAGGTAAAATCAACCCCTTCTTCGATCGCGTTTTTATACTCTTTTACCGATCCCGGCATATTGTGAGCATCACGGCGATACAAACAAGTCACGTTTTTTGCTCCTTCGCGTTTTGCGGTACGGACACAGTCCATAGCAGTATCACCACCACCCACAACTACGACATCGAGATCTTTGAAATCAAATTTTTTATCGTACGCCAATCCAAAATTTTTGCGTTGAACGGCCGTTAGATAATCGATCGCGGCATAGACATTCGAAGCATTTTCTCCGGCAATATTAGCCGTTTTGCTTTTGGTTGAACCGATACCGATGAAGACTGCATCATGCTTGTCAGCGATCGCATCGAACTCGATATCTTTGCCCACTTCGCAGTTAAGAACGAGTTCCAAGCCTGCTTCCAACAAAAGATTAACACGGCGTTCTACAATTTTTTTGTCCAATTTAAAGTTCGGAATACCATACGTAAGCAATCCGCCCGCTTTGTCGGCACGCTCATACATCGTTACGGCGATCCCCGAACGGAGCAAATACGTTGCAGCAGAGAGTCCTGCAGGACCCGAACCGATAATCGCAACTTTTTTATCCGTAGTAATTCCCGGGAAATACGGTTTTAGTCCTTGCTTGAATCCCTCTTCATTAATAAACGTCTCAATCGCACCGATCGTAATGGCACCGTGACCGTCATTGAGGGTACAGTCTCCCTCACATAGACGATCTTGGGGACACACGCGACCCATAACTTCAGGGAACGGTGAAGGCTCATTGGAAAGATTGAATGCGAATTTCAAATCTTTTTCCGCAACCGCCTTTAGCCACTGAGGAATATAATTGTGAAGCGGACATTTATTCAAACAAAACGGATCACCGCATTGAATACAACGATCGCTTTGAGACGAGGCATCGCTTGAGCCCATCGGCTCATAAATCTCACTAAAATCTTTTAAACGTTGCAATACAAGGCGTTTTGTAGGATCAATTCGCTCAATCGTTAAAAATTCTCTCATATTTTTAGTCCCCTTTATCCGGATTGAGTGGCAATTTGGTTAGGTTTTTCGGGCGAACAAGCCAGAAATTTCGGATTTCTACACGGAAATTTTTGAGTAATTCTTGTGCCATTTCACTTTCCGTCTCGGCAACGTACTCTTTTAATAATCGTTTGAGGTAATGGCGTGCTTCGTCTCCATCATCCGTATCGATGCGTAACGCATCGATCAATTCACGGTTGACATTTTCAACAAAGCTGTGGTCTTGATCGTATACAAATGCAAAACCGCCCGTCATACCTGCACCGAAGTTGATCCCTGTTTTACCGAGGATCACAACGACACCGCCGGTCATGTATTCACACGCATTATCTCCGGTCCCCTCGACGACAGCCATAGCCCCTGAGTTACGAACAGCAAAACGTTCACCAACCGATCCGGCGATAAAGAGTTTACCGCCCGTTGCGCCGTAAAGACAGGTATTCCCTCCTGCACTAAACGCTTCACCCTGATTTTGAGAACGAATGACGATTTTACCGCCATGCATCCCTTTTCCGATATAGTCGTTCGCAACACCTTCTAAACGGATAGAGACACCATTGATCAAGAATGCACCAAGGGCTTGTCCTGCAATCCCTTTGAGATTGATTTTGATCGTGTTGTCTTTTAGCCCTGCATCTCCGTAATAATGTGCGATCTCACCGCTGATACGGGCACCGAAACTACGATTGAGATTACAGATATCGCGAACAATTTTTACTGGACGATCCGGTGTTTTGATCGCATCCATCGCTTCTGCAAGCACCTCTTGTTCGAACTCATTCAAATCAAACGGTTGATTCGAAGCGGCTTGAACGGTATTGACACCCTCTTCACGGTGCAATACGGAGCTAAAATCGAATTTTTGTGCAAATTCATTATCCACAACTTTAAGCAGATCACTTCGTCCGATCATCTCTTCCATTGTTTTGTACCCGAGCTGCGCCATGATTTTACGAACATCTTCAGCCAAGTACGTGAAATAGTTGATCAACTGCTCGACCGTTCCGGTGAAATATTCACTTCGGAGTTTCTCATTTTGCGTAGCAATACCGACCGAACATTTATTGACGTGACAAATACGGAGCATTTTACATCCGATAAGGGTCAATGCACCTGTTCCGAATGCGTAACTTTCCGCACCGAGCAATGCCGCTTTCACGATATCCGTTCCGGTTTTCAATCCGCCGTCTGTTTGAACGTGTACCAAACCGCGTAGGTTGTTGACTTTAAGTGCATTGTGCGCTTCAGAAAGCCCAAGTTCCCATGGATTCCCAGCGAATTTGATCGATGTGAGCGGAGCCGCACCGGTTCCGCCGTCTCCGCCGGAGATGATGATTTTATCGGCGTATGCTTTGGCAACACCCGCTGCGATGGTTCCGACACCGGCAGAAGAAACCAATTTTACTGCAACAGTAGCATTCGGATTCACTTGTTTCATATCAAAAATCAGCTGCGCCAAATCTTCGATCGAATAAATATCATGGTGCGGCGGAGGTGAAATCAATGTCACACCCGGCATTGTGTAGCGAAGACGAGCGATCAATCCGCTTACTTTATGCCCCGGAAGCTGTCCGCCCTCACCCGGTTTTGCCCCTTGTGCTACTTTGATCTGAATCTCTTCAGCAGAACGCAAATACGCCGGAGTTACTCCGAAACGTCCTGATGCGACTTGTTTGATTTTTGAGTTTTTGAGTGTTCCGAAACGAGCCGAATCTTCACCACCCTCACCCGAGTTGCTTTGTGCACCGATCGTATTCATTGCAACCGCAAGACACTCATGTGCTTCCGGAGAGATTGATCCAAGAGACATAGCTGCCGATGCGAAACGTTTGAAAATAGCCTCTTTCGGTTCAACTTCGTTGATATCGATCGGTGAACGATCCGATTTAAACTCAAAGAAATCTCGAATGAATTTTTGACCACGGCCGTTTACCAATGCACTCAATTTATCGAAATCTTCACGTTTTCCGGTTTTTGAAACTCGGTGAATCGCATGAATCACATCCGGATTAAAATCGTGGTGTTCTTGTCCGTTGTAAAATTTGTAAAAACCACCGATTTTGAGTGGGAAAATTTTATTGAATCCGCCAACTTGAAATGCCTCTTTGTGGTTACGATCGAGTCGTGCATCAATATCTTCATAATTAAGGCCAGGAATCATCGCATGCGATTCTCCAAAACACTCATGAACGATTTCACGACTCAAACCGATAACATCAAACAATCCTGAGTTGCGATACGATGCGATCGTCGCAATACCCATTTTAGACATAATTTTGAGTAATCCCGCATTCAACGCATGGTGTACCGATTTGAATGCTTCCGAACAACTGATTTCATTGACGCTGCTCTCAGCACGTGCCGCTACGGTAGCGAAAAGAAGTGTCGGATATACCGCACTCGCACCGTACGCGATCAAGATTGCCGCACCGTGTGAATCGATCACCTCAGAAGTACACGCAACGATCGATGCCAAATGACGCACTTTCGCATCCAATAATGCACGGCTGATACGTCCAACTGCCATTGCCATAGGAATCGCTTTGTGTTCTTTGTCAAATCCGCTGTCGTTCAAAATGACGATGCGAACACCCTCTTCACGAACCGCTTTTACAACCTCTTCTACCAATGCTTCAAGCGCAGATTTCAATGAACCTTTGTAGGCGGTTGAAAACTCTTGATTGCTATAGAACGATTGATAACGCGGAGATTTTTTGTCCCCAAACGATTTGAGCACTTCGAGTTTTTCACGGACGATAATCGGTGAGATTGCTTTTAAGCGATTCGCATGTGAAGGGATCTCATTGAGAATGTTATGCGTTTCACCGAAACCGGTGTTCAAACTCATGACCACTTTTTCACGAATCGGGTCAATCGGAGGATTGGTCACTTGCGCAAAGCGTTGTTTGAAGTAATCCGAAAAGTGGCGTTGAACACTACTAAATGCAGCTAGAGGAGTATCATCACCCATCGATCCAACCGCTTCTTTTCCATCACGCATCATCGGTTCAATCACTTGTTCAACAACCTCTTGAGTGATATTGAAATAGCGTTGGCGCTCAACCAAATTCGAAGCATCATAATCAAAACGGCCAGTATATTGATCTTCAACATGTTCTTGAAGATAGATCATATGATCATTGAGCCATTTCATGTACGGATTAGACGATTTTAGATAATGATTGATATCTTCGTCTTTGAGTACTTTACCAAATTTCAAATCCAACCCAATCATTTGACCCGATTGCAAACGTCCGCGTTCTTTGATTTGATCTTCCGAAATATCGATTACCCCATACTCACTCGCGATTAAGAGGGTATCATCATTCGTGATGATGTATTTTGAGGGACGAAGACCGTTACGGTCAAGCACACACCCGATATAACGTCCATCGGTGAGTGAAAACGCTGCAGGACCGTCCCATGCTTCAAAAACCGTTGAATGATACTCATAAAATGCTCTGAGCTGCGGATCCATATGCGGAGCATTCTGCCATGGTGCAGGGATAACGGCGCGCGCTGCTTTGAAGAAATCGATTCCGTTAATGATCAAAAATTCAAAAAAGTTATCGGCACTGGCACTGTCTGAACCGCCCGGTTGAAGGATCGGTAAAAGGCGTGCGATCTCTTCATCGGTGAAGACTTCACTTTTGATCGATTCGGATTTAACGGCAACGTTAAAACGGTTTGCTTCAACCGAGTTGATCTCACCGTTATGGGCAACCGCACGGAACGGTTGGGCCAAACGCCATTTCGGAAGGGTATTGGTAGAAAAACGTTGGTGGAAAAGGGCAAATGAGATTTTAAACGTTTCGTCTTGTAAATCGGTATAGAACTCTTTGATATGCGTAGGCATAATGAGCCCTTTGTACGACACGACACGTGCTGACATAGAAGCGATATAGAAATCTTGATCCGCTACCAATGCATGTTCGATCTCTTTTCGGCTAAGATAGAGCAATGCATCAAAACGCTGTGTTGCCATCAACGAATTTGGGGTAATGAAAATATGATAGATTTCCGGCAATGTGGCAAGTGCTTGTTCACCTAATGCATTCGTATCGACAGGAACTTTACGGTTCAAAACAACTTTTAAATCGTTGTCGTTACAAATCTTTTCAAAACGCTCAAGTTGTTTGCTCTCACGCGTAAAAACAACGGCAACCGCATACATCTCAGGCAATTCGATACCTGCATTTTGTGCAACTGAGCGCATAAACTCATGCGGCAAAGAGAGAAGCAAACCGCTTCCGTCTCCGGTTTTCCCATCAGCAGCGACAGCACCGCGGTGCATCATACGCTCTAACGCGGTAATAGCATTTTCCAAGTTCTCATGCGAAGGACGGTTTTTGATATTGGCAATCAAACCGAATCCGCAGTTATCTTTAAATGATCGTAATAGGTCTTGGTATTCCACTCTAATCGTCACCTTTCACCAGAAAATTTCGGCAAATTTCTATTTTTTAATCTCTTTTTAAACATAAGTAGTCTAAAGGAAGATGAAATTTTCTTATTTTACTGTTTGTCAGGTTAAAAAAGGTTAAAATAACGATGAATAATAAGTAAATTAATTTAAAACGTGTAAAGTAGAATCAAATATGCAGGGCTTCATCATCAAACTAACCCGTGTTCGTGAAGAAGATATGATTGTCACTATCATAGCTGAGGAAAGCTTACAGACCCTTTATCGATTTTATGGCGCACGGCACAGTCCTATCAATATGGGTTTCAAAATCGACTTTGAAACCGAAACATCACTCAAGTCATCTATCCCAAGAATGAAGGATGTCATCCATCTCGGGTTTAATTGGATGGGTCAATTCGAACGGCTTCGGCTCTGGCAGCAGTTCATCACCCTCTTCCACCCTCATCTCAAAGATTCCGAATCCATCGGCAATTTTTATTTTTCCCTTTTAAACGATGCTTCCATCCGCTGGAAAGACCAAAATCCAAAACGGGTTGCCATCGAATCGTATGTAAAACTTTTAGACTATGAGGGGCGACTCCATCGAGAACTTCACTGCTTTTTCTGCGATCTTCCGATTGAAGAAGATATCTCCCTTATCCGCGCATTTCTGCCGGCGCATCAAAACTGCTCTCATACCCTCTCGATCAATCCTAAAGGACTCGAATGGCTCTATAAGCATTCATCAACACTTTTTTTAGACGATAAAGAGGTTGAACGGTTATGGTATATTCTTAACGAAGGGCTTTAGTGAGGGGTATAAAATTTCACCCCTTCTTCATAATGCTCGACTAAAACAGAGGGCGTTTTGACAAAATCGGCATGCCCGAAAAAAAGAAGAGATTGGCGATCTTTTGCCAGACGGCTTAACCGCTCAACCGCTCTTAAAACCGTCGGTTCATCAAAATAGATGAGCATATTGCGGGAAAAAATCGCATCAAACGAACCCAATGCAAAAAGTGCATCATCGAAGATATTGAGTGTATGAAAGCTCACCAGATTTTTTATCTCATCCGAAATTTTAAACATTTCCCCCTCTTTTGCAAAATATTTGACCTGCAAATGAGGTGATGTTTTATGAAGTGAGCGTGCGCTGTATAAACCCTTATTCGCCAACGCTACAACATCACTGTTGATATCCAAAGAGACCACTTCAATCCGATCGGGAGAAACGTCCCGATCCAACAATGCCATCACAATGGAATACGGTTCTTCCCCTGTTGATCCGGGAGCGCACAAAATACGAACCGCTTTTTGCGAAAGAACGATTTTCTCAACAAGATAAAAAATCTGACGCGATTCTCGGAAAAAATAGGTTTCATTGACGGTAAGCATATTGATCAAAGCTTCTAAAATCTTTTGGTTGTTAACCATTGCATGAGAGAGTTCTTCAAAAGAGTACAGAGAGTGGTTTCGGCAAAAATTGATCAATTTCGATGCAGTAATCGACTCTTTTTGGTTAAAATGGATACCGGTAATGGCAGTAAAGCGCTCCAGAACCATACGCGGGTTTTGGAAGTTTTCTACTTTTTTTTCGATCACTCTCTCAACAACAGATTTTTTTTTAGGTTTGAACCAACTAAACATCAGAACCACCGTATCTTTTGATCAAATCGACAATTTCATCGATCGAGGCAACGGTACCGCTGGGAACCAGCTCTTTTGCTCGACGCGGCATACCATACACGATTGAGCTTTCCTCACTCTCAAAAAGACAGTCTCCCCCCGATTTACAAAGGGCCAACGAACCGATTGCTCCATCGTCTCCTATTCCGGTTAAAATAACCCCAAGCCGTTTTAGCGAAGAGGGGAGCTCAGCAGCAGATGCAAACAGTACGTCGATTTGAGGGTTATACGAGTACCCGCTTTCTCCAACCGGCTCTATCCAAATCTCTTTGTTTTTGACAACCATACGTGTTGTGAGGGAACAAACATAAATTGTCCCCTTTTTAAGCATTACGCTATCTTCTACGGCCGATATCGGCAAAGAGACCATTGATTGAAGCTGGTGAATAAAACTCGGTATGAACGAGGCACTCATATGCTGAGCAATAATGATCGTCCCCTCAAACCGGTTATCCAAAGCTGAAAGTATCGAATAAATACGGCCGGGACCTCCGGTTGATGCCCCGATAAGAATCAATGATGCGATATTCATGCCGTATTTTAGCCTAAATAAAGATGCAATCCAATCAATCATCACAAGAGATTTTAGGTACGTTTTTTGCTTTGGAAAAACAAATTTAATAAAACGAGTTGATATGCGTATTAATAAAGCGAGTGAAGCAGTTTTGGCAAAATATGCCGCTCCCGAAAAAAAGCTTGAGATCGAGTCTCTGTATAAAACTCAGGTAGGCAACAAAAAAGGCTCGTCACTGAAAGATTTTTATGAAGAGGTGCAATCAAAAGGTCATCATCAGATCGAACAGATTTACAACGGCAAAAATGCAACTGAAATCGAACTCATGATGATGAAAAAACGTAAATTGATTGAAAGAAATCAACAAAAGCACTAAATCTCGTAATAGTGCGGTTGATACGCTTGATCGAGTTCGGAAAGTTTCATTCCGAACAATCCCCGCATTTTTTCTTCAATATCGCCCCAAAAATATTCCAAGATCAAACTTGAACCCAAGTTCCCCTCTATTTTATAAAACGGTCCTTCCAGAGCTTCTATAATCTCTATAACTTCAATTTCATGGCTGGGACGCGAGAGTTTGTACCCTCCTGAAGCTCCCCGTATACTGCTTACCAAATTATTTCGGCGTAAGATCGATAAAAGCTGTTCCAGATAACCATGAGATATCTGTGTCATCGCAGAAATTTCTCTCACCTGCATGGCCCGCGCATAGGGAGCATGAGACAAAACATGCATTGCAGCAAGACCATAAATTGCTTTAGATGAGAGTGCGGCCATTACTCAAATCCTTTCGGATAAATTTTTTTGGCGATATAATAAATTTTACACGCGACACAAAATCCGAAAAAAAGCTCCAGTGCGGCACAAAAAAGGAATATTCCTGCAACCAATGCTACCAAAGTATCCGCATGAAACCATGATGCTACCAAAAGAATAATGGTAAAAGCGACTCCAAAGAATGCTGCAAGACGTTTTGCTCCGGCATCTTCCATTTTGATCGGCAATGAAAACTTTTTCTGTATCAGCAACGAGAGTCTATTGATCGGACTGAATTGTTTGTATCCATACAAACGCAAGATAAAATCAATAATCAATGCGATCAATATAATCGTATTATGAAGCGCTAAAAATGCCATTAAAGCGAGTATCACAAATAACGTATTGATTCGTGTTACAGTCGCATCGATCTGACGAAAAATTAAAGGACATTGTTGTGCCATAATTTACTCCTATATTTTTCGTCATTGTATTGCAGAAGATTTTAATTGTCAAGTAACCATATCAATTTACTATGGATTATTATTCCATCTTTATCCCTTATCGATGAGATATAGAACAATTTCAAATAATATAACTCCCTATCTTAATCAACTTTTTTTCATCTGCGTATAATCTTTTTGAGCTACAATCACATCAATAATTATTATAGAGGACTTCCAACGTTATGAAAAAAATCTTGCTTTCTCTTTTGATGTGTCTTACACTCAATGCCGATGATATCTATGAAGGAGATCTGAGTGCTCAAGAAGCTCACGAAATGCAAAAAAAAGGTACAGCGATCATTGTCGATGTTCGGACAACGCTTGAATACATTTATACGGGACACGGGGAGGGATTTATCAATATTCCTGCGTACGAGTGGACCTATATCCCAAAATCGATCGAAGAGCGGGTAAAAAGTTCGGAATTTGAACTCAAAACCGATAAAGCCAAAGATCATAAAGATATTCAAAAACTCTATGATGCCAAAGAAGTATTCAATAAAAATTTTATTGCAGATGTTATGAGCGCCATGAAAATACGTCGTGTTGATTCTGTCATCCTGGTTTGTCGAAGCGGACCTCGATCAAAAGCGGCGGCAAATCTTTTGGCAAAAGAAGGGATTAAAGCCTACAATCTTGATAATGGTTTTATGTTCGGATGGAAAGAGGCCAAATTACCGTATGACGGTTTTTAACAAATAAATTGACCTATTGTTTTCCGATTTTGGATTAAATGTACTATAATTTTCAGGTACACTTTAATCCATACCGTTACAAGGCTTAATCTATGGCTCTACGGAATCTATACACCTTCATCACCCTTTTCTCCTCTATCGTATTTATCAATGGTTGTGCTCCGGCATATTCTCCTCCTGCACAAACGTATCAAATGCCCCCATTGCATACCGCAGCAGTCCAAAATGATATTCCTACAATCGAGCGCCTTTTAAAAGAAGGGGTTGATATCAATCAAAAAGGTCTTGTTCAAAACAACGTTCTGCACTCTACGGTTATGCATGCTAAGCCTGAAACGGTCAAATATCTGCTTGATCACGGGGCGAATCCAAATGCACAAAATCAATCCAACACAACGCCATTGGCTTACGCTGTGTGGGGAGAGAGTGAAGATAATGCACGTTTGCTGCTTGCAACAGGGGCTAATATCAATGCTGTAGATGTAGCAGGATGGACACCGATACATTATTGGGCGATGTATAACAAAAAATCGATCCGTGTCGCAAAATTTCTCCTTGAATACGGTGCGGATGCCAATCGTAAAGACGGAAGCGGTCGAACACCTTTGATGCTCGCTCAACAGTTCAATAATCCGAACGCCAGCGAATTTGGCAACTATTTAGCGACGTTTACTCCGCCTAAGATTACTCCGCGACTTGAAACACAACCACTTAAACCGGCCGTTGCAACCGCTGCAGCGCCCAAAAATAATGACCTTCAAGTACTTATCCAAAAAAAAGATTTCACAGCGCTCAAAGAGTTCCTCAATCAACATCCCGAGCAGTTCGAAACCATTAGCGAACCTACTATTAAACTCTTAATGACGGGAGATCATAATCTGCGCGTTTATGATATTAAAACCTACATTACAAAAAAAATGAATGAGACGTTGATTATCGCAAAAGTGAACAGTTCAGGGGCAGTATTTAAAAACTTTTCTATGGAAGAGATAGAACAACTACAAAAATTGGGGTTCAGTGACAATATCATCGCAAGTATGATTTCTGTAACATCTGAAATCAAAAAATCAAAATTAGCATCTGCCGCACCAAAACCGGTATCTGCACCGCAGGTCTATCAACAAACTCCGATACAGCAGCAACCGCTTCCATCTCAACCCAGTTTAGGGGAAACGGTCGGTAATGAGCTCATGAAAGAGGGAGCCAGACAACTCATCCATCAATTCTTGCCGTTTTGAGGAGGCCTAAGTTAGCGACGAATAACGTCGCTCTCTTTGACCCACAAATCCTGATCCGCTCTTTGCCAAACCCGATTAACAAAATATCCGGTAATTTTCACCCATCCATTAGCCGTTGTTCCCGAGGTAAAAGATCGGCGTGCTTCCCACGTATCGACGGCCCGACCATTGGGTGCATTGTAGACAGAGGCATCGGTCGCCATACGATAGGCGGAAGGTCCTGATTTTTTTGGAGGCTCAGAAGCGATAGCAACAGCGGGAGCTTTTGAAGGTGCTACACTCTTTTGGGCTTTTTCCACAACAGCTGGAGCACTCAATTTTGTCTCTTTCGGCGGGGTCAGTTTTTGAGGTTGTGCTAATTTTTGGCTTAAAGCTTTGTTGAGCTGTTCTGTCGGAGAGCTCTGTTTTGCCACCGCTTTTTCTTGAACACCCGGACGATCTTTATAGACCACTTTTTCAACAACCCTTTCCTGAATAACCGGTCGATCTTTATAGACGATTTTTTCAACCATTTTCTCTTGCGGTACCGGACGATCTTTGTAAACGATTTTTTCGACAATTTTCTCTTTGACAACGGTTTTAACGCCAGGAGTATTTTTGAGATTGGCAATCGTCGTTTGCGCTGCGGAGAGTTCGCGTTGCAATGCCGCTATTTTTTCTGTCGGTTCAACCAATTTGGTAACAATTTTCTCCTGTACGGCAGGCGTTTTGGCATTGTTTTGCAATTGTAAAATGGCTGCATTCGCTTTAGCCAACTCGTTTTGGAGGGCTTTGATCTTATTGCTTTGGTCCGTATTGACATTCGCTACAGGGACAGGAGTTGATGGAGTATTTTGAAGGGGTTTGGAACGAAGTTTTTCGACCTCTGCTTTTGCCGATGCCAAAGAAGCGCGCAGTGCTACGACCTCTTTATCGGTTTTCCCCATCGACCTCTCTAGCTGCTCTGCGTCCATTTTTGCTTTGACCAACGCATTTTTGAGACTTTCTCGCTCAATTTTTCCTACTTTGATCGCATTAGCCTCTTTGCCGAGTTTTTCGTTCAATGCCGACGCATCACGCAGCTGTTGATCTTTGAGGGTCAAAGAGCGTTCCAAGCTTTGAACCACGCCCCTCTTTTGAGAGAGTTCACGTTCGATGTCGGTATTTAGTTTTTTTAACGATTGAAGTTCACTGCCGGTTTGTTTAATCTGATTTTCGAGTGCGGCGATTCGCGTCTGGTACCCTTTTATTTTTGCGGCACTCTCTGAAGCGCTCATACTATTATTTTGCGCTTGTCGGCACTCTTCGTATTTTTGCCGTAAATTGGCAACTTCGTTAATCACATTTTGAGGATTAGCATCCGCGCCGTAGAGATATATCGCACTGAATGCGCTGAGCAAAACCGCTTTTTTCACCGAGATCCTTTTTTGGTTAGCTTCACACCCATTTCTAAGTGATGGGTATAAGGGAATTGATCAAATGCCGCCATGGCATCGATCGTATGGGTTTTACTCAGTATTTCCAAATCCCGCAGCAGCGTTTCGGGATTACAGGAGATATAGAGCAAGTGATCAAACCGCGAGGCAAACACACATGGCTCTTCTCCCAATCCCGCACGCGGAGGATCGACAAAGAGGGTTTTAAGACGGTAGTCGCTCACTTTTAGACCCTCAAGACGACGAAACTCGCGCACACCGTCAAGTGCTTGAGTAAATTCCTCTGCCGAGAGGCGGACAAACTCGATATTCTCAACATTGTTGAGCGCCATATTTTGTTTCGCCGCATGGATAGAGGCTTTGGAGATTTCCGTCGCCAATACGGCATCGAATTTCGATGCAAACGGGATCGTAAAATTCCCTGCTCCGCAATAGAGTTCGAGCAAATCTCCGCCGATATTATCAAGTTGCGCGAGAGACCACTCGATCATCTGTTCATTCACTCTCGGATTGGGCTGGGTAAAGCTGTTTTCAATGTGGATGTAGCGATACTCTCTGCCTTGAATACGGAGCGTTTCTGTCACATAGTCCTGAGAGAGAATGAGTTTTTGCTTTCGGCTCCGTCCGATCACATATACGCCGAGCCGTTTTTCGAGTTCGCGGGCTTTCGTCTGCCACTCCTCATCCAGCGGTTTGTGATAGAGCATACTGAGCGTCATTTCCCCATTGCCTGAGGCTAAAAAATCGACACCAAAGAGTTTATGAGCAATCCCAAGATCACTGATTTCAATGAGAAGTTTCTCCATCACCGATGCGATGAGCGGTGAGACTATCGAGCAACGCTCAATCTTCAATGCCCCCTGCCGATCGAGGCGGCTCATCGCATAGAAAATACCTCCATCGTCATGATAGATTTTAAATTCTGCACGGGAGCGATACCGCTCACTCGGTGACGTACACACAGCAATCTCGCCCGCATAGAGGGGAGAAAACATCTCTTTGACAACAGAAACTTTATGGCTTAGTTGTCCTTCATAACCGCTCTCGTAATGACGGCAACTGCCGCATACTCCAAAATATTCACACTGCATTTAACACCCTACTTGACACTGGCAATCAGATTGCCGATCAGCAGATTCCAGCCGTCAACCATGACAAAGACAAGTATCTTGAACGGCATCGAGATCATAACAGGAGGAAGCATCATCATCCCCATCGACATCAAAATCGAGGCAACAACCATATCGATGACCAAAAATGGCAAGAAAAGCAAAAATCCGATCTCAAACGCTGTTTTGAGCTCACTGATCATAAATGCTGGGATTACGATCGTAAGTGGAACCTCTTTGATCGATTGAGGATTTTGCATGTGGCGAATCCTTAAAAAGAGGGCCAAATCTTTTTCACGGGTGTTTCGGACCATAAAACTTTTGAACGGTTCGGTTGTTTTTTCAAACGCTTCGTCGTACGTAATGCGCTCTTCACTGTAAGGTTTTATCCCTTCATCATACGCTTTGGTAGCGACAGGTTCCATAACAAATACGGTCAAAATCAGCGCCAACATCACAAGCAGCTGCGTCGGAGGAACTTGCTGTGTCCCCAATGCCTGACGCAAAAATCCAAACACGATAACAAAACGGGTAAACGTAGTCATCACCAATACGAGACTCGGTGCTAAGAAGAGAATGGTAAGAACAAGCAATACATTAAGAGAGCTGACAACCTCTGCCGGAGATTCGGGGGCAGTGAGATTAAAATTCATTGCCGGTACTTGCGGATCAGCACCCCATAGCGCAAATGGGATAAAAAGCAATAAGAAGATAAAACGACCCAAATCGACACTCCCGAAATTAAAGAAGTGATAATACCATAGACTAAGGGTGGTTCTCGTTAAAATCTGATAAAATATCGCGAATAACTACTAGGAGCCATCATGTCCAACTCACTCTCTATCGTCATTTTAGCCGCCGGCAAAGGGTCTCGGATGAAATCGCCGAAAGCTAAAGTACTGCATGAGATTTGCGGACGTGAGATGCTCTACTACTCGATCAAAGCTGCACGCGAGATCACCGATGATGTCATTGTCGTTGTAGCCCACCAAAAAGATGCCGTTATCGCTGCTATGGAAAAACATTTTGACAATCTTACGTTTGTCACCCAAGATGCCGAGAATTTCCCCGGAACGGGAGGAGCGATGATGGGAGTTTATCCTAAATACGATGATGTCCTCGTCCTTAACGGCGATATGCCGCTCATTCAGCGCTCGTCTATTGAAAAATTCCTCGCCAATCCTGCCGACATCGTCATGTCCGTTATCCCTCTCGATAACCCATCGGGCTATGGACGTGTCGTTATCGAAAATGACCGCGTACAACGGATCGTTGAAGAGAAAGATGCAAGTGAGAGCGAAAAAGCGATTAACACGGTAAATGCCGGTGTCTATGCATTCAAACACCACGTATTGCAGACCTATATTCCGAAATTGTCGAATGCCAATGCACAAGGTGAATACTACCTGACCGATGTGATTGAAATGGCACGCAATGACGCTCTTTCCATTTCACCGCTCTATGTCGAAGAGGTCGAGTTCAAGGGAGTCAATTCCAAAAACGATCTCACCAATGCCGAAATGATTATGATGGATCGCCTACGCCGATCCTGGATGGATGCAGGAATGATCATGCAGTTGCCTGAGACCATCTATCTCGAAGAGGGGGTAAAATTTGAAGGAGAATGTATCGTTGAAAACGGCGTCCGTTTGTGCGGTAACACCCTCATCTCCCATTCGCATATCAAAGCACACAGTGTTATCGAAGATAGTACCGTTAAAAATTCCGATGTCGGACCGCTGGCGCATCTAAGACCGCTCAGTGTTCTCGAAGATACCCATGTCGGAAATTTTGTCGAAGTGAAAAAATCACACCTTACAGGAGTGAAGGCGGGACATTTGAGCTATCTGGGTGACGCGACCATCGCGGAGGGAACAAATATCGGTGCGGGTACCATTACTTGTAACTACGACGGTGTAAAAAAATACCAAACCATCATCGGTAAAAACGTTTTCGTCGGAAGCGATACTCAACTCGTCGCTCCGGTTGAAATTGCTGACAATGTGATGATTGCTGCGGGGACGACGGTAACAGCCGGGAAATATGAGAGTGACATCCTCATCCTCAGCCGAACCCCTATCCGTAAAGTAGCGGGATTTTTCACCAAATTTTTCGGCAAAGGGAAATAATGACCGTCCCTTCGAATCTTTTAGAGGGGAAAAAAATCCTCCTCGGCGTAACTGGGTCGATTGCTGCGTACAAATCACTTGAACTGCTCCGTCTTTTTATCAAAGCGGGAGCCGAAGTACGGGTAGTTATGACCCCTGCCGCCAAAAAATTTGTCCAGCCGCTTAGCTTTGAAGCGCTCAGTCGCAACCGTGTGCTGGACGATACCAATGAATCGTGGGCAGATGATTTCAACCATATCAAAATTGCGCAATGGGCCGATTTGTTCGTTATCGCTCCCGTCACTGCCAACACGATCGCCAAACTTGCCAATGGTATTGCCGATACGATGCTGACCCAATGTGCACTCGCGTACAGCGGTGTAAAAATCATTGCCCCCTCCGCTAATACCAACATGATCCAAAATCCAATCATTCAAGCCGCACAAAAAATGCTCGCCATCGCCAACTACGAGATCGTCGCAACCCAAACCAAAGAGTTGGCTTGCCAGGTCACAGGTGATGGTGCAATGGCAGAACCTCAGGAGATTTTCTGGGAAAGCGCCCGACAGCTTCTTAAAAACGATTTTTGGCAGGATCGCCGTGTCATTGTCACCGGAGGCGGAACCGTCGAAAAACTCGACGATGTCCGTACCATCTCCAATCGATCCAGCGGTAAAATGGCTTCTGCCCTTGCTACTGCTCTCTTTTTGCGAGGCGCAGATGTCAATCTTATCGCTACACGATTTGAATCCAATCTTCCCTCCTCTATTCATACGATTGACGTAGAAAGTTCAGCGGAAATGAACGACTACCTCACCGATTCGATCCGTATTGCCAAAAAAGGGAAACTCTCAAAACCTTCTCTCATCCATGATGCACCGATAGCGTTGATCCAAAAAGAGCCGTTTTTGTTTATGGCGGCTGCCGTGAGCGATTACATTCCGACCCATCCTCAAGATGGAAAACTCAAAAAAGAACTTCTTGGTGAATCGTGGACGATCACCATGAAACAAAACAGCGATCTGATTGCTTCTTGTAATAAAGAGGGGATAAAAACGGTAGCGTTTAAAGCCGAAACCGATTCGAGCGTTGCGACCGATAATGCAAAAAAATTGCTGATCAATAAAGGGGTCAACGCAGTGTGTCTCAATATTATTGATAATTCCAATCCATTCGGCAGTGAGACAAACCGTATCGATTTTATCACCGCCGATACAACCGTTGTATTGGCAAAATCGGATAAGTTGACCATCTCATTGAAACTTTTAGACGAAGCAGCATCTTTATGAGCAATAAACCTCACCACATTGCGATTGTTATGGACGGCAACGGCCGCTGGGCAGAGGCTCAGGGAAAAAATCGCACTTTCGGACATGAAAAAGGGGCGGAAACGGTACGTGCTATCACAACCTACTGTGCCGGACACAAAGAGATTGAGCGGTTGACCCTGTATGCTTTCAGTACCGAGAATTGGAAACGCCCAAAAATCGAAGTTGAATTTCTGATGAAACTGCTTGAGCGGTATCTTAAAAATGAAAAAACAACCTACTTAAATGGAAATATCCGTTTTGAACCGATCGGAGATCTATCGATTTTTTCCAAATCGCTTCGTAAAGTGATTGATGACGTTCAAAATGCAACGCAATCGTGTAATGGATTGACCCAATGCCTCGCCCTCAACTATGGGGGACGCGATGAGATCGTCCGAGCTGCGAACGCTTTGCATGAACGCGCACAAACCATCACCGTCGACTCATTGCAAGCAATACTCGATTGTCCCCATGACGTCGATTTGCTCATCCGCACGGGAGGGGATCAACGCCTTTCGAACTTTTTGCTCTGGCAGGCAGCCTATGCAGAGCTTTTCTTTACCAAAACACTTTGGCCCGAATTTAATGCCGATGAACTCGAATCGATTATCAAAAAATTTAAAACCGTTGAAAGACGCTTCGGAGGATTGAACTAATGGAATTGCTATTTGTATTTATCTTTGGAGCACTGATCGGTTCTTTTTTAAACGTCGTCATTATACGTATTCCGCGCGATGAGAGTATCGCATTCCCTGCATCCCATTGTATGCACTGCAATACACCGCTCAAAGTATGGCATAACGTACCGGTTATATCGTGGCTCATGCTTCGCGGCAAATGTGCCTTTTGCGGTGAAAAAATTTCATTGCAATACCCGATGATAGAGCTTTTCAGTGCCCTCATCTTTCTTTTCAGTGCAATGAAGTTCGGATTCACACTCCAGGCATTCGGTATTGCCCTCACGTTTGATCTTCTCCTTGCCCTCTCTGCGATCGATTACCGATACAAAATGGTGCCGGATAGTCTCAATCTGGGTGCTCTGAGCGTTGCCGTCTTCAGCGTCACCTCTTTTGCCCAGTTGGGATACAACATCACCAATGCGCTACTTTTTGCAGGCGGATTTTCACTGCTGCGTTTTTACGTCTCCTACATTATCAAAAAAGAGGCAATGGGTGAAGCCGATATCATGATTGCTGCGACAATGGGAGCATTGCTCGGGATCAAACTCGGCCTTGTTGCGATCTTTTTTGGTGCGGTATTGGCACTTCCGGCATTGGTCTTGACCCGTGATGAGAGTGATGAGTCCAAAGAACTCCCTTTTATCCCGTTTCTGGCGATGGGGTGTTGGATTGTTTTGATGTTTGATAGTTACGTAAACAACTATTTGGTGGGGATATATGGATAAATTACGCCATTACATATTATCCCATCTGTCGATTCTGTTTTTTTCGATCTTTCTCCCCCTTTTTGCGATTGCATCGGTCATTTTTCTGATCAAACTCGCTACCTATACAGCGGTCATACAGCTCACCCTTTTAGAGATGGTGAAGCTCTATTTGTTTGTTATCCCTGAACTGCTATTCTATACCCTTCCCATCGCTTTTGTCGTTGCGGGTGCTTTAACATTGTATCGTCTCTCCAATGACAACGAGATGGTCGTTGTCTTCTCTTTGGGGATCTCTCCGTCTTTTGTGGCACGGGTTTTAGGTGTTCCGGCTCTTTTGCTGACGATTCTATTGTTGGTCGATTTTATCGTCGTTACCCCCTACATCAAAATCATCTCTGCCAATTTTCTTGACAAAAAAAAGTCAGAAGCCAAATTCAACCTCACCGCATCCGAGTTCGGTCACCATTTTGGAGACTGGATGCTCTTTGTAAACAAAAGCGACCAAAATGCCCATGTATTTTCGGATGTCGTCCTCTTTAACAAAGCGATGAAAGATGAAATTCTGATCAAATCGGATCAGGCTGAACTGATTAACGAAGGTGGAATTTTAAAACTCAAACTCGACAACGGCGAGAGTTACAGCTACAACAACGAGCTTCTAAAAACGATGATTTTCAAAACAGCCTATATCAATGACAAAATGTCCACCGACCCGATGATTTATCGCAGCATCATCGATTATTGGAGCAATAACGAGCTGCGGGAACGGAAAAATCAACGGCTCATCACCAATACCCTCCTCAGCCTTTTTCCCCTTATCTCGATCTTTTTGGTCATTGCGTTAGGGGTGGTTCATGCCCGTCATCAAAAACGGTGGATTTATCTGTGGCTCTTCCTCTCGGTCGTAGCTTTTTATGCAGCATCAATCGTTACTCAGCGATGGTTCGCATTCCATACGATTTGGGTTGTTGCCCTCCTGTGGAGCATCATGGGATACATTTTTTATAGACGTTTGGTAGGAAACCGTTTTTGAGTCGTATCAAAATCACTCTGAGTTACAACGGCTCGGCCTTTATGGGTTCCCAACAACAACCCAATACCGATAATACCGTGATGGGGCATCTTATCACCGTCCTCCATCGCCTCAAAATCACCGCGACCCCAAAAGCTTCCGGTCGTACCGATCGAGGGGTTCATGCCACCCATCAGATCATCCATGTGGATGTTCCCGAGTTTTGGACTGACGTGCAACGGCTCAAAGAGATGCTCAACGTTCAACTCCCTTCTGCGATGCGGATACAGCGGATCGAATTTGTGGATAACGATTTTCATGCCAGATACAGTGCCAAACGCCGTGTGTATCGCTATATTATCAAAGAAGATGAGATCAATCCGTTTGAGGACAACTTCGTCACGTTTGTCCCCCATCTCAACCGTGAAGCGATTGCCGATGCGATCGGATGTTTTGTCGGTACTCATAATTTTGAACTCTTCAAAAAAAGCGGAAACGATTTGGAACACCATACCCGTATCATCTACCGTGCCTATACCTACTCACACAAAGGCTACTTTATCCTCGTATTCGAAGGAAACGGCTTTTTGCGTTCTCAAATCCGCCTGATGGTCGGGTTCTTACTTCGTATTTCTGCGGGAAAAGCAACCAAAGAGCAACTGATTGAGCAGATCAACTGTGTCAAACGGCACTCGACCGATATTGCTTCACACAACGGACTTTACCTCACGCATATCAAGTATTAGTCAAATAGGCTCAACTTATTTGATAATTCTTGCATTATTTAAACGTTTTTGTTACAATCCTCACTTCAAAACTTAATACCAATACACTAAAGGATAGTCACATGGCAAAACATCAGTTCCAGACTGAAGTCTCACAAATCTTGCACCTTATGATCCACTCTTTGTACTCTAACAAAGAGATTTTCGTCCGCGAGCTCGTTTCAAACAGCTCTGACGCACTTGATAAACTCAATATGCTTGTCCTCACCGACGAGAAATACAAAGGGATCAATTTCGCTCCGCGTATCGATATCACCATCGATAAAGAGGCAAAAACTCTCACTATCAGTGATACCGGTATCGGGATGAACGAAACCGATCTTGTCGAAAACCTCGGAACCATCGCAAAATCAGGAACAAAAGCGTTCTTGGAGCAACTCAGCGGCGATCAGAAAAAAGATTCCAAACTTATCGGTCAATTCGGAGTAGGATTCTATGCATCGTTCATGGTTGCCGATAAAGTCGAAGTGATCAGCCGCAAAGCGGGTGAAGAGAATGCCTACAAATGGTCATCAATGGCAGGAAGCGAGTATGAGATCGAAGCCGCAGAGCGCGATAGCCACGGTACCTCGATCATCATGCACCTCAAAGACGATGAGAGTGAGTTCTTGGAAACCTACCGCATCGAAAACATCATCAAAAAATACTCCAACCATATCCCTTTCCCGATCTTCATGGACAAAGAGGAGTGGGTAGCACCGGCCGAGGGCGAAGAAAAAGGTCATAACGAAACTGTTAACAAACAGATCAACAAAGCCAACGCCCTCTGGACAATCAGCAAAAACGAAATCAGCGAAGAGGAGTACAAAGATTTCTATTCGAGCATCGCGCATGACTCCTCAGAGCCGCTTGTCTGGATGCATAACAAAGCGGAAGGTTCGCTCGAGTACACCACCCTCTTCTATGTACCATCCAAAGCACCGATGGACTTGTACCGCGTCGATTATCAAAGCGGTATCAAACTCTACATCAACCGCGTATTCATCACCGACGATGAAAAAGAGTTGATGCCAACCTATCTACGTTTCTTGCGCGGAGTGATCGATTCTGCCGACCTTCCGCTCAATGTGAGCCGTGAGATCTTGCAAAGCAACAAAGTGATGGCGAAAATCAAAAACGCTTCAGTCAAAAAAGTGTTAGGTGAACTCGCTAAATTGGCAGAGAACGATGCTGAGAAATACGACGCATTCTACAAAGAGTTCGGTAACGTCCTCAAAGAAGGGCTTTACAGCGACATGGGCAACCGTGAACGTATCCTAGAGCTTCTCAAACTCAACACCCTCAACGCTAGTGAGCCGGTGATGTTCAGCGAGTTTGTCAAAGGTGTGGACGAAGAGAAAAAAGAGATCTACTACATCACGGCGAAGATGTCTCTCTCTATGCTCAAAAACTCCCCTGCCCTAGAGCGCTTCAAAGCCAAAGGGATCGATGTATTGGTGCTCAACGAAGAGATCGATACGATCGTATTCCCGATGGTAACCGAGTACAACGAGTATAAATTCGTGAATGTAACGGATGCGAAACTCGAAGAGTCTGAAGAGGAGAAAAAAGAGCACGAACAAAAAGCCAAAGAGATGGATTCATTTGTCGGACAACTCCAAAATGCTTTGGGTGAAAATGTCTCGAAAGTCGAAACAACCTTTGATCTCACCGAGTCTGCCGTGTGTCTGAAAATCGACAAAGAAGACCAAGGGTACATGATGGCGCAGATGATGAAACAGTTCGGACAAATGGGCGGGGATTTCCCAGCTCCCAAACCGATCCTCCAAATCAACCCGAACCATGAGTTGATCAAAAAGCTCAGTGATAGCGCAGATATGAACCTCATCGACGATGCGGCGCATGTTCTCCTCGATCAAGCGAAACTCTATGAAGGTGAAACGCTTGCCGATACCGCAGGATTTATTGCACGTTTAAATCGCATTATGGCGAAAGCGCTGTAAATTCTTCTTTTCCCACGAAAGTGGGAATCCAATTATAGTTTTGTTCCTCAATTCAACTCTACTTTTAAACTTTTACTACTATAATATCAAGTATATATC
>NZ_NSIU01000028.1 GCF_002633015.1 Sulfuricurvum sp. PD_MW2 | reverse complement strand
GTCAAAAGACTATTTTTGTTATTAGTAAGTCAATTGATCATAAAAAGAATAATAATTCAATTTTTGAATATTTTGAAAAATATTTTGAAAATAAGAAAAAAGACGCATTGAAAATTTCTTTACATCGAGAGAAAGATATAGAGATAGAGTTACTGAAAAGCTAAGTTGTACTGTAATCATATAGAATTAAATGACAAAACTTATAAAAGTACATGAATGATCCCCATTATCGACAACATGGACGTATTCGCCGAGAAGTTTGAAGGGATTGATCTGCACGGTAAAAAGATCACCAAAGCCGAATTTGACGACTGCACCTTCGTCTCCTGTGATTTCAGCGAAACCTTTTTCTCCTCCTGCAAATTTACCGAATGTCGTTTCGAGAACTGCAACCTAAGCGTCATGAAACTCACCAATACCAAAATGAGTGATGTCGATTTTGTCTCGTGCAAGATGGTTGGGATTGACTGGACGATGGCGGATTGGAAGAGCCTCCTCAATGCTGACCCAATCCGTTTTCGCGAATGCATCCTAAATGATAGCAACTTTTTCGGTCTGAATTTGGAGGGACTGGTGATGCGGGAGTGCCGAGCCAAAGAGGTCGATTTTCGCAACGGAAGCTTTCAAAAAGCCGATTTTTCCCTGAGTGATTTCAAAGGAGCGTTGTTTGGTAATACCCATCTGGAATATGCCAACTTTACCGATGTCTCCAACACCTCGATTGATCTTCGCTCCAATCATCTTAAGGGCGCTATCTTCAGTCGATACGAGGCGCTCTACCTGCTCGAATCGATGGGAATCGTACTGATCTAAAAAAGCTCTTTATTGATGAGGCGGTATTCCCCTATCTTTAAATCTTTTAGTTCCAGATCCCCAAAGCTAGACCGATGTAATGCCGTGACATGATTCCCCACCGCCGCGAACATCCGCCGTACCTGATGATATCGCCCCTCGATGATCTCCAACGTGGCATGAGTCGGACCGATCACAGTGAGCTTTGCAGGGAGACAAGCCGTTTTTTCGCCATTTAACATCAATGTCCCAGCAGCAAAAATCTCTCCTTCATCCCCTTTGAGAGGACGATCCAAGGTAGCTTCGTACACTTTCGATACTTTGTGTTTAGGGGAAGTGAGACGGTGCAAAAGTGCGCCATCATCGGTGAGGAGAAGCAGACCGCTTGTCTCTTTATCCAATCGACCGATCGTGGAGATTTTCGGATCACGTCTGCGCCACCGCTCCGGCAATAAATCATACACAAGACGACCCTCTCCATCGTCATGGCTGCAAATATATCCGAGAGGCTTGTGCATCAAGATCACCATCCCAGCAGGAGGATCGAGAGGCTCGCCCTCAAAGAAGATTTCATCATGAGCGACTTTGGTATCGGATTTTAGGGGGAGATTGAGGGTGTGAGTGATTACTCCATCTTTAATGAGGGATGCGACTTCTTTGCGGCTACAGTATCCCAAAGAGGAGAGGAGTTTGTCGAGACGGATTTTAGAGCTCGGCAAGCTTCGCCTCGTAGTCACTCTCAATACGTACTATCTCATCACTCGCGATTTCGAGTTTTTCGAATAGCTCTTCGATTTTTTTCTCATCATCACCGACGATTTTGGAGAGTTCGAGGAGCTTCGAGGTTTCGCCTTGGTTGGAGTAGGTGTTTAGAAGCTCATGGGCAGATTTCAGTTTCTCTTCGAGCTCCATGATCGTGTTTTCACACTTCTCTACCTCTTTTTTCAGCGGACTGAGGAGCTTGGAACGCTCTTGGATCAATGCGGCACGCTGCTGTTTGGACTCTTTTTTATTGGTGTTCGGAGTTGTTTTGAGTGGTTTTGGAGCATCGGTGATCTCTTCGTCCCAACCGATTTTCTCCAAGAATTCATCGTAGGTACCGTCAAAAAACTCTGCTCCCCCCTCACGAAAGATGATGAGTGCATCGGCAAGAGAACGAAGCATCATCTCAGAGTGGGTGACGAGGACGACAGATCCTTCAAAACGGCGGATCGCATCGACAAGCGCATCAATAGAATACATATCGAGGTGGTTGGTAGGCTCATCCAAAAAGAGAAGATTCGCAGGGGTGGCGATGATTTTACCCAACATGACACGGCTGCGTTCTCCTCCGCTGAGGATTGAGATTTTTTTATCGGCATCGTCACCGCTGAACATCATGGTTCCGCAGATGGAGCGGATACGGACGTTATTCATACCGGTATCGGCACTTTGAATCTCTTCGTTTATCGTACGGTTTTTGTCGAGACGGTCGATGTTGGTTTGTCCAAAGTGGGCGATGGCGGTGGAGGGGTGGAAGGTCATCTCTCCATTTGGGGTGAGTACCCCTGCAAGGCAGTTGAGGAGTGTTGATTTTCCTTTGCCGTTTTTACCGATGATGGCGAGACGCTTTCCCTTTTCCAAAGCAAACGAGAGATTTTGAAACAAAGGGGTGTCGGTGTTGTATCCAAAGGAGAGTTCTTTTGTCTGCAAAACCAATTTGGCGGGAGTAGGGGCGTAACTAAATGAAAAAGAGAGGTCTCGCTCCCCTTCGAGATCTTCCATGATCCCCATTTTGTCCAACTCTTTTTGTTTGGACTGGGCCAAAGTTGCCGTAGAAGCACGTGCTTTGTTGCGGGCAACAAAGTCTTCGAGTTCGGCACGTTTTTTATCATGGTTGGCTTTGGTCTTGAGATATAGTTCGTCTTCCTGGGTCATCAACTCATAATATTTTCGGGTAGAACCTTTGATAATACTGATATTGCGGCGGCGCAATCCCATCGTATGGGTGGTGACGGAGTCCATAAAATCGCGATCATGGGTGATGAGGATCACTTCCCCCTCGAATGCTCGTATGAATGAAGCGAGCCAACGAAGGGAGACGATATCGAGGTAGTTGGTCGGTTCATCGAGTAAGAGGAGATTGGGCTCGGTGACCAGAAGTTTGACGAGATTGAGGCGTATTTGATACCCTCCTGAAAAACTGAGCGGGTCTTTGTCCAAATCTTCTTGTGTAAACCCTAGTCCGAAAAGGATTTTTTCAACACGGTAGACTTCATGTTCCATATCACCCGCTAAAGCTGAAGCACACTCTTCACGGACGGTTTTATGAGTGAAATGAAGATGCTGGCGGAGGGTTCCGATCGAATAGTTTTTGGGAATAATGATCTCACCGCTATCATAAGCCTCTTCTCCGAGGATGATTTTAAACAGTGTTGATTTTCCGGTTCCGTTTCGGCCGACGAATCCGACTTTGTTTCCGCTGTTGAGACGCAACGAGAGATCCTCAAATAGGACGCGTGTTCCGTAGCTTTTGGTAAGGTTGTTGATTTGAATCATAAAATTTATATCTTCTGGGTAATTTATGTATGTACGAGACGACTCTTTAGAATTTAGGAATTATACCAATATTATGGATGAGGATTGAAAATACGCTTTGCCACAGACTCTTTTGCATGCATGCCGTCTGTAAAATCGTTTGATCGAAAATGGTAGATATCCGGATTATAAGAGCCCAATAGGGTGATGTTCTTTTGTTGTGCGAATGTACGTACGTAATTTTCAGCTTCGAGGACACTATGATATTTTGGGTTATTTGCAAGATAGTGATAGACGATCGGATGGTATGGCGGTAAGAAGAAAATTACAGTAACTCCATGATTTTGTAAATGGTTGATGAGATTTTCAAATAATTGAGTATTGGATAATGACTGGAAATCTTCGACACTGTAAACAGGCCCTGTTATGTATGCTTTTGCTTCTGTAAGTGTATCTGAATCTTTTTTATACCGAATTTTGTACGGATATAGGATAGAACCATCTGGTTTTTTGATCATAGCGTCAATCTGATCGGTAGCAGTCACTTTGAAATTGTTCTCTTTTTTCAGCGTCTCTTTGAGGTGCAAAAGATTGTTTTTTGTATTTTCGAAATTGATCAGTTGCGCATACCTTTTAGTATTACTTGATGATGGGGAAGTGAGGAGATCTTTATTGAGTTTGGACATCATGAATGTATACGATTCGTTCAAACTTTTCCAACGTTGCTGATGATTATTTTTATTAAAAATCCAAGGGTCGATACCTAAAATAACTGTTTTCGGAAAGAGATTATGCTTTTTATAGAGACCCAAAATCGCAATATAATCCTCAATGCTGGCACCGGAGACTGAGTGGTTGAAAAATCGACCGTTTTGTTGGAAAAAAGTTGATGGTATCATCATACTGCGTGAAGATCCGATGAGTATCTGTTGAGGCTTTTCTTTGAAGTGTTCTACGATGGCTTGCTGAAATACCCGTTCATCATAATTTCCTTGCATGCTGAGCATATGACCGTCTGCAATCGCTTTTGATGCGGTATCGATATTTGTGTTTTTGCGAAAAAAACCGTAACTGTCGAAAAAATAATTAAACGATATTTGCCCTAAAAAAAGAACGGTTGTAATCATCAATGTACCGATTAAAAACGATTTATTTTTCATTTCTTAGAACCTAAAATATAAAAAATCACTATGGCGTTCAAGCATGACGATTCCAGCGAATAAGAGCATGCCGGTAAGAATTTGGTAGATTCGGGTGGGTTTAAAGGACGAACTCATATCATTCGAGTTGCGGAATACAACCGTTGCCGTAATAAAAATAAGGAGAATGGCGAGTTCTTTGAGCCCTTCTGTTCCTATTCCGTTCAAACCGCTCATTCCGATTAAAATATTCTGTGCGGTATCCAAATTATCCGCTCTAAAAAAGACCCATGCAATATTGACAAAATTGAACGTGATAAGCCAACCGAGCCATCCCCACATTCGCAATCCGAAATCTTTCCAAATACGGTGGATAACGATCGCTCCACCGTGAAGAATTCCCCAGATGACGAACATCCAGGATGCTCCATGCCAAATTCCTCCGATAAAAAAAACGCTGAAGAGATTGACGTAATTTCTGTACTTGGAAACTTTGTTCCCTCCTAAGGGAATATAGATGTAATCTCTTAAAAAACGTGATAGTGTGATGTGCCAGCGTCTCCAAAAATCTTGGATATCTTTTGCTTTATAGGGAGAGTTGAAGTTGAGCGGTAGCCGAATATTGAACATCAGACTCATCCCGATCGCCATATCAACATAGCCGCTGAAGTCGAAATAAAGCTGAAGCGTATAGCTCAAACTAGTCGTCCAAGCATCGATGAGAGTTAAAGCGGTTTCGGTACTAAATCCAGGATTTGCCCAGACGGCAAACGAATCGGCAAGAATTACTTTTTTGAAAAGACCGATCGAAAAGAGAAATAAACCCAAAGATACATTCCGCCAACGCAGTGAGAAATTCCATTTGTTTGAAAATTGGGGCATCATCTCTTTGTGGTGTAAAATTGGACCGGCTAAAAGGTGGGGAAAATAGGTAACAAAAAGGATGTAATGAAGAAGGTTGTACTCTTTGACTTCCCCTTTATACGAATCGACTAAAAAAGCGATTTGTGTAAAGGTAAAAAAACTGATTCCGATCGGTAATATGATATGGGGTAAGGGGATGTTTTGTCCAAAAATTCCGTTGAAATTTTCTAAGAAAAAATCGGTGTATTTAAAATAGATCAGTAATCCGATATTAAATATTATTCCGAAAAGTAGTATCTGTTTTTTGGAAAAGGGGTTAAAGAAAGCCCTTTAAATAAAGTGGAGCTTCTTCTTTTTTTGCCGATGAACGATCCATCAATGCTGAACCGACAAAAAAATTAACCAGAATACTCCCTAATAACAGGGGAACGTAAAAAATGCTCCAATATCCGTAGAAAAATAAACTCCCGCCTACTAACCAAACTTTTGATCCCATAACCCAACGGTACTTTAAAAGGCCAAAATAGCCCAATACCATCAACGGCAAAAAGAGAAACAAAAACAGGTAGGAGTTAAAGAGCATTATTCTTCTATTTTATGAGGGAGTTTACCCGGCATCGCCTCTTTGTTGGCAAGCATATCTTCCATGTGCCGTTTTACTTTGTCATAACGGAACTGTTCCTTGAACCCTTGGATGCGGCCGCCTGCTGCATTCGGGTGACCGCCGCCGCCGACCCATTCGCCTGCCATGGCAGCTACGTCGACTTTGTTGTGTCCGCGAAGACTCATTGTGCCGCGTGTTCCGACATCGACAATGAAGTCATAATCGGGATATTCGGTCAAAAAGCCGTTTCCGATGATCGATGTGTTTCCAAGTCCGTAGCTCAAAAATCCGCGCCACCCTTTGTAATAAATTGTCATAGTTGAGCGTTTTGTTCCAAGCAGTGCCACGATATGTTTGGTAGAGAGATTATCGAGGGTATCATCGACACCGTCTTTGAAAAACTGTTTTTTGAGTCGATGGAGGGATTCATCAAGGACGATGTTGGCTTTTTCATGAAATCGCATCATTGCCGCTTCTTCCAGCAATGCCAATTTATACGCACGGTCTTCATCGGCAAACATAACGCGGTTGAGCTCTTTGGCCTCACTGATGAGACGCATACACACTTTGCCGTATTCAAAATCCTCAGTTTCGTTTTGATGCCAAAGATCAACGGCATTGACGACTTTGACAAACGCTTCCAGCCACCCGCCCGCTTTGAGCCCGTAATGTTCAAGCGCATAGTCGTAAACGATTTTGGTTGCACAACGCTCCGTATCAAGAGTGTACCATGGGTATTGCGCCGCTGTCTCTTTTCCGCTTCCATGATGATCGAGCAGGGTGATAGTGATGTTCCATCCCGCCTCATTGAGGCGATTTACCTCATTGTTGAGCCATTTTGCCTCTTCGGGATAAAGATTAAGATCGCTGATAAGGATGGTAGCGGTTTGTTTGCCTTTTTTGATCGTTTCGATAATCTCTTCGAGGCGGTCCATCACTTCGGCCCCGTAATTGGCATTGTAGCTGAACATTGTATGGTCTGTTTGTGCCATAACCAGTTGGCAGCTGTATCCGTCAAGATCGATGTGGGAGAGGTGATAAAAGGTAGTTGTCATAGTATTCCTATTTGGTGTCTAAAGTGATGGAGCCGAGCACTTCGAATTTGGCATTCGAATCGATTTCAGCATGGGAGAGGGCAACAATTTCGAGGCTAAATCGCTCATAAATTTCAGCCAACGGACGGCGAAGTTTCGGATCGACAATAACGATAATTGGCGAGATTCCTTTTTGGAGGAGTTCGGTCGCTTTTTGGCTGGTTGCTTGAATCAATCCGTTGATCTCTCCGACATTGAGAAGCAATTGGCGGACGCCGTCGCGTTCTTGAGATTTCTCCAGCATCATTTGTTCACTCATCGTATCAAATGTGAGAAGTTTGATAACCCCATCGGGACTGGTATAGAGCTGTGTAATAATGCGAGAAAGTTTTGCTCGCACATGTTCGGTGATGATATCGACGCTTTTGGTATATTCGGCAACATCCGCCATCGTTTCAAGGATAGTGATCATGTCTTTGAGCGGGATTCGCTCATGCAACAACGCTTTGAAAACACGTTGGATAAGACCGATGTTTGCCACTTTTAGCAAATCGTCGACCACAACCGGATAGTCGTTTTTGATTTTTTCGATGAGTGATTGGGTCTCTTGACGGGTGAGGAGCTCCTCCGCATGTCGTTTGACCAATTCGCTCATGTGTGTAGAGATGACGGTTGCCGGATCGACGACGGTATATCCGTTGATGATGGCGTCTTCTTTGAGTGCAGGGTCGATCCACAGAGCATCGAGGCCGAATGCCGGCTCTTTGGTCGGTTCTCCCTGAATCTCGCCCATCGCCATACCGCTGTCCATCGCCAGATAACGGTCGGGTTGGATGAGACCATCGCCGATGTTAACCCCTTTGAGGAGGATTTCGTATTGGGTCGGTTTGAGATGGAGATTATCGCGGATACGTACCTGCGGCATCAAAAATCCAAAATCCGAAGCGATTTTACGTCGCATGGAACGGATACGCTCGAGTAAATCTCCCCCTTGCGCACTGTCGGCGAGACGGATAAGCTGATAGCCCAAAGTGAGTTCCAACATCTCGATTTTGAGGATGTCTTCGAGAGCCGCTTCTTCCTCTTTGGCGATCTCTTCGTTGGTTTTCTTGCGTGGTGCCGCTGTTCCTTGAGCTTCTGATCCTGCGGCTGTAGCAGAAGCTGTTCCTCCTTTTTTAACTGCAGGCGCGGAGGTGAGGACGAGTTCCCCTTTTTCGTATTTATAGAGCGCATATCCAAGTCCGGCAAATATAAGTCCGACAAACCCGAGCGAGAGAGTCGGTAACCCCGGAACCATAGCAAACATCAGCATGATGAATCCGACGATAATCATGACACGTGCATTTCCCATGAGTTGATTGATACTACCCTCGGCAAAATTTCCGCCCGTATCGCTGGAACCGCGTGTGATCATAATACCGGTTGCAGTTGAGATGATGAGTGCCGGTACTTGGGAGACGAGACCGTCCCCGATGGTGAGGATCGTATAAGTGTGACCGCTAGCGGCAACATCGAGATCAAATTGAAAAATCCCGATCAAAAAGCCGCCGATAATATTGATCATCGTAATGATGATACCGGCGATTGCATCCCCTTTGATAAATTTGCTCGACCCGTCCATAGCCCCGTAGAAATTGGCATCCTGTAAAATTTCTGCACGGCGGCGTTTGGCTTCGGATTCGTCGATAAGACCGCTGTTAAGATCGGCATCGATTGCCATCTGTTTTCCGGGCATCGCATCGAGGGTGAAGCGGGCTGCTACTTCGGCAACGCGCCCCGAACCTTTGGTGATAACCATAAAGTTGATCAAAACCAAGATGGTAAAGACGATAACCCCGATGACCATGTTTCCGCCGACAACGAAGTTTCCAAAGCTGGTGATGATGTCACTGACCGCTTCGGGGCCTTCGTGACCGTGGCTGAGAATCATACGGGTTGTCGCGATGTTGAGTGCGAGCCGAAAGAGGGTGATAATCAGCAACAGAGTCGGAAAGGTTGTTAAATCGGTCGGTTTGGGGATGTACAATGAGATAAGTAATATTAAGACCGAGAGAGCGATGACGATAGCAAGAAGAAAATCGAGCATCGCACTCGGCAACGGTACGATAATAATCGCCAAAATTGCCATAACGAAGAAAACGACACTTAAATCCCGTGATGCAAACAGTGCCGATAAGATTGTTTTGATATCGGGAGTTTTATTTTTTGCTTTTGCCAAAGATTACTCTTCTAAAATGGCTTCAAGGGTGAGTGTTCCCAAAAATGCGTCCACTTTCCCTTGTAGTCGGTTTAAAAATGGCCATATGCCGCAACTGAGCGCTTTATTGGACGGACAATCTTCAGCAGAAGGGGAACAGCTGAAAACAGCGGGGCTTTTACCCTCAGCCGCTTCCATCACCTCTAATACGGTGATATCACGGGAATGCCGTGCAAGCTCAAATCCTCCGTTGACCCCTTTGTAGGAATTTAAAATCCCTTGACGTGCTAATGATTGGAGAATTTTTGCTAAAAAGCTTTTTGAAATATCGAGTTCTCGCGATAGGGTGTCAGCATCAAGAGGATGTCCTGCTTTAGCTAAAACAATAAGCGATAGCAGTGCGTATTCACTGGCTTTAGTCATAAGCATTTCAGATATACCCCTTTCGTGCTCGATTTTATAAAAGCTATTATAGCTAAAAAAAATTAGAGGTGACTTGGAGAAAAAGTTGGTAAAAAACAGAAAAAATTTCGCTATAATTCCGACCCTGCTTGAAAAAATTGTTTTTCGAGTAAAATTTTATACCCATCAGGAGGCTATTATGGCTTTAGATACGGCGAACAAAGCGCAAATTATCAAACAATACCAAAGAACTGAAGGTGATACAGGTTCAAGCGAAGTGCAAATCGCTCTTCTTTCAACTCGTATCGCAGCTCTTACTGAGCACTTGAAAACATTCAAAAAAGACCACTCTTCACGTCTTGGTCTTTTGAAATTGGTTGGTCAACGCCGCCGTTTGATGCGTTATTTGAAACGTACAAACCGCGCAAGCTACAACAAATTGGTTGCTGATCTCGGTATCCGCGACAATATCTAACTCTTTTCTTTCCCGTTTCGCGGGGAAGTTTTTCTTTCTTTTTTCCCTTATACATAAAAATTCTCCGTTTTATCGCATCTCTTTCCTTGTGTACGTTTAATGTGCAGTACTATGTCACTATTTTGGATCAAAGTGTGTTATTCTTGCTGATATTTTAATACGCTGCTGCGCAAAGGAATCCGATGTCGCTCAAAGTTGTCCTCTCCCATAAAACTCACTATGCTTTTGATAAACCGATTAGTCTCTCTCCTCATGTCATCCGACTTCGTCCCGCGCCTCATAGCCGTACCCCTATCGAGGCCTACTCGCTAAACATCAAACCTGAAGATCATTTTATTAACTGGCAGCAAGATCCGTTCGGAAATTATCTGGCACGGATCGTGTTTCCGGAAAAGACGACGGAACTCTCGATCGATGTGGAAGTATTGGCGGAGTTGGTGAGTATCAATCCGTTTGATTTTTTTGTTGAAGAGTATGCGACAAACTTTCCATTCAAATATAAAAAAGAGCTCAAAAAAGAGCTTTCACCCTATCTGGAGATAGCCGAAGAGGGCAAAAAGCTCAAAAAATTTCTCAAAACCCTCGATTTCACGCCGCGTAATATCAACGATTTTCTTGTCGATCTCAATATGGCGATACACACGTATCTCAACTATACGATTCGGATGGAGCCGGGCGTTCAAACATGTGAAGTGACGCTCGGGAACAAACTGGGATCATGCCGCGATTTCGCATGGCTTTTTGTGCAGGTGCTTCGCCATTTGGGGCTTGCCGCCCGTTTTGTTTCGGGGTATCTGGTTCAGCTCTCCGCCGATGTTGAGTCCCTGGATGGTCCGAGCGGTCCTGCGGAAGATTTTACCGATCTGCATGCGTGGACGGAGGTCTATATTCCGGGTGCGGGGTGGATCGGACTGGATGCGACGAGCGGACTCTTCGCCGCTGAGGGGCATATACCGCTGGCGTGTACCCCTAATCCTGAGAGTGCCGCTCCGGTAGAGGGGGCGATGGATAAGTGCGAGGTTGAGTTTGCCTACTCCAATACGGTAACGCGTGTTTTTGAATCTCCCCGCGTTACGAAACCGTATCGCACCGAGCAGTGGGAAGCGATTGATGCTCTCGGATATCAAGTCGATGAAGAGTTGGTAAAAAATGATGTGCGCCTTACAATGGGGGGAGAGCCGACGTTTGTCTCCATCGATGATATGGAATCGCCTGAATGGAATACCGAAGCGGACGGTCTCCATAAACGGAAGTTGGCAAACGTCCTCTCCCGACGTCTGTTGAAGTCGTTTGGAAAAGGGGGATTGCTTCACCATGCGCAGGGGAAATGGTATCCGGGAGAGCCGCTGCCGCGATGGATGAGCACTATTATCTGGCGCAAAGACGGTCAACCGATCTGGAATAATCCCGATTTATTGGCCAGTTTGGATCAGACGTTCGATTATACCCCCGAAGATGCACGGAAATTTTTATCCAAGCTGTGTCTGAACTTGGGTATCAGCGATCAAAACATCCATGATGCCTACAACGATCCTCTCGTCGCACTCCTGCAAGAGTCGCTGCTGCCGATTGATGTCGATCCGCTTAAAGCGACACTGAAAGATTCGTTGGAACGGCGGGCATTGGCAGAGAGCCTCTCCAGCGGTATCGATAAACCGGCTGGATTCGTATTGCCGCTAAACTGGGGGATGACCCGCTGGGTAACGTGTCGTTGGGAGTTTCGTCGTGCTCAGCTTTTTCTTGCCCCTGGAACCTCTCCGGTGGGGCTTCGTTTGCCGCTTGATTCATTGAGTCATAAACCGCAGGTAGAGCTGGAACAGAGTTTCGAACCTGATCTTTTTGCTGCTTTTCCCTCATTGGGGGAGTATCACAGCGCCGTCAAAGCACGTGCGGCGAAAGTGAAAAAAACGACCAAAAAATCGCATGATTACGAGGTGTTTGTCCGTACGGCTCTCAGCGTCGAAATTCGGGAACAAAAACTCTTTATTTTTCTTCCGCCGATTACTAATACCGAAGCATTTTTGGATCTGATCGCCTCAATCGAAGAGACGGCAGAAGCGCTGAAAATGGCGGTGATGATCGAGGGGTATGAACCTCCGAACGATTTGCGCCTTGAGAAGATGCGGGTTACTCCTGATCCTGGGGTTATCGAGGTCAACATCCACCCAACCTCAAGCTGGTGTGAGCTTAGAGGGGTGATCGATACCCTCTATGAAGATGCCCATCAATCGCGTTTGGGAACGCTCAAATTTATGCAAGACGGCAAGCAGACCGGAACGGGGGGAGGAAACCACGTCACGATCGGGGGGATTACACCGAGCGACAGTCCGTTACTTCGAAATCCTGAGCTTTTACGCTCACTCATTACCTTCTGGCAGCACCATCCGAGTTTGTCGTATCTTTTTTCGGGGCAGTTTATCGGACCGACTTCTCAGGCACCGCGTGTCGATGAAGGGCGGTTGGAAAACCTCTATGAGCTCGAAATCGCGTTTAACCAAATCCCTGATGGGGGGGAAGTGCCGTTCTGGCTCACCGATCGGCTCTTCCGCCACATGCTCACCGATTTGACGGGGAATACCCACCGAAGCGAGTTCTGTATTGACAAGCTCTACTCTCCCGACTCCTCGACGGGGAGACTGGGGATTTTGGAGCTTCGAGGTTTTGAGATGCCTCCGCACGCGCAGATGTCTTTGGTACAGATGCTCCTGATCCGAACCCTCGTGTCGCTTTTTTGGAAAAAACCGTATAGACACAAACTGGTCCGGTGGGGGACACAACTGCACGATAAGTTTTTGATCGAACATTACGTTCGTGAGGATATCCGTGATATTGTCGCATTTTTACGTGCCGAAGGGTACGGGTTTGAGAACGACTGGTTTGACCCGTTTTTCGAATTTCGTTTTCCGCTGTACGGAATGAGTACGATCGAGGGAGTTCACTGTGAACTACGCGGCGGAATTGAACCGTGGAACGTCCTCGGCGAGGAGTCGAGTTCTCAGGGGACGGCACGATACGTCGATTCATCGGTTGAGCGGGTACAGATTAAGGTCAACGATTTCGTCAGCGAACGCTACGTCCTTACCTGCAACGGTGTACGGGTACCTCTCATCTCAACGGGAATAGAGGGGGAATATGTCGCAGGGGTACGCTATCGTGCATGGCAGCCGTGGTCGGCGCTCCATCCCACCATCGGAGTCGATACGCCGCTTGTGTTTGATATTGTCGACACATGGAACCGGCGATCGATGGGGGGCTTTACCTATTTCATCGCCCATCCGGGAGGACGAGCTTATGAGACTTTTCCGATCAATACCCTCGAAGCACAATCGCGCCGTATCAGCCGATACTGGGGATTCGGGCATTCCCAAGGGGAGATGGAAGAGGTACATGAACCGCTCATCCGTTCTCAAGAATCAAACGATGAGAGTCCATCACGCACCGTAGTGAGCCATCCTCAGAAAAAAACATTTGCGTATCAAGAGCTTCCTGGATCGTTGGAATATCCGCATACCCTTGATTTGCGCCGAAAATGGAGTCCTAATCGACAATAGGGTAAAATAAGTGATACTTTTTCAGAGGTGAACGCTTTTATGTTTGAACGCTATTTCCAAAACTCTTCATACGACGAGATGTTTGATCACGATAAAAATGTCCGTCCCCATTGGAAAGCGTTGAAAAGCAACCTTGAAAAAATCGGTTTGGAACAGCTTCTCCTCAAACAAAAAGAGATTGATTGGCGGCTCGAAGATAATGGCGTCACCTACAACGTTTATAACGATCCCGGTGGATTAAACCGTCCTTGGAAACTCGATCCGATCCCTTTTATCCTTGAAGAGGAGGAGTGGAAAAAGATCGAAGCCGGATTGAAACAGCGGTGTCGACTTTTTAATCTTTTGCTGCAAGACATCTATGGTGAACAGCGTTCTATCAAAGAGGGGATCATCCCGATGGAAGTGATTTATGCGCATGGCGGGTTTATGCGCGAAATGCACGGGATTAATATGAGCTTAGGGATGTATGCGGCCGATATGGCGCGAGGCCCTGATGGAAAAATCTGGATCATCAACGATCGAACGCAAGCCCCTTCCGGGTTAGGGTATGCGATTGAAAACCGTTTGACGATGAACTCGACGATGCAGGATCTGTTTGAAGGGATTTCAATTCAGCGTCTGTACGATTTTTTTGAAACGTTTAAGTCTGTTTTTCAAAACAACAGCCGAAGTTTCGATTCTCTCAATGTACTGCTCTCTCCGGGACCGCATAACGAGACCTATTTCGAACACGCGTATCTGAGTTCATTTTTGGGATTGACCCTGGTTCAGGGGCAGGATTTACTCACTAAAGACGGTGCCCTTTGGCTCAAAAGTCTCAAAGGACTTCGTCGCATAGATACAGTTTTACGCCGTGTGGATGAGAGCTATTGTGATCCGTTGGAACTCCGTCCGGATTCTCAGCTTGGGGTTGCCGGTTTGGTGCAGGTTCTCCGCTCAGAGGGGGTTAAAATGCTTAACCCTATAGGGAGCGGCGTATTGGAAAACTTGGGGCTTAATCCGTTTATGCCCCATTTGTCGCGCTACTTTTTGGATGAAGATCTGATTTTGCCTCAGATCTCAACCTGGTGGTGCGGTCAACTTCATGAGCAGCAGTATGTGTTGGAAAACCTCAACAGTCTCATCATCAAAACGATCGATCGGATGGGGGAAAAATATACCTATATCGGTAAACAGTTGAGCGAACAAGAGCTTAAAGCGCTTGCCAATGAGATCCGCCTGCAACCTCACCGCTATGTGGGACAAGAGGAGATAGAGTTCGCCAGCTGTCCGACACTGATCAAAGAGACGATAGAACCACGAAAAGCGGTTATCCGTGCCTACACGATTGCCCATAAGGGAGATTATACCCTCATGAGCGGAGCGCTTGTCCGTGTCGGGACGAGCACTGATTCTTTGGTTGTATCGAATCAGCTAGGGGGAAGCAGTAAAGATTTATGGGTGCTGGGAGAGTCTGAGGGTATTCCTCTCTCACCGATTTTTCATTCGAATGCGGCTGCAGAAAACTCGTTAGGAAACATCCCTTCTTTGCGGGCTGAAAACCTCTTTTGGCTGGGGCGATATTTGATGCGGGCGATTATCACCGCACGAATGATCCGATCGACGCTCAAATTTATGACCAACGCATCGCGTTTCGATCACGCATCCACCTCGCAAACGCATGAGATGCTCACCAAAGCGTTGACCCATGTTACGATGACTTATCCGGGATTTTTGGACGATGAGAAGAGCGTACCGGTATTCGAAGAGATCGCTTCAATCAGTTTTGATCCATCTAGAGTTGGAAGTTTGGCACAAATCCTGATGATGCTCTCCAATACCAATACCTACGCAAAAAGCATCCTTCCCCTTGAAGCATCCCGCATTTTTGAGAGAATGGGGCGCGAATGGAATCAGTTTTGCGCTGAAGAAAAACCTTATCCCCGCTTTATCATTCACAATCTCGATAAATTGCTAATGCAGTTAATGGCGTACAAAGAGCTGATTCAGGAATCTTTATTTGCTGATCAGGGATCGGTGCTGTATGAAATCGGCGGACGGATCGAGCGTTCGTTGCTTCTGATCTCCAAAGCCAGAGCGTTGTTGACTCCCGCTCACGATCCCCTCAGCGAATATGAAATCTTGGAGACACTTTTGAGTACCTGTGAAAGTCTCAACGCTTACCGTGCCCGCTACCGTTCATCCTATGAGATGCGCAATATCATCGAATTTTTGGTTCTTGATATTAATTTCCCTAAATCGCTTATCAGCGAGATAGAGGGGTTGATGAAAATTCTTCCGCAATTGCCGAAATTTAAAAACACAACCTATTTGAGCCGGTACGAAGAGCCTATTTTTGAAGCTTTTTCGGCGATTCGACTCAGCAAAATCGAAATCCTTGCCGCTTTGCCGGAAAACGGATATATCCGCAGCGAGCTTGATACATTGCTATCAAACCTCTCAGATCGACTTTTATGTGCTTCGTCTGAGTTGTCAAAAACCTATTTTGCCCATTATGACGAGTAGTAGAAGATGATCTATTCCATTTACCATAGTACCCGATTTATGTATCAGCATGAGGTGGGGTTTAGTCACAATCTTATTCGGCTGCAGCCTCGAGATACGGCGATACAAAAAGTGCTCGATTTCGAGCTTACGCTTGAACCGCTTGCCGCCGAATGCGAAGCCTACACCGATTTTTTTGGTAATCATCTTCATCACTTGCTCGTCCGCGAACCGCATAGTGTTTTAAGCGTTTCTGCACGCTCTAGAGTCCAAATCGATTCAAACGGACTCGAATATTCCCGCCATAGGATACACGAGGTCAAAGCCCTGACCTACGCCGAAGCATTGGAGCGGATGATGTTTCTGACGCCGCAGATCATAGAAGCAAAGCAGTTTGCTTTGAAAAGCCCCCTTTTGCCAATCGCATCTACGGAGATATTGAACTATCTTTTTGAGTCGCTCCAATATGAGCGTTCTCTCTATGAGGGGATCATTGAGTTTATGGGGCGCATTTTCAACGATTTTTCGTTTGTGAGCGGCTTTAGTGATCTCAGTACACCCGTCGAAACGGTATTTTCCGAAAAAAAAGGGGTATGTCAGGATTTCGCCCATTTTGCACTGAGTGCCTTGCGCTCGGCGGGGTTGTGTGTGCGCTATATGAGCGGATATATCGAAACGATCCCTCCGAAAGGATCCGAAAAACTTTTTGGAACCGATGCGTCTCATGCATGGTTTTCGGTCTTTTTCCCCGGTTTTGGGTGGTTTGATTTCGATCCGACGAACAATATGGTACCTCTTGATCAGCATATTGTGTTGGGATACGGTCGCGACTATGGAGACATCTCTCCGATGCAGGGGGTTCTCAGCGGAAGCGGTTCGAGCCATCTGGTTGTGATGGTGGATGTTTCGAGAGAGTAACCTTTTTCGGAAATTTTCCTCTAAAATCTTCTTTTTTGCTAATTGTCTTTTTTTTAAGCAACCCTTCAGACGAGTTTAGGATATGATTGACTTAGACCTAATTTCTAAGGGGTAAGCATGATCGAACCAGTGTCTCCGGAATTACAAAAATTTTATGATATCTTCGAGAGCGTAGATCAGAGTAAAGTTTCCGAGTTTAAAGAGTTTTTAGAGACCAACGCGGTCAATTTCAACCTTTTTAAAGACGGAACCTTTATTGAACGCTCATTCCCGTTTGATATGATCCCCCGAATTATCCCAAAATCAGAGTTTGATGAGTTGGAAGCGGGGATTATCCAGCGTGTCAAAGCGCTCAATGCGTTTTTGAACGATATTTATAACGATCAAAAGATTGTCAAAGACGGTGTTGTACCTCGCGAATATGTCGATTCGGCCAAGGCATTCTTACCCGAGTTTATGGGGATTAATCCCCCAAAAGGTGTACGTACCCATATCAGCGGGATCGATTTGGTGAAAGATGCTGTGAGCGGCAAATGGGTGATCCTCGAAGATAACCTTCGCGTCCCCAGCGGGGTGAGCTATCCCCTCACGATCCGTCGAGCGTTTCGTCATACCTATCCCGAATTTTTTGAATCGATGAAAATCAGCAAAATCAAACATTACGCAGATCAGCTTAAAGCAGCGATGGATTACGTCAATACCGGCGGACTCAATGTCATCCTCACACCGGGACGCTACAACTCGGCGTATTACGAACACAGTTATCTGGCAAAAATCACCGGTGCTACACTTGCGCAAGGGGATGATTTGGTAGTGATTGACGATGAGGTCTTTTTGTGCTCTTATGATGGAGAACGGCAACGGATTGGTGCGATCTATCGACGGCTCGATGATGATTTTCTCGATCCCGAAGCGTTTGAACCCGATAGTCTGATCGGCGTCAATGGGATTACGAAAGCGTACCGTGCCGGGAATATCGCTATTATGAACAGTATCGGAAACGGTGTCGCCGATGACAAAGGGATCTACTATTTTGTCCCTCAGATGGTCAAATATTATTTGGACGAAGAACCGATCCTCTCGAACGCTCCGACCTATCTTCCGTACTATGAAAAAGACCGCGAATACGTTTTGGCCAATATCGATAAACTGGTCATTAAAGACGTTGCCGAAGCGGGAGGGTACGGAGTATTGTTCGGAAACCGTTTAACACCGGAGAAACGCTCTGAAATCACTCAGATGATTTTGGCGGAGCCGCGCCGATGGATTGCCCAGGAGGTGATCGAGTTTTACGATCTGCCGTGCATGATGGAGGGGGGAATTGTCCCTCGTAAAGCCGATTTGCGCGCGTATGTGATTTACGGAGAAAAGGTCAGTGTCAGTATGGGGGGATTGACCCGCTATGCGATGGAAGAGGGGAACTATTTGGTAAATTCTTCCCAAGGGGGCGGATTTAAAGATACTTGGGTGGTGGAATTATGATACTCAACGGTATAGCTATTTCAATCAACACGGCAGAGCGTCTTTATTGGTTCGGGCGCTACGTTCAGCGGGCGGAAACGATGCTCAAAGAACTGGTGAACAGTTACGATTATGTGATTGATCGCGATTTTGAAGATGGTCAAAAACTCTATGCCAAACTCGGAGTGGAGATAGAGTATACAAATGCCCTCGATTTTCTCAAACAGGGGGTATACGGAACTTACGGCGGGAGTATCGAACAGATTATCAGCTGGGCGCGCGAAAACGCGATTGAAACACGCCATTTGCTGGATGAGAGAGGATTCGCTACGCTCAACAAGATCTACAATCAGCTCGTAGCCGGACGCAACAGTGCGGTAAGTCCGAGTAATCTTGAAGAGATTATCGATAACTGCAGTCTGATTTTGGGGATATTTTCCTCCGAACTCGATCGTACCCGCGCCTATCAGCTCATCCGTTTCGGACAGCAGATCGAGCGTTTTGATCTCATTTTGCGCCTTTACGGCGAGATAGAGATGGTTACGGCCGATATCGATGTCATCAACACGATAGCACGGCAGCTGAACCGCCATTACCGCCCGATCAATGTCACCACCTCCGATATCGGTAAGTTTTTAGTGTTCCTCAACGGTGTCGTCGATCGTGTCATCCAAAAAGAGACCTGTTCTTCAGCGTCTCTCCAATCTCAACGGTAATGGTGATCGTATGGGCGTGATAGAAGAGGTTTTTTCGATCGATCTCCCCGTAGGGGAACAGTTTCGAATCCAGCGATGTCGCTATACACCTCAGAGTGGCGAAACAAAAAAGCGTATTTCCATTGTCAGCGGTATTCACGGAGATGAGCTAGAGGGGCAATACGTCTGTTTTCTTCTAGGTGAATGGCTTCGATCAAACCCCGAAAAGATCAAGGCGACGATCGATATTTATCCGGCGATCAATTCTCTGGGGATCGATAGTATTACCCGTTCCGTTCCGTTTTATGATGTCGATTTGAACCGTATTTTTCCCGGAAGCAAAAACGATTTTCTCCCCGCACAGATTGCCGATGGGGTAGTCAGCGCAATGAGCGGGTCTGAAATCGCGATTGATATCCACTCCTCAAACGTCTTTTTGCGTGAGATTCCGCAGGTGCGTATTGCTAAATCTCAGGCGGATACTCTTGTTCCGTTGGCCAACAAGCTTAACATCGATTTCGTGTGGGTACACGATGCGGTGACGGTACTCGAATCGACGTTTGCCCACGCGATGAATACGCTCGGAACCAAAACCCTCGTGGTCGAGATGGGGGTAGGGATGCGGCTGAGCAAAGCCTATGGCCATCAGTTGCTTGATGGGATTTTGAATCTGATGGCATGTGAGGGGTTTTTGGACATTGCACCGCTCGAGGTGAGAATGCCGATCCAATCCGAGGTGGGAGAAGTCGCTTATCTCAATGCCTCCTGCCCGGGGTTATTTGTCCCCGCGATCGAACATTGTCAGATGATTCAAAAAGGGGAAATTGTAGGAGAGATCGTTGATCCCTTAAGCGGTCAAACGCTCGATGAGGTGATCGCCCCTATCGGAGGTATCCTCTTTACGCTGCGAGCCTATCCGATCGTTTATGAAGGCTCCTTGGTAGGACGAATATTTGGAGAGAACGGATGAAGCGCATAGAGATACTCAATTTTAAATCCCCCAACCGTGCCCCGCTCAAAGTAGAGGGTTTTATATTCGGTGAAGAGAGTGCCGGTACCTCCATTGCATTCATCGGTTCGATGAGCGGAGATCATATCAATCAGCTTTACGTTGCATCGGGTTTGGTTGATTATCTTCGGCAAAAAGAGGAAGAGGGAAAAATTACGGGGAAAATTTTGGTGATTCCCGCGATCAATACCTATGCGCTCAACATGGGAGAAACTTTTTGGCCGCTCGATAAAACCGATATCAATATGATGTTTCCGGGATATGCACAGGGAGAGACGACACAGCGGATTGCTGCCAAGCTGTTTGAGTCGCTTCAGGGGTATGATTACGGGGTAATTCTTGAGGGGCGGCGCGATCAGGGGATGTGTCTGCCGTATGTGAAACTGATCCAAAGCGGATATGAAGATATCGATTCGGCACGCGATTTAGGGATGCGTTTTATCCATTTTCGCCCCTACAGCCCTATTGAGACGGTGATGCTCCAGTACAACTGGCAGTTATGGGGGACAAAAGCGTGTTCGGTCGTGTTCGGTAAAAATGGAACGATTGATCGAGTAAGCAGCAGTGAAGTACACGGCGCTTTGGTACGTCTGATGTCGAAGCGGGGCATTTTGGATATATCGGCATTTGAGGGCTATGCCAGCAATATTATCGAACCTGACGACATTACGGTGCTCAAAGCGCAATGCGCCGGAATTTTCGATTCTCTTGTCGGATGCGGCGTCGCGGTTCAAAAAGGGGAGGTGCTCGGTCGTATCACCGATGCGCTCAGCGGAGAAAAACTCGAAAACATTACGGCACCGATTGACGGTGTAGTGACGTGCCAATATGCCAATCCGCTGATTTTCCAAAATTCAATCGCGTTTCGGATTGCATCAGCTATCTCAAAGCGCTAAGAGTGCTTAAATATCGTGATGATAATGTCCGAGAACACGTTTATACTCTTCATAAACTTGTGAGGGTGTAAGTGATGTTTTATACATGCGCAGGATCTGTCGTGTAAACTCGATAGGATACTCTATGGTTAACCCTTTGTTTTGGGCATAGATTTTTGCGAGAGTGGCATACATTCCCTCATAAATTTCGGGTTCTTCTTTTTTAAGACGTTGGAGGTTCTCTTCGGCTTGGATCAGTTTAGCATCGTTGAATTCACCGCGTTCATTGATCGTTTTACGCACTTCGACGTACTCTTTGAGGCTTTTGCGGTTGAGGATATAGTCGGTAAAGGTTTCGATGAGTGACATAATGGTGCTCCTTGCTACAAATATCGGTGAAACTATTGTACGCCTTATCCGTAGCAATAACGTAGCAGAATGAGAAGAAACTCTTATACTCCGAAAATCTTTTTTGCCCGTTCTAAATCTTCGACCGTATCGATCCCAAATCCAGCACTCGCTACTTTGACCATCGAGATTTTTTTGCCGTGATAGAGGGCGCGGAGCTGTTCAAGTTTTTCGATGTCTTCGAGCGGCGCTTCACCGAGGGCACAAAAATCATGAAGGCTCTTTTTCGTAAAGCCGTAGATTCCGATATGTCCGAAATACGACGCTTCTCCGCTACGGTTGAACGGGATTGGTGAACGGGAGAAGTAGATCGCGTTGTGATCGGTATCGGTGATCACTTTGACTAAATTCGGATCATTTGCGGACTCGGTATTGATCGCGTTATAGCAGCTTGCCATAATAAACGGAGCATTTTGCGATTTGAGAGCATTGAGTCGTTCGATGAGTTGAGTGAGCACTTCCGTTTCGATGAACGGTTCATCGGCTTGGACATTGATGATGAGCTCATCATCCGGAACGTCGATGATCTGGGCACATTCGTTGATACGGTCGGTACCGCTTTTATGCGTTGTGGAGGTGAGGCGTGCTTCGACACCGTGAGCCGCACAGATGTCGAGAATTTTTTCATCGTCACACGCGACAACGACACGATCGATGCTTTCAACCCGTTTGGCGGTACGGATCACCATCGGCAAGCCGCCGATATCGGCTAGCACTTTTTCAGGAAAACGGGTTGAGGCGAGACGGGCTGGGATAATAATCATAGTTAAACCTAGTAAGAGATATAATTGCCTAAATCATAACGAAAAGAGTCGTAAATGCTCCTTTATCAGCCAGAGGGCGGCTATTGTTACAACAGTGATTCGATATTGCTGTACGGTTTTATTTCCCGCTTTTCTCCCCGTGGGAAGCTTTTGGATGTCGGAGCCGGAAGCGGAATCGTAGGGCTTTTGATCGGGCGTGATTTTCAGGATGTGAGCCTCGAAGCGGTTGAGAAACAGCCCTTGTATGTTGAATTTGCCCGTCGTAACGCCCACATCAACGGTATCGGCTATACGCTGCATGAAGGGGATTTTTTAGACCATACGCCGCATGGCAGTTACGATTGGATCGTCTCCAACCCTCCGTTTTACCATGAAGGATCATCACGCTCTGAAAATCCGATTTTGCATCAGGCTCGGTACAATCTCCATTTGCCGATCACACCGTTTGTGACCAAAATATCCAAACTTCTCAAAGCCAACGGCGAAGCGGTGATTTGTTACGATGCACGACAATTCGTTCAATTATGCAGCGCATTTGAAAGTACAGGATTAAGAGTCGTTGATGTACAATTCGTCCATTCAAAGGTGGACCGTCCAAGTATTTTGGTGATGATTCATCTGAAAAAAAATTCGAAAGCGGCGCTCACCGTTTGGCCTCCGATGATTACGGAAGAAAACGGTGCGTATACCCCTGCGGTGCAGGCCATTTATGACAAAGCAAAGGTGCATAGTATTAAATGTCTACATTCATGATACAAGACGGATTCAGCTATGCATTTGATCCTTCTGCATGCGCTTCGTGCGGGGGGAATTGCTGTACCGGCGAGAGCGGCAGTATTTTTGTCTCTGCAACCGAAATTGCCGCTATCGCCAGATTGCTGGAGATGGACGAGGGTGAATTCCGCCGTACCTATTTGCGTAAAGAGGGGTTTCGCTTTTCGCTCAAAGAGCGGCTTGTAAACGGCTCGTACGATTGTGCGTTTTTCGATCGTTCATTAAAGGGGTGTAGTATTTACGATGCACGTCCATTGCAATGCCGAACCTTCCCATTTTGGGACTATTTTCGCCATCGTATCGATGAACTGAAACTTGAATGTCCGGGGATTATCCATGATTAAAACGTTTGTTGCATCGGTATTTTTATTCTCAGCCTTTCATGCGGCACCCATCAGCATTCAAAACTCTACAATCCTTGAAGATACATTCTCACTTTATGCACTCGATGCACAAATGCGTCAAAAACCTGCGAAAGCAGCCACTTTTTTTGCGGAGTTGTATAAACAAACCTCAAAAAAAGAGTATTTGTATCAGTCATTGCGTATGTTGGAACAATCCAATGACATAAAATCTCTTGCCAAACAAACGGCTGCTGAATTGAAAAAATTTCCTGACGATGAGATATTGAACCGTTTTGAAATTATTGTATTGCTTAAAGAGGGAAAATTCGCCGAAGCTTCTCAAAAAGCGCTGATACAAAGTGAGAAAAATCAAAAGGCTCCCGATTATCTTTTATATGCCGAAGCCCGTTTAAAACTCAGTGACTACAGTGGAGCCCTCTCAGCCCTCAAAAAAGCGTATTCCATCAACTTTGATGAAACGACGGCAGAGAGAATAGCCCTGATCCAATATGCTCAAGAGGGTGAAAAAAAAGAGGCGATCAAGTTTTTAAAAGAGCATATCGGTTCTCATGGAAATACCCCGTCCTTGGGAAAACGTTTGGGAAGTTTATATGCGGACAGCGGTTCTTTGGAAGATGCGGCACAGATGTATGAACAAACGTTTGATGCGTTTAACGACTCTGCAGCGGCAGAAGAGGCGCTAAAAATTTATCTGTATCAAAAAGATTTTTCTAAAGTGACGGTATTGCTTGAAAAATCAAAGTTAAACGACCCTTTATTGCTCGATTTGTATGTTAGAGTAAAAGAGTTTGATAAAGCTTCGCTATTGGCGCAAAAGCTTTATGAACGTGAGGATAATCCGCTTTATTTGGCACAAAGTTCAGTGTTTAAATACGAATCGGCAGTGAACCGTAACGATCCGGTCTTGATAGACAGTGTGATTGAAGGGTTAAAAAAAGCCAATAAAGAGTTAAATGATCCCCTTTTTCTCAATTATTTGGGATATCTCATGATCGATCATGATCTAAATGTCACCGAGGGGATGAGTTATGTACGCAAAGCCCTTGAAAAACAGCCCGATTCGCCGTTTTATATCGACTCACTGGCGTGGGGGAATTATAAATTAAACGAGTGCGTTGAAGCGCTCCGTTTGATCAAACAGGTTGAATCGATGATCGGTACCGACGAACAAGAGGTCAAAGATCACTTAAAAGCAATAGAACAATGCAAAACCAAGGAGAAAAATTAATGATTTTAGACGATATCATCAAAAAAACAAAAGAGGATTTAAAAGAGCGTGAAGCCAAGTTTAGTATGGAATGGCTTGGACGTTCGCTTGCTTTTAATGCGCGTGCCCCGCGTGATGTCAGAGGGTATCTCACGTCCACTCCGGAGGAGCCGTACCGAATTATCAGTGAAGTGAAAAAAGCAAGTCCGTCAAAAGGAGTTATACGTGAGGATTTTGATCCGATAGCGATAGCTCAAGCGTACGAGCGTGGCGGTGCGAATGCGATCTCTATTTTGACTGAGCCCCATTTTTTTCAGGGGAACTTGGATTATTTGGCAGAGATTCGCCGGTATGTGAGTATCCCGCTCCTTCGTAAAGATTTTATCGTTTCAAAATATCAATTGCTTGAAGCATTGGTGTACGGTGCCGATTTTGTCCTTCTTATCGCAGCAGCACTCAGCAAAGACGAACTGAAAGAATTATTGAACTATACACGCCATTTAGGGATGGAGGCTTTAGTCGAAATTCACGATAAAGCTGAGCTTACCAAAGCGATTTATGCGGGTGCGGATATTATCGGAATCAATCATCGTAATCTTCAAACTTTTGAGATGAACATGAATTTAAGTTACGACTTAATTCCTCTGATTCCTAACGGGAAAATAATTGTTGCGGAAAGCGGTATTTACGAGCACGGACAATTGGAAGATCTCAATAAAGCAGGGGTTGATGCCTTTTTAGTGGGTGAATCGTTGATGCGCCAAGATGATGTTGAAACTGCTTTAAAAGCCTTGAAAAACGGCTGAGTTCATTTTTTATACAAAAATAGTTATTTGAGGTTTAAATTAAATCTATCATTTTCATAAATCTGATGATATAATATAAAAATTTTATAATAATCGGATTTATAATAT
>NZ_NSIU01000027.1 GCF_002633015.1 Sulfuricurvum sp. PD_MW2 | reverse complement strand
ATTCAGTTGCTGCTCATACAATTCTTTAATATTTTCTGTTTTGGAAGATGCCGAGAGTAAAAAAATTTTTGTATATGGAGAACACTGAATAGCAAAAATATCATTTTTTAGTTCATCATAAAATCGTTCGATTTGAATCGACTTTAACTTTAATATTGCATCCAAGTGAGAAAGTTCTGAAGATATGATTTGATTTTTTATATTTTGATAACTGTATAAAGCGATAATGACCATCGGGATAAATGATGCTATCGATAATGTCCACAACAATTTAATTTTTAAAAGTTTAGTCGATACGTTCATGGCTAAATACCCCCGTAGAGGAGTATTGTACACCATTATTTTCATGTTTAAGTATTAATTTTTGTTTTAAATAAATTCGCTTAAGAAACTGTGCTGTTACTATACTAAAAGAACTTAATTGACTGTTACTTTTTTCAGTTCTTCATCAAAAAAAGCATCAAGAACTTTTTTATCGTCTTGATTTAAAACAGCATTATCATGCATCATGACGTATTCACCTTTCGGCATCAGTTCATTGTTTACCAGCTGTTTTGCACGCGTTAAACGTTCGCGTTTAATCTCCTGATCCGTTGTAGACCACGTTGAAAAATTGAGTGCTTTACGCCCCCCTTCAATATTCGATGACATTACCCATGAAACAGGGGCTATATGATGATACCACGGGTAATTTGTTTCATTCGAATGACAATCATAACACGATGATTTTAGAAGTTTTTCGACTCGTTCATCTGCATGAAGAGCAAGAGCCGTATCCACTTTAGGATTATTAAAATCAGGACGTATGAGCTGTATAACGCATCCAAAACCTACTATCCAATAAACTATTTTTTTTGCCATGAAATATCCTTGTAAATTAAGTTGGAATCATAACTCAAAAGTAGCAAACAGCAAGAATGCACAGAATATTCGACCGACATTTGAGTCTCATTGCATCTCTTTAATTGCATCTAAACTTCATTCACGCTACACTGAGCGTATGAAAACCGTCTCCCCCGTTCTATTCTCACCATTTACGCACCTTGATGCCGCTTTTACAACCCGTCATGGAGGTGTTTCACATCCACCGTTTAACAGTGCTAATTTAGCCTTTCACGTGGGCGACAATCCCGATAATGTTATAAAAAATCATGATCTTTTAGCCGCTCAGTTCAACTATAATCGTCATCATTTGATCCACATGCGCCAGATACACTCCGATAAGATTATTCAAATCGATCCTACGTTTACGTTTGACTCTCCACCGGAATGTGACGCACTGATCACCAACCACCGAAATATTCCGCTGATGGTGATGAGCGCCGATTGCACCGGTATTTTGCTCTATGATCCTCTCCACAATGCAATTGGTGCGATACATGCCGGACGTGCCGGAGCGTTAGCCGAAATTCTCCCAAAAACGATTCACGCTATGCATGAGTCGTTTGGAACTTCCAAAGAAGATCTCTATATTGTTCTAGGCCCTTCAATAGGGGGGTGCTGTTATGAAATCAATGAATCCATCGCTTTGGAGTGTGAGCAAAAAGGGTATTCTGACTCTCTACGAAGGGAAAAAGGGAAAGTCTTCTTAGCGGTCAATACTATTTTATTGCAGCAATTGGATACTCTCAATATTCAAAAAGAGCGCATTGAAGTAATAGAACACTGTACCGCATGCAAAAACGATGATTATTTCTCGTATCGAGCAGATACGCAACAAACCGGAAGAATTGCCGGGCTCATCCTTCTGCACTGATTTTTAGCGCTAATTGCTCCGGTAAAAGTCCTAATGACTCTTCCACAAGTCGGGTATTGCCGTGCTTGATAAACTCATCATCATATTCAAACGATATTATCGATACATCCGTGATCTTCTCTTCTGATAACCATTCCAATAATGCGCTTCCAACCCCACCCATACGGGCAGAATCACTAAACACGTACCACCGTTTGTGTTTTATCGCCATTTCACGTAACATTTCTGTATCCAGCGGTTTTACGAATCGAAGATCAAGCAGCGACGGTTTATCTCCCATCAAAGCAATCGTTTGAGCCGCACGCCCTACTCCGTTACCGTATCCGATAAACAAACGGTTCGACTCATTGTCGATCAAAAGATGTGCCTTACCTTTTTCATACGGGAGCGATGCAGGTAAATCTGCTTCGAAAAATGCACCTCGAGGATAACGGATCGCACACGGATGATCATATGCAGTCGCGAACTCAACAATCTGATGAAACGAAAGCTCATCTCTAGGGGCACAAAGGGTCATATTTGGAATCAAACGTAAAAAACTGATATCGTATGCCCCTTGATGCGTTTCACCGTCTTCACCGACAATACCCGCACGATCCATCGCAATCACCACCGGCAGATCCATCAAACAGATATCATGAACGACTTGATCAAATCCTCGTTGTAAAAAGGTCGAATAGATAGTACAAAACGGCTTAAACCCCTCTTTTGCCAATGCAGCCATAGAGGTTACCGCATGTTGTTCGGCAATCGCAACATCCCAAAAACGCTCAGGATATTTCTCCATCAATGCAGAGAGCCCCGTACCGCTTGGCATAGCCGCTGTGACACCGACGATTTTCGGATTTTTATCGGCAGTAGCCATCAATACTTCGGTATAAATCTGTGTTGCACTTTTAGCACTGCTTTTTGCATTCGCTGCACCGCTTTTAAGATCAAACGGGGAGACACCGTGCCATTTTTCGTGTTTCCCCTCAGCAATCTCATACCCTTTCCCCTTAATCGTCTGAACATGGATAAGTACCGGTTTACCCATCCCTTTAGCAATCTCGAACGTCTCAATAAGCGATTTTAGATCATGACCGTTAATCGGTCCGATATATTCAATCCCCATCTCTTCAAACATAATCCCCGGAGTGATCAGCTTAAAGGACTCTTCGAAACGCTTGGCCAGATAATGAGCACCCTCTCCGAAGTTATCGACAAACTGCTCTGTTTTCTTCTTGAAGCGTTGATAAAACGGACTTGCCATGGCTGAACTGAGCATTCGACTAATCGCTCCGATCGGTTTGGCAATACTCATCTCGTTATCGTTCAAGATTATAATCATAGGATATTTACGATCTCCAAGCTCATTGAGCGCTTCATACGCCATACCTGCCGACATAGCTCCATCCCCGATTACGACGACAGGGATACGGCTCTCTTGCTCATTTTTTAATGCAATCGCTTTTGCTGCACCCACTCCCAATGAGATCGATGTCGAACTATGTCCGGCGACAAAATAATCACATGGAGATTCACTCGGCTTTGTATACCCGCTCAACCCGCCGAATTGACGAAGTGTTGCAAACTCTTCCCAACGATCGGTCAATAATTTGTGTGCATACGACTGATGAGAGACGTCGAAAATAAACGGATCTTTGGTTGCATCAAATACTTTGTGCATAGCAACAATTATTTCTGTCGCCCCCAATGTAGAACTCAAATGCCCGCCATTAGTGCTCACCACTTCTAAAATACGATCCCGTATTTTTTGTGATAACTCATCGAGTTGCGGCAAAGTAAAATTTTTAATATCCATTGTGATGCACTATCCTAACCTAATTCATAAAATCGACTCTATATTTACGCTTCGAGCAACAAAGAACGCTTCAATCTCTCATAACGTTTTTTGATCTCAGAATCGATATTTCCGGCGTCACTGATAGCAACAACACCGCCTGGGCTGATTGCACGGTCAGAGAGAACCTCTACATGAGATAAAGATCCCACTTTTTCAGAGATAAACCCATGATCCGCAGGATTAACTCTCAGCGTGACTTTTGAAGCGTCTTTGAGCTCTTCAATCAAATCTCCGGAAAGCTTTGCCGCTATCTTTGCGCTTCGCTCTGCCGTTTCGATTCCGATAACCTCTTTGGCGATATCTAGCGCCGTATGCGTCAGCTCTTTTTGGATCGAATCCAATGCACCCAGAAATTCAGCTGCGGCATTTTCGAGTGTTTTCACCGATTGTGCAAGCAGATCATGCGACTGAGCACTGGCCCCCGCATTCGTAGCTTTCTCTTGAGCAATACCGGCTTCCAATCCTTCGGCATACGCCGCTTTTCGTGCCTCTTCGAGAGCGAGTGCATGCTCTTCTTGCATCGACTCAAGCCGCATTTGCATTTTAATCACGTTGGAGCTCATCTCATCGGCTTTTTTCATCATCGATTCGATCAGTTCGTCTTTTGATGTCTTTTGCTCTTCTTTACGACGTTCAACGATCGGTTCTTCCATCGGAAGATTGTTAATTTCGTGGGACGCTTCTCCAACACTCAGTCCAGAGAGCGAAGAGAGAATTTTAAACTGGTATTTGCTAATAGTATGAGATCCGGTAGCATTCTGTTGAATTACCACATCCATCTAGCCTACTCCACCATCTCTTCAGATTCACCCAATTGTAATACACCTTGTTCTGCCAAGCCTTGTACCGCGTCAACGATTTTACGCTGTGCCGATTCGACCTCTTTCATCTTAACAGCACCCAAGAATTGCAACTCTTCGATAAATGCATCTTTTGCACGCTGTGACATGTTGGCATAAAATTTCTCTTTGAGTTCTTCTGCCGCATTTTTGAGAGAGAGCATAAGGTCATTTTTATCAACCGCTTTAAGGATTTCACGGATACTATTATTATCCAGATCAACCATATCTTCGAATGTAAACATCATCTCTTTGATCGATGCTGCAAGTTCTTGGTCAAGCTGCTCGATTTGACTCAATGTAGATTTTGAGACTTTTGCACCCAAGCGGTTGAATACATCGGCAACCGATCTTGGTCCGCCCACTTCGACTTTGTAGCTTGCGAGTGACTCGAGTTTCGATTCCAAAACGGCACTGACGCGTTTGATAATGGATGGAGAGATATCTCCGAGTTTTGCCATACGCATCGCTACTTCCGCGCGCAAATCATCCGGAAAAATATAAAGAGTTTCTGCTGCTGCAGAAGGATCCATATGTGCCAAAATCAAAGCAACGGTTTGAGGATGTTCAGTCATAATAAAGTCAGCTAGCTGCTGAGGTTTGATTTTGGACAAAAATGCAAAGTTTTGAGTATTTTGCATCGTTTTGCTCAGTTTTTCTAATATTTTTTTAGCCTCTTCCGGCCCAAGCGCTTTATAAAGAATCTCACGGGCGTAATCCATACCGCCGGTATTGAGATATTGGTTAGACTGTATAATCGCATAAAATTCTTCAAGAACTGCGGCACCAATACTTTTTTCTATCGAGCGATTATTGGCAATAAATTTCGAAATTTCGGTAATGGCATCGACATTCATGCGGGAAAAAAGGGTAGCAGTAACGTCTTCTCCTAGCTGAACCAACAAGATAGCCACTTTTTGTGACATGCTCATTTCATCAAATGCAACTTGCTGAGACTGTGTTAATGTCATTATCTCTCCTAACGCTTATGTGAGTTATCCGAAAGAGGGACTGACTCTTCATCAAGTAATGCCTGAATCAACGAAGCGATCTCTTCAGGGTGCTCTTCGGTAATTTCGCGCACTTTTTCAAGCAAGACGTCATATTTCAATTCATCTTCATTGAAGCCATCGCCAAGTCCCAGTTGATTTTCAACTTTTTTACGCATTTGCAATACTTTTTCAGCCAAATCTTCATCTTCATCGTCAGTAATTTCAAGATTTGGTTTTTCAAATTCTTCTTCTTCGCGGCTAAATTCAAGCATACGTTCCGCAAAAGGGATAATCATCTTTTTGTACGCGACAAACAAAATAATAGCGACCAATAGATATTTAAAAACTGAGGCAAACGGAGTAATATATGTAGCCATAAATTCAGATGCTTTTGATGCACCGTCTTTTGGTTTATTGCTCTCTTTCGATGCTTGGAATTCAAAGTTACGAACCGTAACTTGGTCTCCACGCTGTTCATCAGCACCGATGGATTGTTTCACCAACGCATCAATCGCTTGAATTTGCGTTTCGTCCAACGCAACATACTGAATATCGTCTGTCGGTTGACCTGCAGTATCTTTTTTCGGTTCGTATTTACCATCGACAACAACCGCAGCGGTCATACGTTTGATACGGGCAAACTCCATCTTTGTGGTGGAAACCGTTTTGGAGACTTCGTAATTGGTTGTACCGGTAGTTTTCTCATATTTTTCACCGCCACCGCCGGCAAGTCCTTGAACAGGACCGATATTACTCACCGCCCCAGGAACACCGCCTACTTGAGCCGGAGCTTGTCCGTCTCGTTTCTCTTCGCTATTTTGTTCACTTCGAACCACGTTTTCGGGATCAAATTTTTCGGATGTTGAACTTTGCTCGCTAAAATCGTACTCAATCGTCACTTTTGCAACGACACGCTCTTTTCCGCCGATAAACGGAGCAAGTACATTAACGATCTTCTCTTCTTGTTTTTTCTCTTCTTTGGTTTTATACTGCTGTTGAATGGATGATAGTTCACCCATTGCACTTGCATCGTCGTTATCTCCGAGAGTTTCACCCTCAGCACTGATCAACGCAACATTTTCAGGAGTAAGTTTCGGAACTGCGGCTGCAACGAGCTTTTTAATCCCTCGGATCTGTTTCGGCGTCAGTTTACGGTCTGCTTTCAATTGCACCATTACCGATGCGGATGGAGGAACCTCTTCGGAGACGAAAAGTGTCTCTTTCGGCAGTGCCAGTGAAACACTCGATTTTTCTACCGGCTCAAGCGAATCGATAGATCGGGCAAGTTCCCCCTCTAATGCTCTGCGAAACTTCACCTCTTGGTCAAAATTGGTTGCTCCGAAATCTTGTTTATCGAACAATTCAAAACCGACATGTCCCTCTTTTGGGATACCCATAGATGCGATAGTGATACGCTCTTTGTAAACAACTTCTTTTGGAACTTCAATGACATTTTCACGCGGAATACGGTATGGTATTTTGTCTTTTTCAAGCTGTTCAATGACTTTCGATGCATCTTCGGCACTCAGTTGTTCAAAGAGAACCTGATACCCCTCGTTTTCTTTTTTTGAACCTTCGGAAGAATATACAACTAAAAAAACCAAAAATGCGATAATCCCCGCAACCGCGGCACCGATAATCATTTTTTGTGCTTGTGTCAGCTTTCCAAAAAAAACAACAAGTTGCGAAAAGAGGGTCTTAAAATCCATTTTTACCTATTTTTATAATAAAGGATCAGTGAGCTCGAAAAATCGATCGTTCTGCACAGCAGTCCCGATGGTGATACGTATTGCATTCAATCCATAGCTGCTTAAATCACGTACAATCATACCCTTTTTTAAGAGTTCTTGCGCAATTTTTGATGAATTTTTTTCTTCAGGAAGCGATAATGTGACGAAATTCGTATAACTATCAATCACATTGATACCCTTAGAGTGTGCAAAAGTTTCATAGCGAGCCATCTCTTTGAAGTTATCAGCAATACACTTTTGAACGAATGCTTCATCTTCCAAAGCGACTGATGCAGCTTCAAGGGACAATGTCGTAATGTTAAACGGAGGGCGCACTTTATACAGCGCTTCGATGATAGAAGCTTGCGCTAGACCGTAGCCGACGCGCATACCGCCTAAACCGTAAGCTTTTGAAAACGTACCGAGGAAAAGAACATTATCAAATCGCTCGATCAAATCTTTCGGTTCAACCGCATAAGCAGGATTTTTGTAGCGCGCATATTCCATATAAGCACCATCAACAATGACCAATGTATCGCTATCAACTTTTGCAATAAAGTCGATCATTTCTGATGCGAGAAGGCCATCGCCTGTCGGATTATTCGGAGTACAAAGAAAAATGATTGACGGCTTATGTTCTTGATAAAGCGCATAAAACTCATCCATTTTATGTTCGCGTGATGCGGTCCGGATAATTTGCGCTCCTACCTGCTTTGCATAAATTTCATACATAGCAAATGTAACACTATTGATCAGTACTTTTGTTCCGCTGTGTGCTTTTGCATGAATCGCAAATTCTATCACCTGATCACTTCCTGCACCGATGATAAGTTCATTTGATTGAACACCGTATTTGGCGGATAAGGCCGTTTTGAGTTTAAGCATTGAATCATCAGGATAAAGTGCCATATTGTCAATTATAGAACGAACTGCGTCTTTTACTTTCGGAGAACATCCAAACGGGTTTTCATTACTTGCCAATTTTACGATAGAATCTTTATCGATCCCATACTCACGAACAACCAGTTCGATCGGCTTTCCGGCTTCATACGTTTTAATCGACTCTAATGCATCATTAAATTTCATAATTCTCCTTTTACGTAGCTTCCAAGCCAAGTGACTTCATCACAGTGTTTTTGAACTAAATCCTGCACCTTTTCTTCATCGATATGACCGAAAAAATCGATAAAAAACCAATATCCAAAGCCGTCATTATCACGAGAAGGACGACTTTCAATTTTACTGAGATTGATATCAGCATTATTAAAATCTTCCAAAAAGTGGACCAATGCACCTGCCCTCTGAGCATCTTTCAGACGAACTAAAATCGATGTTTTATCGTCTCCGCTGATAGCGTTTTTAAAATCACTCAGAATAAAAAACCGCGTTGCATTATTTTGGGTATCTTCGATGTTCTCAAAAAGTGTCGGAACACCGTAGAGTTTTGCGGCAATATGGGAGCAAATAGCTGCCGCTTCCGGATCTTTGGAGGCCAAAATAGCAGCTTTTGCGGTCGATTCGACCGGAATATGTTCAATCGTATCCAACCCGTGCTCGGCCAAAAACTCTCGACATTGACCAAACCCTTTATCTTTGGAATAGATCCGTTTGATATGATGTATTTTTTCGGCTTTCGTTGCGAATGCCATATGAATAGGCATATAGAGTTCGGCTACAATCTTGACATTGCTTTTACCGAGAAGATCAAGAGTCTCACCCACAACACCGTCACGGGAATTTTCAATCGGCACGACCCCAAATTTTGCACGCCCTGCTTCAAGAGTTTTAAAAACCGCTTCGATTGAACCTAACGAGAGGTAGTCGCTCATCGCACCGAAACGCGATTCTGCCGCTTGATGGGTAAAACTTCCCTCTGGCCCTAAATACGCTATACGTTCAGGGAGTTCAAGATTTCGGGCGACCGCAAAAATCTCCAAAAAGACTGCTTCGATCGCCTGAGCGTTCAAAAGACCGTTGGAATCTTCACTGATTTTTGTCAGCCGATCGATAATCGATTTTTCTCTTTCCGGACGGTAAATGGCACCATTGTTTTGATGTTTGATTTCACCGACACGACGAACCACTTCCATTCGACGGTTCAAAAGTTCTACAACTTCATTGTCGATTTCATCGATACGTGCTCTGCACTCTTCTAATGTATTCATAATCGCTCCAATATCCCCTCTATATCAGGATAAATTTCTGCCGGACGTTCAGTAGGGGTCAAAGACGGAATGATTTCATCAGCATTGCGGATTTTTCCGCTGAGAACGAATACCCCTTTCATCCCCAATTGCTGTGCTCCGATCAAATCCCCTTTGACGTCATCGCTGATAATCGTAATCTCGCTAAACGCAGCATCAGCTTTTTGATGTCGTAATCGCACCAACGCCTCTTCAAAAAAAGCTCTGCTCGGTTTACCGACGACACTATAAGGTGTCGAAGTTGCAAATTCCAACATTTTCAAAATCGCCCCGACTCCCGGATAACGTTTATGATTTTTGGCATACAACGTCGTCTCATGCATGCCGATAAGCTCTGCACCTGAGAGGAGAAACTCAATCATTTGTGCGTATTCATCAGGGGTAAAATCTTCTTTAATCGCAACAAGAACCACATCAGGCGATTCAAAATCAAGAGAATATCCCATTGCACACAAGACGTTCAAAAACTCTTCAGAACCGTATGCGGCAATCTTGCGTTTTTTGTCGATATGACGCTCTAGCATCATCAAAGGATCAAGATAATGCTCTTTGGGGATATTAAGCCCAATCGAATTGAGATACCCCAAAAACGCATCACTTGGATTTTTCGTACTGTTGGTGATTACCATATAGGGAATCTTATGTGCATTGAGATAATCGATAAAACCGATTGCCCCACGAGTAGGAAGCTTGGTATGATCGTCAATCAACGTCCCCTGCACATCTATGAAATACATCATTAATCCTGCATGTACTCTTGTTCTAGTGCGATAACATCGTCAAATGTTTCACGGCGGCGGATTAATCGCTCTTTTCCTGATTCAACGGCAACTTCGGCACTTCTTCCACGCGTATTGTAGTTGCTTCCCATACCGAAACCGTATGCTCCCGCACTGTGCACGACAAGCAAATCGTTATGTTCCATCGGAGGAAGTGGATAGTTTTTCGCTAAAAAATCACCGCTTTCACATACCGGACCGACAACATCTGCCGCACTCTCATCGCCGCTTTTATCCAAAGCTTCGATTCGATGGTATGCTTTGTACAAACTTGGACGAATCAGATCGTTCATCGCCCCATCCACCATCACAAAACGTTTGGCGCCGTTATTTTTCTCATAAAGTACTTTGGTGATGAAATATCCCGCATTTGCTGTCAAAAATCGACCCGGTTCACAGATTATGGTTACATCGATCCCTTTAAGCGCTGCAAGAATCGCCTGTGCATAATCATAAGGCTGAATCGTTGTTTCATCGTTGTATCGAACACCGAGACCGCCTCCGATATCAAAAAATTTGAGTTCAATATCAATCGCTTGCAATGAACGTAAAAGATCTGCTACGATAACCGCTGCTTCATAAATCGGTTCCAATTCCGTCAGCTGGCTTCCGATATGAAAATGGATACCTACGGGATCAAGATGATCAGAGTTTTTTGCTTGGATGTACATCCGCTTCGCCGCAACAATCTCGACACCGAATTTGTTGTCATGGAGTCCCGTAGAAATATAAGGATGAGTTTTAGGATCGATGTTTGGATTGACACGGATGCTGATACGTGCTTTTGTTCCTAACTCTCGGGCAATCATCTCAACACGACCGAGTTCTGCTTCACTCTCAACGTTGATGTATAAAATATCCGATTCAAGCGCTTCACGAATCTCATCATCGCGTTTACCGACACCGCTGAAAATGATACGGTATTTTGGGACGCCAGCCATGAGTGCACGACGTACTTCACCAATAGAGACGCAATCCGCACCCGATCCGAACTGGGCAAAATGTTTCACAACACTTAAATTTGAATTTGCTTTTACCGCATACGCTAAAATCGACTTTCGACCGCGAAATGCCTCTTTTAATGATTCAAACTGTGTACGCATTGCATCAAAATCATACACGTATAAAGGAGTTCCGTACGTTTGTGCCAAAGCTTTAAAATCGATCACCCTTAATCCCCGCTCAAATAAGTTTTATCGCGATTTTACCCTAACTCTCCTTAGGGGATTTCCAAGTCGCCAAAACATTACTCCGCTGAGCACAAGTATCGGCGCGATTACCCCCATTTCAGGAGAGAGTGTTTTATTATTCGAGAGTTCTCCAAGCATAAATAAAATACCCCATACAAACAAGGTCACCAAAATAGCTCCAAAACTAAACAATGAAAGATTGAGAAAACGGCTGCTGATAGGAGTATAGGTGAAAAATATCACCATCAGCATCGGAGCAAACCACGGTGTAATAAAAATCCGATACATTGCACTGGTAATTTTTGCAACATCAACGTTTTGATTTTTAAGTAATTTCAACGCATCCAAACCATCACCGATCGTAAAATTGGCCTTTCCTTCATACACTTGATCCAATATCTTCGGCTTAAAATCGTGCAATACTTTTAAATTCTCTTTGTCTTCAACAACAATCCCGGATCCCTTCAAATCAAATCCGCTCGGCGGACGTATAAGATGCGCTTTGCTAATGTTCCAATATCCGTTGTCATAAACCGCCTCTTTTGCGCTCAACGACTCTTTTAAAGTGCCTTGTTCAAATGTAAATACACGAATATCTTCCGCTCTTTTACTCAAAGGATACAAATTGCCGAAATAAATATAGTTTCCTTCATGGGTGAAAAAAAGATTGCTTGTGGGACGGATAAACTCCGATGTTTCCCGCAGGTTGTCGGCAAATTCATTTGCCCGCGCAAAGTTAGTGGCATGCAATGCGATATAAATACCGATCAATCCGCTTGCCACGCTTAAAAACGGCATCATTATCCGATTTTTAGAGTATCCCAACGCAAAATAAGCTGCCAATGCATTGGAACGGACCAATTCGACCAATGAGGCAATGATCGCAAATATAAGCGATATCGGAAGCATCATGTCAATTGCATAAAAATATTTGTACATCAAATAGATCAGCATCAGATTCGCAGATGATGGCAATTCAGAGGCATTGTCCATCAAATCGAATCCAACCATAAAACTGCACAGAGCAATCAGAATAATCGTAAAATAGCGTAAATAGAGTAATGATAATGTACTAAATGCGAGCATAAGAGCCTAAATAAAAAAATTGGTGCTTATTGTACCCTATAAAACCTACAATATTTTAGAGCCCTTTGAGAGAGCATTTTGCCGCAACGTCACTGCAGCTATTTTGAAGCAGCATTTCAACTGCATCGGCCGCTTTTCCAATCCAATCTGCGAGTTTTTTCTGCTCATCAGATCCAAAAGAATGAAGCACGTAATCGGCAACCTGTGATTTATGCTCGGGTTTGCCGATTCCCATACGAACACGGATATATTCCGGTGAAATAGCCGCATCGGTTGATTTTAAACCATTATGTCCACCGTGTCCGCCCCCACTTTTAAACCGAAGTGCACCGAAAGGGAGATCTAAATCATCATGGATCACAATGACCTCATCGATTTTGTAAAAGTTTTTGACGGTGAGAACGGAACGGCCGGAGAGATTCATAAACGTTAGCGGTTTGAGGAGAAAGTGTGACCCCATTTTAAACAACTCCCCTTCAAAGGAGCTCTTTGAAACATTTTGCACACTGTGGCGACGGCAAAGCTCGTCAATAACCATAAACCCGATATTATGCCGTGTATGCGCATACGTCGATCCGGGGTTTCCCAGTCCGACGATCAGCATGATTATTTCGCTTTAATGATACTAAGAACCGATACACGGTCAGAATCAGTAAATTTAACGTTTTCGATAGAGGGAAGATCACGAACCAATACTGAATCACCCAAGTCTAACGGAGAAACATCGACAGTGATGTTGTTTGGCAAGTTTTCGATCGCCGCTTTTACACGAAGACGTTTTTTCGCTACGAACAACATCCCTTTGTTTTTCAAACCGACAGGAGTTCCTACCGCTTTAACCGGAACATGATAGTGAGTCACAAGACCTGCTTGCGCAACCATCAAATCAACGTGCAACAAGTTACCAGAAACAGGATGAGACTCATACCCTTGAACAACAAGGTTCATCTCTTTTCCTGCAACGTTTACTGCGAATGCTACCGTCTCTTTATTGCGTACAGTACGGATAAAGTCGTTCATTTTGAACGCAGCGTGAATATTTTCAAGCCCTTTTCCGTAGATGTTGGCGATAAGATAACCATCACGGCGGTATGCTTTAGTAGCAGATTTGCCAATACTCTCTCTTACAATGCCTTCTAACATAATCATGTCCTTAAAATAAAATGGGACGGATTATACTTAAATACAACTTATGAAAAACTAAATTCCGTTACGACTTTAATCCGATATATTCGTCTTCTCTAAATACTTTAGGGCCATCATCTTGTCCCAGTTTCGATTTTTCAATCGTCATAGTGAGCCCTTCCATACGAAGTTTCAAATCCGATGGAGAGGTTGCAAAAGCGAACGCATCTTCTTGGGTGATTCGTCCGGCAAGGTATAAATCCAAAATACCTTGGTCAAACGTTTGTGATTTATACAGATCTTTACCCTCTGCAATCGTGTCAGGGATTTCAACATCTCGATTTTCGGCTATCAACTGCTCGATACGAGGTGTTCGGATCAAAATCTCAACAGCGGCGGTTCGTTTACCATCAACCGTCGGAACAAGACGCTGCGAGATAACCCCTTTGAGAACAGATGAGAGGGTCATCCGAACACGATTTTGTTCTGCATGCGGAAAAACGGAAATAATACGGTTAATGGTCTCTTTTGCATCCAATGTGTGCAGAGTCGAAAAAACAAGGTGCCCAGTATCAGCGGCATGCAAAGCAATCTCGATCGTCTCCATATCCCGCATCTCCCCGACGAGGATGATATCAGGATCTTCACGCAACGCAGCACGAAGGGCATTTCCAAAACTGATCGTGTCTTGCCCGACACTGCGCTGATTGATAATACATTTACGATCTTTGTGGACAAACTCAATCGGATCTTCAATCGTAATAATATGTTTACGCCGTTTCCAGTTGATCTCATCGATCAATGCTGCCAACGTTGTCGATTTGCCGCTCCCCGTTACTCCGGTTACGAGTACAAGCCCCCGTTCCATATCAGCAAACGTATGGATAACTTCGGGCAATTTAAGTTCATCGATACTCAAAATCTTGACAGGAATCAAACGAAACACAGCCGATACCCCCTCCATCTGGAAAAAGATATTGATACGGAACCGCGTATTTTCATCGAACGGGTAAACCAAGTCCACCTCTTTTTTTTCGACAAGTTCAGGAAACCTTGTACGAAGCAGCTCTTTGGCAAAAATCAGCGCATCGTCTTTTGAAAGAATTTCTCCCGAGAGCGGTATAATTTCCCCATTGATACGGGCTCGAACAACGCTGTTTGCTTTAACATGCAGGTCACTTCCCCCCGCATCAATCATACGACGTAAATAACCCCTGATTTTTTTCAATACTTCAAAATTGAGTTCGCTTAAATCGTTGGAATGAAATGTGTGTTGGTGACCTTGCTGACTCATACTACTACTCCAATGCGTTTAGAATTTCCGAAAAAGCAACTTTGAAAGCATCCAATCCTTCATCGATTTGCTGCTGAATGATAATGTTCATATCAACACCTGCACCTACAACATTTTGCCGATGTTCTTCGATGATCGATGCTGCAATCGGTAATTTTACGACGGTATCCCCTCCGCTGACATACGCATCGATCGTTGCGATCGGAGCTGTATTGACACTATTGGGAGCTAGAAGCTCATCGATATAATACGATGCTCTAAATTCGTCTCCCTTGACTCCGGTACTTGCAAACAATACACGACATTTCGGAACATTTAGTGCCTCGATGCGATTATAAATATCAGCAGCATTGAAAATTCCCATCAAACCGACACTCACTCCCTGCGGACGAAGTTTTTCATCAATAGCACGGTCAATTCGGCTCACGAATACACTAATGACGGTGTCTACTGACGCTTTTATGGACGCCCTTTGAAATGCTTCAGCACATTTGATTGCCTGTTCTGCGGAAAAAATCAACGTCGCATTCACCGCTATCCCTCGTGACGCCAATGCTTCCATCGCATGATACCCCGCTTCTGTCGCAGGAACTTTGATCATAACATTGGGACGTCCGATACACTCATGAAGACGAATCCCCTCGGCAATTGTCGCTTCAGCATCATCACACAAAAAAGGATCCACTTCAATACTCACGTATCCATCATCACCTGCATCATATAAAGGGCGTAAAATATCGGCCGCTTTTTGGATATCGAATATCGCAAGGGCTTCATATTTCTCTTTCGGTGTCAAATGCGAAAGCGTAACCAGTTGCTCTTTATAGGCCGGTGAGGTTAAAATCGCATTTTTAAAAATTGCCGGATTCGATGTCGCACCGTTGATAATTCCCTTTGCTATAAGATCTTTAAACCCTTCCTCCAAAAATGTTCGTTCTATAAAATCAGCCCATAAGGCAAAACGAGATTCAGCAATATACATTTATCAAAAACTCCGTATGTTAAGTACACCAATTATGCCGAAAAATCATTAAAAATAAAAATTCACTCCAACACTATAACGCTCTTCACTGTAGCGATGCTCAATATGTTCACCCCTGACTCGAATAGCGACTGATTCATTCCATTGCCAAAGATGTGACAAGGAGAGATGATTGTGATCCGAATTGTCAAGATAAAAGATATGGCTCGCTTCCATCAGCGTTTTCATCCGGCCACTCCAATTCAATGCTGCACCTGCGGTAAATCCTAAGCCGATATCGGTATTAAATCCCGATCGAATTTCCGGTTCACTCAACACATACCCATACAGGTATTCATTCCCAAACGATGTACCTGCACCGACACGCGTTACAAAACTGAGATGATTTCCTCCGTAATCACGATCCCAGCCACTTTTCATACGCCACGAAAACGGTTTGAAAAAATGGCTCACCGGCGCGATAGAAGCCAAAGAGAGCACTGTTGATTTTTCCATTGTCACGTTATTATGTTCAAATCCCACTACCGTATCGAGAAATTCAATCTGCGCACCAAAAAGATGCCCCGTATCATCTTCGCCTAGATCATGGAAAGCCGGCCGCCAGCCGATAGAATAAACAGAGCGTTCTTCATACCACTCTTTGCCTAATGCAATCCGCGCGGCATGATGTGCCGTATCCGGATTTGGTTTTGCCTTGAGTTCTATCATAGGAGCTATTCCCAAATTTGATCGCTGAGACAAAAGGGCGTGATAGCGATGCGTATAGTCATCTTTGGAGACCCGCCCCTCAATAAACTGATATTCGACCAACTCTGCCGCAGCTTCGAGCACATACCGCTTCTCCTGATCACTCAACATTGCAAGACGTGTATCATCAGGTCTCATTTCCCCCGAAACAAGCGCCAGTACCGATTGTATTCCTTCACTGGAGAGATGTGACTCATATCCCAACAACATTGCTCTCTTTGAAGGGCGATAATGTTTCTGCTTCACCAGTTTTTCGGCTTCAAACGCACTTACTGTTTCCGGAGGGATAATGTAATAAAAAAAATGGTCTCTCAAATGTACCGATGGGCGAGCGATTTCGGTAAGCCACAACATATGATAGGAACAATTCTCATCAAAAAAATAGTACCAGGAGTTGATCCGCTGCAGTTCCCAGATGTGGCGAACCATCGCCATCACTTCATCGTGGGTCAAATTCAAATCATATTCCCACACATCCCGAGATTCGCTGTCACGATATTCTTTGAGCTTTTCATAATACGGCAACATCGAGTAATATCCGTAATAGCCACCAAAAAGCCCTTTGTAGGCAAATAATAACCCGTTTGTATCCTCTGTATGGGCGGCATAGTTGATCGCATACGACATTAATTTCGATTCCATAGCAGAATCGATCCGCAAAAATGTATGACCGAACATCGAAGCAGGGGAATTGATATGGGCACTCGGAAAGACAAGCGTTACTTTTTGAGGATCCATTTTAGCAACAAGCACATCATAGTCGCTACATTCTCCTACACCAAATGAAGTGTTTAGTTCTTGTTCCAGCCAAGCTCGACGTGCCGGGAATCGGCAAAATGCGCTCTCGTTACTCCGATTGGTGTCCTCATTAAAATGGCGGATTGTGGAGTCTAATTCAGCAGAAAGATTGTTTTTACCCTCTGGCGATAGGAAAAATGCGGGATCATCAATCTCACTCTCACCATGAGGAGAGTGCATTAACAAATGCCAATAACGCTGATCGGATAGATGTTTGGTATGGGCTTGTGCCATCAGTTTATCGGTCGTCGTTGCATAGAGCGATAAAGTGAGCGCACAGAGTAAAAGAAAAAACGGCAAAAAAAACCTTGATTCTGTCACTCTCGAATCAATCGAGAATGACACGGGAAATGGTAGTGACGAAAACTTATCCTGCGATTGTAGAAACGTTATCCAATACCGTTGCCATATCCGCTTTTTCATTTGCATAGATAGCGTTATAGTTTGCTTGAAGTGCCGATGCAAATTCTGCTTTGTCTTGCACGTTCAAAAGTTCTGCCAAAGTTGAAACACTTTCACCTTGACCGATGGCAATTTCACGAGAGAGTTGATCCATGTTCGATGCTACGAATTCTGCTGCACGCTCATTCATAACAAATTTTGCTTTTTTACATCCGGATGTTCCTGAAGTGATACCGAATGTTTGGTTCCCAAGAGTAGTATTTGTTGTTGCTTGCAATGCCAACATTACCGCTGAACTGTCATCATGAATAATTTGCGATCCGAGTCCGCAGCCGGTTTGACTGTTCACGGTAGCGAATGCACCCGTACTGAGTGCTGCGATAGCAGCGATACTGATTAAAACTTTTTTCATAGAAACTCCTTCGTTCATAAGAATTAACGAAGAGTATAAGAAAATATTCCTTAAATATTTCCTAGATTCCAAGCGGTTTCTTCTGAAGAGACTACTGATGTTTTAGCGAGCCTTTCCAAAAAAACAGTACGTGATATCTCTTTTGCTCCCAAACTTTTCAAATGTTCTGTAGGCACCTGACAATCGATAAAATCAAATTCCAGTCTCTTAAGATATTCTACCAAAACTGCCAGTGCTACTTTTGAGGCATCCGAGACTTTGGCGAACATCGATTCGCCGCAAAATACCTTCCCCAAAGAGACTCCGTACAATCCTCCGACAAGTACACCGTTTTGATAGGTTTCTACACTGTGAGCATATCCCAAAGCATGGAGGTTCTCATAGGCTTCGATCATCTCCGGAACGATCCAGCTTCCGTTTTGCCCTCGTCTGGGGGCCGTTGCACACTCTCGTATCACTTCTGAAAACGCACTATCAAAACGGATTTCAAACTGGGGAATTTTTTTTCGTAATGACCGGTTCAATTTAAAATCATCCAGTTCTAATATCAGCCTCGGATTGGGAGACCACCATAAAATCGGGTCGTTAACACTATACCAAGGGAAAATCCCCATCCGGTAGGCAAGCATAAGACGTGAAGGGGAAAGATCTCCCCCATATGCCACAATCCCCTCCTCTGAAGTATGCCGCAGCGGATCAGGAAATGAAAGTTGATAGGTAAGGCGAGGGATCATACCGCATCATAATCGAAAATGAGTTCATCAGCATAATCGACCGAAACATTTCCACCGTGTACCAATCGGCCAAAAAGTATCTCATCTACCAGCGGGTCTTTGATCCGTTCAGAGATTACCCGTCCAAGAGGTCGTGCACCCATTGCTTTATCGTAGCCGATTTTAGCGAGATATTTTTTTGTTTTCTCGCTCACTCTCACTGTCACTTTTTTCGCTTTAAGCTGCTCATTAAGTTGTCGAATGAATTTATCCACAATCCCTTCCACTACATTGAGCGGCAGTGGAGCAAACTCAATGACACCGTCAAGTCGGTTACGAAACTCAGGGGTAAAGAAGCTTTTGAGCGCTTCGTGACGTGAAATCGAACTATCGGCATTGAACCCCATCACAGTACGTTCACTGGCTCCGATATTGGACGTCATTACCAAAATTACATTTGCAAAATTTGCTTTAAACCCCGTATTGTCCGTCAACGTTGCACTATCCATGACTTGCAGCAATACATTGATTAAGTCGGGATGCGCTTTTTCAATCTCATCAAGAAGCAATACCATATAAGGATGTTTGCGTACCGTTTCAACCAGCAACCCGCCCTGCTCGAATCCGACATACCCAGGAGGGGCACCGATCAGGCGGCTGAGTGCATGTTTTTCCATATATTCCGACATATCAAATCGTTCAAAATAGATCCCAAGCTCACCCGCAAGCGATTTCGCCAGTTCAGTTTTTCCGACCCCTGTCGGACCGGCAAACAAAAACGAAGCAATCGGTTTTTGAGGTGTACTCAGACCGGCGTATGAGCGTTTGATCGATTTTACCACCTGAACAACCGCATTGTCCTGTCCGATGACAAGTGCTTTTAGATTATCCTCTAAGGTAGATAGCTTTTCGCGATCATCCATCCCCATCTTTGAGATCGGGATCCCCGTCATTTTAGCTATTACCGTCTCAATATCCTGCGGGGTGATCGTCGTGCGTTTATGGGTTTTAAGATGAAATGCCGCCCCAGCTTCATCGATCAAATCAATCGCGACATCGGGTAAAAAACGGTCTGTAATATACTTTTTAGAGAGCTCAACGGCAGCTCGGAGTGCTTTATCGGTATATTTCACACCATGATGTTTTTCATATCGAGCACGCAGCCCTTTGAGGATCAAAAAGCTCTCTTCTTGTGAGGGTTCTCCGACTTCAATACGGGCAAAACGGCGGCTCAATGCACGATCTTTTTCAAAAACACTGCGGTATTCCGCATGCGTTGTTGCCCCCATACATTTAAGCGTTCCTGATGCGAGTGCGGGTTTGAGCTGATTCGAAGCATCCATACTCCCTCCCCCTACAGCGCCTGCACCGACAATCGTATGGATTTCATCGATAAATAAAATAGCATTCGGATGTTCAGCGGCCTCATCCATCACCGCTTTGAGACGTTTTTCAAAATCGCCTCTATATTTAGTTCCTGCCAGCATAGCCCCCAAATCAAGGGCAAATATTTCAGCATCTTCCAGCAATGCAGGAACATCCCCGGAGAGAATGCGCAGGGCCAGTCCTTCAGCGATCGCTGTTTTTCCGACGCCCGGTTCACCGATTAACAAAGGGTTGTTTTTCTTACGGCGGCACAACGTTTGAATGGAACGCTCGATCTCATTGACACGCCCGATAACGGGATCGATTTTCCCTTTTTTTGCCTGTTCAAGGAGATTGATGGCGTATTTTTGTAGTGCACCCTCATTTCGTGACTCTTCTTGAATACTCTCGACGTCACGGTGTGAAATCGCTTCGAGTACGTCAACACGGCTGATTCCGTACTCTTCGAGTAGCATACATGCATAGGTATGGTTTTCTTCGTAAACCGCAGCAATCAGATCACCCACATCGGCTGCTTCTTTTTGAGCGCTTCGGACATGGTGCATCATCCCATCAATCATCCGAGCCAATGCAACTGTTTCAAAAGGCTCTTGATCGACATCATCAGGTAACGGTTCCATCGTCTGCATCAAATATGCGCCCAATGCTTCTCGGATCAGCTCGACATCTGCACCGCAAGAACGGATGATAGCATCTCCATCGGGAGAATTGAGCAAAGAGAGCATAATATGCTCTATTGTCAGATATTCATGTCTTTGATGTCGTGCAAAAGCAATCGCTTTTTGGAAAATCGCATTGAGTTCCGAGCTCACCATAATTATGCCTCCTCCATTATCGCTTTTAAAGGAAATCCGTTTTCGCGCGCCAAGCTTGAGACTTGGTGTACTTTTGTTTCTGCAACTTCATAGGGGTAAACACCGCACAATCCACGCCCTTTTTGATGCACTTCCAGCATTATCGTATGCGCTTCCTGAACATTTTTACGAAAAAGCTTCATCAATATCTCAACGACAAAATCCATCGACGTATAATCATCGTTCAGTAAAAAGACATTATATTGCCTCGGGTGTTCCCGTATTAAATCTACGCTTGTTGAATGTTCGTGTTTCGTCGCCATAATCAAACTATACCAAATTTTTAAATTTTTGATGCGTTTATAAAATCATCAATAATGGCTTCCGCACTCTCTAGCCCGATTGAAATACGGATCAATCCCGGAGTTATACCCAAAAATACTTTTGTCTCATCATCAAAATCACGATAAATCGTAGAGCCCATATGCAACCCTAATGTTCGGCTATCACCGATATTTGCGGTAATCGTGATCAACTTTGATCGATTCAAAAATTCAAAAGCTCTCTCTTTGGATCCCATATCCAGCGTCAAAATCGTACCGCATCCGTTACTAAACTGATCGAGGTAGCGTTTATGATGCGGATGATGTTCTAAACATGGATGATTGACATTAAAACCTTTTGCATAGAGCGTTTTAGCCACTGTTTCAACAGTCGTTACAATACGATCCAAACGCAAAGGTAACGTTTCTAACCCCAACATGGTCAAATAACTCCCGAATCCGTTTGAACTCATCCCCAAATCGCGTAGTGCTCTTTTTTTTGCAACCGCTATCAAAGCGATAGAACCCATTTTGTTAATAAACGGATGAATATCACGATAACGTTCACTCTTAAATTTATCATCTCCCTCTGCAATTGCACGATACACAACCGCTCCACCGAGAGCAGATGCATTTCCTGTGATGATTTTCGTGGTTGAATACACAACGATATCAGCCCCAAATTTCAAAGGAGCGATACTCAGCGGAGTGGTCGTATTGTCCACCATCAATGCGATACTGTGACGATTCGAAATTTGCGCAATTTTTGCAATATCAGGAAGACGCATATTCGGATTTCCGACACTCTCTAAAAAGATAATCTTTGTTGCCGGAGTTATCGCTTCTTCAACCTTTTCAAGTTCATCGACATCAAAAAACTTTGTTACGATTCCAAATCGGCTCAATGTTTCTGAAAAATACGCATAGGTTCCCCCGAAAAGGCCTCCGATACTGATAATCTCATCACCGCTTTTCAATAGGCTCAGCGTTGCCATCGCAATCGCTCCCATTCCCGTAGATGCACTAACCGCTCCGACACCGCCATCCATAGAAGCTAAAATTTGTTCCAACTGAGCCGATGTTGGATTACCTACACGGGCATATAGCGGTTTTTTGATGGAACCTTCAAATATTCCCTCGCCGGTCTCACTGTCTCCGTATCCAAACGATGCGGAGTTAATCATCACCGGGCTGATCGGTCCCTCTTTTTTCCCTATTTGCTGAACAATGCTGGTTGTAAACTCTTCAAAGCGATTCATCATAAAACCTATATTAAAATTAGGCAATTATAACCTAAAAGGCGTATTCCTTGTCTAAACGAATATTTATTACTGCAACGAATACGAATATAGGGAAAACATATGCATCTAAGCGCCTAATAGAAGCGTTCAGCCGACTTGGTTTACGTGTAGGTGTTTTTAAACCGATCGAAACAGGCGTTTCATCTGTCCCCAATGACGGATATGAACTTTTGACCACCGCATCCATCTATAACAATGCCCTTAACTCTTTAAGTGTCAACGATATCGTTCCGATTCAATTATCACTTCCTGCTGCCCCTTTTGTCGCGAATGCAGGTAAATCGATTGATCTTTCACACTTTGATGATGCTTTATCAAAAATAGAAGCACTCAGCGATATTGTTATTATCGAAGGGGCAGGTGGTCTACTGGTTCCTATAGATGATCAAAAAATGATGATTGATCTTCCGCACTATTTTCATGCAGTGACACTGTTGATAACCCATTGCAATCTGGGATGTATCAATGATACCTTGCTCAGTCAAAAAGCGCTTGAAAATGCGAAACTTCCCTTTATCACTGCTTTTAACTGCCGAGCTGAAGACACTTCTTTTGAGACAACCTCTTTACCTTATTTGCATCATCGATTCCGATCCATTTACCGAATCGACAACGACATTGATACCATTGCCAAAGCACTTTTAGATACAATTTCACTATACCCTGAGGAGAGCACATGAAACACCTGATTCGAACAGATGACTTTACAACAGAACAAATATTACAGGTATTACATGATGCTGAACACTATTTAGCAGGACAATTCGACCCGATTCTCAAAGAAAAAATAATCATTACCCTATTTTTCGAAAACTCGACCCGCACAAAAAGTTCCTTTGAAATTGCCGCAAAACGTCTTGGTGCGGAAGTAGTACATCTTGATGTCCAAAAAAGTTCTACCCAAAAGGGAGAAAGTCTCGTAGATACGGCACTCAACCTCGATGCAATGGGACCACACGCCATGATCGTGCGTCATGCTCATGCTGGTGTACCCAATATCCTTGCTCAAAACACACGTGCATCGATTATCAATGCAGGGGACGGGGCACATGCACACCCGACACAAGCACTATTGGATCTCTTCACCCTTCGCCGCCATTTCGGTGAACTCAAAGGGAAAAAAATAGCGATTGTGGGAGACATCAAAAATTCTCGGGTTGCAAACAGTAACATAGAATTGTTAACACGCTTTGGTATGGAGATCACAATGGTTGCACCGCCACATTTCCTTCCTGAAACCTCTTTGCGTACAACGCATAATATTCGTGAAGTCATTGATGATATTGATGCTATTATGTCTTTGCGTACACAAACTGAGCGGCATTCTCATCAAACATACGGTTCACTCAAAGATTATGGAAGCGATTTTTGTATCACACAAGAACTCATCGGAGATCGAGATTTAATCCTACTTCATCCAGGACCGGTGCATCGTAACATCGATATTGATGATATGATGCTCAAAGATCCGCGTTGCAAGGTTTTAGAACAAGTTCAAAACGGGGTAGCCATCCGAATGGCTGTCCTCAAAGCACTCATTGCCTAATGTATGGTCTTTTTAGTTCTCTCGTCTCAGCGGGAGTTCCCTTTTTGTTTTATACGGATTTCAAAGGAGAAAAACTTCATTGTTTCCCTTTGAATGAGCTAGCTTCTCACGATATCGATTTTGCTTTTAACCATACTCCTAACGATACCAATTTTCCCCATAAACCGGAATATTTTCCTATTTCATTTGATCTTTATCGCGAAAAATTCGATATCGTACAAGAACACATACGCAGCGGCAATACCTATCTTCTAAATCTAACCCAACCAACTCCTATCCGTTCTGAGTATACGCTTCGTGAAATTTATACAATGGCTGATGCCCCCTACAAATTACGCGTAAAAAATCAATTTGTCTGCTTTTCACCCGAACCGTTTATTACGATAGAAGATAATATCATCCATACCTTTCCAATGAAAGGGACTATCGATGCATCTTTGCCAAACGCGATAGAGACGCTACTAAATGATCCAAAAGAGATCGCGGAACATACCATGATAGTCGATTTGCTCCGTAATGATTTAGGGATCGTGGCCAAAAACATTAAAGTAGAAAATTTTCGTTTTAGCACGACTCTCAATGCTGGAAATAAAAAACTGCATCAAATCAGTTCGCATATTTCTGGAATGTTAGAGAAAGACTGGAAAATTCACAGTGGAGAGATACTCAAAGCTCTTTTACCGGCGGGCAGTATAAGCGGTACACCAAAACAAAAAACTGTTGAAATCATTCAAGCGGTTGAAGACTATGAGAGGGGATACTTTACAGGAGTTTTCGGTCATTTCGATGGCAATAATCTATACACTGCCGTAGCCATCCGTTTTATTGAAAACAACAATAACCAACTTATCTATAAAAGCGGTGGTGGAATAACAGCTGAAAGCAACTGTTTAAGCGAATACAATGAAATGATTGACAAAATCTATATTCCCTAATGAACACTAATCTGTGGTCGTAGTTTAATCATTGTTTTCTCACCAATCCCTTTGACATTGACCAATTCATCTACACTTTTAAACCCACCATGCATTTTTCTATACCGAAGTATTTCTTGAGCTTTCGCTGGACCGATTCCATAAAGTGTTTGAAGTTGCGCAGAATTTGCTGCATTAATATTGACTGATCCAAAAAGAAACACAAAAAATGTCATCAGAAAAAAGACAATTCTAACCATAAGAAACCTTTTTTATTTTATTCTGTATTTTATAACTAAATTATACTGATGTCAATATAACATCTATTTCACAATAACCATTACATTTTCCTAATTGAGCTAAAATATAGGATAAGAATGTGTTTAGGATAAATAAGTGCTCCCAGCAAAATTTGATCAATATCAATATGCATCGAAAATAGTAGAAGCACCGAAATTAACTACACATGTCAATCCATTTCGATTTAGCCATCGTATCGCTATCTATAAACACCTCATTCAAACAACAAATTACAATAATCAATTTGGTGTTGACAATACAATGAATCCATTGTGGGGATTACTACTTCAATTGCTTTGGCAGGATCGATCACGCAGACTGGGAACCCATTTTTATAGTGATGTTGACGCCATTAATCCAAATGCCCCATGGGGATATGGAAATTTTTTACTTTGTATAGTACCACTTATTGCTGCAGTGGATGTAAATATAATAGATTCAGTGCAACTGGAGGCACCAAAAGTAAAAACAAACCATAAATATATCTGGCATAAAAAAAATGGAAAATTACATATCCCGAAAGAGTTCGAATCTGCACGGGAATCTTGGAGAAAATATTTTATAGCAACACAAGAAAAAAAGTTTGATAGCAATACATTACAAGAAAAACTTTGGGATGCTCACAAATCATGCATAGATATTTTTATTCAAAATTTTGATTTGAGTGAAAATACCTACTACTCACATAATGAAATACATTTCATTCGCGGTTGGTGTAGAACCATGGACTTTTTATGGAAAGCAGCCTGGCCAACAAACTTTGACTTTATGCTATTGAATGGGATCAATGTATTACCAGAACGACTACTCAATAAAAACGACAATGATAGATCATTTAAAGACTTAGACAGTCATATTCGAAGAAATATCAGAAATATACTTAGAGTTGCAGATCATTCAGATCGAATGCACAAAATTCAATTATGGTTATGGAGTAGAATCATGAGAAGCAAAGAAGCAAGAGGAAAAGTCACCATTCTTTTAGAAAACATGTTTGATCCTGCATTCAACACGATTAGTAGGAGGAGAGAGCTAATAGGGTATCTGATAGGGAAGTAGTACAAATTGAATGGCCAAATATGAATTAGTGCCTGTAGGGTTTAGAGAGGGTTTTGAAGAAAATCCAATATTTTGCAATTGTGCTAATGAAAGTAACACAAGTGCAATGAAAAAGAGAGTAGCTGATAAGAGAGGTCTAGAGCTTGAATGGTGAATATAAAGATAATAGTTTAGTAGACTTGCTTTTGATTTTGAGTGATAAGTTTTTTTTGATTATTTTAGTAGAAGAAGAAATTCTGAGAGCCAGGCGGCGAC
>NZ_NSIU01000048.1 GCF_002633015.1 Sulfuricurvum sp. PD_MW2 | reverse complement strand
GTATTATAGTATCTATCCACATATAACCGACACCACGAAAATTTTTAATAAATTTATGTGGTGGTAGTTTTTTTTGAGTTTTAGTGATCAAAGCACGAATGGTTGCACTTTTACAATGTGAAGATTTCCAAATATATTCACTTATTTCTTGTTCAGGGATGATTTGATTTTTTTTCTTCATAAATAAAGAAATTAATGATGCTTCATTTTTAGTAAAAATGTAATTTTTGTCGTAGTATGATAGCGTACTTCTTTTTTCATCGAAAAAATATCGATTGTTGGAATGTATATCTTTTATATGTAAGGACGGATATAAACGATTTAAATGTAGTTCAAACTCTTTCAACTCATACGGTTTTTTTATGTAATGATGATCCCCAGATGAAAAGCAATCGATAAGCACTGTTATATTATGATTGGATATCAGTGGTAGGATTGGTATGTTTTTTTCATTTAGTTTAGTAAAAGAACGACAAACATTCGGACCAAAGGTATCAATATCGATAATTATAAGATTAAATACACTGTTTGAATCAAGTATTTTTAGATCACTATAGTGGTCAATTTGATACCCTTTGGATGAGAGGAAAGTGTATAGGACATTGTTCTCTTTTGGGGGATTTTCAAAAAGAGCTATTTTTATCATAATTTATACTTTTAAAGTATGTGCATTGGCTTCAATAATCATTTTTTCAAGCAATTCAAATAAAACAGCACTGTTCGCTTCCATCTCCGTCATATTTTTTACGATCATATCTTTATTTTTGAGATCGAAACAGGTACTTGATGTAATACATTTAACCGTTTCTAAAACTTTTGTATGAACAGTTCTATGTGGAGTTTCTAACATTTTATAAGCTTGAGTATGAGCAAATAACTCTTTGCCACTACCGTTGTAATACCAATCTCCCAACCGACAATGATGATGATCAGAAAAGGCTATGGCATTGTTTGAATCTTGATGCATAATTGCCATATAAGCACGATCTTTATAAATAATATGATCAACTTTTACAAGCGTAGTAAAGAGAGAATCGTTGATGAGCTTTCCTGCTTTAGCTGAGTAATCTGCATTTGTAGAAAATTCATTAAGAACCGTTTCAAAATCGTTAATACTTGACTGTGATTTTGTTGCGATTTCTCCAATATGTTCAGAATTTCCTTGAATCTCAGTTGCTTCTTGTTGAAGACTTTGCAGAGTGATTGATATTTCTTGTGTCGCTTTTTGAGTTCTTTCAGCTAGTTTACGAACCTCGTCTGCAACGACGGCAAATCCACGTCCATGTTCACCTGCACGTGCTGCCTCGATAGCTGCATTAAGAGCCAAAAGATTTGTCTGATCCGCAATATCGATGATCAATGTTGCAACTGTATTGATTTCACGAGTCCGTTCATTTAAAGAGGCTATTTTATCATTGGAATCACCGATAAGATCGAGTAATCCTTGTAAATTAGATACGATTGTTCCGACACTTTTTTGACTTTTTTTAAGATTAGTGGCTGTTATCGATGACGATGCATTAATATTTTTAGCATATTCGGTATTTTTTTTGATATCATCTTGGATAATTGTTAGAGATTTTGATACACCACCGCTGATGCGTTCGAACTCTTTGTTAAGATCACTGCTCGCTTTACCTTTGAAAGATTCAGCGATTTCATTTACTGCTTTATTAACAACACTGCATACTACGGTAAAATCGCCTTTATACCCTTCTCTAAAAGCAATACGCCCATTGCTTCCTTTATTGGCATTATCAATGGATGAGCGAATGTCTCGCATTATTTGTTCAACTTGATCCAATAAATTATTAAGACTCCATGCAATTTCTTTCATTGGATGTGTTTGAGAAAAATCAACTACCCGTTCTGAAAGGTTCCCATTACCCGCACTTCCTAATACATGAGAAATTTGTTGGAAAAGATCATCTTTTGAGAGTTGTGCACTTGTTGATGTACCAGTAATAATCAAACCTATGGCAATGGAAGCTGTTGCGAATGCTGTTTCAATCCATAATCCCATTATTGCAAAATATAATGTTCCAGCAACTACACTCAGCAAAAAGAAAAGAGTTTGATTATTTTTGAAGGCTGAAAATAAATTGATCATATGTTACTCCATTGTCTTGTAATGTTTTTTCGAGAAGTTTGAGAGACGCATCGATTCCACCCCTTTGTTCTGCTGCTAAAAGCTGTGAATAAATCCCAGGTATAACCTGCAATGCCTTTTCACTCGGCTTTCGACGGACGGAGTGAAAATCTCGAATACTTCCATTGTGATTCAAGGTAGCCGTCACATTGGTAAAAACCCAATAGTATGAGCCATCTTTACAAAGATTTTTGACAAATGCAAAAATTTCCTCTTTCTTTTGGATACGATCCCATAGCAATTTAAAAACGCATTTAGGCATATCAGGATGGCGTAAAATAGAATGAGGAACACCGGAGAGTTCATGTGCCTCATAGCCGGACATTTGAATAAAGATTTCATTTCCATAAATGATCTTTCCGTGCGAATCCGTTTTGGAAACAATGAAATCATCCGGTTTTAAAAACTTCTGATTTTCTCTTGGGGCAGGGCGTTGCATGTCGGTATCCTCTCTTGAGTTGATTTATTTCGATCTATACTTGTCTAGAATTTGTTGTTTTCCCTCAAACACTTTTTTATCCGCTTCTTTAAAAATATAATGCGACGTCTCATTGATTCGAGATGCATACTCATTTAAATTATGGGCAGACTTTGCATTGATTTGTGTGATTTGATCTAACGATGCTATTGCATCATTAATTTGCATGATGCCTACCATTTGCTCACGGTTCGCATTTGTAACATCATGAACAATTTCATCTGTTTCGTTGATTTTTTCGGAAATGAGAATAAATTCTTTTTGCATATTTTGGGTTGTATGCAGTCCAAATTCTGATTTTTCACGTGCTTCGCGTGCAAGTGTTTGAATCTCTTTTGCCGCTTCAGCACTGCGATTGGCCAGGTTACGTACTTCTTGGGCAACGACTGCAAAGCCTTTTCCGGCTTCACCGGCGGTTGCCGCTTCGACTGCCGCATTTAAGCTGAGAATATTTGTCTGGAATGCAATATTATCGATAACATCTACTGTCCGATTTATCGCTTGAGCAACCGTAAAAATCTCATTCATTGCCTTAAGCCCCTCCAACGCAACCTGATTGCCATTTTCAGATGCTTTTTTTGCATCGCGCGTAACAGAGATCATCTTTTCAGCTTTAGCAACGTTGGATGAGACATTGGAGGTTAACTCTTCAATTGCGGCGGCTGTCTCTTCCAAATTTGAGGCTTGTTCATTGGCCGCAGTTGAGAGTTCATTTGCCCCTTGCAGCATTAATGTCGCATCTGTTTCTAAATTAATAGCATGATTCAGCTGCTCTTTTGATTGCTGAATCATGCTATTAATCATCGAGTTAACGTTTTGGATAAGACTTTTTAGATCATTCCCCCAATCATTATCTCGAAGTTGTGTTCGTAATGTATTATTTGATATTCGGTTAAACTCATCTTCTAGGGCATCGAAAAATTTACGTAAATTCTTCATAGTATCGTTATAGTATTTTAGTGATTCACTAAAAAGAACAGAAGCATTTTGTGTATTGTCGCTGAATGAACTTGGGATCATCTCACCGTCTTGGGCACGAAAGAGCGAGAGGGCTAATTGACCTGCCGAAAGATTGTTCGCATTGCGAATTTCTTTGTATTCACCTGCATTTTTCTCAATCATTTCTAATATCTCTTTTGCATATCCTGTGCTCTTAGGGGTATTTTCCGGTGTATATTCATTGACATGTCCGATTACATAATTATGATAATTTTTTATGGCATTGACGATTGATTCTTTTTCTTTATGACTCATTCCAAACATATTTCTTCCTATCACTTCATCGTTTTGTAAAGAGTATCGTATTTTTGAGCCTCTTGTTTTGTTGGTTTGTTTCGTAGACTAATATAACGAATCGATCCATCCGGTGCTACAACTTTTGAAGCAGTGGCATATACCCAATAAAAGTCTCCGTTCTTTGTTTTATTTTTTACAAATCCGTTCCAGGTTTTTCCTGCTTTTATTGTTGCCCATAAATCTGCAAATGCCGCTTTCGGCATATCTGAATGGCGTAGTATATTATGTGGTTTTCCCATCAATTCTTCTCGTGTATACCCGCTATAGCGTATAAAATCATCATTTGCAAATGTTATAATCCCTTTTTCATCGGTTTCTGATACGATCACACATTTATCATCAATTTGTATTTCTGCCATACATCACCTTTCCGTTTTTTAAATCTTTTAAAATGTTTATAATTGTTGACTATTTTAGTCTTAGTAAAGTCTCATTAATTACATTTTAATCACAAAATATTTTTTATTTACTAAAAATGAGACTTTTTTGAGATTGTTTACAAGTAGTATCAACGAAGGTTTTAAACAAGGATTAGTTCTATGCTTACAGATCTAAAAAAAACAAATCTTCTATTAATTGAAGATGATCTTGAATATACAGACAGTAATATAAATGTGCTACAAAGGTTTGTCTCGAAAATATTTCATGCTACCAATTCGACAGAAGCTTTAAAATTATTGGAGTTGCATCGTATAGATT
>NZ_NSIU01000026.1 GCF_002633015.1 Sulfuricurvum sp. PD_MW2 | reverse complement strand
TATTTACGGGGAAAATAAGATTGCGGGTTAATTAGTTCTTTGAAGTGAAAAATCATTATTTTTATCTATTTAATTATTTTTTCAATTACCTGGTCATAAAATGAAAAAAGAAGATATATTATGATCAAAAGGTAATAGATGCAAAAAAGTGAAACGATTCTTGCGGTAGATGATAAAAAAGAGAATTTGGATGTTCTACTCGATATTTTGGAAGATTTTGATGTCATTCCGGTTACCTGTGGGCAAAAAGCTCTTGATATTATGGCAGAAGAAGAGATTTCACTCGTATTGCTTGATATTGTCATGCCTAATATTGATGGATATGAAGTATGTAAAATATTGAAATCGCAACCTACGACAAAAAATATTCCGATTATATTTACGACTGCCAAAACAGACGAAGAGAGCATCTCTAAAGCGTATCAAGCAGGTGCCAATGACTATGTCAGCAAGCCTCTTAAACGCAGCGAAGTGATCGCTCGGGTACAAACGCAACTCAAACTCAAAAAAACGATCGACGATCTTGAATATCTGGCATCCAGAGATACGATGACCGGTGTCTATAATCGGCGGAAGTTTTTTGAATTATCCAAACCTATTTTTGATCAATACAATAATAATCTTTTCATTGCTATGCTCGATATCGATCATTTCAAAAAAGTAAATGACAGTTTTGGACATGATGCCGGCGACTTGGTGATTAAACGTGTCGCCAAAACAATATCCGACATGTTGCCAAAAGAGTCTGTTTTTGCACGTATAGGGGGAGAGGAATTCGTTGCGATATGCATAGATGATTCTGTCGAGAGTATCATGCAACTCTTTGATGAGATAAAAAATGCCATTGCATCCTCAATGATCGATTACAACGGGCATCAGATCAGTTTTACGATCAGTAATGGTATCGCAAATAAAAATCCTTCGATCAAAACGATCGATGAATTGCTAAAACAAGCTGATCTTGCATTGTACGATGCAAAAAACAGCGGACGTAATAAAATTGTATTGAGGTAACATCATGGACAAAAATATACAGCAGTACATACAAGAACTCGAATACAGTGAACTACGCCATAGAGTATTATTTGAAGAGGCCGCATCCCCAGGTGTCGTGTGGGGCGAGGGGTTTATAATCAATGATTGGAACAAACAGTCCGAAAAGCTTTTCGGCTGGAATAAAGAAGAGGTTATCGGTAAAAACTTTCTCGAATTTTTAATACCGCAAGAGAATCATGAGGATATTCTCCAAAGTGCAGAAGAACTTTTTAGAACCAACAATATTCATACCGTGAATGAAATCCTGACCAAAGATGGCGGAACTATCGTGTGTGAATGGTTCAGCTCGATTTTGCCAACCAGTAAAGACGGAAAACAAGAAGTGGCTTCTCTGGCTATCGATATAACTGAAAAACTAGCGATAGAAGAGGCGAGAGATAAAGAGAACCTCAAATACGAATCACTCCTGAAAGCATCGGCGGATGGTATCCATATCATCGATAACGAAGGGCGGTTAATCGAGTATAACGAATCGTTTTGCAAGATGCTCGGATATACCTCCGAGGAGATGTCGACACTCAGTGTCAAAGATTGGGATTTAAGATGGCAGCCTATCAAGTTTGTTGATGATTTGCCAAAGAATATCGAAGCAAGTCCCACATTTGAATCGTTTAACCGACGCAAAGACGGCAGCATCATCGCGGTAGAGATCAATGCCGCCATTGTAGAGATCAATAATCAGCCGATGCTGTTATGTGCGTCGAGAGATATCACTCTGAGAAAAAAAGCGCAAGAAGAGCTGCAAAAATATGAAACCCTCATGCGTGCCTCGGGGGACGGGATCCATGTTCTTGATGTGGAAGGGAATCTGGTCGAAGCGAATGAAGCATTTTGTGAGATGCTCGGCTATACGTACGAAGAAGCGCTCAAATTAAAAGTCAAAGATTGGGACGTGCATTATTCTCCCGAGGAATCAATCGATCATATCCCTCAGCTCATCGGTACGTGTTCTACATTTGAAACTCTCCAAAAGCGTAAAGACGGCACTATTATCTCTGTAGAGATTAATGCTGTCGGTGTTGAAATCGGGAACAAACCGATGCTCTTTTGTGCGGCACGTGACATAACCAGTCGCAAATCTGCCGAAAAAGAGCTTCAAGAGGCAAAAGAGAAAGCAGAAGAGGCTACCAAGGCAAAATCAGAATTTTTGGCCAATATGTCTCATGAGATTCGTACGCCAATGAATGCCATTATCGGTATGACCTATCTGATGAAAGATACTAATCTTGATACGATGCAACTCGAATATTTGCGAAAGATTGAAAGTGCTGCTAGTTCATTGCTTGGAATCATCAATGATGTTTTGGATTTTAGTAAAATCGAAGCAGGAAAACTTGAGCTAGAAGACATCGAATTTGATTTGCATGATGTTATTGAAAACGTTGTGAATGTTATCGAACTAAAAATCCAAGAAAAAGAGCTGGAATTCGTTGTCGGTTACGATCACAACATGAATATGAATCTTTTCGGAGATCCTCTGCGGCTTGGACAAATTTTGATTAACCTCGCGACAAACGCGGTGAAATTCACCCATGAGGGAGAGATCGGTATATATATCGATAAAGTCTCTGAGGGGCGGTTTCGCTTTCGTGTAAAAGATACGGGAATAGGGCTCTCCAAAGAGCAAGCCGAAAAATTGTTCCAATCGTTTACCCAAGCGGATAATACAACGACACGTAAATTTGGCGGGACAGGGCTAGGACTAGCCATCAGTAAAAAATTTGTCGAGATGATGGGTGGAACGATTTGGGTTGAGAGCGAACTCGGCAAAGGGAGCGAGTTTGTTTTTGAGGTCAATTTGGTCGAAAATACACCTAAACAACGAGAATATGAGAATTTTGAACACAAAAACGTTTTGATAGTGGATGATACTCCCTCATGGCAAATTATTATTGCGAAACTGTTGAAAAATTTTAAAATCAATATAACCGTTGCCAATAGCGGTCAAGAAGCGCTTGAACTCATATGCGCACAATCACGTCATTTTGATTTGGTATTGATGGACTGGAAAATGCCGAATATCGACGGGATAAAAACAACCCAGATTTTAAAAGAGCAATGTAAAAATAATGCAGCTCCAACGATTATTATGATCAGTGCTTATTCTGCAACCGATATTTTGCAAAAGGCAAAAGAAGTCGGAATCGATATTTTTCTCAAAAAGCCTATTAATCCTTCATTGCTTTACAATATTATCGTGGGTATGTTCGGTCAAAATATTGCAAAAGTAAATTGTACGATGAGTGCTCCTTCCTTGAAAACGCAACTCTCTTCATTGAAAGGGAGCGGAGTTTTGGTCGCTGAAGACAATATTCTCAATCAAGAGGTGTTAACAGGAATGTTAAGACCAAGCGGTATTATCGTTGATATCGCTTCGAATGGAGTTGAAGCGATAGAGATGTACAAAGCCAAAAAAGGGTTTTATGAACTGATCTTAATGGATATTCAAATGCCTATGATGGACGGTTATGAAGCGTCTAAAGCTTTGCGGGAGATGGGATGCGAGATACCGATTGTAGCTCTTAGTGCCAATGCAATGAAAGAAGATGCGATTCGTTCTAAAAAAGCAGGAATGAATGCTCACTTAAATAAGCCGATCGATACCGAAAAACTATTTGAACTGCTTTTGAAATTTATCTCGAAAAAAACCGAAATGTATCGGGAAGACGATGAGGTTACGGTTCAAAATTTTCCTCAATTAGAATATCTCAATATCAGAAAAATAGTCCCTTCTACCATTAGTACGTTGGCTTTGTACAGCAATTTAGCATTAAAGTTTGTTGAGCAATATCGAGACTTCATACCTTCTGAGGATGCTATAGATTTTAAAGATACGTTACATACGTTAAAAGGGTTAAGCGGAACTATCGGGGCAGAGCGTCTACACTGGCTTGCACAAGAACTTGAAAAACACATGAAGCCATCCGTTGCAAAGCAGTTTTCTGAAGAACTTGCGCATGTTTGCGATGAAATTGAGGCAAATTTTACTTTGGATAGTGAAGATACGAAAGAGAAACATCCAATGTCAAAAGGGGAGGTCGATGCTCTTTTTGATGAGCTGAAAAAAGCGATAGAATCAAAACGGCCAAAAAGAATCCAACCGGTATTGGCGAAGTTTGAAACTATCGCGTTGGATCATCAATCGCAAAAGATTTATCAACAAGTGAAGACGATGATCGAACAGTACGAGTTTGATCAAGCACTCGCTATGTTATTGTAAGAATTCTGTAAGATGGATCTAATCGTATTAGTGTAAATATGCAATATTTATGGCTTAAGATGAAGAGAGAGAAAGTTTAATAACATCATTTCGTTTTTCTTTTGCCATAAAAAGTGCTTCATCTACGCGTTGCAAACAGCTTGTCATAGTATCAGTTTCTGTCACTTCGGTGACACCAAGACTAATTGTGATTTTTGGCAACGAATTATCGACATACGTTTCAATAACCTCTCGTAGTTCATGAGCTTTAATGAAAGCACTTTGAATATCTGTTCTGGGTAACAAGATTATGAACTCTTCACCGCCCCATCGTGCGAATACATCGTTGATTCGTAAATTCTGAGCAATCATTGTTGATAACATGACCAAAACCAAATCACCAACCAAATGTCCATATGTATCATTGACCCGTTTAAAATGATCTATATCCAACAAAATAATCGAAAGGTGATCTTTGTAACGTTTTTTATTTTCCAATGCTTTGATAAATAACTCATCAAATTTTTGTCTATTATAGATTTTGGTTAAATGATCATGATAAGCAAAATATTCATACTCGTTTTTTTCAGATACATAGGTTGTTATATCATTGAATACGACGATGTACTCTGATTGTTTTTCCAATTTTTTGAGTGTTATTTCAAAATCTCGTAATTCGCCGTTTTGATTCATGAGAGAGACTATTCGTTTTATTTCGGGTCTATAAAAGAGGTAATCTATCCAATTTTCATCCGTGATGATTTTCGAAGGCGAAAAGAAACCTTGATGCTCTATAAAAAGATCACTGACACATTTGTGAGTGTTATTAAATTCTTCTGTTGAGTTATTGCCTAGAAAATCTAAAAAAGCACTGTTTGCACTTTGCAATTCTTTGCCATTGGTAAGGATGACAGGGTTCGGAATGCTGTTGATCACTGTTTTGAGTGTGCTGTCTAATGCTATCTTCATAGATAGATTATAACGGTTTTACATTTTAATGCAAGGGAAAACATCGTTGAAGGTATGAAATTCACATAGTATTAAGTAAATACAACACTGGCATATCCAACAACGCGGTCACTATCGCCGCTTGCATCGGCGCTCGTTCGATAATCGAGAATAGTGCTTTTGAGCTTTTGTGAGCGCGCTACATTCAGCATTGCTTCAACACCGATAATACCACACGCTTCACACCCCTCATGCAGTTTGGCAACATTATTATTTTTGATTGATTCCAAACAGATAGAATCAAGCCGTTTCGCATTTTCGAGCGAATAGTAATGACTTAGATCGGTACTTATGATTACTGCAGTGGAGGGCTGTTGGAGACAATATGAAATGATAGGTTCTATGTGTGATGGAGAAGTATGGGAATAGACGATTTCGACCACCGATGCATGAGGGAGATAGTGTTTGATAAAAGGCATTTGTACTTCCGTACTGTGTTCATGGTGAGCATTCGGAAGATAGGGGAGAGAAAACGTTTTTATAAGCTTTTGGGTTAAGGTTGAATCGATCAGAATGTCACCTAATGGGGTTTGATACACTTCGGTCTCTGCGATACTCATACCTTCAAATCCTACCCGATGGGATGGTCCGATTACAACGAGTGTAGCCAGATTGTTTAGACCGAGCAGCCGATAGGCGATATTGGCAGTAAATCCTGAATAAATCCATCCTGCATGCGGAACAATAAGGGCATTTCCACGTAGTGCACTGTATTGACCCAATAGGTCGCGATGCGATTCCAATATCGTATTAAAGCGATCGATCATTAGTTTGATTTCATCGGGTTTTGAAGGATAAAAACTCCCAGCAACACTCATCATTCTAGTTTTCATCTGAATTCTCCTCGAATTTTTCAACCTGATAGGTATAAATTTGGGGATGGTAGGAGAGGGGATCGGAACCGATTCCTGCTTTGAGACCTAAATGGGTGAAAAACTGATCAAAATCATTCAACTCTTCCCATACTTGAGGTAAAAAAGTCGCTTGTTGATTTCCTAAGCGAATGATAACGCCATCGATATAAGGGCGAATGATTGTTTTGAGATCTTCACGATCACGGTAGTTAATCTCTTGCGGGAGTGATAAGAGGGAGACTTCGATAGTGATGGTTGAAAACTCTTCGTCAGAGAGTGGAGGAAACCTCGGATCTTTAAAAGCAGCGGAGCGGGCATTGGAGATTAAATCATCTATCAAAGGACGATGGGGAATGATCGAACCGATACAACCTCTTAAATGATGGTGATGATTCAAGGTGACAAAGCACGCTTTTTCTTTTCCTAATTCGGGATAAGCGGTGAGAAAAGAGTTTCGATCGAGTTTGGTGAGTCCAAAGTATTCTGCGATAGCTGATCGTGCTATTTGGAGGTAGATCGATGGAGTCATAATCTCTCCTTGAAATAAGTTCTATACCTTTGATGATTTTACACCATTTTTGACAAATAGGTTTGGAAGTGACGTATTGGGTTACTCTGTAGTTGACAAAAAAGAATACAAAAAACGATAAATAAGTAAATAAATATTTTACTTTTTCAGTCTAGATTCAATTTTTACCGTTACAATACTCACATATACATGAATGAAAAAAAGTTATATAGAAGGTACGTAAATCATGATGAACACCGATGCGAAACTCACAAAATTTGTTAGAGCTGCAGGATGTGCCGCGAAACTTGCCCCCGGTTCACTCGCTGATTCGACATGTCATATTGAATCGTTTCACAAAGATTTGATTGTCGGATTTGAAGGGAATGAAGATGCGGGAGTTTATAAGATCAATGATGAGATTGCTATTGTTCAAACCGTTGATATTATCACACCGGTTGTCGATGATCCATATATTTATGGGCAAATTGCCGCAGCGAACTCTTTGAGTGATGTTTTCGCAATGGGTGGTGATGCTAAAACGGCACTCAATGTTGTCGGATTTGATTCCAAAAATCATACCTCCGAAATCCTTTCGGAAATTATGCGGGGGGGACAAAATAAAGCATTGGAGTGCGGAGCCGTGATTGTCGGAGGGCATACGATTCAAACCCCTGAGATGCTTTATGGGCTTGCGTGTACCGGATTTATTCATCCACATAAAGTACTTCGTAATAATACCCCTAAAATCGGGGACGTTCTGATCCTTACCAAACCTCTGGGAATGGGAATATTGATTACAGCGATCAAAAACGATCGGCTCGATCCTGTATTGGCGATGAAAGTTGCGGATAATCTACGTACCCTCAATTATAAAGCATCGTTGATTGCGCGTGAATCCCATGCATCTGCCTGTACAGATGTAACGGGTTTTGGGTTGATGGGGCACATGCGCGAGATGAGTGCGGGGAACGTGACCATGGAAATCGATTTCGCGAAGGTTCCGTATTTTATCGAAGCGATTGAGATGGTTACAAAAGGGATGATCCCTGGCGGTTCGCGTGCGAATCACGAATATAATAAACCCTACGTCTATTTGGACTCTTCTATAGAATATGAACAAGAAATGGTTTTGTTCGATGCACAGACATCTGGAGGACTTTTGGTGAGTGTTCCGCAAACGCATGCGCAACTGATGGTCGATAAGTGTACGGATGCCGGCTTGACTGCCGCAATTATCGGAGATGTTGTCCCTTATGACGGATATGATATTGTGGTAAAGTATACAAATTAAGCGAAGACTAAAATAAAAAAGGTTAAAATATTTTTTACTTAAATAGGGCGATATAAGGTCTAAGGGTTAGACAAACAACAGCCGTCTTTTGATTATGACTATGCTGATGTTCCTGCCTCATCCGGAGACATATATGGAACACAATGACCTTTATCAAATGGATACGTATCGTTTAGAATACACGATACGATCCTCTTCTCTCACTCAGGCTTGGCTTTTACGCCTTAATGCACTTCTTCCTACGATACGAAAAGATGATATTTTTAAAATCACCGTTGTACAGCGTTCCGTCTCTTTTGAATTTGAAGGATGGGTTCAGGTCAATCGATGCTCTTTGGTTGCTACCAGTTCCGATTTAAACGGGTATTCGTATCTGGTTCGTAAAGATTTTGAATCACATATATTGTCCGATGAGCAAGGTTTTGACGGACGCAATGAACCTGTTCATGAAATGGCACCGAAACTTTTTGGATTAATGCCTCGAGGATCGCATATCGAGAACTCTTCTCCTCTTTATCCGTTTGAATTGAATGAAAAAGAGTTCCTTTGGGCGAAAAATGTCACGCGCCTTTATGAAGAAGCCAAGCGGAATCAGTGGAGTGCCGACACCGATATTGAATGGGATGCTATTCCTGATCTTGCTCCTGAAGTCGAAACGGCAATTGCTCAGGTGATGACCTATCTTGCCGAAAATGAGTTTTCCGCATTGTATATTCCCGGGAAATTTTTATCGAAGATATCTCCGTATTATATGGAGCTGGTGATGTTTTTAGGGACAATCATTTACGATGAAGCACGTCATATAGAGGCGTTTTCACGTCGTGCAAATGCCAAAAAAATAGGCCTTCAATACTCTACTACGGCTACTCAGCGTTCTCTTTATTCCCTTTTTATTGAAAAAGATTATTTCAAAACATCGTTTTTACTCCATGTATTAGGGGAAGGAACCTTTTTGGATTTGTTGGATTTTCTTATCAAATACGCACCGGATCCGGTGACAAAAAAAATCGTGACACTTGCTAAAAAAGATGAACAGCGTCATGTCAATTATGGTTTGGTGCATGTCAAATCATTGATTCAAGCTAACCCTAAAAGGATGATATATCTCAAAGAGGCGGTAGAAAGCCGAAAAGCGTACTTGGATGAGATGAGTCAGGAAAATGAGCTTTTGCTTTCTGCATTAGCTGTTTTAGCCGGAGGAGTGGATGAAGAGGGGTATGAACTCGGATTTGAGCGGGTTGAACAACTTAAAAAAAGGATGGGAGAAAATCGTATACGTCGAATGATTGAATGTGGATTTGATGAAGAGACGGCTCGGGAGATATCGATGTCTCACACCGCAAATTTTATGTAAGGAATAAAAAATGGGTTTATTTGAAGATGTGAGTGAATTTGCACAATTGCACGTTGCACCCTATACGGTGAAAGTTGATCGTGCAGGGACATTTCCTCACGAAGCATATGAAGCTTTGAAAAAAGAGGGGCATACCGCACTGCTGGTACCAAAAGAATACGGCGGACGTGAAGGAAGCATCGTTGATCATGTCGAGACGTGTATGGCATTGGGAAGCGTATGTGCAACGACGGCATTGTGTTATATGATGCATAATGTTGCAACGATGTCGATCGTAGCATTTGGGACACCGGAACAAAAAGAGTTTTATTTACCTAAAATCGCTGCAGGCGAGTTGGCTTTAGCTCTAGCGTTTAGTGAGACGGGTACCGGTACCCATTTTTACAATCCTGAGATAAAAGCAGAAAAAACAGAGGGCGGTTATCTGTTAAACGGTAAAAAAAGTTTTGTTACCTCTGCCCATTATGCCGATTATTATCTGGTGTTAGCTGCAAATCCGCAAGGAGAAGGATTAAGTGTATTTGCGACTGCGAACAATCTCTCCGGAATGCAGCATGATGATATTGCATGGGACGGTTTGGGAATGCGTGGAAATGCCAGTGTTCCTGTGTATTATGAGGATGTTTTTGTTTCGGACAAATTTTTGATCGGAAGTCATGGTGATGGGGCAGGAATCGTTTTTAACGTAGTGGCTCCCTATTTTATTTTAGGTCTTGCATCTGTGTACACGGGACTTTCTATTGCGGCAAGTACATGTGCAATCGAATACGCAACATTGCGTTCCTACAGCGATGGTTCTACGCTATCAAAAATTGAAACTGTACAGTTGCATATTGCTTCTATCTTCTCTTCGGTGAGTGCTTCGAAAGCGTTAACACTCAATGCGGCACAATCAGCGTTGGATGGCAAAAGTGATGCTTTGGCATTGATCATTTCGGCTCGATTGGTGGCAAGTGCGAATGCGATTGATGTATGTAATCACGCGATGAAAGTAGGAGGCGGGCATGCGTATAGTAAACGCTTACCGTTAGAGCGTTATTTACGAGATGCCTACGCGGCATCAGTTATGGCTCCATCTACCGACGTTTTAAGTGTTTGGTTGGGTAAAGCACTCACAGGACAGCAAATCCCATAAAGAAAGGAATAACTATGGCAACATTAATGGTAGGAGTGGTCGCGTATGATCCTAAAGTCGTTTTGATTTGGGAGATCATTCGTGATTATGCGAAAGAAAAAAAATTTGATCTTGATTATGTATTGTTTTCTAATTATGAGACACAAGTCCAAGCACTGCTGGATAAAAAGGTAGATTTGGCATGGAATACAAATGTTGCTTGGCTACGGACGAAAAAACGTGCTCCGTTTGCCGAGGCTCTTTTGATGAGAGATACAGACGTTGATTTTACCTCTATGTTTATTGCCCATGAAGATGCCAATATACATACACTCGAAGACCTCAAAAATAAATGTGTCGGATTTGGTAGTTATGATTCCGCACAGGCATTTATTTTGCCGGCATACTATTTGAAAGAACAGGGATTGGAGCCGAATCGAGACTATACGATGAATCGCGTTGATAGTGATTTGGGCAAACACGGCGATACGGGTCGCAGCGAATACGATGTTTTGGAAAAACTCAAAAACAATGAATACGATGCGATCGCTTTGGCGACTTCAACATGGATGCGGATGATCGAGATGGGGTTAACCTCTCCGTCTTTACGGCCGTTTTATAAAAGCAAAGGGTATTCGCATTGTAATTTCACCAATATAACCCCGAATGCTTCATACACGAATGAATTCATCGAATTTATGTTGGGCATGGACAAAGAGCGCAGTGATATCACAAAGATGATGGAGATGGAAGCGCTATCCAAGTGGGTAAGAACAGGAGATTATGAGTTACACGGATACGATGAACTCGAAAAAGCGATGGAGTGGTTGAATCTTTTTTAAGATTCGACCGAGTGTTTTTGTTCTGCAGGCGATGAGGTATTGACTTTGTAAATTTTATTTTTGAGTTTGGTTACGATTCCGACTTCAATTAATTGCTTGAAAGTTGAAACGACGGTTGGTTTGCTGACGTTGAGTGCACTCATGATATCTTCGTATGAACCATAAAAGACACCCTCTGCATCAACATGTTCGAAAAGATAGCGTATGATCTCTATCTTTTTTCCTCCGACAAACGTACTGATTCCCTCTAACATACGATCTTTCAGCCATAGCTCGTCTTCTTTTGCTTTGAGTGCGATCGATTTTTCGATCAGATCAAGCATCTCTTCAGCCATAATCGGTTTGAGCAGATACCCATCAACTCTCAATTTGATAGCATCGAGAAGATAATTGGTTTCTGAATGGGCAGTTGTGATGATGATCGCAGCGAGTGGCAGGTTCCGTTTTTTGATCTCGGATATCAAGGTAATGCCGTGCATATTCGGCATCAGCAAATCGGTAATGACGATATCTATTTTGTGTTTTGAGAGCATATCCAGAGCTTCGAGTCCATCGGACGCCGTATAAACATTGGCGACAAAATCTTCCAGTATATACGACATTTGGTTTAAAATAGGCAATTCGTCATCTACAATAAGGACATTGTATTTGGTAAGTGTATGGCTCATACGTTAGCTCTCAATTTCAAATAATGGAATAGTCAGTTTAAAAGATGCACAATTATAGTAAGTTTCTTTGAAAAGCAATCTGATATTTCTGGCACTAATTTTTCCCTGAAATTGATCCTCTATGATTTTTTGGGTCATATACAGACCGATTCCTGTTCCGCTCGATTTGTGTTTGGTCGTAAAATATGGCTCAAATATCCTTTTTAAAACAGTATGAGGAATCCCGCCGCCGTTATCGATTACGCGGATAATGAGCAATGACTTTTCCGGTTTATGTGTAATATGGATACGGATGATTTTGAGCTTTTCGTTGGAGTTTAACAGGGCGTCTTTTGCATTATTGAGCAGATTGATGATGATTTGAGCGAAATCATTTGGGTATCCCGAAATCATGATCTCTTTTTGAATATTGATCTCGACGTTGATATTGGCATTATGCAATATCCCCTCTATCAAATTCACTGTTTCACGTATGGTCTCGAGGAGAGGGAAAATGGTTTTGAGTTTATTCGGCTTGAAATAGTTTTGAAAACTCTCGATCGTATCGGACATGGTCGTGGCGATGCGAAGCCCCTCAGTGACTTGTGCATCGATAAATTCAGGTGTCAGTTTATTGCTGCGGCTTTTGAGCCGAAACGTTTGTATCAAAATTGTTAGAGCATTGAGCGGTTGGCGCCATTGATGGGCAATATTGGAGAGCATTTCTCCCATGGATGCTAGTTTTGCCTGCTGGTGTAGCATTTCGTCTTTTAACCGGCTTTGTCGAATCTCATGGGCGATACGTAACTCCAACGAGGTGTTGAGATCGACAAGCTCTTTGGTTTTTTCTTTAACTCTCTCTTCCAAAGAGCGGTGAAGATTCTTAATATGTTCTAATATGAAATAAGCCAAAAAGACAGAAAACCCTAAAACAACAAAAATCATGACGAATATAATCCATGATGTTGCTCCGAATAAACGGTCTGTTTTCTCCTTTTCATAGATTGCGCGTTGTAGATGAAATGCCGTCAATTGTTCCAAATAGATGTTGGTGGTGTCTAAAATAGGGTAAAGTTCATTTTTGACGAGGGTATCGGCTCGTTGGCGCTGATGATCTCGATAAAGAGCCGTTACGGTGTCTATGGTTGTTAACAAACGGTCAATATTCTGGTCAGCTTTGCCGTAAATCTCCTCTTCGGTGATCATCGTCGTATTTGGGATGGGTGAAAGGAATGTGGAAAGTATTGTTTCATCCATCGTATCAAAAAAATTGGTTTTGATATCTTTTCGTGCATAGGCGTATTCTTTCCATCTCAAATCGAGATTTTTTTTAAGAATATCCAGCACTTCGTAGGTTTTTTTAATATCGGTTTGGTTGTCGATGATATCGCGATAGGTATTGAGGATGTTGAGTGTATGGACATCTTTGATCGTTTGCAGACGCGCGATGGAGAGGGTTCGAAGATGAAAAGAACTATCAAAACTGTTTTTCATCCCATAAAGGGTCAATGTTGCAATAAATCCGATGATGAGAATACCTAATGCAGTTACCGCAATTAATATCCGTGTTTTTGTACCGAGTGAAAGATGATAAAAAACGTTTATAAAACGGCATTGGTTATTCATCTACGACTTCTTCGGAAGGGGAGTTGAGTTTGAGCAGATACACATTGCGCAATCCCCGATGTTGTGTATCGCTGTAGCGTATCATTTGTCTATCAACAAGCTCAAATTCAAGTGTAGAAAGAGATTTCATAAAAGATGATCGAGAGATATGAGAACTTTTTTTGAGAGCTTCGATAATGACTTGAGACGCAAGATACCCTTCAAAAGCTATCGATGTCGGTTGCAGTTCAGGATGGTATCGAGTGTAGAGGTTTTTAAAGGTAGCAATCTGCGGAAGTTTTTTATTCATGGACGGTACCGTCTGTGTCATATACATTGATACATTGTTTAACGGGAGAGATAATAATACTTTGTTTAGCGATTCATATCCCACGAATGAAAAGGTATAAAATTTGAGTTTAGGATCATGCTTCGCCGTTTTATTGATGAATTCTACCGTCGGTTTTAATGCCCCGCCTATAATGACCGCTTCGGGGGAAGCTTTAGTAATTTCATTAAATGCATAATGGATTGAGAGGGTGTTTCGGTTGTATACCCCCTCGGCAATGATTTTGATCGGTGTTTTACGGACGGCTTGTTGCAATGCGTATAATGAAGCAAGCCCGTAGCTGTCATTTTGGTAAAAAACAGCTACTTTTCGTATATTTAACGCTTGCATATGGCGAACCATTTCACGCGCTTCATCGACATAGCTTGGGCGGAGTGTAAAGACATGATGATAGGGATAATTGTATAAAAACTCGGCTCCGCTGAGAGGCATTAAAAACGGAACTTGCGTTCGAGCCGTAATTTTTAATGCCTCTTCCGATGGAGGGGTACCGACGACACCCAATATACCGAACAAATCAGGATCCAACATCAAAGAAGCAATATTTTTCCCAGTAATGAACGGTTCATATTGATCGTTTAGAACGCGCAATTTGATATGACGGTTGTGTATACCGCCTGCTTCATTGAACGCTTTAAATCCGCATAATATTCCATTAGTATAGTCAATACCGTTTTCCTGTAACGGGCCTGTTAATGCAGCACTGCAACCAAATACGATATCTTTTTTGCTTTCATGTTCAAACGGAGAAAATAAGTAAAATAGGGCAACGGTAATGAGACCTATTAGGAGTGATACTTTCATCAACGGTGTTTGCATCATTACGCTTTTATAAAGGATAAAAATAAAGAAATAGTTTACTTTATAGATGGTAAATTTTTTTTGAAATTTATAAGTTGGTATTAAGTTCGTAAAGATAATAATAAAAAGTAAAAAAAATATTTACTAAATATGAGACTTTTGGGAGAATAAGTATGAATCGGCGTAATTTCTTGCATTTCAGTTGTATCAGTACGATGAGTATGGTTTTACTGGGAGAGAGCATTGTTTATGCCGATAATACAATGGGAACAACCTATGTGCTGACTATGGAGTTTGATCTCTCTGTCCAAAAAGGGGATCAATGTTCCCTTTGGGTTCCTCTGCCGAACACTATCGAAGGATTTCAGCGCGTTATCGATACGACCTATACATTATCCGATGGAAAGGGAGAAGAATTTTATTTCAAAACGCTTGGTGCGCGTTATTATTTTGTAAAATGGAATTCTTCTGAACGCATTCGCCGTCTTAAAATAGAGATATCGGTTGCGGTTCAAGATCGAACAGCCTCTTTTTACCCTATCAATCATACTCGTGTGATAGACAAAGACGTTAGAGAGTTTTTGCTTCCGACAGCGCATGTTCCTCATGACCCTTATATCGATAAGGTTACACGTCGGGTTATCGGAAATACTCAAGCGCCGTTGGAAAAAGCACGGAAAATTTATGATTGGATCGTCCATAATACCTATCGCGATGAAAATATTCGCGGTTGCGGGATCGGATATCCTGTCGAGATGATAAAGCAGTTTGGCAGCAGTGGTAAAATGGGAGGAAAATGTTTTGATATATCGTCATTGTGTGTTGCAATGATGCGTTCTGCCGGGATTCCAGCCCGTGAAGTGGTCGGATTGCGTGTTGGAGCGTCGAGATTATCAAATGCTTTTGGAACAGGGGAAAATGTTACGAGTGCACAGCACTGTAAGGTTGAGTTTTTCATCGAAGGATTGGGATGGATACCTTGTGATCCTGCGGATATTTCAAAATTGGTACTGAAAGAGAATCTGTCTATTGATTCTGAAAGAGTCAAAGAGTTGTCTGGGAAATTTTTCGGTTTTTGGGAGAAAAATTGGATTGCACTCAATTATGCGAGAGATTTTGATCTTTTTCCCGCAAATGCACAAGGGAAACTTGATCAGTTTAACTATCCTTATGGGGAGATTGACGGTGAATATATAGAAAGTTATGATCCGAAAAATTTCCGATATAGCTTTCATTCTGCCGTCCAAGGGATATAAGATGAAACAACAAGCGTTATGGATATTTGGAGCTTTTATTAGCGCTGTGTTGTCTGCGTCATGTTGTCTGATTCCGACTCTATTTATTATTTTTGGAATATCGTTTGCCGGATTATCTGAGATGGATGCTCTCATTGAATACCGATGGGCTTTTAGCATCTTGACTGTTGGTTTGTTAACGGCTGCGGGTTGGATAGTATTTAAACCACAAACGTGCTCAACCGAATGTTGTACTAAAAAAAGATCATTCAAAGCTTTTTTAGGTGTATCTGTATTGATCCTAATGATACTGTTATATCCGGTGTATGAGGAACTGTTATGGTCAAATTTTTTGTAATCGTTGTTCTTGGAGTGTGGACATCTCTCTGCGGTGCTCAAATTAGCCTCAAAATTGATGGCATGCACTGCATTGCATGTACGGTTGCGGTGAAAAAAGCCCTTAATAGCGTCGAGGGTGTGCAACACACACGGGTCAATTTTGCCCAGCAACTTGCTGTAGTGAGTGCGGATGATACGGTCTCATTGAATGCCCTGAGAGAAGCGGTAGCCAAAACTGGCTATCGAGCTACAGTGCTTCCCTAAACTATATCGCTTTTAATAATCGGCGCGTACCATCGGATTTGATGTCTTCGAAGCGATCAAGATATTCAAGATACGCGATGAGATATTTACGACTTAATCCTGTTTGTGTTTTAGCCAATTCTATATCAACGTATCCGTATGCATCGATCAGTTCACGTAGATAGTGCATTGTTTGAGATAAATGAGGTGCGCTGATAAAGAGGTTGTGTGCCAATCGGATCACTTTTCCGGAACTGCATAAGCGTTTCATAGAGTTATCACCGTGGAAACGATCTAAGTCGAGAGTTTCATACAATGTATAGGGAGCTTGAGGAGCCCATCCTTGGGTTTCTAACATACTATACAGTGCGTTTTCCAAGTAGTGCGATAGATCGTCGATATCGCAAACGATACTTCTGTACAACCCCTCTTTTAAAACGATTTCACTATCAGCTTCAAGTTGATTGAGTACCTCTTGGCAGAGATTGACTGATGCCCATGAAAATCTCAGATTGATGGAGTTTTTAGAGAGCAGGGCGCGTTTATTTTTTTGATAAATACTTCGGATATACTCTTTTAAGATGGCAATGGTAGATGAGGGATAGAGCACTTTTTGATCATGATCGAGATAGGAATTTTGGACACTTTTTGCCAGTTCAAGCGCTGAGGCATGATCCATTCCGAAACGCTGATAAGCTCCTATGAGACCGAACCCTTTTTTATGAATTTCCATCAACATTTCAAAGGCTTTAGAGAGTTGATTTTGCTGCAGTAAAGCCAAAAAATCTCTTTTTTGCTTCCGTTTCATCGGATCGGCGATCGGATTTAACACTTCGCCGCCCCCTAAGGTCCCTTGTGCGTCACGCAGAATGAATTTTTCCCGATACATGGCATAAATGGGTGTTGTACTTTCAAAAATACCAATAGCGTACCCCTCATGCTCTGAAATAATTTTTAGAATGACGTTGTGGCGTGCGGAGCCTATATAGAGTGTCACTTCACTTTGATGTTTCAACACAATGCCGCTGAGAGGACGGATCATAACGTCTATCGCTAAAAACCCCCGAAGAAAATTCGGGGTACACAAAATATCTCCTCGTTTGAGATCTTGTGATTTGACACCGGATAGATTCAATGCGATACGCTCATTTGGCTGCGCCGTAGAAACTTGTTGTAATCCCGAATGGATCGTTCTTACGGTTGCAGATGTTTTGAGTTGCGGGATATATACTTTATCTTTTGTTTTTAATGATCCGCCCAATACGGTTCCGGTAACGACGGTTCCGTATCCGTCTTTGGAGAAACAGCGATCAATGTAATATCTAAAATTGGCTTCTTCAGGTCGATGAGGGAGTTGAAAAGAGAAAAGTTTTTGTTTTAATCTTTCGTAGGATGCTGGATCATGCTGCCCTACGTGTACACAAAACAAAATCTCTAAATCCATTGCATTGATCAAATTTGAAATCTCTTTTTCAATATGACTTGCTTCAGAAGGGGTGGCAAGATCACATTTGGTGAGAACCAGAACAATATTTCGTACTCCGGCAAGTCTTGCCAGTTCCAAATGTTCGATGGTTTGTTTGCAAACTCCTTCATTTGCTGCAACAATCAACAATAATACATCAAATCCGAATACACCGGCCAAATAATGTTTTACAAACTTTTCATGCCCCGGTACATCGACGAGAAATAATCGTTTTTCTTGATAGTCCATCAGCGTAAAGCTAAGATCCATGGTTAATCCACGACGTTTTTCTTCTCGGGTTTGATCTCCATCAAAGCCATTTAATGCTCGGATAAGTGAGGTTTTTCCATGGTCTACATGTCCTGCGAGTCCGATAATCGTTGTTTTCATTGATGTTCCTCAAATACTGTATTCAAGATTGAAGCGACGTTTAATAGTTCTTCATCATCGATACTGCGCATATCCAATACGACATGATCTTTTTCGATACGGGCGATAAGTCCGTTATTACGAAGCTTTTTGATCATATTTTCTGCATTTTTTGGATGATCGTCGATGATTAAAGCGAGGCTCTCGATTTGATGTTGCGGCAGTGATCCTCCTCCTGCATAGGTAGAGGTCTTTCCGATAGAGAGCTTGTGTTTATGGGTAACATGCGAGAGGATAATATCGCTTTGTGTTTCCATGCATTTGAGAGATTTGCTTAAAAGTTTGTGGGTTTTAATCGCATTTGGACCATGTTTGATGTATCGTGTAAGCGTTTTTTCGAGAACGGCCATGGTGAGTTTATCGACTCGAAGCATACGTAAGAGCTGATTTTTTTTGATTTTTTTAATAAGCTCTTTTTTACCCGCAATAATACCCGCTTGTACCGATCCCAGCAGTTTGTCTCCGCTAAAACTTACCAGTGATGGAGCGAACTCAAAAAGTTTTCGAGCGGAGATCTCATCACCTAGATAGGGGGCATCATACAAACTTAGACTTCCAGCATCATAGTAATCGATGATATTTTTGGATTGGGCTAATGGTATCAACTCTTCAAACGGTACCTCTTGGGTAAAACCGACAATAGAAAAATTAGAGCGATGAACTTTCATCATAATGGCTGTTTCAGGGGTAATAGCGTTGAGATAATCGGAGGCTTTTGTTTTGTTTGTTGTCCCTATTTCTTTGAGTTGTGTTCCACTCGCATGCATAACATCCGGGACTCTGAATGAACCGCCGATTTCTACCAATTCTCCCCGCGAGACGATCGTCTCTTTACCCGATGCAAACGTATTGAGAATCAAAAAAACGGCTGAGGCGTTATTGTTCACAACAATAGCGTCTTCACACCCTAGTAAAAAAGAGAGTTTTTTCGTTAAATGGCCATACCGCTCTCCGCGTTTACCGTTTGTAATATCAAATTCGAGATTACAATAGTTTCCAATGCTTTCTTGCATTTCATCAAGTATCGATTTTTCAATAGGGCTGCGTCCGAGATTCGTATGCAAAACGATTCCAGTTGCATTGATGAGCGGTACTAACAAATCTTGACACAAAAAATCCAATCGGGATAAAACGAGTTGAACCAATCGGTTTTCATCGGTGTCTGGAGAGAGAGTAATCGTATCGTTGCGAATCTCTTCAAAGAGTTTACGTGTAATTTCTGTAAGGCTTTGACGGTTCAATCCGATAAATTCAGCTCGATCCAAAAATTTCCCCAGTTGAGGAATACGGGTTCTATTTTTGGGTTCCATAACAATACTCCGTTTCTAAGTTAAAAAATATTTAACTTTTAATAGGTTAGAATGGTGTTTCGAGATGGGAGGTATGTGACCCTGGTGGGCACCATGGACTTCAAACCCATTGTTCGGGCAGGTGGCTGTTCGAAGGAAGGTTCAATTCCTTCACCTTCTCGCCAATATCCTTCTTAACCCCTCAAAACTTTCCATAAAACTATAAAAGGTTAAAAATATTTTAACTTAATTAGCTTATATTTTTCTTGATCCGAAAGGTTTTTGAAATAAATATTTTTAATATAATTTTAAGCTTTAATAAAGAATAATTACAAAACGTAAAAAAAAAGTTTACTTATTGCCCAAAACGATACAGGCTGTATCACTACAAGTTGGCAAAAATCTGATCGTAGAACACGACAAAGGATTTTTATGACCGATTATAGTGCTATGACATACGCTTGTATGTATTTACTAGAGAATTCTTCTGATACAAATAAAGAAAAATTAATCCAAATTCAACAAACGGTTGATGATGCATTGTTTGATAATGCGTTGGATTTTTCGTATCCCCTGACAAACACTACAGATATCGTTGTACTGGATGATGGAACCTATAGTATGATCGGTTCATTAGACGAAGCGTTTAACGTAAAAGTCGTGAATACGTCAAAAGTGGTTCGCATTGATGGACGAGCCGGCGAATATCAAGTACATACGCTTCGTGATAACGAGATTGTGAAATATCCGGCATCCACCATTTTATATTGCGGCAATAACAATAAGTGGTTGAAATACGATGCCATCGAATTTCATGGAAATATCTCTCGTATCGCCGATCAGGTAAAGGCAAGAAGCGAGAAAAACAGTTTTGTAAAAACACTTCTTTTCAATGAAGGACAATGTGATTATGCAGGGAAGGATTCTCCTGCCTGTCGTGCATGTCTTGATAGCTGCGAATATTCTGCCCTTGTCGAAGATACAACTGCAAAAACCATCCACTTGCGTATGAGTGATTGTACGGCATGCGGAGCCTGTGTCTCTGTATGTCCATCCGGCGCTATCCAAAATACCAATATTAATGTTTCCGGATTGATCTCGGCATTGGAAAATACGCAAGGTTACGGAGTTCTTATCGCTACCGATGCGGATTTGATGAAACTTTCAACACCGATTTACAGCGAAACAGTTGTGTTGAGTGTACCGAATTACACGCTAATCAATGAGCTTTATCTTTCCTTGATTGTCCTTAAATCGGGCGGTGAAGTCTATTTCCCAGATATGAGCACTTTACCGGTATCTACACAAAGTGCAATCTGCAATGTCAATCGTATTTTTGAACGTTTCGGTGAAAATGTTGTTGGTGATATCGTTTCATCATCGCGCCATGCCAAAGTGTTCACACCGATTGAACGCCGATTGGACAATCTGCCGCTTCGTTTGGCTGTGAGCGAAGGGATGAATGCATTGAAGGGATACAGCAATGCTTCTTACACATTGCCTCAATCTCTCTTTAACGATTTGCATGTTTCTGATACCTGTACGCTTTGTATGGGGTGTGCCTATGTATGTAAAAGCGGTGCTTTTCAAGCGCAACCGGAAAGTAAAGCTTTAACTCTTAATCCGATGTTGTGTACGGGGTGCGGACACTGTGAGAGTATTTGTCCGGAACACTCTATTACTCTTGCTCCGGGACGCTTCCGAGAAGAAGAAACCTATATGACATTTTCAGAAGTTGCCAAAGATGATGTGTTTTGCTGTATCGAATGCGGCAAACCGTTTGCTACGCAAAAAGCTATCAATAAAGTAGCAGGGATGTTTGCTTCGTTGATGTGGGATGAAGTAAAAACTAAAACGCTCTATTGTTGTGCAGATTGCAAACCGAAACTCATGCTCAAACAACATTTTGATAACGCTGCAACAAAAGAGGGGTATTAAGATGGAATCACTTGTCGAAGCCAGAGTTGCAATCTATACCGTTTTAGGCTCATTGTATCGTAACGAAGGGATTGAAAAAGATTCTGAATCTATCCTTTCTGTCCTGCAAGCAGTCAGTAAATCGCCCTTTGCTGAAGGGGTCGATGAATATACCGAGAGAATGGTTAAAGCCCTTATTACGGATCAAAAATCGGTTGAACGGGAGGCAAATGTACTCTTTAATCTCCCTTTTGGTGATTTTATCAACTCTTCCATGTCGTATTATCATGACGAACGGGAACTCGGGGTTCCGACGATCGTAACCAAAGAGATTATGCATGAAGCCGAGTACATCAAAGCCGATTTCGTGAGTGTCGGAGAAGATGAAGCTGGTATCGTCTTCGGACTCTCAGCCCGTTTGCTCCAAGACGGTCACAGTGAACTGCAAAAAAGACTTTTTCATGAGGTTATCGAGCCTTATGTCGGAGGATTCATCGATGCGCAGTTTAACAGTCATCGTGCGGACTTTTATCAAGATTGCGCTGCGTTTTTAGCGCTTTTTATCGCATTCGAAAAATCATATTTTGAATTCTATTTATCTTAAGAAAGGAGGTAACAATGGACACTAACGGACGACGAGATTTTCTCAAACGGTTAGGGATCGGAGGCGTTGTTGCTGCGGGAAGCTTAGGCTTGATCAATGCGACGCATCCCAGTCGCGATCGAGGTGAACATACCGAAGGTGATGGAGTCACTGTAGGGAATTCACGCAAAGATGAAACACTCTACTCAAAAACGGAATATTGGGACAAATTTTATAAATCTGCCCTCTAAATTGAAACAAAGGAGAACGAATGAGTCCAAGAAACTCAACAGAATTGTTGAACTCGAAGATTGGGCGTCGCTCATTTTTAAAAATGGGTGCTCTCACTTCGGTCGGTGCAATGGCTGTTTGCTCAGCGGATGAACCGGTAGTAAAAGCAACATCGCAACAGCTCAAAGAAGCTTATCCAGGTTCGAAAAAAGTGAAAACTATTTGTACTCACTGCTCGGTCGGATGTGGTGTTATTGCGGAAGTAAAAGACGGTGTATGGGTTAGACAAGAGGTTGCTCAAGAGCATCCTGTAAGTCTAGGCGGTCATTGCTGTAAAGGTGCGGATTTGATCGATAAAGTACGTTCAACCAACCGTTTACGCTATCCAACCGTTAAAAAAGGCGGTTCTTGGGAACGTATTGGTTGGGATCAAGCGCTTGATTCTGTCAGTGCACAAATCCAAGCTATTCAAAAGAAATTCGGTCCTGACAGTATCATGTTGCTCGGATCGGCAAAAGTTTCCAATGAACAATCGTACTATATTCGCAAATTTGCCGCGTTTATGGGAACGAATAATATTGACCATCAGGCTCGTATCTGACATAGCCCTACAGTCGCCGGTGTGGCGAATACACTTGGGTATGGCGGTATGACCAACCATTTGGGAGATATGCAAAATTCAAAAGTTATTTTGATTATGGGAGCGAATCCTGCAGTCAATCACCCTGTCGGAATGCAGCACATTCTAAAAGGGAAAGAGAACGGTGCAAAAATTATTTCAATCGATCCGCGTTATACGAAAACATCTGCTCATGCGGATTTGTATGCACGTATCCGAACGGGAACCGATATCGCATTTTTATACGGGATGATCCGTTACATTGTCAAAAACGATTTGCACGATAAACAATATTTGAACGATCGCGTATTCGATTGGGAATCTATTGTCGAAGAAGCAGAACAATATACGCCGGAAGTAGTTGCAAATGTATGTGGTTGTACTGCAGAAAAATTCTTGGAAGTTGTGAAATTGTTCACAGCAAATTCACCGGGTTGTTTGATCTGGAACCAAGGTTGGACGCAACATACCATCGGAACGAGCAATACACGTTTGGGACCGATTATGCAAATGTTCCTCGGAAACATTGGAAAAGTCGGAGGAGGATGTAACATTCTTCGCGGGCATGATAATGTTCAAGGCGCAAGTGATATGGCAAACTTGTCTGAAAATTTGCCGGGATATTACCCTATCAATGAGGGATCATGGAAATACTATTCCGGACAATGGCAAGTGGATTACGAATGGCTTCAAAAACGTTTTAAATCCAAAGAGATGATGGAGAAAAAAGGGTTCTCTCTTTCCACATGGCCATGGGGTGTTATCGATGAAGCGAATGCAACGAATAATGCAGGTACTCCGCTCAAAGCGCTGATCTGTATCGGAAACGGTATTTCAACGATTACGATGACGCACAAAACGAAAGAAGCGTTAGACAAACTCGATTTGGTAGTTTTTATCGATCCGTACGTGAATGATGCCGCAGTGATCACAGATCGCACTGACAATATGTTCTTGCTTCCGGCTGCAAGCCAAGTAGAGACATCAGGATCGGTAGCCGCGACAAATCGTAGTTATCAATGGCGCTCTAGAGTGGTAAAACCGCTTTATGAAGCTAAAGAAGACCATGAGATTTTATTTGAATTTGCGAAACGTCTCGGTTTTTATGAAGAGTACACTCGATCGTTGAAAAACGGTAAACCGAGCTACGAATGGCCAGAAGATGCGACACGTGAATACAATCGTTCGATCAAAACGATCGGATTGCAAGGGGTAACTCCTGAGCGTATGAAACGTCAGCAAGAAAACTGGGCACTCTTTGATCCTGTTACTCTCAAAGGTAGCGGTGTTGTAGAGGGAGAATACTATGGTCTTCCATGGCCGTGTTGGAGTGAAAAACACCCTGGTACGCCGATTATGTATCGAACGGATATTTCCGTTATGGAAGGCGGTATGGGTTTCCGTGCCGGTTGGATGGATAAAGGCCCAGATGGGAAACCGGTTGTTGTGGCTGAGAAAAACGGACAAACGCTTCTTGCAGGTAATCAACCGGCAGGATCACGGTTCAAAGGCGGATATCTTGAGATAACTGCGGATAATATCGAATCGCTTGGTATTACGCTCAGTGCTGAAGAGAAAGAGAAAGTCAAAGGTAAAAACTGGAAAAACGATAATACGTATATTCTGGTGAATAAAGCGTTGGAAGCAGGACTGTGTCCGTACGGAAATGGAAAAGCAAGAGCGCGTGTATGGGAATGGACCGATCAAACCCCTAAACATCGTGAACCGCTTCACAGTTTCCGTCAGGATTTGGTGGCTAAATATCCGACATTTGAGGATAAAAAAGATCACTATCGTGCCAATATCCGCTATGCGAGCGAACAGAAAAAACAAAAATGGGTGGAAGATTTCCCTGTGAATGTGGTCACTGGTCGTATTGTTGAGCATATGGGTACCGGTACGGAAACTCGTGCATCCAAATATTTGGCAGAGTTGGCAGGAGAGATGTATGCACACATTCATCCGACACTGGCTAAAAAAATGGGAATTGATGATGGTGATATGATCTGGGTACACGGTACTGGTGAAGGTAAGATTAAAGTGAAAGCACGATACAGCTATTCCGTTGCTGAAACTGATATCTTCATGCCGCAGAACTTTTCGGGTCTATGGAGCGGTAAAAGCCTCGTAGATAAGTATCCGAAAGGGACAGCGCCGTATGCTCTTGGAGAAAACTCGAATCAGATCACGAGTTACGGGTATGACATCAATACATCTTGCCCTGAAACTAAATGTACGCTTGCGCGTATTGAAAAAGCGTAAGGGGGATAGATAGATGTCACGTATGAAATTTTATTGTGATGATTACCGATGCGTTGATTGTAACGGATGTGTCGTTGCGTGTAAAGAAGCGCATGAAATTCCTGTCGGCGTCAACCGCCGACGGGTTATCACGATCAATGAAGGGATCGAGGGGAAACAAAAATCCCTTTCGGTCGCTTGTATGCATTGTTCGGATGCGCCATGTCAAAAAGTATGTCCTACGGATTGTTTTTACATTCGTAAAGACGGGATCGTTTTGCATGATAAAGAGAAATGTATCGGATGCGGCTATTGTCTTTATGCATGTCCGTTCGGTGCTCCACAGTTTGGTCATGAAGGGATATTCGGTGTCAAAGGGGTTATGGATAAATGTACCTTTTGTGCCGGTGGACCGGATGAAACACTCAGTGAGACAGAGTTTGAACATTACGGGCAAAATCGTATCGCAGAGGGGAAAATCCCAATGTGTGCATCGATGTGTGCAACGAAAGCACTGATTGCAGGTGATGCTGCCGAAGTGGACAAAATTTACGAGTATCGTACTGCTAAACGTGGTGAAAATACATCGTTGAAACCATATGGATGGGAGGCATACAACAATGGAAAGTAAAACTTTTTGGGAATGTAATAAAGCCTACATCCTAACGGCACTTGGGCTTGTACTTGTGGGATTCGTTTTTGTCAAATATTTGATGATTATGGATTGGGGATATTTGATCCAATTTACATTGCATGCTATGCTCGGAGACACAAGCGGTGTAATGAGTGCTCCCACATCAGAGCTTCAGCAGATGATGAATGCGGCGTTTGGTCCGGCGTACAATACGGTTGCTCCGGAGATCATCCGCGCTAGCAATGAGCGACAAGAGTTTATTTGGTATGTATTCTTTGCAGAGATTTTGATTTTTGTATTGTTGTATATCAAAAATGGTCGTGTGAATCCGACGATTACCAAACCAAACGATACGGTTCAAGTATTTACTTCATTCCAACGAGCTGTTATTTGGCTCAATATCGGGATGATTTCGGTACTTGTTTTGACCGGATTCAACATTACATGGAGTCTGCGTTCAGAAGGTGGAGATCTTCCACGTTTGTTGAGAGAATTTCATGAATTGACCGGTTTGGCATGGATCGGTGTTTGGCTGATCTTTACGATTATCGCTGCCAAAGATATGAAAGGGTGGAGAAGCAACTCTACATTCCGCCATTTCTTGCCGGGAAGCTATAAACCTTCTAAACGGGTTATCTGGTTTTTCTATGCAGTGATGGGGGCAGGGCTTTGTTTCAGCGGTGCAATGATTATTACGTTGCATCCAAGTTCATTGACGCATGCCGATGTGATCCAATTTAGACGTGTATTGCTTTATCTACACTTCGGTGCCAGTGTTTTGATCATGTTCTTTATCCTTGACTTTGTCTACGCGTCAGCGATTTCAGTCAAAGGGTATTTAAAAGGATTGTGGACCGGTACATATCCACGAGAATATTTGGAACAAGTTGCTCCGGATGTCTTGGAAGATTTGAAAAAGGTAGGGCGTGCATAACGTTCGTTATTTGTTTGAAGCGGAGGATTTTCCTCCGCTATTTTGATGATGGGGTAGCAACATGTCACAAGAAGTTCTTAAAAAATTGATTATCGAAAAAGTATATCGTAACGGTTCCGTTATGGTTGAAGAGGATGAAATCATTGCCGAAGAACGTATAGATTTTTATCTAAACGGGATAAAACTCCTTTCGGTTATGGGAATAGCACAGGATCAGGATGCCCATATCGTAGGATTTTTGATGAGTGAAGGGGTGATTTCTAATGTTGATGATATCCATTCTTTAAGAATTTCCGATAAAGGTTTATCGGTTTATATCGATGCTACAGTTAATGAAGCCAATATTCAGAACCTTTTCAAAGAAAAAACACTTACAACAGGGTGCTGTGTGGGTGTAACGGGAAATGTAGAAGATAAAATAGTCAAAGATTTTAACCGTTCTACCGTGAGTTACGGAGTAGAGATGCTTTTTGACGAGGTGGATCGTTTTTATGGCAGCAGTGCTTTGTTTCGCCAAAGCGGATGTGTTCACAAAGCACGCTTGGTTCTAAAACACGGTGAAGCTATCGAGGCTGAAGATGTCGGCCGCCATAATGCCATTGATAAAGTGATCGGAAAAGCTAGATTGTCTCGTGCCGATACCCAAGATGCTTTTTTGATTGTAAGTGGCAGATTGTCGATGGAAATGGTTGTCAAATGCGTCATGCACGGTATTCCGCTTGTAATTTCGAAAGCGGCTCCGACACGGCTTGGGATAAAAACCGCACAGTTACATGGAGTCACCCTCATCGGATTCGCACGGGAAGGAAAAATGAACCTCTATACCCATTCTTCTCGTGTCGAAACCGCTCATACGGTCGTTAAAACCGATTCTGTTCCGTCTACCTTAAAAGAGGTGTGTTGTGCAGCCTCCTAAGCAACCGTTTTACTTGGATGTCAATCATGCACCGAATTTCCGGCCGTTTGAGTCATCTTCGGTAGGGTTGCGTTTACGGAGCGGAGATGCCGAGAGTCTCCAACTGCTCCAGACCTTGAACCGTTCTTTTGCTTCTGCATTCGGATACACTGAGGCGCAATTTTGTGATTTTACTCCGGCCTCATTAAGCTTTTTTATCGATCAGTCCGTCCCCGATAATGAACCCATAGCGTTTTCTTCAAAATTACCCTATTTTTTACATCAAGCCGGAATTTTATTGGAAAAGTCAGGACGCAGTATTGTTTGGATAGATGCAGACAAAGAGGGCCGATTACGTGAATCCTCTTTGGCTCATGCAAAAGAGCAGGGTGCTTCCTATTTGATATGCGCTCTGGTGGATGAAGATACTTTTTATAAAGAATCGATAGAAAAACTAACGCAATATTTTGATAGAAAGCATCTGCTTTTAGATATTAGCAACGCTTTAAAACTTGAAATGATTCCCGATGTGTATGCAGCATTCGTCTGGGGATACAAAACAGGTTCTTTCAAGCATTCCGGGGTCTTTTTATCCCATGAAAAGAGTTTGAACTCGGATATGATTCCTTATATAGATCTCACTGTTTATGAGCATTTTTACCGCTCTTATTTGAATTTTGTTAGCGAATCATTTAAAGATACAAAAATGTTAAGAGATGAATTTATCAAACGTGTTGCCGAGGCACTTGGTTCCAATATGACCCTTATGATCAATCCGCTATCAACATTGTCAAATTGTTGTTACATCCGTTTTGATGGAATATATGCGAGAGATTTAATACGCTCATTGGCTTTAGAAGGTATCTATTTAACCAATGGAGAACTGTGTTCTCTGGGATTGTCCCAACCCTCTCGTATTTTACAAACGATGGGATACTCGATCGAAGAGGCACGTGAATCGATCAGCTTTTCATTCGGAAACGTGACATTAGAAGAGATAGAGTATATTGCTAACAAAATCGTCCATAAATATCGCCAATTAAGAGCCATTTTAGTAGATTGAACTACATTTGTGAATGGGTATTCAGTTTTTGCAACTATTTTGCAACAGTATTCGATGATAATTTTATACTTGGATTAGATAAACAAATAGTATAAAAGGGTATTCGATGAGTTGGATCAAAAGTATATTTAATAATATGCGAATAGGGCGAAGACTAACGATCATATTTAGTTTCATTTTATATATGGGTGTCGTAGTCGGACTTTTGGCACTGTATCAAATGAATAAAATGAATGATATCTCTACAGAAATCTCCAGCGATTGGATGCCTTCTGCTACGATAGCGCAAGAACTTCATAACCATATTTTAGAGTTACGTGTGGCTGAATTAAATCACATCATTGCACAAACTCCCTCTGAGCGCTCTAATGCAGAAAAAGAGATTCAAAAAGCTTTGGATTTGATACAAAAAAATCGTACCCACTACGAAACATTGATTTCTACAGTTGAAGAGCAGACGTTATACGATAATTTTTCAAAAGAGTTTGAAAGATATACGGTAATTCACAACCAAATGATTCCCTTGAGCCGTGATCTAAAAACAAAAGAAGCGATGGATTTGATGAACGGTGAATCGTTGGCTTTGTTCAATCAATCTTCCCAAGAGTGTAATAAACTTGTCGAACTCAATGTCAAAGGGGGAAATGACGCAGCTGCGCGAGGCAATGATCTTTATCATACTTCATTTGCATGGACATTGGTTTTGACGGTGATGATGATTTTCTCAGCAATCACGACAGGGATTATTTTGATCCGCAGTATTACGTTTTCGCTGGCGCAAACGCAGACTGGCCTCCTCTCATTCTTCCGCTTCCTGAATCGAGAGAGCACCAAAGCAGAGCTGATCGATCTAAA
>NZ_NSIU01000047.1 GCF_002633015.1 Sulfuricurvum sp. PD_MW2 | reverse complement strand
GTCTCATAGTAGTGTTGCAAAAATGTTGCAAATTCAATAATAAGAAAATCAGGAAGTATCGATTTTGTGTAGAAACAAGTAAATAGCTAGTTTGGAATATTTTTTTCGATAGAGGATATAAATTTAAAAACTAGATGATTGCTTTTGCCCAGTCATCAATAGCTTTTTTTGTTTGATCAGAGAATTTTGGTCTCACTTGATCATGGACCCAAAGTAAGGATTTGTTTCTCAGAGTATTTCTATATGCTTCTTCTGCTTCTAACATAACTACTTTGATTAAGCAGGGGCATTCTTTATTGAAAACGCTAGGATCGTTTTCAAACATATTCTTTTCTCTAAACTCTGCACATTGAAAAAAAGATGATGCCCCCTCTATTGCTTCTATTATGTCCCAAAAAGAGATATCTTCTGGGTGTTTTGCCAGTTCATATCCACCATTTATCCCTGGTGTTGATCGGACAATACCTGCTTTACGCAGTTTGGAAAAGATTTTGGAGAGATAGGCGTCTTGAATATTATGGATCTCTGCTATTTTTTTGATAGAGATTGATCTGTTTTTCGGCAGATCAATCATATAAAATAAAGAGTGTAATGCGTGCTCGACACTGTTGCTTAATTGCATCATATATCCATCTATTTAAGTGTTTAGCCGTATTTTATCCGAGAGCGTAAAAATACTCACTTAATGCAATGATAAACGAAAATCACTACTCCATTTTAGCTCATGTTTGATTTTTTTGCTCGATAAGCGCTCATCTTCATCAGCAACATTATAGACATTGTTTGTATTACATTCTAATGCCAGTATAGCTGCATGTGCTGCTGCTTCAACATGAACGGAAGGTACAAAACCAACGGGTTCATCAAATCCTGTTTCAGGACCATAAAAGAGCCCATTTCGCAGGATGATACCGATAAACGGTGCATTGAGCACTTGTTCTTCTAAACTTGCGACAGCTTTTGATGTTGTGCCGTATACTGGATCTTCAAAATTGAGCAAAGCCGATGCTTCAGTATGCGGTAATTCACCCGGTTCGTACACGAATGCGATACTTTGAGCAATCATTTTTTTGATTCCGGCTTGCATGGAAGCTTTAACTAAATTGGATGTACCTTCAATACGCAATTTTGCATTGCTTACTAATGCTTCTTCCATTTTTTCAGGGTTGAGACCATCTGGAAGATCAGTCAACTGATGATAGAGTACATCCGGTTTGATATCGCATAAAATTTTTTCTAGCATCTCATAATCATAGACATCAACTAATATTGGTTCTACACCCATTTGTTTGAGCAGTTCAACTTTATTTTCACTTCTTGTTGTGCCGTATACTTTCCAACCATCTTGAATCAACATCGCACATAAGGGTTTTCCGATAACACCGCTGGCACCGGCAATAAAAGCTTTTTTATTTTGACTCATCAAAGATCCCCAATTGTATATATTATAGATATTTAATATCCATAATAGAATTATAGCATCAATATCGATAAGTTAGATTAAATCGATACGATCTAGGTTCACCCGGATGAATCATATGATCGGATACTCCAGAACCCTCGGAAGCCAATTTTGATTCATAAAAGTATTCAATATCATTGGTTTCTCTGTTCAATAAATTATATATATCGAGACTTGCATCTAAATTCTTGGCTATATGATAACCTGCTTTTAGGTTGACAAGTGTTGAAGGTTCTGAACGTACCGAATTATCTTCGATTAATGCACGGCTGCCGAAATAGCGCAAACGCATACCACCGAACCAGTCATTATACTCTTTGATCGATATTCCGACCGATACAACTTTTTCAATTGCTTCAGGAACATATTTTCCTCCTGCTGAAACTGGATCTTTGTAGCGTGCTTGTGAAAGAGCAACGTCTGCATCTAAAATAAACCAATCTGATGGAGTCCAATAGTTTGCCCACTCGATCCCTTGTCGCCGTGATTTACCTGTCGGTTCGGTACCGCCTGTATCTCCAGCAAATACGAGCTCAGAATCGCTATCCATCATCCAAAAAGACAAAGAAGTTTCCAATCCTTGAATAGAGCGGTTCTGAATACCCACTTCAGCCCCTTTGGTTCGTACCAATGGTGTTGCAGGATTACTAGAGGCGCTAATTCCTCGTGCATCATTACTGTGAAAGCCATATCCTCCGTTTAAAAAGAACTGTGTGTTTCCCCACGGTCCAAAAATGAAGTTTAGTTTCGGACTTGCGATTGAAGCGTATTTCGTGGATGAATTAGCACTATTGACGGCACTTTCTACATCGAAACAGTAGGTATCGAATCGAATCCCTGGAATCATACGAACTTTCTCACCCAAAACGAGTTCATTTTGATAATAGAGTGCGGCTGCAGAGATATTGACTTTATCTGACGTAATGGTACTGAGCCAGTTTCGGCTCTTTGTATTGTTGAGTGCAACATCAATCGAATCATGTCTGACTTGCAGTCCATAAGAGGCTATTGAGTCGATACCGAACACTGATCCGACTCTAACTTGCCCAATATTACCACCTGCAAGAATTCGCGACTCTTTTTGTTGAAACTGATCGCCGTTTACAGGATCATTGAGAAAATAGGTAAAGTTTGAAAATAGATCCAATCCATAATCGATTATATAGGCATTCGCTTTTGTGGTGACGGTACTATCATGGCGTTCATATTCTCCGCTTAGACTGTAACGGTGTGTGTATCCGCCATCACTCGGATCGAGTGATCCATAGCGTCCTATAGTACCCGATTCGATTGCACGTACCGGAACATGGTTTGTCGCATCCCAATCCCCTTTGTACCCCATCGCAGTAATTTTATAATGATTTTTCCCATCATCTTTCGTATAACTCACGACTCCATTGAATCGTTTATACCCTTCGGGATATTCCCATGGACCATCATTATAAAAATATTCCATTCCGTACAGTAACGTTCCGCCATTGAGATCGAACGAATCGGCATTGAACACGCGTTTGTGTCCGAAACTCCCCAAAGATAGACTTGCAATTCCTTCATCTAGTTTATCAGCATAACGGATATGTGCGCTTCCTGTTGAAGCGAAATCGCCTTCTTCGGCATAATAAGGCCCTTTTTTATAGGTAATGGTTGAAATCAACTCTGGGATCAAAAAATTCAGATCATTGTATCCCTGACCGTGTGCATGAGTGGGAAGATTGGTCGGCATACCGTTGAGCGTCGTATAAAAATCGGTTCCGTGATCGAGACTGAATCCTCGGAGGAAGTATTGATTGGCTTTACCATCACCGCTATGTTGTGTGACGATAAGTCCCGGTACAGTCTCCAATACTTCAGCGGGACGGAGGAGGGGTCGATTCGATAATTGTTCGGCGATTATCGTTCCCTGACTTGAAGCATCTGTCTCAACAAAATCGATTTTTTGAGCTTCAACAATTATTTTAGATAATACTGTATCGTGTATGCTTTGCTCACCTCCGGCATAAACTGAAGCCGAATACAAGATATTAGCAGTGAGCATAGAAATATATGATTTTCTCATTAATCTCTCCATATTTTGATGGTGAGATTATGTCGAGTTATGATAAAAGTGAATTTACATTCATGTATTCTTGTATATAAATAGGACTAGATTGAAATATAAAAAATTATAAAATAAAACAAAAGTGGAAACCAACAGGAGACCTAAAAAAACTTAAAGTGCTTGAAAGTACGGTAAAAAGGGAGTTTAAAGTGGTGACCCCAAGGGGATTCGAACATTAAAAAACTGCTTTTCTGTCGATTCCTTATAATTCATTTTCCCTAATTATTGGGCTTAATGACTCTCTTAAATCTATATCGTTATCATGCAGTATCTAAAAAGTGGTCACCTATACGGTAACCACAAGGGGACTACATGGCGATTATCTTCTCTGATTACATTCAAGTTATCCACAAAGGGAATGAAATCCCAAGCCTAAAAATACATAAGAGCAATGATTCCAAGTTTATGTTTGATCTACGTATCAACGGCAAACGTATCCGAAAAACGATTACTGTCAATGGAACGACACGGGGTAAAAATATTGAACTCGCTTCCTTTGCGCTCAATGAGTTTATTGCAAGTGAATCCAAAAAATCACTCACCTCTAAAAGTCTTACAGCCAGCCCTGATATGATCGTAAACGATTACTTTGATCGTCTATGTGAGATCAAGAGAAATAGTTGGTCTGCCGGTCACCAATACAAGCTCAAAGGTTTTTTTAAAAGATACATCAAAGATATTATCGGAGATAAACCTATTTCGGCTGTTAAGTCCTCAGATATCACCACAATTACTGCCGATGTATCTCACTTATCCAAACGATCACAAAAGATGGTTACTGAAGTCTTACACCCTTTATTTGAACTCGCAATCGAAGATGAATCTATCCAAGTATCACCGATTAAAAAATCTCACCGTGTAACCCGTAAACTTGTTGAAGAGAAGAGGGTGATCTCTAACGCTGTAGATAAATACAAAAAGGTATATCAGAGCATACACAAAGTATTTAAAGACAATCCTACAATGAGAGCGATCATGTTATTCGGATTCTATGGACGGAGAAAAAACGAAGTGCTATCTCTTACATGGGAAAACGTCGATCTCAAACACAAAACGTTCATCATTCCTAAAGAGGAAAGTAAAGTCGGAGTGGATTTAGAATTTACCTTATCCGATGATATCAAAGAAGCACTTGAAGAGATCGCAATCTATACGGGAAAAGAGGGCTTAGTATTTAAATCTCCAAGGGGCGGAAAATACACCGAAATAAGAGATCATATCTATGCGATCCGTAACGATACCAAAATCGAAGAGTTTGGTTTTCACTGGATGCGTAATTTAGCAGTATCGGCATTATCAAGCCAAGGGGTAGATACAATTCACCTCTCTGCACTGCTCGGACATACTGACACCCATACCGTTAAACAGTACCTTTCGCTTCAAAGAAAAGAAGCGAGTGGGAAAGTGCAAGAGATATCAAATATTATATTATGTAAAT
>NZ_NSIU01000025.1 GCF_002633015.1 Sulfuricurvum sp. PD_MW2 | reverse complement strand
GGAACCCTGTTACCGGTTCGACGACCCACACCCACAGCGTCGATACAACGGCGTTGATTGATATTCGAATGATTGCGGGTGAAAGTCAAAGTCCTATAACTACGGATGCAAATAATTATGCAACGATCAGTTCGACAGATAAAACAAATGGATTTACAGTAAGTGGTATAACAACAGGTATTGAAGTAAATCAAACGGTTAGTATTCAGGCATTGAACAGTTCTGGAACTGCTATTAATGGGGCGATTTATACCACAACTGTTGGCTCAGATGGAACATGGACGGCGAATATTCCTGCTAATGCATCTTGGATTGTAGACGGTTCAAGTTATAGTTTTAAAGCGAGTGTGACTGATATTGCAGGAAATAGTGCTACGGATGTAGATAAACTAAATGCAAAACCGGTAGATACTAATGAGACAAATACCGTTAATGAAGATATGACATTAACAGTTACTGATGGTGCAACTGGAGATTTATTAAATAATGCTATAGATGCAGATGGTGATACATTGTCGATTAGCGGATATACGATTATGGAGATTTCAGGAACTCAAAATATTGGCACACCTGTATCAATTGCTGGAGTTGGAACAATTACAATTAATGCTAATGGAAGTTATTCTTTTGTCCCTGTATCAAATTATAATGGAAACGTACCGACTATCACTTATATTGTTTCAGATGGAAAAGGTGGAAGTGATACATCAACATTAAATATTGGTGTAAATCCAGTAAATGATGCTCCGACTATTGGAAATTCTTCTGTAACAGCGAATGTTTCAGAGGAAGGGTTAACCGGAGGTATTGTAGATACAATCGGTAGTCCATCGGATACAACAAATTTGAGTGTATCGACTGGAACAATGAATATTTCTGATATTGATAGCAGTGTAGCGGTTACTCTGAGTGCTCCGACGGCGCCTATGACTTCAGCAGGAACAACCGTTATGTGGAGCGGTTCAGGTACAAATACATTAGTGGGAAGTGCTGGGGATAAAGTTATCATGACAATCAGTATTGATAACACCGGTTCATATACAGTTACACTAAAAGGACCTATTGATCATGCTACAACAGGTGTTGAAGATATTAAAACATTATCTGTTGGAGTAAATGCAACGGATGGAGCTCTTACAACAACAGGTACATTGGCCATCAATATAGAAGATGATGCTCCTATTGCGGGAAATATTACTCAATCTATAATTTTGCCGTCTCAAGATACTAATATTTTATTGGTAGTTGACGTATCAGGTAGTATGGCTGATCCATCAGGTATAGCTGGTAAAACTCGTCTGGAAGCAACAAAAGATGCATTGAATCAATTATTAGATCAGTATGATTCATTTGGCGACATTAAAGTTCGTATTGTAACGTTTTCATCTAATGCTAATCCACAAGGGACGATTTGGACTGATATTGCAACAGCTAAAACGTATATAGCAAATATGACATCCAACGGCTCAACAGACTATGATGCAGCTTTGGCTGATGGAATGAGTGCATATGAAAGTACAGGTAAATTGGATAATGCTAAAAATGTAGGATATTTCATTTCTGATGGTGCACCAAATCAAAATGATAACAATACAAGTACTCTTACTGATTCATCAAGCAACTATTCAGGAAGTGCTGATAATGGTATTCAAACTGCTGAAGAAACTATTTGGAAAAATTTCTTGAATAATAATGATGTTCAGGCTTATTCAATAGGAATTGGTACCGGATTGCCAGCAAATGCACAAACAATTTTGAATCCGATTGCATACAATGGTCAAATATCAACGGACACTAATGCAATTATTGTCACTGACATGTCACAATTATCATCAGAACTTCAAAAAACAGTTATCCCTCCGATCCCTGGAAGTCTTAATGGAAATATTGGAAACAGCGCATATGGCCTGGGTGCTGATGGTGGGTATGTCAAATCGGTTACAATTGATGGAGTGACATACACATATAATCCTACGACACACTCTATGAGTGTAAGTGGTGGAACAAGTACCAACAGTTTTGATGTAACAACAAATGCAGTAACGATTACTACGGTTAAGCAGGGAATCTTAGTCGTTGATTTTGATGCAGCAACTTATACATATCAGGCACCAGCCACTCTTGCTTCAAGTTCCACTATGACTGAGACAATTGGATTTACATTAACAGATAATGATACTGATAGTGCAAGCGGTACACTAACTTTGAACGTTACGCATGCATCAGAAATTTTATTAACGAGTACCTCGACAACTATGGCTACAAGCGGTATGGGATTAAGCGGTGAATATTTTGGTTACAACGATAATACTACGAGTACAACCAATGGTTATTTAGGTTCGTCAACGCGAGTGCATACGGATGATGGAACACAAAGTAATTTGACATCTTTGGCAAAAATTGAAACCATTATTGAAGGCCGCAATAACGATACAACGCTTGTCGGAAGTTCACATACCGGTTCAGCCAGTGCGGCAGATGCTACATTCACGGCAAATAAACTTGAATACGGTTTAACAGCCGGAACAAGTACGCCATTGTTCAGTAATGACCTCGGTCAAAACACTAAAGTAACGGCAAATAATACGGTTAATTCAAGCAATAATAACCTTTATGCATTTTTGAAAGGTTCAAACACCGCAAATGCGAGTACAATCACAGCGACAAGTGGTGTGGGTGATACAACAGATGCGATCATCCGTATGGTCGGGTATGTGTATGTTGTAGGCGGAACATACGATTTACGAGTCACTGCAGATGATGGTTACCGAATATTAATCGGTAATCAATCCCTTGCCGAAGCCGATTATATTCAAAGCACAACGACTAAAGTATACACAGGTTTGAGTATTGCTGATGGTTGGCAACCGATCGAAATTCTCTATTGGGATCAGGGGGGACATGCATCATTTCGTTTAGAAACAAAATTGAGCGGTACATTGGATACTGCATATCAGATCGTCAGTACAGACACAATGCCGATTTTGAATGCAAATCAAACTCCGCCAGTATTGACAGCTCAACAGGATATGGTTGATACGGGAACGGGTACATGGTCTATCCGTACCGGCGCAACGTATAATGGAGATGCAAGTGATGACTATGTTACCGGAACCGACGGGAAAGATGTCATCCATGGCGGTGCAGGAAACGATGTTATAGATGGCGGTGCGAACAAAGACTGGATATATGGCGATGAGGGTAACGATACGATTCTTTTTGATGCAAAAGATGTTCTGATGGATGGAGGAAGCGGTATCGATACATTGCTTCTCCCTACCGGAACAAATATTGATTTTAGTGCGTTGAATACGACGAATAATCCGATCAAAAATATTGAAGTGATTGATCTGGGGACAACAGGTGCACATAGTCTTACCAACTTGTCTTTGCAAGATGTCATCGATATGACCGATAGTAATCATACGTTGACGATTATTGGAAACAGTGCGGATAGTGTGAGTGTTGATTCAACGTTGACAAAGACGGGAACAACGACAGAAACCATGAATGGTACTACTTATGCATTTGACGTCTATACCCATACAAATGCTAGTGACCCGACCGTAACCGTAAAAATCGAACAAGACGTTACCCACTCTTAGTGATGAATTACGCTACAATAAAAGGATGAAAAAAACGCTCACCCTTTTCTTCATAACGGCGGCGATTGCCGCCATTCTTATGAGCTCTCCCGAATTTTCTATTACCAAAGCTTTTTTAGAGAAAATAGAACGTGAATATGGGGTATTCGCCAAACGTCGCGCATTTGCTTTGGTTCAGATGATGAATGAAGTACGAGACCAAAGTGAGATGGAAAAACTTGACGGAGTGAATGATTTTTTTAATCATACACCGTATGCATCTGATAAAGAGACATGGGGTGTAAGCGATTATTGGGCAACACGGTATGAATTGATTGGAAAAGATCGGGGTGATTGCGAAGATTACGTTATTGCCAAATATTTCACACTCAAAGAGTTAGGCGTTCCTCCTTCGAAACTCTTTATGACCTACGCTAAATCGTTAAAATACAAAACGGCACATATGGTATTAACCTATTATGCGACACCTCGATCAGAACCGTTGATTTTGGATAACTACAACTTCAAAATTCTCCCCGCATCGCAGAGGGATGATTTGATTCCGATCTATAGTTTTAGCGGAGATGAGTTGTTTAACGCTAAACAGGCTCAAATCGGAAAAATGGTTCCGGCAGCGGCAAAACAGACCCGTCCTTGGGATGAATTAATAATTACACGGTAAAAGGAAATAAAATGAGTTTATTTAAACAGCTGGTTTTGATGCTGGGACTTTTCTTGGGGGTAATTTTAGCATCGGTAATGGCATTGAATTTTAGAACAGCTACCGAATTTGTTCAAAATCAGCTTTATGTCGATGCCAAAAATACGGCACACTCACTAGGACTTTCCCTCTCAAAAGTTGCTGATCCCAGCGATACATCGACGATGGAAACGATGATCAATGCCATATACGATAGCGGATATTATCAAGAGATCCGTTTGAATGATATAGAGGGCAAAGAGGTCTACAGCTGTCGAAACGATATGCAAATCAGTGATGTTCCATCATGGTTTGTAAAAATGGTTCCTATCCATAACGCCAGTGCAAAAAGTGATATTATGATCGGATGGAGCCGTTTTGGTACACTCGAAGTGAGCGGACATACTGGAAATGCGTATCGACAATTGTACTCGACATTGATCGATTTGGTCAAAACGTTTTTAATGATCGGATTTGTGGTCTTTGTAACACTTTATTTTCTATTATCACTCAGTCTTAAATCTCTCAAGCGGATCAAGAGCCAGGCAAAAGCAATTTTGGATAATGAATTTATTATCGAGACAAAAATCCCTTTTACCACTGAATTTCGATCGGTAACTACCGCCATGAATGCGATGGTAGAAAAAGTCAAAGATATTTTCGAACGTGAAAATGAGACCTTACGTCGCTATCATGAACTTCTTTATAGAGACTCAGAGACAAAACTTCATAACCGCCGTTATTTGACCGCTAAACTTCCCGATTATCTCCAATCGGATGCTTCTTTATCTTCCGGTATGTATGTTATGGTCAGTGTCGATGAGATAGATCGTCTCAAACGAGAGCAGGGGTATGAGCGATATTTAGGGGTGATAAATGCGATTTCAGAGATTTTTAACACCCATTTGGGCTCTTTCCGTCATGCATTGATCGCCCGATTGAACGAATCTGATTTTTTTGCCGTTTTACCAACATCAGAAATGGGTAGTATCCATCATGAAACCAAGCATATGATTATCAAGATACGTCACATGATTGAAGAGATCGATACTAGAATGCTCGAATATTTAACGATCGGATGCGGTATCGGATCGTACAGTGAAAACGATAGTTTAAAAACACTTTTCTCTCGCGCCGACTATACGGTGACCCAAGCCAAACAAAGCGGAAATTTTGTGATAGAGATTAGCAAGGATAGTGATGAAGCGTTGGTACTAGGTCGTGAAGAGTGGAGAGAGGAACTGTTAAAAAGTTTAGAGCAATCACGGATGTTATTGGCATTTCAGAGTGTTGTAGAACAGCGTTCCGATTCTCTTAACGTCATTCATGAAGAGATATTTTTGCGTTTGTTGGATAAAGAGGGGACGATCCATTCTGCAGGGTATTTTATCCCTGTGGCAACAAGTCTCGGACTTATCGATACATTGGACCGCTATATGATTGAAAAAGTCTTAAAACACATTCATGAGCATAATCCGATTACTCCGTTGGCGCTCAATCTGAGTGGAGATTTCATCAAAAAATATGCCAACATTCAATGGTTGAGAGAACAGCTGGAGAGTTTCCATCGAACAAACGATCTGATGTTATGGTTTGAGGTGAGCAATACTACCGCCCTTCATGATTTAGAAGGGGTATCTGCAATAAGTACAATGGTCAAAACGCTTGGATATCGTTTTGGAATCGATCATTTTGCTATTCCTGAGTCCGGAGCCCATTATTTGCAGGCGATACGTCCTGATTACGTAAAATCTAATTGTGCGTATTTACAAGATATGATGGTAGATCAAAGTACTGGTAAAAGCAGAGAGAGTTTCAACAATGTTATTCGAAGTTTGGGGATTTCGATCATAGCGATCAATATTGAGGATTCTGAAGATATTGAACGGTTAAAAACGCTTGGAATCGAGCAATTCCAGGGATCACATATCGCCCCTGTAACCCTGTTGCACTGAGTCTTACCTTTTTTTTCGGGTAAGAACAAATGCAAAAACGGCAATTACACCTAAAAGAATAAAAATATTTCCTTGTTCAACCATGGTTTTCTCCTAATAATTTTTTCATAATTTCGATATGGTAGCTCTCTTGAAAATTGATAAATTCAAAAAAGCTTGAGAGCTTTTCATCCTGGATGGAAGAGGAGAGCTTGCGGCACTCTTCTTTCGCATTTTCCTCTTCAATAATACCGTCTCGAAGAAATTTCTCCATATCACTGATGTGATATGTTCGCTCGTGCAGAGGTCTTGGAAGGGCTAAAATCCCCATTTTTGCCATCATCTCTCCAAACGAGCGCAGATGAAAATGGGATTCATCGATCAAATCTTGAAAATTGCTCACTTGTGCAGCTGTCGTTGCTCGAACTTGACGATAAAAATAGATCATAATGAGCTCATACTCTTTGTACAGCTCTTCAAACAAAAAGAGGGTAAGGGCATTGGTCTCATTCTCATTTAAAAGGGCATCCGGCCAATGGCGTTCGCGATTAAATGCCGTGAGCGGTTCATCCAATGTGAGTTTTTCAAGATAATGGTGCAACGTGATGAGCATATAGTCTTCATCATGCTTCATCCGCTCAAAAAGAGGAGTCTCTGTGTACAAAAGATGAAGTGCTTTGATCTCTGTGATAGCGGTGTTTACCAATGCAAAAAAGGATTCATTTTCGATGGTAAATTTCGGATCACGTTCGTAGTCGTAGGCGATATTATTTTCAAATAATGATTTGGCCAACCATTTGAGGTGACGAAACTCGATTTTTGAAAACTCATATAAGCGGTTTTTGACCCAAGGATCATTTACCGAAAACGACATGAAGGTTATTCGCAGCCAAAGCTGATGTTTACGTCGAAACAGCTTTTCGTCTATCATGATTCTACCTCACATTCCATTCCGATTTCAATCGCATAAAGTTCTTCGCTGGAACCGTTTTCTTTTTGCTTTTGGTGTGTTTGAGCCGCTTCAAAAGCGGTGAGTACCATTTGAGCGCACGCTTGCTGTTTGATGGGTCCCTGAGCGACTTTTTCACGAAGTTTCTGCGCCGCTGTATGTGCATAATCCAGCGACTCACCTTTGATCATTTCGGTGAACATGGATCCAAGCACAACGGTATCATGACACCCATTGGTGGCATAGCCGACATTTTCGAGAAGGTTATCTTTTGCAGAGATATAAAAAATAACAAATTCGCCGCTTTGTTCGGAATGTCCTACCCCAATTCCAGAAGGATTTTCGAGCGGACCGTAATTACGGGGATGCATGAGATGCTCGATGATCTCTTGATTTAGATTGTTTTCCATAGAAATATTATACCGTACCTTATAGCCGCTCCTAAGAGATTTCAGCGTACAATTCGCATCATGAAAACAATTACCCCTGAAACTCTCCGTTATTTACCTACCACCCGCGCCGAGATGGATGCTCGAGGCTGGGATGCTTGCGATGTTATCCTCATTTCAGGTGATGCGTATATCGATTCACCGTTTATCGGGGTTGCCGTTGTGGGACGGATATTGGAGAGAGAAGGGTATCGGGTCGGGATCATCGGTCAACCGGATATCAATACGGATGATGTGATTCGTTTGGGAGAACCGAGACTTTTTTGGGGGGTGAGCGGCGGAAGCGTCGATTCGATGGTCTCGAACTATACCGCAACCAAAAAATTCCGCAATAGTGATGACTACACCCCAGGTGGGGTCAATAATGCGCGACCCGATCGGGCGACGTTGGTATATACCAATCTGATCCGAAAATATTTCAAAAATACCGTTCCGATTGTATTGGGAGGGATCGAAGCGAGTCTGCGACGTGTCACACACTATGATTATTGGAGCAACAAACTGCGCAAACCGATTTTGTTTGATGCTAAAGCGGATTATCTGATTTACGGGATGGGTGAGGGAGCGATTATTGCTCTCCCAAAAGCACTTGAAAAAGGGGAATCTCCTCTGGATATACGGGGGGTATGTTATATTGCCAAAGAGCCACGTGAGGGGTATTTAGCATTACCGTCCCATGCTGAGTGTTTGACAAACAAAGAGCGTTATATCGATCTGTTTGATCTGTTTTACGATAACAACGATCCCATCTCCGCCAAAGGGTTGTGTCAGGAAGTGGATGGACGGTATGCGATCCAAAACCCTCCGGCTGATTATCTGGATGAGGGGGAAATGGATGCGGTATCAGCGTTGCCGTTTACCCGGGAACTGCATCCCTACCATCGCCCAAAAGGGAGCGTCAAATGTTTGGAAACGATCAAATTTTCGATCATGACTCATCAGGGGTGCTGGGGAGAGTGTAATTTTTGTGCCATCGGGGTTCATCAGGGGAGAACCATCCGTACCCGAAGTGAAGAGTCGATTTTAGCCGAGGCGACACAGTTTACACAGTACAAAGATTTCAAAGGGATCATCAGCGACGTCGGAGGTCCTACGGCTAACATGTATGGCTACGAGTGCAGTAAAAAGCTCAAGCATGGTACCTGTGATCATCAGCGCTGTGTAGATGATACCCATCTGTGCAAAAAAATGAAAGTCGATCACACCCGTGTTATCAATCTTCTCCGCCGTTTGCGTGAAGTGCGTGGAATCAAAAAAGCGTTTGTTGCATCGGGGGTTCGGTACGATCTTATCAACGAAGACAAACGCCAAGGGTACGAGTATCTCAAAGAGATGGTGCGTCATCATATTTCAGGACAGATGAAAGTGGCTCCCGAGCATACTTCAGAACACGTACTGCATCTCATGAACAAACCGGGGAAACAGACGTTAGTCGATTTTAAAAAACTCTATGACAAACTCAATCGCGAAGAGGGAAAAAAACAGTTTTTGACCTACTATCTCATCGCGGCCCATCCTGGATGTACCGAGAAAGATATGCACGATTTGAAACGTTTTACGAGTGAAGAGCTGAAAATGAATCCCGAACAGGCACAGGTCTTTACTCCCACCCCTGGGACCTATTCGGCGGTGATGTATTACACGGAGATGGATCCGCAAACGCGTAAAAAAATCTTTGTCGAAAAAGATACGGCACGCAAAGAGAAACAAAAACAGATTGTTGTTGCCAAGGACAATTTTAAGAGTGGGTTTTCGAGTTAAAAAATAGTGGAACATTTTTTGCGCTCTTACCTCTCTTTTAGTTTCAATTCCCTACAATAAAGACTTCAAACTCAATATTACGGAACCTCTTTGCGAATCGATAAATTTTTGAATGCCGTCAATCTGACGAAACGTCGTGCTGTTGCCCAAGACATGATCGGCGAAGGGGTCGTATATATCAACGATAAGGCGGTGAAACCGTCTAAAAACGTTGCTGTAGGCGATATTATCACCCTTATCTATCTTGAAAAACAGATGCGTTATGAAGTGCTCGCTATTCCTACGATCAAATCAACTCCGAAATCTCAACAACATCTCTATGTCAAGGAGCTCGCATGAGTGGAACACAATCCGATTTTGAAGCACTGTTTGAACATCGCCTGAGCGATGAACAAATGCGGGATTTTTTGCTCTCACTGACATTGAACGAATCAACCTCTTCAGAGATGATAGCAACCGCGGCAGAGGTGATGCGTACACACTCCATTATTCTCGATGTTCCATCGGATTTAAAACCAAAACTTATTGACGTTGTAGGAACGGGTGGAGATAAAAGCGGCAGTTTTAATGTCAGCTCCACCGTTGCTCTCGTCCTTGCCGCATCGGGTGCTTATGTTGCTAAACACGGCAACCGTTCCATCACGTCTAAATCGGGGAGCGCTGATGTGTTAGAGTATTTGGGGGTAAAGCTCGATCTTAACCCGGAACAGAGTTCAACACTTCTCCAAGAGTGTGGATTTACCTTTTTATTTGCCCAATATCACCATCCGGCGATGAAGTTTATTATGCCTATACGCCGCTCGATTCCAGAAAAAACGATTTTTAATATCTTGGGACCGCTTACCAATCCGGTAGGACTCTCCAAAATCCTCCTCGGGGTGTTTGATGAGGTATTTGTCCCTAAAATGGCTGAAGCTGCACGAATGCTGGGGATGCAATCGGCGATTGTAGTGAGTTCGCGAGAAAGAATGGATGAGATCAGTATCAGTGATATCACCTATGCAGGACATTTGAAAAACGGCACTATCGAGTATTTTGAGATCGATCCGCAGATGTTAGGGATTAAAAAAGTACCTTTTGAAGCGATTTTGGGTGGCGAAGCGGAACAAAACGGCAAAATTCTCACCGATATTTTGCACAATCGTTCCACCGAGCCGCAACGGGATATGGTTCTCATCAATGCAGCGTATGCCCTTGTAGCCGAGGGGATGGCTCGTGATGCGCAAGAGGGGTTGGAAATCGCTCGTGATACGTTGCTTAGCGGCAAGGCAGCAGAGAAATTAAAACAAATCATTACGGTATCATCGAAGCTATGATGAAGCTTACCCAAGACAACTTGACAACACTGTGTGAGCGGATCGTTCAAGAACTGCCGCAGGGTGGGATTGTCATTTTGCAGGGAGATTTGGCGAGTGGAAAAACAACGTTTACCCAAAACTTTTCTCGTTATCTCGGATTGGAAGACGCCGTTACTTCACCCACTTTTTCACTTCAGCAGCAGTATGGGGAAAAGCTTTACCATTACGATTTGTACAATTACGGCTTTGAGAAATTTTTGTCGTTGGGGATGATGGAAGAGTTGGAAAGAGCAGGGTACCATTTTATCGAATGGGGGGATGATACCCTGCTTGGGTGGTTAAAACGTGCCGGAATGGAGACGATTATTGTGAAAATTACCAAATGCGATGAAGACTCGCGATGTTATGAGGTGAACCGTGCATAAGCTAAAAATTGAAGGGCTGGTCAAAACGATCAAAAATCATGAAATCGTTCGCGGTATCAGTATGGAACTCCAAACCGGAGAGGTTGTAGGGCTTTTGGGGCCTAACGGTGCGGGTAAAACGACCACATTTTATATGGTGTGCGGATTAGTTGAAGCGACAGGCGGTAAAGTTTATATTGACGGAGAGGATGTTTCGCATCTGCCGTTGCATAAACGCTCCCGTATGGGGATCGGTTATTTGCCGCAAGAGGCATCGATTTTCAAAGATTTGACGGTTGAAGAGAACCTTATTATCGCTGCTCAAGCGGGGAAACTCTCCAAAGAGATGGCGGAAAAGCGGATTGAAGAGCTTTTGGAGATGTTTAATATCGAGCCTATTCGTAACCGTCGAGGAATAAATCTCTCAGGCGGAGAACGTCGTCGTGCTGAAATTGCACGCGCATTGGTCAACAAGCCTCGCTTTTTATTGCTCGATGAACCGTTTGCCGGAGTTGATCCGATCGCCGTTATGGATATACAAAGTGTTATTTCACAGTTGGTAGAGTATGGGATAGGCGTTTTGATCACCGATCATAACGTTCGTGAGACGTTGGCAGTATGTGATCGTGCCTATGTTATCAAAAGCGGTGAATTGCTTGCATCAGGGACAAGTGATGAAATCGCCAACAATCCGGATGTGCGTCAGCACTATCTTGGTGAATCGTTCAAGTTTTAATAGCGCATGTTACGAGTCAAAACAAACGTCGAGCTCAAAAACAAGCTCTCCAATACACTCCGAAATTGGTTGCCGATTTTGCAATCGAGTCTGAGCGATTTGGGCGAAGCGATGACGCCGTTTGTGGAAGGCAATCCTCTCATAGAGGTAAAATCAGGGTATGAAGAGTCTTTTGAGTCTCGAATCCCGAAAAAAATTCAATACGGATACGTTCAAAATTCGCACAGTGAAGCGATTGAAGCACTGACAATCCAGCAAAAAGGGTTGTTCGAAATTCTTGAAGAGCAGATAGAGAGTTCTTTGTTTCCGACCCCAGTATCTCAACTTATCGCACGCCATGTTATTGAAAACCTCGATGAAGGGGGATATTACGAGGGAGATACCGATTCCTTTTGTAAAAAAGAGGGGATTACGCTCGAGCAGTTTGAGAAAATTCGGCTCCGTTTCATCCATGTTGAACCGGTCGGTATCGGTGCGCGGAATGTGAGTGAGTCTTTTATGTTTCAGCTTGAATCCTCGTCGATCAGTGATGGTGGATATACCCTTGCACGTGATATGATTGAACATTTGGATGAATTGGGGCGCTATCGAAAAGAGAGTTTTTTTGAAGAAGCGATGAACGTGATCGGAAGCTTCAAAAACCCTCCAGCGATTGATTTCATGGAGGATTCTCAGCAGGTTATCCCTGATTTGATTATTTATACCGATCCCGAAGAGGGGATAGAAGTACGTCTGAACGATCAATACTATCCCGGTGTGACGATCGATACGGCATACAGTGTCGACCATCCGTATGTGCGAGAAAAGCTCAAAGAGGCAAAAAGCCTAGTCGATGCTTTGGAGATGCGCAAAGCGACTCTCTACAAAGTAGGACTGATGATCGTCGAGTATCAGTACGATTTTTTTACCGGTGGGGCAATCAAGCCATTAACGCTCAAAACATTGGCCGATGAGTTCGGACATAACCCGTCCACTATTTCTAGGGCGATAGCCAATAAATATATTGCTTGTAATCGGGGTATTTTTCCGATGAAAGATTTCTTTACGACTGCAATCGATGAAGATGTCTCCAATGCAGCGATCAAAGACTATGTGGCGGAATTGGTCAAAAACGAGTCACATAAAAAACCTCTGAGCGATATGAAACTGCTTGAGATGATTCAAGATAAATTTAAAATCACCATGGTACGCCGAACGATTGCAAAATATCGCAAACAACTCAATATTGCAGGCTCGAGCGAACGCAAACAACTCTATCTCTTGGGACGATAGTGTGAAAGAGATACAAGCGTATCTGAACGCTCAGGTAGATGCTCGCAATTGTGCAGAGGAATTATGTGCTGAACGCCCTGATCCGCTGATGATCGCACGTAAACATTGGGATGAACATCATGCCCTTACATGTGCTCTTTTTGCGTATGGCAGTGCCAAAGCGATCGTTGCATTTCTCGATTCGTTGGATCCTAGATGGATCGATGCCGATGAAGAGTGTTTACGAGAGCACTTAGAGGGAAAATACTATCGATTTCAATCGAGCGAAGACATCATTCAGTGGTTTATAACACTCCGTTCTCTCAAGGCGATTGGGGGCATTGAAACGCTGTTTATGCAAGGGTATTCGGATGGTTTTTTTGATGGGTTGAACAGTGTTATCCGTACCCTGTACGATATCAACCCCTATCGTTCCAAAGGGTACGAATTCTTGATAGGAAAACCGATAAAGTCGATCAATAAAGCATCGGCGATGAAACGTTGGATGATGTATTTGCGATGGATGGTGCGTTCTAATGAACTCGATATGGGATTATGGAAAGAGGTGCTTATGCATGATCTGATAATGCCGCTTGATACCCATACCTTTGCGATTTCACGAAAATTAGGGTTATTGGAACGTTCCGTATGCGATATGAGAGCGGCAATAGAATTGACGGAAAATCTTAAAAAATTCGATCCAAACGATCCGTTGAAATACGATTTTGCCCTTTATCGAATTGGTCAAGAAAAAATACTATAACCTTATACAAGTGGCTACACAAGCCCATTGTATGCCTTTTTTGAAGAATAACATAAGATACAAATAACTACAATTATGTACAAGATATTATAAAAAAAGTACGCCTCAATATTGAAGAGGTATCGCAGGAATTACGTCTAAATGCTATTTATGACAAAATGGAATATGTATTGGGTGGGTTTTATAGCGATAAACTGCGATTTAATTATCTTGAAACCCAAAGATTTCCTTCTGTTCCATCGTATAACAATACGAATAATTTAGATAATTTGGATACGAATGTAGCGTTGTACGGAAAAATCCGTTATGCTCTGAACTCTTATTTTTCATTGACATCAGGGCTCCGTTATCAACAAACAAAACGGGATTTTACCCGTGACTACACAGGCTATGCGTCTGCATTGTCATCAACTATTGTTTCAGATCACTGGCTTCCTACGTTTTCTCTTGCTTATGATAACGATGGAAATAATCTTTATTTGACCTATTCAAAAGGGTATCGTGCCGGTGGATACAATTATCGCAGTCCGGGGACGACTTTGATCTCTTATAATCCTGAGATTACAGAGAGTTTAGAACTTGGATATAAAAACGGAGCTCATTCGTCATGGAATATGGCCAGTGCAGTGTTTTATAACCGTATGCATGATGTGCGTACGATCACCTTTAATGATTATTTGGCTACGACAACGCTCAATGCCGATAAAGCACACAGTTATGGATTCGAATCGACATTGAATTATGTATCGGATACGTTTGATGTATATGGCAGTATAGGTATCACACGAGCCAAATACGATCGGTTCATTTCGAATTCACTTGATTATTCAGGCAAAAATTTAATAGATGTCCCCGATATGACCGCTGCAATAGGTGGAAAATACAAATTGGATGCTCATTGGTACAGTACAGCATCCATGACGTATATGGGGAAACGTTTCTATGATATTGCAAATACGACACATTACAACGGATACTCTATCGCTAATGCTTCTTTAGGCTATAGGAATAAACGATGGACGGCTGAAGTATACGTTAATAATGTGGATAATTCGGCTTATTCGGATTTTATGATCCATACTCCTAGCCATAACTATTATCATTTTGGTATGCCGCGTATCATCGGGTTTCATTTAGGAATGAAATTTGACTAAAGAGCGGATGGTATTTCAATAATAAAAGCGGCACCTTCCGATCTATTGATAACATGGATATCCCCTTTGAAGCGCTGAATGATTAAGTTTTTGACTATATAGAGTCCTAAACCTGCTCCATTTTTATTGTTTCCCGATGATATGTATGGATCGAAAACCGATTCGATAGGGATGATTTTAATTCCTCCTCCGTTATCAGAGATATCGATGTGTATTTTTTCATCTACTTTTTTTGTATGAATCGTTATGAGTGCAGGAGAGGTTTGAGTAAACAATAGGGCATTTTGAGCATTAGAGAGAAGATTGAGAATCACTTGTGCCAATTCAGACCTGTTTCCTTGTATCGATGTCTTTTTATCAATATCCATCGTTAGCTCAATAGAATTTTTTTGTAATGTTTCTCCCATGATCGATATCGCATCATTGATGGCATCTGCGGTATTAAAAATTTCATCTGAGTGTGTGTTACTAAAAAAATTTAGAAAAAGATCGATGGTATTTGACATATCTTTGAGGATTAGTTCACTCTCTTGTGTTTTTTTGACTAAAAGTTCTTTATCGATCTCTTCTTTGAAATAAAGATCGCTTTGAATATTAAGAAGCACTGTAGAAAGCCTGTTTAAGGGTTGTCTCCATTGGTGTGCGATATTGCCTACCGTTTCCCCCGCAGTTGCCAGTTTAGCCTTTATAAGCATTTGTTTTTCACTTTCCAAAGCTTTAATTTCCGCTTCAGCCGTCTTCATTTTCAGATATCTGAGCTTATCTCCTAGCGCAAATGAAAAAAAGATCATTTCGATCAATGTTCCGATGCGTATCGTGAGATCATCTACTAATTTAAGATGGAGAATACCGATCAGTTCCATGATATAAAGAATCATTAAACTGCCGGATATTAGCCATCCCATAAAAATATAGTGACTGCTTATGGGACTTTTTTGATACCCGATATAGGTGAGATAAAGAATGAGAAAGATAACAATGATCCCAAGCAGGGAAATCAGAGGGAGTACCGAACTGTAGGTCTGTGGAATAAGAAGTAATACAAATATAGGAGTATAGACTGCAAATAGGATACGGGAAAGCCATTTGTCTATTTTTGGACTGTAAAGGTTTAACTCAAAATAAGAGCTTACAAACAGGACGCTAAAAACGATAAAGAATGCGCCCGCGATATTGGGGGCAATGGTAAGGTTCCATAATCCTAGAAAAGGGGCATATTCGTAGGCTACACCAAAAAGGGTGGATTGCATGACAAACATACTGGACATTGCTAAAAAATAATAAATAAAACTGATTTCTCGCAAAGAAAAAAACAATACGACGTTATAGAGTGTAAAAAAGACAATAATAGCTAGAAATGCACTAATAAATGCTTCTCGGTTTGGATTGATTTTTTCCCAAAAATATTCGGGTGTATATAAGATCGGATCAATAACCATCGTGCCGGAATTTTCAAGTCTGATGAAAACGGTTTGTGTTTCATGAGCACTTAAAACGATTGGGAAAAGAGGCGTTTTATTATTGGTCGGACGGATTGAAAGCGGTCTCATATCGCCAGAGGTGTAATGGTTTTTTAGACGATTGGAGCTGTCAACAATATAACAGTCGATAAAATCCATAGGTAGAAATTTCAATTCCAATAAGCGTTTGAGTTCCACCGATGAAGAATTGGTGAGGCTGATTTTAATCCAAAAAACATTTTTTGAATATCCAAAGTTTTGTGTACCGCTAGAATTTTTAAAAAAACGGCTATCGCTCAGCACTTCATGTATCGTAAGATTTTTATCCGGGTCAATAAGAATTTCGATTGTATTGTTTAAGGGTTGCGAAGTGCCGCTGATGGTTATTCCAAACAGCGAGAAACATAGAGAAAATAAGAGAAAAATTGCTTTCATGCTGTTAGTATTTTGTACCCATAACCGCTATGTGATTCGATAGCCGTTTTACCTATTTTTTGTCGAAGTTTATTGATTAGCCCTTTAAGAGACGAATCGCTCATGCTCCCGCCATAGTATAGACAGGATTCTATGGATTCTTTGGAAACAATATGATTTTTTTGTGATAAAAGCAGTTGAATAAGTTTAAACTCGGATTTTGTAAGATTGTATCGTACTTCTTGATAGTCGACAGATTTTTCGAACCAACATATTTCTGCACCACTTTTGAGCTTGATTTTCTGTGGATATTGCCCTGCTAATTCATCTGCAAGAGTTTGGAAGAGATTTAGAAAATCCTCGAAGCCGATCGGTTTTACAAGATATTTTTCTAGTTTTAGCGGAATCGCTTCCATTAAAAAATCTTTTGTACTATGCGCTGTCACTACGACGATTCGAATATCTTTGTCGTGTTGCCGAATGGTTCGTATAAGTTCGAATCCACTCATCTTTGGCATCATGATATCGACGAGGAGCAAATCGGGTTTTTTTTCGTAAAAAAGCTCTAGACCTTTTTCTCCGTCATGCGCTAAACTGACTTCAAAAAATAATTTTTCCATACTTTCATACAGATGCTGTGCACTTTGGATGTCATCTTCAACAATTAAGACACTCATATTGCGAAATACGGAGAAAGGTTTCATCAGCTTTACTAATCCTTATTTTTACTATGCGCAATTATTATCAGAAAAAGTTACTTTTTTGTCTCTAACTTTTTGACTTGGTGAATTACATTGTATCGTGCAGAAACTTTTTAGGAACTTTTTTTATTTAAAGTACTTTTATAGTTTATAGGATAGGGAAATGTTGCGTGAAAAAAAAATCTTTTTATATCAATTGTATTTATTTTGCCGTTTCAGTGACATCGGTATACGCAGACAATGTGGGAGATGCATCGAAAGAAGCCGATAAAATTATTCGTCTGCAGCAACAGCAACTTGAACAGCAACGTAAAGACGAGATGCTCAATCGCTCAAAAACCGTTATTCCCGTTGAAGCGGTTCGCTTACCGGAACAGCAAAGTATCGGAATATGTACATTAGTCACCGAAATCGAAATAGAACATGCCGATATGATGGCTGATGACGTTCGTCAGGAAATCGTCCGCAAATATAAAGGAAAATGCCTCGGCATAGGTGAAATTGAACGATTGATCGGTGAAATTGTCAATACGTATATTGCAAGAGGGTATATTTCGGTTCGGGCATACGTGCAACCTCAAGATCTAGCGAATGGAAAACTTCGTATTTTAGTTATTGAGGGGAGTGTTGAAAGTATTAATATAAATCATAACGAGTCGTTGAATAACGATAATATCAATCTCTCCACCGCTTTTCCTTGGATAGAGGGGAGAATTCTTAATATTCGAGATATAGAACAGGGATTGGATCAGATTAATCGTCTGAGTTCTAACAGTGCTACGATGAGAATTGAACCCGGCAAAAAAGCTGGCGGAAGCCGTATCGTTATTGAAAACATACCGTCGTATCGGTTGCATCTAAATACGTCTGTCGATAATTACGGGAGCAGTTCGACAGGAGAACGTCAGGGCAGTGCATTTATATCCATCGATAATCCCCTCAATTTGAATGATTTATTCACGTATTCGCATACACGAACGCTGAATACAGATTTTGCTTCTCAGCACTCCATGGTGAATGCCATTTCTTACTCTATCCCCTTTGGGTATACAACACTATCGTTATCTCATAGCCGATCTGACTATGCAGCGACAATCCATGCTGCCGGTGGCGATTTGCTTTCGGAAGGTGATACTAAAAATACATCGTTATCCATGGAGTATGTTGCTTATCGCGATACTACGGACAGGTTGTCTTTTGATGCAGCGATGGGGTCTAAGGGGACAAACAGTTATTTGGAGAAGCAATATTTGAACGTTAGCAGCCGCAAACTTTCCACATTCACTCTAGGAACTGCTTGGAATAGCATTTTTTTAGGCGGTGGAATCACTATGACGCTGAATCATGTATGGGGCATGAAATGGTTTGATGCATTGGAAGATCCTGATTATTTACCGGAAACGTCACCGCATGCACAATTTCGGAAATGGACATATGGGGTAAATTGGATGAAACCGTTTCAAATAGGGGAAAAAAGCGGATTGTACAGCGTATCGTTGAATGGTCAATATGGAACGGATGTTTTGTATGGATCAGAGCAGTTTTCAATCGGAGGTCTCTATAGTGTTCGCGGTTCCCGTAATAGTTCAATAGCCGGAGATACGGGATTTTATGTTCGCAACGACATAGCGTTTCCGAACACTTTTTCAATAGACGGAAAAAATTGCCGGATTAAACCGTCTATTGGATTCGATTTCGGTGAAATAAGAGATCGTTATGGCGAACAAGGCGGTTTCATGAGTGGTTTGAACGGTGGAATCAATATAGCCTATTCAGCAATCACTTTTGATTTGTCAGTTAGCCGATCTCTTTCCAAGCCTGACACGCTCAAAGATGAGAGCACTCTCGTATTTGCAAAATTAAATATAGGCTTTTAGGACAAGGAGATATAAAAATGAAACGACCGTCTATTAATCATATTTATCGACTGGTATGGAATGAATCGAAAAACGCATATGTTCCGGCGGCTGAAAATACCAAATCACATTCTCACCCTGGACAAACTAATCGGCTTGCAGCGGTTGTGTCAGCTCTCCTTTTGCCTGGGTTTATTTACGGCGACGGAGTCGTCGTAGCGCCCGGATCAGGTGCCACCAATGTATATAACGCTCCCAATGGCGTGCCGGTCGTTAATATCGATAAAGCAAATGCAGCTGGTCTATCCCATAATAAATTTACAAATTATAATGTCGGAACAAATGGATTGATCCTCAATAATGGAAACGCTTCCCAAATGGCACGGCAGTCGCAGCTTGCGGGGCAGGTAATGGCGAATACCAATCTATCGGCTGAGGCCAGAATTATCCTTAATGAAGTGGTTGCTCCCAACCGCAGCCAATTGCTTGGATATACGGAAGTATTGGGAAACAAAGCAGACGTGATTGTAGCCAATCCTTATGGTATTACATGTGCGGGATGCGGTTTTATCAATACTGATCGTGTCACTTTGACTACTGGAACACCCACTATGTCTGTCAATGGTGGATTGACTGGTTTTACCGTCAATCAAGGGGATATTTTAATTCAAGGAAATGGATTAGACGGATCGGAACAAAACTATTTTGATATTCTTGCACGTGCCGTTAAGATCGATGCACAGATCAACGCGAAAGATTTGAAAATCGTTACCGGTACGAATACATGGGATTATGCGACGTCACAAGCTACCGCTATTCAGCCATCCGGAGCAGCTCCGGAACTTTCCATCGATTCGACGGCTTTGGGTGGGATGTATGCAAACCGAATTAAAATTATCGCGACCGAAGCAGGGGTCGGTGTCCGTGTTCTGAGTGAGGCTGCCGCTTTGAGCGATGATTTTATATTGACCGCATCCGGAAAAATCGAACTGAAAAACAAAATCAGTGCCGAGAGAGATATCGCCGTTGCATACAGCGGTGCAAGCACGAATAGTGCCGATACACTGAAAGTGTCAGGTATAACTGCCGAACTTGCGGCAAAACGTCATATAGATTTGGCGATTGCAAACGGCGGTGTAACGTTGAGCGATGCCAAACTTACTGCCGGAGAAAATTTGACGTTATCGGCTGTTTCTTTATCCGATAGCAGTATTCGCAATGCTGTCCGTTTTGCAGGTGCTGAAATGAACGTTCAAGTAACTGGAATTGCTGATGTATCAGGAGTAACGTGGGGTTCGGGTGGCAGAATGCTGATGAACTTTGGTACATTTAATACAGAAGGCACCACTCTTTATAGCGGTTCTAATACGAGTGCATCCAATAGAACGCTTGAAGTTGACGTGGTGGATACAATGACGTTGAACGGAACCTCAATATTGGCGGGTACGGATTTGTTGTTGGGAAACACTTTGACCGATACTATAAGTGTCAGTGCTGATACCACAATCAAATCGGGTGCGGATATAAGTGTAGTGGCAAACGATGTGATTCAAATATCCGGAACGGTTTTGGCGGGAGATGATCTGACAATCAAGGCGGCAGATGCACTGGGAACATTGACCAACACCGGGACGATACAAGCTATCGATACGATGACATTGGGGGAAACCGGGCATATTTTGGATATCGTCAATCAAGTCGGATCGGCGATATTAAGTGATAACCTCTCTATGAAAGCGGATGATATCACTAATGCAGGGACAATTCAGGCAACAAATGCAACGTTGATAGCTGGATCAACATTAAGTAATGCATCTGGGGCAAAACTTTTTGTTTCCACCCAAAATGGTAGTGACGGGGTGCTCAATATTGCAAATACCGTAATAAATAACGGGTTAATGCAGTCTGCCGGTCAACTAGATATAACTTCAGGAGCTACTCTTACCAATAATGGGACGGTTTTAGCTTTAAATAGTTCAAACGGTGGAAATAATGAAGCGTTAAATCTCTCATCGCAAATATTCATCAATAGCGGAACCGTTGATGGGGGAGGCGTAATGAATATCAATGTGTCTGCAACATCAGGAACCGCTTTGCAAAATACCGGATTCATCCAAAGCCATGATGCAATGACACTCAACAGTGGTTCGGATATGAGCAATAGCGGGAGTGTGATAGGAGAGGGGAGTGTTGCAATCGGCACAAGCCAGTCATCGTTCAATTTCACCAATACAGGACGGGTACAATCGGGCAGTGCGATGACATTAGGCTCATCGGGACATACGGTTGGTTTGAACAACCAATCATCCGGAACGCTATTGGCTGGAACAACGTTTGGATTGGTCGGCGGAGCACTGAGCAATGCCGGAATTATCCAAGCAAACACCGGATCTACTATATCGGCATCATCTCTTTCAAATACCGGAAGCAGTGCTAAATTATTGGTTTCAACCGTTGCAGGAGCAGATGGGAGCTTGTCACTTAGCAGTAGTGTGAATAACCAAGGGATTATCCAATCAGCCGGAGGGCTCACGTTAAACAGTTTATCGACAATCGATAACAGCGGAACGATTAAAGCTTCTGGAAACAGTGATACATTATCGCTTCAAGCGACGGCATTGACGAACACTGGGTATGTGGAAGCATCGGATGTGATGAACATAAGCCTCTCAACGACATCTGGGACAGCATTGAATAACTCAGGGCAAATTCACAGCGTCGATGCAATGACACTCAACAGTGGTTCGGATATCAGCAATAGCGGGAGTGTAATAGGCGAGGGGAGTGTCGAAATCGGTACAAACCAGTCATCGTTCAATCTCATCAATACAGGACGGGTTCAATCGGGCAGTGCGATGACGCTCGGTTTATCGGGGCATACGGTTGGTTTGAGTAACCAATCATCTGGAACGCTATTGGCAGGGACAACATTGGGAGTAGTTGGAACAACGGTAGATAACCAAGGGAAAATGTATGCCGATGCAGGAATGACATGGTCAATCGCAAGCTTACAAAATGGGAGCAGTTCCAATAGCTCCGCCGTTATTTTGGGGGCTATGACATCAGGGACGACAACTTTGGCTTTGAGCGGAACGCTTGAAAACTATGGTGCACTTCATTCAAATGATAGTTTTAATATTACATCATACGGTATAACCAACCGAAGTACAGGTGGGATTTCATCTTTGAGTGATCTGTCTTTGAGCACATACGGTTCTAATGCTATCGATAACTATGGAGCGTTGTACGCAGGCAGCTCCATGTCTCTCAATGCTGTAGGCGGAAATATTTATAACCGCAGCGGTAGCGGTACGATTGACAGCAGCGGCACACTGAGTACCAACAGTGCCAATTTTACGAATAATAATACGATTGTGACAAGCGGTGATATCTCAATATCCACATCGAGCAGTTTTACCAATGAAACAACGCTTTCTGATGGAACAACCATTACTAAATCGCTGGGTGGTGTCGAAAACAGTCACAATTTTCATGAAGCGCAAAGACTATTGACTGAAGGAAGTGCTTACGGCGGTGCCGATATTAAAGTGATGGAATGGGAGTTTGATCGTCAAGAGACTTTAAACGGCATCACAAAAGAAGCTCTCAGTGCAATGCCGAAAGCACAAATCATTGCCAATGGCGGTGGAAGCAGTTTGACAATAAACTACGGTAACAGCGGGCGAAACTATATCGCATTACTTTCGGCTCCAACAGTTAATATCGGTGGAACCGGTACATTCACAAATCAAGATATGGCGCTTTATAAATACAGTTATAAAACTCAAATGATTGAAGTTCATGATGACTATGTCGGGGCAGGATCGGGTAAGAAAAAATACGAATTTTGGGGACGTGACCGCAGTGATGCATCCTATTCGACTAACGTCGATGGAGATCATGATGAGTGGGGACAATATCACCCTGGAAACGGGTGGTCTAGATTTCGTAGTAGTGATAGTTCAGAAGCTTGGAATGATGCACAAGATGCATATAATGATGCAAAAAATCGTTCACAAGACAGTGGAGCCGCAATGAGTGGCGCGGTTACTACTGATTCGTTCGGTTCAGGTATCTATGCTACTAATTTTAATTTTACTAGCGGTACGCTTGCCAATGAAGGATCGCCTTGGCCGACGGATTCTAGTCATACAAAAGCTAATAATCCTACGACTGGTTCAGTCGATAGTAAATCTCAAAGTAACGGAAGCAGTACCAGTCCTGCTGGGGTCAGTAGTGCCGGAAATAGTAATTTGAGTTCCAAAGAGAGTGTAATCGCTGGAACTACACTCTCTTTTGCAGGTCTTAATCTAACTCTTCCCAGCAATCCAAACGGCTATTTTGTTGTCTCACAAGACCCGAATGCCGCGTATCTGATTGAAACGAACCCTTTATTTGCTGTGGGATCCACTTTTGTCGGTTCAGATTATATGGCGGAACGATATGGGATTAATCCGGATGATACCGTACGTCGTTTGGGAGATTCGAGTTATGAAGCCTACATGGTACGTCAGCAGTTGATTCAGCAAATGGGTACCAATCTCATCAAAGGATACGGAACCGAAGCGGAGCAGATACAGCAGTTGATGGATCAAGCGGTAACCCAAGGAAAAGAAATGGGGTTCACCTACGGTAAAGCGCTGACCGCGTCCCAAGTTGCTAATTTAAAAGAAGATATCGTTTGGATGGAAGAGGTCGAAGTCGGCGGACAAAAAGTTTTAGCTCCGCGCGTTTATTTGTCTCAAACGACAAAAGATGCCATCTTAACAGGTGCGGCAATATCGGCTGACAATGTCAATATCGCGGGTGATGCCTTGAATAATACCGGTGGAACGATCCAGGGTAGCGATACTTTAACCGTTAAAGTGAAGAACGATATTACCAATACGAGCGGCAATATCCAAGGCGGCAATGTAAGCTTGACCTCTACTGAGGGAAGTATTGTCAATCAAACGCTGACAGTAGGTCAAGGAAACGATACTCAATACTCTACATCCATCGGAAAAACGGCTGGAATCACTGCTACAGGCAATCTTGACATGGATGCTAAAAAAGATATTAAAGTCTTAGGTGCAGATGTGACTGCTGGAGGGGATGCATCACTCTCCGCAGGCGGCGAAATACGTTTTGATACGATAGTTGATAAATCTACAACATCTTCTACATCCAATATCGATGCCGGTCCTTTATACAGCTCGACGACCAACAACACCACGACGACTGAAACGAATATCGGATCGAATCTATCTTCCGGCGGAAAACTCAAACTAAAAAGTGGTGGTGATACTGTGATTGCGGGCAGTAACGTAGCTGCTGATGGAGGTATGGATGTTGATGCGGGCGGCAGTTTCAAAGTTGAAGCTCGTCAGGATAAGGTGACAAGCAAAACAACCAGTGAAACATCCGGTATCGGTGTAGGCGGAGGCGTGTATGGCTCCGAAACAACGACTGAGGAAAATTTCAAAGGGACGAATAAGGGGTCCAGTATTCAAGTCGGAAAAGCCGAAGATCAGGAAAAACGGGTCGAATTGTTTAAAGAGCTTCAAACCAAAAGCAAAGCCCTCTCCGAAGCAACAGACGTTTTAATGGCTTTGCAATCGGATTTCAAAAAAGCGGCGACTGGGTCTCCCGAAGCGGCTGCTATAAAAGAGAAGTTCAAAACACAATACACCCTTTATAAAGAAAAACTTGCTGAAGCTAAAGAATTAAAAAATCAACTTGATGAACTACCATCAGGGGACCTAAATGTCAAAGCAGGGGATAAGTTTGTATTGCAAGGGTCTGATTTGAACGTTGCCGGTAATGCTTCGATTGACGCCAAAATGGGCATTCAAATTCTTGATGGGCTTGACGAAGAGAGAACGACAAAAACAACTACCACGACGACATTCTTAAAAGTTGATGGTGATGGGACAAGTTCGGAAACAAAAGCTAATACCGATTCAAAAGCTGAAGCTGACGCAAATGCTAATGGAAAACGGGCAACTGCATCCGCATCTGCTTCGACTTCGACCGAAAAAAGCGGAGAAACTTCATCCGATCATAATTTAAAATTGGCGGAAACGAGTACAACGACTAGCGTGGAAGGAAGCCGAAGCAGCGTTGCTTCTAATTTTAATGTCGGAGGTAATCTGAACGCTAAAACAGAAGGGACCTTAACGATCCAAGGCTCTAATCTCAATGTCGGCGGAGATGCATCTCTTGATGCTAATCAGATTGAAGTCTTGACAGGGCGTAATGAAGAATACAGTACAACCAATACAACGACGACGTCGGTAGGTTTTTACGAACAGAGCAATGCAAGCTCAGGTGCTTCTGCAGATGCAAGTGCAAGTGCTGAAGCAAAAAAACGTAATACAATTTTGGGAACTCCTTCTGTTTCGGCTAAAGCACAAGCGGAAGCTAATGCAAATGCCGAAGCGGGTGCCGATACGACATTGACCGTCGGTGCACGTACAGAAAATACGAGCGAATCTACCTACAATCTGACAAATACCAGTTCCACGATTAAAGTGGGCGGTAATCTGGATATGAAAGCAAAAGATAAAGCATTGTTTGTCGGTGCGGATATCGAATCGGGCGGCGATATGACGATTCAGGCTAATACTATCGAAAATAAAGCGGCGCAAGATATTAGTACTTCTACTTCAAGTTCTACACAGGTAACTGCCGGTCTCTACGTCGGTGGAGAAGCAAATGCGCAAGCAGGTGCCGGTGCTGAATCTGGGACACAAACAACAGGTGGATTATACAGAAGCGCCAGTGGTAGTGCTCAAGCCGGTGCCAGTGCGGAAGTAGAAGTAACTGCCGGAGTACGAGCGGGATATGAATCAGAAACGACGACCGAGGGTTCAGTGACGAATGTGACCAATAAATTCAAATCAGGTGGAAATTTTAAACGTACTGCAACCGATACGATTTTAGATCAAGGAACATCGATTGAAGCGGAGGGTAACATCGATCAGTCTGCCCGTGTTATCAAAGAAGAAGCTATCCATGACACCACATTTAGCAGCACAGACACACAATCTCACGAAGCACGTGCGGGGGTATATGCCGGTGCCGATGCAGAAGCTGAAGGAAGTGTAGAAGGGAAAGCAAATTCATTGACCGGGGGTGAAATTGCACCGGATGCTAGTGCTGGTGCAAGTGCTTCAGCAGGTCTCAAAGTGAGTTATGAGGGTAGTATTGAGAGTGAATCTTCGACCACAAAAACAGCAGTTACATCAAAATATAAAGCGGGCGGGAGCATCACGTCAAAATCGACAGAGAGTACGACCCTTATCGGAACGCAGTTTGAAGCGGGTAAAGATATTACCTTGGAAGGCGGTACGATTGATTATCAGGCGGCAAGAGACTCTCAAACAGATAGTTCAACCAAGCATGATATAGCGGCTGAAGGAAAAGTAGGCGTCTATGGAACCAAAGGACCTAGCGGTGAGGCAAGCTACGGTGGCGAAATGGAAAGTGAAAGTAGCAGTACAGCTAAAACCGGAAGTATGAACGCCAATGGAAACATCAATATCAAAACGACAAAAGGGGATGCTACTTTCGAAGGGACAAATATAGAGAGTAAAGAGAAAGTGGACATTCAATCCGCAGGTAGTGTTAATTTTAACGCCGCATACGATACAACCGAATCAAGCGGGCAAAATATCAGTGCAGAGATAGGTTTTTCAAAAAGCGGCAAGGATATGGGCGGTGAAGCAAGTGGCGGGTATGAGCAAGAAAACAGTTCAAGCAAAACGGCTCAAACGGGTAGCATCAAAGGATCTAATATCAGTGTCAACGCATCTAAAGATGTGACATTGGAAGGGACGAAACTCAAATCATCCGGAGATACAACCATTGAAGCTACAGGCGATGTAAACTTGAAAGCCGCAACGAATTCAGAAACTAATTATGGATTTGGAATCGGTGTCGAAGCAAGCGCGAGCAAAGGTGGCGAAGGAAGCAGCAAAGGTGTCGGTGTAGAAGGAAACGCCAACTTCAGCAAAGATGTAACTTCTGATACTGTTTCCATCGAATCAGGCGGAAATCTGAATATCAAAGCGAAAACTATTACAAATCAGGAAGCGGATATAAAAACATCAGGTAAAACAACGATGAGTGGAGATGTCAAAAACGAAAAAGCCCAAGATTGGTCACATTCACTGGGAATTGAAGGCAGTGCAAGTGCTGAAAAAGAGACAAAAACTCCAAAAGAAGGGTCAAAAACAACGGACGATATTCCGGATAAACGCCCTAAAGCTTCCGATACTATCACGAAAAAATACTCATCCGAAGCACCAGAATTAGGGAAAAACAAATCGGATTCACCATCAACACCAAAAAGCAGACAAGAAGAGATTCAAAAACTTAAAGAGGGTTGGACAAAACAAAAAGAAAATGTCAACAAAACTTTAGCGCCAAAAACACCAAAAGAGACCGATAAACCGAATAATGATAATACCGATGTGAAGAAAAGCACACAACCAACCAAATCGACCTCAAAACCGCAATATATGAATGATACGATTAGCAGTTCGTTGAAAAAAGTTAAAAATTAAGATACTTATATTGAAATAAATGTGCGGATGACATAGAAACTTTTTAGGAACTTTTTTTAATTAGAGTTACATCAGCATAACTCTTTTTAAAGGTTCTCTTATGAAATACACACCCGATTTCAGTTCGCGGTTTCGTATCTTAAAAGGAGGGAAGATTTCCCTCGTAGTATCGGCATTATTAGCCGGATCAACAATGAGCTTTGCGGCACCAAGCGGCGGGAGCGTAACAAGCGGTAGCGCAACGATCAACCAAAACGGATCAATCACGACGATCAACCAATCGACCAATAAAGCCTCTATCAACTGGCAAGATTTCAGTATTGGAAAAACCGAAACGGTCAACTTCGTACAGCCATCAGCACAATCAGTTACCTTGAACCGTGTTGTAGGGACAACCCAATCTCTTATCGAAGGAGCCATGAACGCCAACGGACAAGTATTCCTTCTAAATCCAAATGGCGTACTCTTCGCTAATGGTTCACAAATCAATGTCGGAGGATTAGTCGCATCTACACTGAACATCACCGACGCAAACTTCCAAGCAGGTAACTACACCTTCGAAGGTAACTCCCAAAACTCCATTATCAATATGGGAACGATTGCTGCCAATAACGGCTACGTTGCCATGATGGGTAAACATGTTGCCAATGAGGGAACGATTGTAGCAACCATGGGAAATGTCCAGCTGGCATCAGGGGAGAAAATCAGCCTGAATCTAAACGGTAACTCACTCGTGAAACTCACTATCGACCAAGGAACTATGGATGCTTTGGTAGAGAACAAAGGACTTATCAAAGCCGATGGCGGTCAAGTCTACCTCACAACCCAAGCCCTCAATACAATTCTTGATGGTATGGTAAACAACACCGGTATCATCGAAGCACAAAGCCTCAACAATGTCGATGGAAAAGTTGTTCTATTTGCGCATGGGGGGACAACGAATGTGGCAGGGACTCTTTCAACGGGAAGTGGGAAGGGGTTTATTGAGACCAGTGGAGAAAAAGTTAATATCAAAGATGGTGTCAATGCTAAAACAGCACAATGGTTGATCGATCCTGAGGATTTTATTATCCGTGCAACGGGAGGGAATATCTCAGGAAGTACCCTTAGCACTCTTCTTGGAAGTAACAGCATTACCATTCAAACAGGAACAGGGACAGACACATCAACAAGTAAGTTTGGAACAGTAGGAACCAATGGGGACATCTTTGTTGAAGATGCGATCACATGGAGTGCCAACACAACCTTAACCCTTAATGCCCATCGCAATATCTACATCTCTGACAACATCACTTCGAGTGGCGCAACAGGAAAAGTAGCACTTTACTATGGTCAAGGTGCCGTCGCTGCAAATAACACGGCTGATTATGTCATCGCATCAGGAAAAAGTATCTCACTTCATGAGGGAATTAACTTTGAAACAAAACTTGGGAGTGATGGCACTCGGTTCATCTATTCTGTTATCACTGCTCTTGGAAGTGCAGGTGATGAAAATATCGGTAATGGTGAAACTTTACAAGGGATCGCAGGGATGAATCTCAACGTCTACTATGTGCTTGGAGCCAATATCGATGCGAGTGTAACGAGCACTTGGAACGGTGGGATGGGCTTCGCTCCCCTTGGGGATTCTAGCACTACCCTCTATGGATCATTTATAGGTCTTGGTCACACGATTTCTAACCTTACGATCAACCGTCCTACAACAGATGATGTCGCTCTTTTTGGAGGTATTGATGCAACCACTGTTATTCGTGATCTTGGACTTGTTAATGTCAGTATTACAGGACAAAATCGTGTTGGTGGAGTCATTGGAACCAATTATGGAGTTCTTAAAAATGTTTATGTGACAGGGAGTGTAACAGGGACAGGATATGAAGTCGGGGGCTTGGTTGGCAATAATTTTTTAGGAACAATTTCGCAATCATATGCGGCTTCAAACGTAACGGGAACATCTCGTGTCGGTGGACTTGTTGGTATAAATTGGGGGGTTTATAATGCTTCGATCGCAACATCTTATGCGACAGGTAGTGTTTCAGGAACAGAAACTGTGGGAGGGCTTGTGTGCGATCAAATAGGGCTCATTCCAATAGATAACAACTATTGGGATACCCAAACAACAGGACAATCAACGAGTGAAGGTGGAACAGGAAAAACTACAGCAGAAATGAAAACTCTTTCAACCTTTAGTGGATGGGACATCTCTACAAGTGGATTAAATACGACATGGAAACTTGACAGTGGAGCATATCCAACTTTGTCAAATCGTCATATCTCTCCTTTGAGTGTTGCGGCGGCATTAACCCCGACACCTTTAGCTCGACCCGTAGAACATTATGATATCACAACGATCGTAAATTCAACGGCGGTAACTCCACCCATACTACGAGTTATTGCACCTGTAGCACCGCAACCACAACAAATACAAACGCAAGTGCAGAATAATGCACTCTTACAAACGATTGTACCAGAGAGCACAACAAGCGATGGAACATTCAATCTTGTTGGTTCAACTAATGGTGTTGCCCCGGTACAAACGGTAAGTATGGATCAACTTCAGAGTGCGGCTCTTACGCAAGGTGTAGGTGAAATTCGTGTACCGCTAGGAAATGGAAGTGTTGTCGATTTGATTAATGGAGGTGTTACACTTCCAAAAGGTGTCAGTCAAGAGTTTTATGTAGTAGCAACGAATAGAACAG
>NZ_NSIU01000046.1 GCF_002633015.1 Sulfuricurvum sp. PD_MW2 | reverse complement strand
CATTAGAGGTGCATTGATATATTTTATTTTTCCATTATAGGATATTCTCAAAAATAGATCGAATTCTTCTGTAAGTCGAAGATGTGGATCAAACCATTCATTCAGCAACTGCAATTTGTTAAAAGAAATCATAACTGTAGACATTCCAATTGGATACTTAAGCAGTAATTTTTTAAAAGTCACATCACCATAGCCCTCTATGGTATTCCCTTTTAAAGCTTTGGTTTTTTGCATCTTAGTTTGATTGAAAGACCAATAATTTGTGTACACTAGAGCTATATTTTGGTCATGAATAAAAGTTTGTACTTGTAATTCAAGTTTTTGTTCTTCCCATAAATCATCACAGTCTAAAAAAGCAATAAGTTGGCCTGAAACTTGGGTTAACGCTAAGTTTCTTGCTTCGCCTAATATAGTGTGCTCTGGTGCATAAAAATATTTGATTCGTTGATCATTGTATGATGCAATGATATTAGCACTTGTATCTGTCGATTGATTGTCCCAAAAAATTATTTCCCAATTTTGATAACTTTGAGTTATTACACTATCAATCGCTTCTCTTAAATATGTATCGCTATTGTAGCAATTCATTATTACGGAAACTAGAGGTTGATTATTTTTCATAAAATTCTTTCACTTTTTGCATTACTGTATCTTGTTCAATATCTGTCAAATCAAAATGACAGGGCAATGTTAATATCTTTTCATAAATTTTTTCACTGATAGGTAAACGATGATCAACTTTATACTTACTTAACATATGATTTGGCTTATAATGTATTCCACATTCGATGTTGTTTTTAAGTAAATATTCCCTTAACTCATTTCTTCTATCTGCTTTAACAACAAAAATATGAGGTACGATGTCACAAAAGTTAAAATCTAAAACATCTATTTCATGGATGTTTTTTAAAGCGTTTATATAGTTTGTAGCTATGCTTTGTCTTTTATTTCTAAATTCGTTAATTCTATCAAGTTGTACTATCCCGATTGCAGCCATAATATTGCTCATATGGTATCTAAAACCTTGCTCAAAAACATCAAAATCCCAACTTCTTTGACTTGAGTATCTTTTCTCTGTGTCTTTTTCGACACCAAGTAATCTAGCATCTTTAATTTTGTTGATTAGTTTTTTATCATTCGATAAAATAGCTCCTCCCTCTCCGGAGGTAATGTTTTTAATTCCGTCAAAACTAAAGCAGATGATATCCCCTTCTTGTCCTATCAATGAGTTGTTTCTCATCGATCCAAAGGCTTGTGCCGCATCTTCGATAACCCTTAGTCCATATTCTTTTGCCAGAGAGTAGACATCTTCCATCCCTTTTGAACTGCTTGCGTAGTGTACAGGCATGATAGCTTTTGTATTTTTAGTAATTCTTTTTCTTGCATCATTAGTATCTATAAATAATGTATCGGGGTTGACTTCGCATGCGATTGGTGTCGCGCCAACAGCAGATACGGCTTGGAATGAGGCTACATAGGTTATAGACGGAACAAGTACTTCATCTCCATATTTTAAGCCAAGAGTACTAAGCGCAAGATGCAGTGCTGCAGTTCCACTGTTGACACAAACTACTTGCATATCGGTTTTTAAATAAGCTTTTATTTTTTCTTCAAATTGTTTGACTTCTTCTCCCATCCCAAGATATTCTTTTTCCAGCACTTTTAATACGGCTTTTTTTTCCAAATCGGAAATGGAAGATTTTGAGAGCCTGATATTATTCATTGGTTGCCTTTATCCAGTAGGTCCCATCCGCCAGTTGTCCTGATTGAAGATTCCTGTAGCCTGCTTTTTGAAAAATATCAGTATGCTCTTTCAGAGTACGTTGATATCCCCATAGTTGTTTTTTTAAAAAACCCAGTTGTATCAATACTAATCTGATAAAGTATTTCATGCAAAATTTGGGACTCGGATCGTACATACTGGCTCCGACAAGTAAAAACTCATCTATTGGATAATTTTTTATTGTTTTTAAAATATTGACGTAGGAGGTATCATCAAAAACATAGTCAGTATAACTCATATATGCGAACTTAAATTGGTTGTTTTGATGTAATGCATCAGGAAAGTAACCATTAATCAAAGTGACCTTTGGATTTGATTTTAGCCATAATGAAGCCGTTTTTGAAGGCTCAAGGGCAGTAATAGTGCCATTATATATCTTTGACAATTCATTCTCGATATAGCCATTTCCAGATCCAATGGAAAGTATGGATGTTTTTGACTTTATATGTGAGTGGATGAATGTTGCTAGAGATGATTTTTGTTCTTTCCATGCTTTTGGAAGTTCATCATATGAATGAAATTTTTTGTAAAACGCTTGATAAAACAAGTCATAAAATGACTCATTTGCTTGTTTTGATGAATTCAATTCGGAGAAACTATTAAAATTGATTCCGAACCAAGTCGTTTCAAACATTTTAATCATCTTGCCCCCATGTGTAAGATATGCTGTCCATGTCTATATTGATAGCCTCTTTCGGATCATGTTCCAGGTTGGCCAGATTCAGAAGCATATTGAATTCGTGGATGCCGCGAAAAGCGACCCATAAGCCTGGCTTAACCGTAAGCCGCTTGTAATTTGCATGAGAAATTCGGGTTGTAAAAAAGTCGATACCATTGTGTATGACGAATTCGATTTCACCGCTCACTACGACAAGGTTGAGTGTCATTTGCAGATGTTTTTTCCACCCTTTGATATCGTTTTGATGAATGGTCGAGAAATATGCTTCACCGAAACCCTCAAATCCGGCATCGCTTTTTTTCATTGCATGGAATATATCCCCTTTTGGATGGTAAATCTGTTTAAGCGGGGTTAGGATTACTCCATCCATATCAAGCCTTTCGATCCGGCTTTTGCTTCGTATTCCTCGATCTGCTCCAACGTTTTTTTGTACATGTCTTTTTGGCTTTTGTAGAAGTCATAGTACCATTCACCGGTAAATCTGATCGTCTCGTCGTATTCCAAATTGGCTTGCCATTTGAGGTAAAAAAGGGCTTTGTCGCAATTGAGTTTTAACAGACCCGCTTCGTGGAAGGGGATGTTGTCCGTGACGGTAAAGGCGTCGGAGACAGTGCTGAAGTGCCAGTATCGGCTCAAATCTTTAAGTAATTGCTCGACTGTATGGTTTTGTTCGGCGCGCGGTCCGAAATTGAACGCTTCACCGTGCAGGTTATCGTTGCGATAAAGCTCCGCACCCAGATTCAGATAGCCGCTGAGAGGTTCGAGGACATGCTGCCATGGACGGGTTGCGTTGGGACTTCGGATTTCAACTTTTTTCCCTTTGCTCCACGCCAGCATACAATCAACGACGATTCTGTCTTTCGCCCAGTCACCTCCGCCGATGACATTGCCGGCGCGTCCGATCGCCAATTTTACGTTGCATGAAGGGGCAAGGAAAAAGGAGTTAAAATAGGATTTTATGATCAGCTCTGCTGCCCCTTTACTACCGCTATAGATATCTTTGCCACCCATTTTGTCGTCTTCTTTGTACCCCCATACTTGTTCGACATTATCGTACGCTTTATCACTGGTGATTATGACGGCACTGCAGGGATGATTCGAACACTTCAATGCTTCTAGGATATTGGCAGTTCCCATGACATTTGAACTGATTGTTTCAATCGGGTCGCTGTAGGAAACGGAGACTATGGGCTGAGCCGCTAAATGGAAAACGAAATCGGGCATCTCGGAAGTCATGATCTCTTTCATTCGTTCCAAATTTCGTATATCTTCGAGATGATGTTTGATTTTGTCCTTGAGTTTCAGTTTGTCAAATATAGACGGGGATGTGGGAATGTCTTTTGAAACACCTACGACGTTTGCACCTAGCTTAATCAGCCATATGGTTAACCATGAACCTTTAAATCCTGTATGACCAGTTAAAAGCACTTTTTTGTTTTTATAAATATTATAAAACATTGTTTCTCCAAAATTATTCGTAAGGGGGGATAATAAAGCTATCTTGACTTTTTTTTAAGGTAACATGGTGAAATTATTAATTTTTAACGATGCATATGTCTGTTTAATAATATATTTTAGCGAAAATATTATTAAAATATAATCGTGCAAGTATGGTAAACTCTTTTGCTTGAACAACTAGATTATTCTGAAAATTTTATTTTATTTAAGCACGGAGTGGTTGGATGCATCGCATCAAAAAAGTCATCATTTTTACATCCTACTTTTTCAGGGGAATATGACCCATACGTTTTGATATTATAAGATTTTGTGAGATTTTTAGTAATTTTTTCTATTTCTGTCATGTGGGTGACGGGTTTTATATTACCAGCTTTAAATAAGACTGGATGGTATGGCGTGAAAATAAATTTTACATCGATACCATTTTTTTTATATAAAGATATTATTTTTTCAAAATATTTCAATGCATTAGGATCATAAATTTCGCCAGAAATTTTGTAATTAGCATCTTTGTCAGTCGCAGTTATGAATGGATTTGAGTTTTTATGCGATAAGATAAAATCTTTTGCATATACTCGGCTTCCGTCTTGTAATATGATGGGGTAAATGTAACCATTTGTATAATCATATGAAGTGAGAGGATAAAGAATATTTTTTGATAAAAGGGAGGAAGGCGTTGTTGTTTTATCATTATTGTTAGTGAGGGTAAGAAGACTATAATAAAAGTATTGAAAATTGAAGATGTTTTTGCCGATTTTTGACCAATAAGATGCTTTATCTTTGTTGTTATTTTCTTCTTCTAATATTTTATTCATCTCATTATAATAAAACTGATATGCACCATATCGGCTATCCATTCCAAATTTAAATGTCCAAGGATCAATATCGATAAAAACCTTTTTAGGTAAGTTTGGATTGTTTAAAATAATAAATGAGAAGATGGCTAAATCTTCTAAACTTCCACCGCTTACCCCGAGATTTAAAAGATTTTTGCACTGTTGTTGAATGTTTCCAGTATTTCTAATGCTCGAGATTTGCATTATATGACTTGATCCTAACACTACGCAATCAAATTCACCAGAATTTCTTGCCAAAGTCGTTTTTATTACTCTTTCATTCCAATTGTTATCTACAATTCCAT
>NZ_NSIU01000045.1 GCF_002633015.1 Sulfuricurvum sp. PD_MW2 | reverse complement strand
GAATCATTCAATAATCCCTATGCCAAAGATGGTGTTGGTAGTAACAAGGTTGATGAATTCAATAAACAACTAATCCGAAAATTCGCTACATATCTATCTCTTGATAATATTTATATGGCTATGTCTGGGATAAAAAGCCTTTCAATGTATACGGTTTTTAATGCAATCTTTGAAGAATCTAATAATAAAGTCAAACTCAATACAGATACTATCTTTGTTGCATCTCCTTGGAGTGGTGGAAATTTAACTGGTAACACAAATGCTTATCGTGGTGTAGTTGGTAGTGGATTTGTACAAGATCCTCACGGCAATCATAAAGGCTTTTATTTCAAAGATTTAGATATTGCATTTGTTTATAATGGGAACCATTCTATCAGTCTTGGTACTATCATTAATGATATTGATATTACAACTAATTCAGTCTTCCCATCAGGTAATTTAAAACAAGATTTCTTTAATGCAACAATAACCTTCAATAGCATTGAAATAAATGGAGAATCATATTCTGTAGATTGGAAGCTTGCAGTTTTGCTTTATATGATTCAGCAAGTCTATCGACCTTAGTTTTTCAGCTTTGAATACGCTGCATTGATCTTCTGAGAAATGCGTGTGTATTCCTCTTTTTTGGTCTGTGTTAAATCGGGGTGATAAAGCTTTTGAAGCTTGCGATATTGCTTCTTTATCTCCTCCGGTGTAGCTGTTCTTGAAATATCTAAAATAACATACGGGTCGTGTGAGTCCCATCGTGATGTTTCATTATGCTGTTCTCCCCTATTCCCACCTGATTTATGCGTATTCTCTTGCTTTGATGATGATTGCTCTTCTCTTCTGTGGTATTGTTGTTCAGAACGTCTGTAATCATCGTTAAAACCTCTTTGTCTGAACTCTTGGTAACTTTGCTCATTCTCACTTGAATAGCGTTTCTGTTGCGTTCTAGCATCATAATAGGCTTTCAAGCGTACGAACTGGAAATAGATGAATACAAAGGGTCTTGAAACGGTATATAGGAAATCTTTGAGCTTTTCATAAAAATCTAAAATTCCATACCAAATTCTATACGCTAATAAATGCACGAATTGCAAATGCGGATATGCCATACCCAAGCCAATGTACAGATTCAAATTAAACAATATGACATCTTGTCTCAAAATGTCAGAGATTATCGCGTATGCAATAAGAAGAATGATGATTCGAAACGGTGCCCATTTAAAGAGGTTGGATATTACGGCACTAATCATAAAAATGATACTGGCTATAATGAGTAACCAAATTCCGGCTCTGTGAAAGTCGTTATATACGATGCTTAGAACGTCAATCATTATCTAGTCCGACGTTCAAATCAATATAGTCTATATGTGTATCAATCAAATGTTTTTCCGATTTCATCGGTGAGAATTTCGTATAGCTGTTCAGCATGAAGTCTTTGTAATAGGGTTTGACTTTCATTTTGAGCGGTAATCTATTTCCATAGATTAGCAATACTTCATTGTCTTTCATTGTTCTAATCTCTGCATTGCTTAGAATAGGTTCTTTGATATGATGAACTTTTCCATATTCATCGAGCTTGTTCACGTAGTGCTCGCCGATCATTTGAGAGAGCATATTCGTTGTTTGAAAATCTGCCCCTGAGAAAAACAGTTTACCCGTCACACCGCCGTTTAAAATCGTCAAGGCTTCATTTTTCCCATACTGGTGTTCAAGCTGATTGTAGTCTTGCAATACTATTGAGATGGATACCTTGTACTTTCTGATTGTTGTAATGGTAGATGAAAAGCCGGGAATATTCATATTACCGAATTCATCAAGCAAACAATAAACGGGTAAGTCTCCCCTACTCGGTAATTTCTCCATCATAGCGTTAAAAAACTGCTTGTAGAAAAGATTGAGTAAAAAGCTATATTGCTGTTGTTTCTGTGCCGGAATACGAATGTAAAGAACGCTTTTTTGTTCTCTGAAACTCTGAAAGTTTATATGATGGTTTACCGTCAGATATGCCAAGTTATCATTGATACCTATAGTATTGAGCGCGACGTTAGCGGTAGAAACAAAAGACTGTACTGTTTTTAGGTTTCCGCTTACAAATCCTTTCCATTCGTTGAAAGTCTTTTCGTCGGCGTATTTGAAAATGAGTTCATCTAATGCTGTACCACTCTCACCAAAATTATTGATAAGATACCTTAGATTAGCAAGATTGATATAGCGGTGGTCGTGAGTTGCGACAAGCACTTTTATCAGAATCGTCAAAAGGCTTTTTGCTCCATCGAGCCACATTTTATCTTCACTCTTAATCTGCCCCGGATTAGCCGATTTAATCAATATCTCGGCTATCTCATCGATTTCAATAGATGATAGTGCATAATATAAAGGATTGTAACCGATTGAGTCCTGTAGCTTCTCAGGGTCAAGCACTTGTACTTTATATCCCTGTCGTTGCAGATAGCCACTAGTTTTTTCATACAGTTCACCACTCAAATCCGTCAGAATCATTGAGCTATTATCCCGTGCAAGTTTCAAAATATTAGTGATGATATAGCAACTGGTTTTCCCACCGCCGGTTCTAGCAATAATTCCCATATGGTTGAAACTGTCTTTTTCGAATAATCTCTTGTCTTGCCCATCAAGGACAAGACCTTTATGTAAACCGCTCAAAAATCTGTTGGCTTCAAAGTAGCCCATCATACCTTTTTGAGGCATAGAAAAAATCGTGCGAAGCGGTGCTAATGCAAAATACTGAAAAATATTGTTCGATGTATTTGCACTCTTCGTTACTCCAAAAATAATACTAAAAACATACTTCATGGTGTGATACATTAAGTAAATAAAAACAACTAAGGCAAATAATGATGAAAGTGCTTCCATTAGCGCTTTCTCTTTTCAGATAATGTTTGTTTCATTCATTTATCACGACGGGATAAGCGTTTTTTGCTCAATCACTCTTTTTGACGTTCTTGCGGTTTTACAGTCGATTTTTCTGTTCTCGTTCTGTTCATCTGCTCACGTCTTGAATCGATTTTGCTTTCAGCCCGTTTTTCTTTCCTATTTTTTATTCTTTCCAATTTATTAACGAACTGATTATACTCAGTTTGCAAACCCAAAGTATTTAAACGATATTTTTTCTCCTCAAAAACAATCCCTGCCGTTTTACCTCTGATATAGAAATCAATACCACGATTTTTCAGAGTGTTTTTGAAGTATTCCTCGCTTGTCGCTTTTTCAAATACTGTTCTAAGGGTTTCGCAAAGCTCATCTTTTCGTGAAAATTTTTTGCTATGGCTTTTCATCTCCTGTTCTTTACGTGGAGTCTTTTTATCAGCTTTTGACTTCTGATAATGCTCGGTCGGATTTAATTGCGGATAACGTTCATTCAGATAGTTTTCGAGATCCTTTTGAATCGAGGCAAAAGAGTCTTTGGAAAATCTGATACGCTTATCACCCGTAATTTCATTGGCACTTATCATCAGGTGTATGTGCATATGTTCCTTGTCTTTATGAAGAGCAGTAAAAGCCAAATGTTGCCCTGCTCTCTTGGAAAGATACTCTTGCGCTAGGTCTTGAAGAATGTGTTGCTGTTCTTGGGATGGGAGATTGTTTTTACTGAGTGAAATGATTTCGTGGTAAAGGTAGTTTTTGCCTCTTGCTCTTTGGAGAAAGTCAGCATTTTTCATAAATTCTTCCACAATCGATTTTTTATCATGTGGACTTGAATAGAGATTATACCCGTCAAGCTCAAAGTCACTATCACGGGTTAGATAGTCGTACAGTGAAGCGAATGAAGCCGAACTGCGGGACATAGATTTTATTATCATGTGGCTATTAGAGTTTAGCGATTAATAGCCTGAACTCATCTTCGTACTTTTTGAGTGCAGAAATGAGTATATTAACATCGATAAACTCACCTATATTGGCTTTATAGGCAATTTGGTTGATGTTGTTAGCAATACCGCGCGAAATGCGAATATAGCTCTGTACAAGCTCCCATTGCTCTTTAGTCATAAATTGATTCGGACTATTCTCGATGAAGTTTAAAACCACTTCTTTTGCGAGCTTCGTAGCTTTCATATCAAGAGCATCCGCTCTGATTTTCAAAGCCTCAAAATCTTCCGTAAGCAACGGGAAAGTCACTATTTTACGGGTTCTTTCGTAATGGTAGTGTTTATAGTTTTTCAAGTACTCTGTTCTATTCATAGTTTTAAACTTTTGTTAGATTATATAGTCTTGATTTGCTGAGAAATGATATATCGGGCAATCTCCAAAAGCGGGTAGTAGATATTCCCCTGCCCTGATTTGATGTATTGCACACCTAATGCAAGTTTGCGTTCACGGTCGAGTGTTGCAACACTTTTACTGAGTTCTTTTCCACATTCCTTTTTGGAAAGAAGCATCTTGCTATATTTGCTGTATAGGCTATCAAAAATGATTTTTTCATCACTAGTCATTATCTACTCCTCACAGGTCTTAGTTTTCAAATGATAGAGCAAAAATACTTATTGATTTATTAAAATACATATGTATTCAATAAAATAGATATGCTATTATTTAAAAAGATATTTATATCACACTAAATATATATTGTGTATAATCACTGTAATTAGCTAGGAGTAAGTACTATGGCAGATGAAAGATTTGAACGCTTTGATAAACAGCAAGACCGTCAGTCCAAGCCGGAAAGTGAAAAAAAATCGAAAAAGATCATTTTTTCCATGACAGAAAAACGTTATGAAGAGTTGGCACGTATGCAAAAATTTCTTGGCAAGAAAACACTTACGTCAACGATTGATTATTTTATAGATCAAGGACTTGAAAAAGTCCGTGAAGATTTTGAGAGTATTAGGGAGAGGTAACAAATAGAGGCTTTCCATATAAGATTTTTCAGGAATGTCAGGAGACCTTTATACCCATCGTTGTCCAGCTTCACTTTCCAATTCGACTGTTGATATTTCATCAATCATGGTAAAATCTTTTACAATACTATTCTCAAGATTACCTGCCACAATTTTATCCCGATCAATTACAACAGATACCATGCCATTAACTATAATATCAATGTCAGATTCATCTTGAAAATAATGATCATTCCAATCAAATACCTTTGAAGATTCAGACATACTGTGAGGAATAGTATAAAAAGAGAGTGATTCAAAAAGAGCGAAAATCCCTAAAAA
>NZ_NSIU01000024.1 GCF_002633015.1 Sulfuricurvum sp. PD_MW2 | reverse complement strand
ATGCACTGGGAGTAGGGTATACACTCAGCTACCAAAACTTCGATCTCAAAGCAACTCTCGCTCACGGTTTCGGAAGTGAAAGAACTCCTACCTCTGAAGCTGATTTCTCAACCTCCAAAAACAAATTCCTTATTCAAGGGATGATGAGATTTTAGACCGCTTGTTCTTTATTCGCCATACAGAGCCTAAAGGCTCTGTTAAGGCACAAAAATTACTCATTATTTTTCAAAAACTATTCATGAATTTAATTCCAAATATACTATGTTTTTTATGAGTTTTAAGATTTTTAGTGAAGTAAATCGTGTACTTTAGTAGTTGTTATTAAAATATAAGAGACAATACATATAGATTAGAAAAAGGTTATGTGATGTTAACTTATGGATTAAGCGATATTCAAAACAAACCTTCTTTGATGAAAAAGATGGACGTTGCAGAAATCATCGATCGAAGAGCACATATGACAGTGGGATATTTTATCTCTTCCAAATATGAAAAACTTATCTTGCCTGTGATAGAAAAAATTGATAGGGAAGAGAAACTAGCGAAACTTCATATGCTGAAAAATCATCAAGATTTAGAATTCGCGGAGATTGGAGTGGATGATGGAATTAAATAGAGGTGATATCGTCATCGTAAATCTGGGTCCTAAAAAAGGGGACGAGATAGGAAAAATCAGATTTATATTTATATAGCAAATATAGAAAAAAAGTACACCCGAAAGTACACCTTTATGTAAAAATTCAATTCCAATGCCGTAAAATAGGGATCATCTCCCCTGTATCGTATAGGGCAGTAGAAGCTTTTAGGTTAACATCGAAGTTGTGGTACAATCACACTTACAAATTTAGAATAATTAAGAAGTTTCGGGTTGTAATGAAAAAAATTTTAATCGTCAGTGACGGAGCAATCGGTCAACATTTTATAGAACGTGTGATCGGGACGTATACGACAGAGAACCTCTATTATGTTGTTCAAACCGGCGATAAAAAATTTGAAGGATACAACCCGGCACGATATAAATTTTTTCAATTCGATCCTACCAGTTTTTATAAAATTTCTAATTTGCTGAAAATGGATTTCTGGCAAGTCGTTTTGGTGATGGAAAATCAAAATGATTTGGACCATACGATCAAAAACATCCGTACATACAAGCCTTCGTTGCGGATAATCGCACTGGATTTGTGGAATACTCTTAGCCCTTCTGATGATATCGAATGGGTCAATATCCAAGAGCTGGTTGCGGCGAATATGATCGATTATCTCCCAAATATCCCTGTTCTGGCTAAAAATATAGGTTTGGGGTCGGGCGAGATTATGGAAGTGCTCGTTCCGTTCGGAAGTTCTTTCGTTTATCGCCATATCGGCTCAATTGAACAAAAAAACTGGAAAATAGCAGCTATTTACCGTAACAGGTCGCTTATTATCCCGAGTGACAATAAAATGATTCAGCCCAACGATACTCTCGTCTTGGTGGGTGATCCGGCAGTGTTACGTTCTATCTATCGTGCCATCAAACGAGAGCTCGGACAGTTTCCTGCTCCGTTTGGATCAAAAATCTATCTTTTTATCGATATGCATATAGAAAAAGCTTCTGCGATTATGGCTTTGGTAAGACGCAGTGTCTTTATACAAAAGAAACTTCGACAGCCATTGATTATCAAAGTAATTAATCCCGGAGATATCGATGCGCTACGGATGATTAAAGCCTCGGCAGGACCCAATGTAACGATAGATATTGATTATTCTCCCCATCCGGATGATTCGGTCATATTGAATGATATCAAACACTATCATATCGGTCTTTTTTTGGTTTCGCACAAAGCTTTTTCAATCAAATCTTTACGCAAAAAAATGTATGCCGGAAATGTGCCTGTACTAAAACTGGCTGATAGGTCTTTCTCATCAATTCGTGAAAGTGTTGTCATTTTAAGCGAAGAAGGGCATATCGAAAATATATCAACTACGATTTTTGACGTCTCCTCACAATTTGGGTTTAATCTCGAATTGATTGACTACACCAGTGAAGAGGGGACGCACAAACAAGAAGTGATTGCACACTTTAATAATCTTTCTGCCATTTTTTCGAAATCAATCCGTGTCATTACGCAAGAGACAAATCCGATTCGCGAACTGTGTGATAGAGAGAATTTTCTTCACGTATTGCCTTTCACTTCTAAAATGTTTGTCAATCCCGTTAGTGCGTATTTTTCAACCGATCCTGAAGTGCTCTATCGCAGTCTCGGGCACTATCACCAACTTTTTATTCCAACGCAAATTTAACCCCCTGTCAAGAGGGTTTTAAGTCATCTTTTAGTACTATAATTCCCAATACTGTAATAACTTCATTTATCAGGTTTTTCTATGACAATTTCTATCAATCTTAAACGCATTATTGACGATTCTTATCCTATCCACATCGGTCCGTTACCTGAGATCACATTCGGTGGAAAGGCAGTGATTTTAACCAATCCTAACGTAGCCGGATTGCACTTGAATAGTGTTCTTTCTAAATTGAGTGCGAAAGAGGTTTATATTGTGACCATCCCGGACGGTGAACACTATAAAACTCTTGAAACAATCGAATTTATTTTAGATCGTATGTTCGATCATCGCCTCAATCGAAAATCTCTTTTGGTCGCATTCGGCGGCGGGGTGATCGGTGATATGGGGGGATTTGCCGCGAGCCTTTATAACCGAGGAATCGATTTCATCCAAATCCCGACAACGCTTCTTTCGCAAGTGGATGCCAGTGTCGGCGGAAAAACGGGAGTGAATAACCGATTCGGTAAAAATCTGATCGGTGCATTTCATCAACCGCGTGCAGTCTATATCGATCCGAGTTTTCTCAAAACGCTCCCTTCGCGTGAGTTTGGTGCAGGTGTTGCTGAAATCGTTAAAATGGCAGTGACCTTTAATGCATCGTTTTTTGAGTGGTTAGAAGAAAACGATTTGCGAGAAGAAGCTAATCTCCAATACGCAATTCAAATGGCCGTAGAGACAAAAGCCCGTGTGGTTGAAGAGGATGAAAAGGAGCAGGGGCTTCGTGCCGCGCTGAATTACGGACACACGTTCGGTCACGTGATCGAGAATGAAACAAAGTATGAGAGCTATTTGCACGGTGAGAGTGTTGCTATCGGTATGGTGATGGCAAATGCATTGGCGTGTGAGTTAGGGTACATGAGTGCAGAAGATGCCGAAAGGGTAAAAAATATTTTGGCACGTTACGACTTGCCGCTTACATACCCGATAGCCGATGTCGAGAAGTTTTATCAAACGTTTTTCTTGGATAAAAAAAGTGCTGACAGTGCGATCACCTTCATTCTTCCGCGTGGGATCGGAGGAGTTGAGATTACCGATACTATCGATGCTGCAACGGTGAAAAAAATCTTAACGACATTTCAAGGAACCGGCGCGTGAGAGTTTATCGTCTCCTTATAGCCCTTTTCTTTTGTACGGCATTGGTGCTTCATGCCGCCAAAAATGAAGAAAAACCGGTTCAACCACAAGAAGAAGCTCCTCAACTCTCTACAGAAGTAGAGATTCAAAACGCTAAAAATGAGTTAGTAAAAATCCAAAAAGAGCTCTCGAAAGGGAACAGTATATGGCTAAAAAGCTATAACTCCTACATGGCGTACCAAGAGGCGCGAAAAAGTTTACGGGATGTCAAATTTCGGATAGAAGATCTCGAAAATCGCTCCCAAAACGTAGAACGCAAGCTCGAGTTAGAAGCGCTTCAAGCAAAACAAAAAGTATTGACCGAGCAAATCGAGCTCTTAAAAGCGCAAGGAGCATCTCCGTTTGTCTCTTTGCTAAAACCGGATGAAGCGGGGGCGCTTCCTACGATCACCAACCCTTTTCAGATTGTTACGGGTCTTTCCTACGTCAAACGGATCAATAGCCAATATCGTGATTATATTTTGCGTGAAGAGGAACTTCAAGAGTTGATCAAGCTCTTGGAACGGCAAGTGGTTCTTTACAAAGAGATTACCCGTTTGGATTCAAAAGCCGATTATGAAGTTGAGCTTGAGGCAACTCTTCTGCAGGTTGAAAAATTCAAGTTGGCGCTTGAAACGCTCGTGTCAACCGCTGAAGTATATGAAAAGCGAATTGAGTCGACCGAAGCAAAAATTAACAAAGAGATCAAAGATCAAATTTACAAGTTTTTAAATATCACGATGATGGTTGCGGTTTTGTTTCTCGTTTCATTCCTATTTAAACGGGTGATCAAACGCTACATTACGGATAATGAACGTTTTTATACCGCGAATAAAATTGTAACGTTTGGAAATGTGACTCTCATTGTTTTGATTTTGATGTTCAGTTACATTGAAAATGTAGGGTATTTGGCAACCGTGTTAGGATTTGCATCTGCCGGTTTGGCTATTGCGATGCGCGACTGGTTTATGTCTCTTTTGGGATGGCTGGTTATTCTTGTCGGCGGATCGATCCATGTCGGTGATCGTGTCCGTTTTGAAAAAGACGGTATGATCTATTTGGGAGATGTTTTGGATGTCTCGATGCAGCGTATAACGCTGATGGAAGATGTCACCTATACCACGCTTGAAACTAACCGTCGTGCAGGTCGTATTATTTTTGTTCCGAACAACTATATTTTTACCTCTATGATCGCCAACTATACACACGGATCATTGAAAACGGTATGGGACGGGATCGATATTACAATTACTTTTGATTCGGATCATAAAAAGGCGGCTCACATCGTCAAAGAAATTTGCCGAAAATATTCAAAAGGATACACCGATATCACACGAAAACAGATCAATAAACTTCGTGATCGCTACAGTCTAAAAAATAGCAATGTAGAACCGAGAGTTTTTACGTTTATTGAACCAAACGGAATGAAAATAAGTGCGTGGTATTTGACCAATGCGTATGCGACATTGACTCTGCGCAGTACTATCTCGGGTGATATTGTGGATGCATTCAATGCCGAACATGACATTACGATTGCTTATCCGACACAAACGTTTTATACCGGGCCGATTCCACCAAAATCTCCTCCGTTGATGGAAGCATGATGAAACCAAAAGTCTATTTTAAGACCTTTGGATGTCGTACCAATCTTTTTGATTCTCAAGTGATGATGGGTGCTTTGGCTGATTATGAGGTAACGGAAGACGAAAGTCAAGCGGATATCGTGATTGTGAACTCCTGTACGGTCACCAACGGTGCGGATGTGAGTGTCCGGGGCTACATCAATCAAATGGACAAACAGGGCAAAAAGCTTTTTTTAACAGGGTGCGGTGCCCATACCAAAGGGGAATCTCTCTTTGGTGCAGGAAAAATACAGGGTGTTTTCGGTCCATCAGAGAAGATGAAAATCAATACACTCCTCTCCCGTGAGAGCCGTTTTTATGAAATCGGAGATCTCAACTACATTGACGATGCGATTGTCGATGAATTCGTCGGAAAATCACGTGCGTTTATCAAGATCCAAGAGGGGTGTAATTTTCGATGCAGTTACTGCATTATCCCATTTGTGCGGGGTGATGCGCGAAGCATGGACGAATCAAAAATTTTAGAACAGGTTCACCGTTTGGCAGCGAACGGATTCGGCGAATTTGTACTTACCGGGACGAATGTTGGGAGTTATGGACAAGGTGAAGGGCGTAATATTGCCGAATTGATGAAGAAAATGTCGCTGATTCGAGGGGTTCGCCGAATCCGTGTCGGATCACTCGAACCGATTCAAATCAACGACTCATTTCGTGAGATTTTGGATGAACCGTGGCTCGAGCGACATCTGCACATTGCAATTCAGCACAGCAGCGACGAGATGCTTAGACTCATGAATCGTAGAAATCGCTATAAAAATGATGTAGAGCTCTTTAGTCTGCTGAGTGAGAAAGGGTTTGCGCTGGGGACCGATTTTATTGTCGGTCATCCGGGTGAGAGCGATGCAATTTGGCGTGAAGCTATGGAAAACCTTCGCCATCTTCATTTGACCCATATCCACCCTTTTACCTATTCTAAACGCGACGGAACTCCAAGTGCAACGATGAAACCCGAGGTGAACGGAGCGCTATCGGCACAGCGGATGAGTGAGCTAAACAGCATCATTTCGTCGAATAACCATCATTTTAGAGAGAAAATGAAAAATGTTGCTTTGGAAATCTTGGTAGAATCGGTAGATGGCGATCAGTATACCGGATACGATCAGTTTTTTAATAAAATACTCATCCAATCCAATGAAGACATTACCGGTGATTGGATCACGTTGGAAAATTATGAGGTATACGATGAATATAACCTGGCCAAATTTTAACCGTAATCAGCTCATTTTGACCCTTTCTGGGGGGATAATTCTTCTCTTGTTGCTATTTGCACTGTTGCGCGATAGCGGCAATACCGTAACGCTGGAAGAAGCGACAAAACTCATAGAAGCCAATCAGATCGAAAAAACGTTTCTCGATGGGGGATATACCTATTTTGCTACGAAAGACAAGGGGGTAGTGAAGATTGCTTCTTCGCAACTACCGCCTGAACTTACGGCACATCTTTTGATCGAGCCAAAAAGCAGTTATGGATGGATATGGTTTTTCTTCTTTTTTGCTTTGATTGGCGGTGCCGGATTCTGGGCTTGGAAGAGCCGGTTTGGTTTTGATGATGAGATACCGGTCGAAACTCCGGTTACCGTAAGCAAAGCAGTTTCAGAACCAGAAGCTCCATCGTCCAATGTTGCAGCTGTCAAGTCAAACGTCCGTTTCAGTGATATCGGCGGTATCGGTGATGTCAAAGAGGAACTTGAAGAGATTATAGACTTTTTGCGTAATCCAAAACGTTATTACAGTTTTGGTGCCCGTATGCCGCGCGGTGTGTTGCTTGTAGGTCCTCCGGGTGTGGGAAAAACAATGATTGCCAAAGCGGTAGCTGCTGAAGCCGATGTTCCGTTTTTTTATCAAAGCGGTGCGTCGTTTGTTCAGATCTATGTCGGAATGGGGGCGAAGCGAGTGAGTGAACTCTTCTCCGCCGCCAAGAAAAACGCCCCTGCGATTATTTTTATCGATGAGATCGATGCCGTGGGCAAAAAGCGCGGCGGAGAACGCAATGACGAACGTGAGGGGACGCTTAATCAGCTTTTGACCGAGATGGACGGTTTTGAAGAGACCAGCGGGATCGTTGTGATTGCGGCAACAAACAATATCGATGTTATGGATTCTGCCTTGTTGCGTGCAGGGCGATTTGACCGTCGTATCTTTGTCGAGCTTCCAACTGCCGGTGAGCGTGAAGCTATTTTGCAAAAATACCTTCGTCAGATTCCACATGACCTCTCCATAGCCGAAATCGCGAAAATGACGGTTGGGTTCAACGGTGCATCCTTGGCCGCATTGGTGAATGAAGCCGCATTGTTGTGTATGCGTCAAAATGAGATTCAGGTGAAACAAGAACATTTCTTGGCGGTCAAAGACAAAGTGATGTTTGGGAAAAAGAAGATTGCGATGCTCAGTGACGAACAGCGGCGTTATCAAGTACGCTATCAGGCAGGTAAAGTTTTTGCCGCTACATGGTTCGATCTTCCGTACGAGAAAATTACTCTTACAAACGATGCGATCACTCCGCCGACGGCTGAGCCGCAATTGCGCCATGAGATCGAAGCCCATATCCGCGTTCATTTGGCGGGGATTGCATCCTCACATCTTCGTTTCGGTGAACATGCCAGCAATGCATCCCATGATTTAGGGGTAGCTAAAGAGCTGGTTCATTCGATGGTCTATGAATACGGCATGGGCAGCAGCGTTCTCCCTTCAGCCGAAGATGAGGCAAAAATTATCGATCGCCTTTATAATGAGATGAGTATGCTCTTAGAGAGAAATGAGAAAATTCTCGGTAAATTTGAGGCGATATTAAATGAGTATGAACATATTTCTAAAGCTCTCGCCAAAGCGACGATGAATGAGATTTTATAGCGGATTTGCACTGAGTGGCGATCAGCATTTTTTTGATCCCTACCTCAAACACAGCGATTACACAGTAGCGGGATTTAGCTACGGTGCGATCAAAGCAGCGCAATACGTTGCAAATGCGAATGAGAGGATCGATACGTTGCAGCTTTTTTCTCCCGCCTTTTTTCAGACCAAAAAAGAGTCTTTTCGACGTCTTCAGATGGGGGGATATATCAAAGATACCGAACGCTATTTGGACAATTTTTTGACAAGCTGTTTTGCCCCATCTCCGGTAGCACCTGTATCGATAGGAAATAACGATGCCGAATCGCTTCAAGAACTCCTCTATTTCGAGTGGACGAGTGATCTAATGGAATCTATATGCTCAAAAGGGACGCGTATCGAGGTCTATTTAGGGATGGAAGATCATGTAATCGATGTTGAGGGGGCGAGAGAATTTTTTCTCCCTTATGCGAGTGTTACGACGATCCGAAAAGGAAATCATTTTTTACAGGAGTCATTATGAGTACCATTAAAATCGGTGTTATTACCGCATCAGACCGTGCAAGTGCAGGGATTTATGAGGATATTTCAGGGGTAGCGATCCAAGATACGATGAAAGAGTATCTCAAATCACCGCATGAGATTGTCTATCGCTGTATCCCCGACAATCAAGATACGATTGAAGAGACAATGATGGAGTTGTGTGATCGTGAAGGGTGCTGTTTGGTAGTTACAACAGGGGGAACAGGCCCTGCAAAACGTGACGTCACCCCTGAAGCAACGGAGAACGTCTGCGAGAAGATGATGCCGGGATTTGGTGAATTGATGCGTCAAGTGAGTCTTAAATACGTCCCTACGGCGATCCTTTCTCGTCAGACGGCGGGAATCCGCGGTAAAAGTCTCATCATTAATCTTCCGGGGAAACCCAAATCGATCCGTGAGTGTTTGGGTGCCGTATTTCCGGCTGTGCCGTACTGTATTGATTTGATCGAAGGACCGTATTTGGAGTGCAACGAAGAAGTTATCAAGGCATTTCGACCGAAGCAATAAGCGATGAGTTTTTTTCGCATTGTATTTTTTTCATCGCTCATACTTCTAAATCTTTTTGCCGAGTCGAGCGTTTGGAAAATCAGTGACGATCAAAATCATACGATTTATGTCGGAGGGACGTTTCATCTCCTCCGATCAACGGATTTTCCCCTCCCGCATGAATTTGAGGATGCCTACCGACATGCCGATTATGTCGTTTTTGAGACCGATATCTCCTTGACGCATAGTGCTGCATTTCAGCACATGATGGCACAAAAAATGATGCTTTCTCCTCCTCAAACTCTTGCAAACAGACTCTTACCAAAGACCTATCAAACATTAAAAAATTACGTTGAATCACAAGGGTATCCTATGGGAGTGTTTGAACAGATGCAGCCGTGGGCGGTCAGTCTGACACTCTCGCAATTGAAACTCTCTTCCATTGGCGTCAATCAAGAGGGGGTAGACGGTTATTATCATCAATGCTCAATTCGTGATAAACGTCCTCAGCGTTTTCTTGAGAGCATAGAAGAACAACTAAATATTCTGAGTTCAATTGGTGAGGAAGAAGAGGATGCGGTGATTCTTCAAACCCTCAAAGAGATGAGAGAGTTTCCCTTGATGATTAGTTGGATGGTGCAGGAGTGGCGAGAGGGAAAAACCGGGCGGTTGGAGCATGAATTGGTGGATGAGATGCGACGAGAATCGCCGAAAATGTACCGAACGCTCCTGAAACAACGCAATGATGCGTGGATACCGAAACTTATTCTAATGCTTCATGAAGAGAAGAGAGGGTTTGTTCTGGTGGGTGCGATGCATTTGTTGGGAAGTGATGGTTTACTGGAACAATTTCGAATACGAGGATATAAAACTGAGTTGTTGAAAGAGTAAATCTTGCGACACGAATGTCGCAGGATTTTTACCAGTCGCGAACGAGATTATGGCAACGCATACACGCGCGTTGAATGTCAAGATAAGCATTTTGTGCTGTTTCTCGGCGGAAATTGTCTTTACTTGCTTTGATGATTTCAACATTGTCTGAAATCAGATGAGCTGAGGTTGTAGCTATGTGAGCTTTGTGTGCTTTGTGTGCTTTATCAGACGGAAGCATTTTACGCATGACTTCTTCATTTCCTAAAAGTTTTGCACTCTCTTCACCAAGTGCTTCGGCCGCTTTGAGAGATTTTTCTTTATTCCCTTCAATAAAGCCTGCTTGCATGAGCATCATGTAGTTATTCAATTTATACATATTTTCTTTGAGATTAAACTCAGCTGCTGAAAGTGTCGAGCTGATTGTTAAAGCCGCAAGGGCACCGATTAAAAATCTTTTCTCCATGAAAACTCCTTGAATGGTGTAATTAATACTATAAATTAATATATATTAAATAGATGTTAATTGAAAGGATAGGAATGAAGGGATTTTTGGAGGAAGACCTCCAAAAGAGAAGATTTAGATGAAATTGACTTTTGTAACGTGATGTTTGAGTCCAAGTTCATCCGGCGTACATCCAAGAGCAAGACCGACCATTTGTTGCATGTGAAGTACCGGAAGGGAAACTTCGCGACCGATAGCAACAGAGGCGTGATGCGTTTGGGTATCGAGTTTAAGATGACATAGAGGACACGGAGTGACCATCCAGTCCGCATTGGCATCCATCGCTCCGGCAACGGCATTACCGGTTAAAACGGCTGCTGTACGAGGTGCTTGAAGTTCAGCATGAAAACCGCAGCATTTGTTTTTTTCTTCGTAATTGACGTTAACACCGCCACACGCAATGATCAAATCATCCAAAGAGGTTGGCATATAAGGGTTTTCAGGATTTTTGTGCGTTTCATTTTGAAGCTCAGAAGGACGGATATTATGACATCCGTAAAACGGAGCAATATTGAATTGGCTCAAAGGTTTTACAACCATCTCTTTAATTTTATCAAGACCGAAATCATCGATGATCGCGTATAAGAAATGGGTGATTTGGGATGTCCCTTTATACTCTAATCCTACTTCCGCAAGTTTTTCATTTACTTTGGTTTTGAGTTCCGCATTGTGATCAAGACGATGTTTGGTCATTGCCGTGTTGAGTTGACACGTATTACAGATAGTGACCATTGTAAGACCATGTTTTTCCGCATACGCAATATTACGTGCGTTCAAAACCAAAGACAAAAAATCATCATAATCTTGCAAATGCGAAGCACCGCAACATGATGCTTCTGTAAGCTCTACGAGTTCGATGCCAAGCTTATTGGCCACTGCCAACGTTGACATCATTTGTTCAGGTGTACTCTCTTTTGCGGTACAACCGGTAAAAAGTGCGTATTTTAATTTTTCCATTGAGTACTCCCTAGAACTTTACTGTTGATGAAGATTTGATTAATTTTTTGATCTCATCTAATTTGTCGGCTTTCGGCATATTCCATGGCAATACGATTTTACCTTTAGCAAACATTTTCATTGCAACCGGAACGTGTTTGAGTACACCGATATTCCCTTCAGAATAACGTACAAGTTCACCTTCATCGAGTAGACCATGTTTTGCGATAGAGTGAGCAAAACCGACAGCATGACGTGTTGCAACGTTGTCTTTTGCGATTCCCGCTTCAAATACCATGTTATGAAGTTTGGTAATTTTTTCGATTGGATTAACTTCTTTTGGACATACTTGCGCACATTCCATACATTTCACACAATCCCAGACTCCTTGAGCCTCTTCATTGACGATATGTAGTCGCTCAATGGATGCATCATCACGTACATCGGCACTAAAGCGATAAGCTGCAGCAAATGCCGCAGGGCCGATATATTCTTCATTCACTGCCAATGCCGGACATGAGTAGTGACATGCACCACATTGGATACAATAATCGGCTTCGAGCAATTTTTCCGCATCGTGCGGACTGACAAGATGTTCTTGTTCAGGATGTTCTTCGATGTCACTGACAAGATACGGTTTGACTTGAGCGTGTTTGTCCCAGAAATCTTTTTTGTCGATAATCAAGTCTTTGATCGCACGTTTTGTACTGAGAGGCTCAATCGTAATTTCATTTCCAAATGTTTCAACAAGGTCAAATAGACGTGTTTTACAGGCCAAAATACCTTTTCCGTTCGCTTTGATCGCACAAACACCGCAAATACCGTGACGGCAGCTTCGGCGATAGGAAAGGCTTCCGTCATGATCCCATTTAATACGGTTCAGGATGTCGAGGACAACCTCTTCGTGTGTAACGTCTAAAACATACGTGTTGTAGTAAGGGAGGTAATCAGTCTCTTCGTTGAAACGGAAAACCTTGAACGTCACCTGTTGAGTTTTAATTGTATCCATGGCGTTCTCCTTAATATGATCGTGCTTTAACTTCATGGCGCCCGAGGGTGACGTCCATGTAATCAAGTGTAATATTACCTTCGGCATCCATATAGGCCATGGTGTGTTTCAAGAACTGTTCATCATCACGTGTCGGGAAATCTTCACGGAAGTGGGCACCACGGCTCTCTTTACGATCCAATGCACTTGCCACAATGAAGAGTGAGTAATCAAGCATATGCCCGAATTCAATCGCTTCTTGAAGCTCAGTATTGAAAATTTTCGAATTATCGGAGATACGGATATTTTTGTAACGGTTGCGTAAATCGCTCAAAATTCCCATTTGAGTTTGCAAGGTTTCTGCTGTACGGAAAACACCCGCGTTATCGGTCATCGATTGTTGAAGTTCTTCACGAAGTTGTGAAACCGATTCTTGTCCGTTGTTGCTCATAACCCAGTTGATTTCATCAATCATGCGTTGTGCATCTGTTTCGCTCGCTTCGTGCAATTCAATCGAATCAACTTCTTCTACCATCGTTTTTCCGACAAAACGTCCGAACAATAACGCTTCAAGAACGGAATTCGCTCCTAAACGGTTAGCCCCGTGAACGCTTGAACATGAACATTCGCCTGCAGCGTAGAACCCTTCGACAAACTCGGTATTGTTTTTACGGACATGTCCGTGTTTGTCCATCGGGATACCACCCATAGAGTAGTGAGCGGTTGCCGAGATCAAAATAGGTTCTTTAATCATATCAAGCCCTAGGAAGGTGATTGCAAGATCACGAAGTTCCGGAAGGCGTTCCATGATTTTTTCTTTACCCAAGTGGACCAAATCAATATAGACGGCATCTTTACGTGGGCCTACACCGCGACCTTCACGGATTTCTTGGATGATCGCGCGGGCAACAACGTCACGTGATGCAAGTTCCATTGCGTTCGGTGCGTATTTTTCCATAAAGCGCTCACCCAATGAATTGAGGAGTTTTCCCCCCTCACCGCGAGCTGCTTCGGAGATCAAAACACCGTTTCCGGAAAGTCCTGATGGATGGAATTGTACAAATTCCATATCTTCGAGTGGAAGACCGTGACGCGCTACGAGTGAAAGACCATCCCCCGTATTGGCGTGAGCATTTGAATTGATTTTAAACGCACGAGCGTATCCACCTGTTGCGAACATTACTGCTTTTGCATTGAAAATAGCTTTTTCTGAGTTGCGGATATTGTAGGCTGCAACACCATACACTTTTCCATCTTTATACAACAAATCGGCAACATACCATTCGTCCCAGAATTCGACACCTTCACGGAATGCTTGTTCGTAAATGGTTTGAAGAAGGGTTAGTCCCGTACGGTCTTTTGCAAAACACGCGCGCGGAGATGATTGTCCCCCAAAAGGGCGTTGAGCGATTGTACCGTCTTCATTGCGGCTAAATGCTGCACCCATGCGTTCTGCCCAACGAATGGTTTCCGGTGCTTTTTCACACATAAACTGTACAACATCTTGGTCTGCAAGATAATCCGAACCTTTAACCGTATCGAATTCATGAAGTTCGACGCTATCAGCATCACTGAATGCCGCATTGATTCCACCTTGGGCAGCACCGGAGTGACTGCGCAATGGGTGAAGTTTTGTGATAACGGCAACCTTTTTGCCGGCTTTTTGCAGTTCACGAGCGGCAGCACATCCAGCTAATCCAGCTCCGACAATAACCGCATCATAAGTATAAATGGGAATACTCATACGCCTTCCTTGTTGATAAAATCTGTGGATGATTATATCGCGCCACTCCTTGGGCAAGATTAAAAAGGGTTATAGAAGGTGATGAGAACTAAAACTAAAGCAGTATGTCCAATATGGTAACATTTTTATATCTTTTTAATACCATAATGAGTTAAAAAGTTACATATTTGAAGGGCATCAGCGGTAGGAATCGGCACGATCTCTTAATTGGGCGATACGATTTCCACCGCTTTCTTTGGCTTTTTTAACCAGTTGAAGAGCATCATCAATACCTTCTTCAATGGATTTAACCGGAGTTTTAAGGAGAAAACCTCCGCTGAGGGTCAGTTTGATTACCCCTTTTGCCGTAGTAAATGCGGACGCTTCGACTGCATGCAGGATTTTTTCGCAATCTTCCAATGCGATATGTTTACTGTTTCGAGACAGTACACAAACGATATGATCATCATCCAAATGGGCTGTAATGTCAAGAGACTGTTCACGTAAGGCGATGATTTCTCCGATTTTTTTAAAAAGGCTTCCACTCTCTTCTTTTGGTAAAGGTTTTACCATAGTATCGTACTGATCGATTTCAAATACGGCGATAAAAATGGTATTGCTTGTTCTGCTCGCTTTTTTTGTATTGCAGAGTGTGAGAAGACCTTTTAGATTGTTCAGTCCGCTCGATGGATTGATTAATCCTGAACATGCTGATGGGGTTTGGAGTGTTCTGCGCAAGAGACGTTTTAAGACAAAGTCGATCTCTTGTGTTTGGGCAATTTTTTGCTCTCCATTGGTGTCGAGGGCGCATGCTTTGTCAATATCGCTATAGATTTGTTTTAATCGGTAGCGGTATCTAAAAAATATAAAAAGCGTGATGATCAGAAGAACTATACTGCTCCATTTTGCGGTTGCTATCGATTCATCGAGACGTTGCACGGTATAGGCGGTTAAATCGCTGATACTTATGACAAAAGTATTTTTTGCGTTAAGCAGCTGTGTTTGTTCGGTTTCATTGTGAGGTATTTTGAGGGATGCGGACCAAGCGAGTGCGCTGTTTTGAAATGTCTCTGAAGAGGTTTCGAGCGAACGTGTCAAATTGGACAAATCTTTAGAATTAGAGTTGAATGTCTCTAAAAAAGTTTTTTTTGATGATAGTTTTACGGCGAGATTGATCTCAGAAATGGTTCCGTTGATGGCTATTGATACCATTTGAGGATCACTCATCTTCATATTCATAATTTTGTCAATGAGCAGGTGTTGGTTTTGTAATTGGTTTAAGCGAAAGGTATATTCTGAAATGAGAAAGAGTTGAAGTGCTAAGAGCGCGATTCCCGAAAAAAGGAAAAATAATGCGGTCTTGATATTGGAAAAAATCTTTTTGATGGATAAGAGCATTATTATTCCTATGGATAGATTTAAAACTTGTAAGTATACAGACCTTGTCATTAAATGTATGAAGTTTAACGCTTCTGTAATCTCATATCGTCTATAATAGGAGAACTATTTAGATGGATAAAGAATTTGAATGTAGAAAATTACTTTATTTCCACTTTTTGCTCTTCAAAAAGCGTAATTGGTGATGATGGCGCATTGATCGGCAAGTGGATATACAGCAAAGATCTTTTTTTTGAAAATATCCATTTTAAGAGAAAATGGTTGAGTCCTTATCAAATCGGCTATAAATCGATGATAATCAATATTTCCGATGCGGTTGCGATGAATGCGGTTCCCCGCTATGCCCTTTTGGGGGTTGCGATGCCAAAGTCGATTTCACTGCATGAGATGAATGAACTCTCCAGAGGAATCCAAGCCGCAGCGGCCGAATACAATATTGAGGTTATCGGCGGAGATACAATCGGCAATAGTAAAATTGATATTTCGGTGACGATAGTTTCTTATTCAAACGATCCGTTGACCCGCAGCGGATTAAAAGAAGGGGATATTATCGCCTATACGGGATCTATCGGCAACTCGGCCAAACAGCTTCGGTATCTTATGGCCGGGGGAAAAGTACATACGAAAAGCCGTTTTGCTGCACCCGTTCTGAGAAAAGATTTTGTCACCCAAAGCCGTCGATACCTGCGGTGCGGTATGGATATTTCCGATGGCTTGTGCAGTGATATCGAAAAATTGACCCGTCTGAACCGTTTGGGAATACGGTGGGATAAGCGTATTCCCAAGCGAATTCGCTGCAGCGGAGAAGAGTACGAGATGCTCGTTGCATACTCTCCGAAACATGCCCTTGCTATCCGCCGTATTGCTGCGCGGACACGTACGGCAATAACCCCTGTCGCACATGTTGTACGGGGACAATACACCAACCGTTGTAAACGTCATCATTTTTAGGAGTTTTATGGAACGTCAATACTATTTGCCTCACAGCCCGATCGAGTTTTATTTTCGGCAATCGGCACGCGATTTTGTCGTCGATGAGATCCCATTGTACCCATTTAGCGGTGAAGGAGAACATCTGGTTCTTCATGTCCGAAAAAAGAACCTCTCCACATGGCAGATGATCGATATTTTCAGTAACCATTTGGGGATAAAAGGGCGTGATATTGGATATGCCGGCCTCAAAGACAAAAATGCACAAACCAAGCAGTATATTTCATTGCCGCGTAAATTTGAATCAGTATTGGAAAATTTTGAACACGAAGGGATTAAAATCCTTGAGAAAACGTACCATAACAATAAAATTCGTGTCGGGCATTTGAAAGGAAACCGTTTCTTTATCCGTTTGAAGAAAGTGAATCCTACTTCTGCGATGAAAATTCATGAAGCACTAAAAATGATCAAACAATACGGAATGCCGAATTATTTTGGTTTTCAGCGTTTTGGAATCGATGGGGAAAACTATAAAAAGGGAGAAGCGATTCTCTCAGGGAGCCTCAAAGAGCGAAATAAAAAATTGGCCCAGTTTTACGTCAATTCGTATCAAAGTTATCTTTTTAACGGATGGCTTGCCCGACGAATTCAAATTTCAAAGCTTGTGGAGAGTTTTGATGCGGAACAGCTATCGAGCGTGATTGATCTTCCCCAGGAGGAACTCAGCGCGATGAAAGCTCAAAAACATCCGTTCAAATTAATCCATGGGGATGTAATGATGCATTATCCCTACGGAAAAATTTTCCATTATGAGAGCGATGAAGAGGTAGAACGATTTTTAAAACGGGATATTTCGATTACGGGTCTGCTTAGCGGTAAACGGGCGACGCGCTCGGTTGGATTATCCGAAGCAATCGAAAAAGAGTATGATGCGATCTCAAGCGGAATCGATGGGGCACGTCGTTATGGATGGATTTTCCCCGAAGCAATAGAAGGGGAGTATAAAGAGAACGATGCGTGGTTTGAACTTCATTTTACTCTTCCAAAAGGGTGTTATGCCACTGTATTGATCGAAGAGATCGCAAAAAGAGAAATCCAAACTGATGAAACCCAGGAGTAACCATGAAACAACACTTTACCTCTGCCATATCGCAAAGTTTTGGCCGCTTTGCGTCCAAAGCGCACAGCAAAGCTTTCCAAAAAATGATCAATCGCACGTATGTCAAAGCGATGGGACTAGATATGAGTGATTTCCAATCACCGGAAAGCTATCCGACGCTCAATGCATTGTTCACTCGCAAATTGAACCAGCCGCGTCAATTTTCAGCGGATCCGAAGGATATGATCAGTCCGTGTGATTCATTGATCACGGAGTGCGGCGTGATTGAGACTAATCTTGCATTGCAAATCAAAGGGATGCGTTATAGTGTCGATGAGGTATTGGGCGAGCACATCTCTTCCGATTCGAAACAAAGTATTCATGATGGGATGTTTGTTAATTTTTATCTCTCTCCTCGTGATTATCACCGTTATCATGCTCCGTTAGACATGCAAGTATTGCGCGCGGTACATATTCCGGGTAAACTCTATCCTGTGAATATCCCATCGCTTAAAAAACAAGTCGATTTGTTTATTGAAAACGAGCGTGTTGTTTTAGAGTGTTTAAGCGGGGAGGGGAGACGATTTTTCCTCATTTTAGTGGGCGCTTTGAATGTCGGTGAAATGGAAGTGAGTTTTGAACCGCGCATTCGAACCAATTCCTCAATATCACTGCCGAGTGTATATACGTACGATGCTCTTTCTTTGAAAAAAGGGGATGATTTCGGGTGTTTCCGCATGGGTTCAACGATAGTGATGCTTTGTGAGAAAGATATGGTTGATTTTGAGGTATCAACTGGGCAAAATGTCCGCTTTTCTCAAACGATCGGACGCATCAAGTCTTAAAAATAATATCCAACGCGATGTGAAGATGCCCATCTTCTTCGTATATATCGATGGCACTGTCGACCGGAGGATGAAGTTTGACTAATGCTCCTTGGATCGAGTGAAAGACGTGCGTAAATTTTGGAAACATCGGGGCATAGATACGATCAATATGACCCCGTTGGATAATATGCGCCAGTGATGTTATACCGCTGTAGTAAACCGTTTTATTGATAGAACGGGTAATCCGATAGTTTCGGAGTAGTTCGATATTTTTGATCAGTACTTCTTGCTCTTCGCTGCAGAGTACTTTATTACAGTGGGCTCGCTCCAACTCTTCTTCAATTTCGTGTTCCACTATCTTTTGTCTATCTTGAATCTCTTGATCCAGCAGAGGATCTCTCTGACGGATAAGATCAAGAATCTGCTCGGTATCCATCGGTTTATTGGATGCCAGATAGGTATAACGTTTCCCATCTTCGTATTTATGATCTAATGCTTGTATGAGTTCTGCAACGATACTCAAATAAATATATTTATCTTCTTTGTTGAGATCGAATGTCACTCCATGCGAAGATATAAGCGGTTTTGGACCGGCATACACTAAAGCCATGAAAACTCCTGTGAAAAGTTGTGTAAACTAATTATATAAAAAATATTGTGTACATCATATCACCGTCTAGCACAATGTAATCTTTTTGTTATGAAATTTAGAGAAAAGGGATGATTTTTTCCTATTTCTGCGCATATTAGAGCAGAAATAGGGATGGAAGATAAAAGTGTGACTGGTTTAGGTTCGGAATTGTTTTAGCTGATCGTTGAGGCTTTCACTCATTTGATCAAGATTGTGGGAAGTTGCGGCAATTTGTTCAACACTTACAGCATTTGAGGAAGAGGAGATATTAATCTCTTGAAACAATGCTGAGAGGTTATTGATTGCAACTTTGGCTCGTTCAGATTCTTTTGCCGTTGTTTCAACTTTCTCTTTTGCTTTTGACATGGTATCAACCGTATCGGTAATCGTTTCTTGTACAGCTTTGGACGATTCGGATGTTGCTTTGATCGATTTTGCGTTAATCCCCATTTTTTCACCCGCATCATTGATCGATTGAAGAATGATTTGAATGGTTGAGTTGATTTCCACCAAACTTTTTTGGGTGCGCTCCGCTAATTTTCGAACTTCGTCCGCAACAACTGCGAATCCCCGTCCGTGTTCACCGGCACGAGCGGCTTCAATGGCAGCATTTAATGCTAAAAGGTTCGTTTGATCGGCTATATCTCCGATCATCGTTAAAATGGATTGGACTTGCGCTGCCTCTTGAGAGAGGCGTTCGAGATCTTCTGCAAGGGCACTTTCAGCTTCTGAACTGCGTTGAATATCATCGTCCATACTCACAATTTTGGCTTTTGCCGCTTGCAGCATAATATTGGCGTTCTCAATCTCTTTGACCATGTTCATGGATTGTTCCGTAGTTGATTCGATGATTTTTTCTACATTAGACAATTCATATTGGTTGGCAACGATTTCATTGGCATTTTTTTCAATACGTTTACCGATATCCAAAGAGACGGCACTAAGTTCAGCTGCCGTATTGCCGTTTTGATGAGATACTTGTTTAATCCCTTGCATAACCCGCTGCATATTGTCTAAAGATTCATTTATATTGATTGCAGCAAGTGAAATTTCATCTTTACCATCAACAACGATGCGATGCGTTAGATTTCCGTTATGCAATTCAGTTGCCAGTTTGGACATCGCATTGATTTTTTTCAAAATGATATGAATTGAACGGTATACTAAAAGGATAACACTGATAAAAATGACAAGGAATAAGACTAAGAGTTTGGCTGTTTCGGATTGTAATAACGCTGTTGCATTTTTTTCATTATTAAGTGCATATTCATTCGATAAAACAACAATTTCATCAATCGCTTTTCGGTGTTCGAAATAAGCTTCTTTGAGTTCACCTGAGGCGAGAGTCGATGCATATTCAAGATTACCTGATTGTACGGCGGGAATATATTTTTTTTCGAGGATTTCATAATATTTTAATCCGGGTGCATATGCTTTTTCCACGATTAATGGACGGATTTTCTCATGATGGAGATTTTCTTCCCAAAATTTGTGGCGGGTTTCGTACTCCCCCTTGAGTCTATCGATCGTTTTGATAAGGCTCGAAAGCTCTTCAGTATTCTTCGTTTGCAACATTTCCAAGCTGACCAAACGTGTTTCAATAATATATTCAGGCGGAGGGAGAATATCGGCAATCAGATCTTTGGTCTGAACGATTTCGTGATAGAGCTCACCGTTAATTTTAATGGTGCTCATCGCAACGTACGAGAAAAATGCAAATAATGCAAATCCTGAAGCAAAAATAACGGAAAGCAACCATAGTCTTGCTTTGATGGTCAAGGATTGAATCATTTAAAATAGCCTTTATAGAAAGTTTCATAAGAGTATAACGAAGTTATGTTGCAAAATATGATTACAATGGTGAAAAAATACTCATTTTAAGATTTTTTAGAAGTGAATATCTTATATTAGAAATATTATGGATTAAATTTTAATCACATTGTTTTGCGGAAATAAGATTTTTAAAAGTAAATGATAATTAGAGAATGTGATGGAGGTACATTATTTAAAAAATGCCGCATAGATACGGCATTGAAGAGATTGAGATAGAAAATTATACGTTGAATCGAAAATGCATGATATCGCCGTCTTGAACGATATACTCTTTACCTTCCAAGCGCATTTTCCCTGCTTCTTTTGATTTGGCTTCTCCGCCGCACGTGATGAAATCTTCATAGCCGATCACTTCGGCACGAATGAACCCTTTTTCAAAATCGTTGTGGATAACGGCTGCCGCTTTTGGAGCGGTGGTGTTTTTGCGGATCGTCCATGCACGAACTTCTTTGACTCCGGCGGTAAAATAGCTCATGAGGCCGAGCTTATCGAATCCTTTGCGGATGATTTGCTCCAATCCTGATTCTTCAACACCCATATCACGAAGGAACTCGTCTCGTTCGTCGTCTTCCATCCCGACGAGTTCCTCTTCGATTTTGGCGCAGAGTTTGATTACTTCGCACCCGTGTTTTGCAGCGTGTTCACGAAGACGCACAACATAGTCATTGTCTTCGGTTAGCCCGTCTTCATCAACGTTGGCTCCGTACATGATCTCTTTTGCACTGAGCAAACGGACTTCAGCATTGAGCTTTTCAAACATTTCATTGTCAGATTTTGGGAAATTGCGAGCCAGATTTCCCTCTGCTAAAAATTCAGCCAGTTCTTCAGCAAATACGACCATAACGGCAGCATCTTTTTCATTTTTTGCTTGTTTTTTGAGGCGTTCGATACGGTTGGTCAATACTTCGATATCGGCGAAAATGAGTTCGTTTTCGATGATCTCGACATCGGAGATCGGATCAATGCGCCCTTCGGTATGGACGATATTCTCATCATCAAAACAGCGGACGATTTGGAGAATGACTTCCGTTTCGCGGATGTTAGAGAGGAACTTGTTTCCCAATCCCTCACCTTTGCTCGCCCCCTTAACAAGTCCTGCAATATCGACGAAATCAAGCGTCGAGTGTTGGATACGCTCAGGATTGACGATTTTTGCCAGTTCGTTCAAACGGATATCCGGTACCGGAACAGTCGCTTTGTTCGGTTCGATCGTACAGAAAGGATAGTTTGCCGCTTCGGCGTTTTGTGCTTTTGTGAGTGCGTTAAAAGTGGTTGATTTTCCGACGTTTGGTAGTCCGACGAGTCCGATTGATAATCCCATTAATTATTTCCTTGTGTATTTAATTTTAGTAGCCATTCCATGCTCATTCTCACGCCTGCGCCCGTTCCGCCGTAGGTATGTACATCCCATGCGCCCTCGGTATAGGCTGAACCTGCGATATCAAAGTGCACCCAGCGCTGTTTCATATCTTCATCGATGAAGTTATCGAGGAAGAGGGCAGCTGTGATCGCTCCGCCGTAAGGTTTGCTTGAGACGTTGCAGACATCGGCGAGGTCGCTTTTGATCAGTTTTTTAAGGTGGCGGTTGAACGGCAAGATACCGCAGTATTCACCGCTCGCTTCCGCCGCACTGAGCCACTCTTGTTTAAGCGCTTCGTTATGTCCCATGACTCCCGTCGTATATGGTCCAAGTGCCACCATGCACGCACCCGTGAGAGTCGCGTAATCAAAGATATAATCGCTTTTGACGTTCTCTTGTGCATACCCCAGAACATCGGCAAGGACGAGGCGACCTTCGGCATCGGTGTTACGCACTTCAATCGTTTTACCGTTTTTGGCTACGAGTACATCATCGGGCTTGTAGGCATTACCGCCAATCATATTCTCTACCGCACCGACAAATGCATGAACCTCGATATCGAGTTTCAATTCGCTCACCGCTTTGATGATCCCCATCACGGCGCAGGCTCCCGCTTTGTCCATTTTCATCGTGACCATGGAGGTTGCCGCTTTGAGGCTGAGACCACCGCTATCATACGTGAGCCCTTTTCCGACGAGGGTAATCACCTTTTTCGGGTTTGCAGGTTTGTATGCAAGATGGATCAGACGCGGCGGATTGTGTGAAGCACGGCCCACCGCCAGCATAGCGTTCATTTTCTCCTCTTCAAGACCGTTTACATCGAGGATCGTGCATTCAAGATTGTTGCTGCTTGCTAATTGATCAGCTGTGACTGCCATCATTTGAGGGGTCATATCATAGGGAGTTTGGTTGACCAAATTACGGACGAAATTGGTCGCTTTTGCGATAATGAGGGTTTGGTGTAATGTCGCTTCTAACGTATCAAATGTGTTGGAAGTTCCGTCATTGTTATCGTTAGAGAAAATCACTTCTATTAGTTTGGAAGGTTTTGGCTCTGATTTATAGTTCTCAAATTTGTAGCTTCCTAGAACGACCCCTTCAATCAAAGCACGAAAATGTTCGGGAGAGTATTGGGCACACTTGAGTGAAGTGTAGGTGTAGTTCATAGCTGCTTTGATCGCAGCAGCCATAGCAGAACGATACATTTCATCGCTTTGGACAGTATCAATGCCGCAGATCAAAAGACGATGCTCATGCAATGCGCAAAGCTGTTCCTGATCGGCTTTGAATCCCGCTTGAGCCAAAAGGGCAGAATGCGGATGGGCTTCCAGTGCTTGAGGGGTGACAAACTCTAATGTCAGTTCGGCACTGATTTGCTTGAGGGGCTGATTAAGCAGTTTTACGTTCACGGCGTTTCTCCAAAAGATTTTTTTCCAGTCGGTTCATGTTGATGATAATAAGATTTACAACGATTAAAATGATTGGAATAGCGATAAACCAATGTTCCTTAACCCATTTAAGGATATTTAAAATCTCTTCACCATAGAAATAGGCAGGAACAATGGTAATACTTGCCCAAAAAATCGCGCTGATAAAGTTGATAATAGCAAATTGGCGGCTTGAATACTGTGTGAGCCCAATAGCCATAGGGATAACGGTGCGCATACCATACATATAGCGTTGGACAAAAATGATCGGCCAGCCGTATTTTTTGAGCATCAGATGGGCAATTGCAAATTTTCGGCGTTGGGAACGGAGTTTTTTATGGATGTAGCGTTTGTTGAAACGTCCGATATAAAAGTAGATCTGATCACCTATAAAGCCGCCAAACCCACCGACTGCTATTGCCAATGGCAAAAACATATCTCCCGTATGGGAGAAAATACCGGCCATAATCAGCCCCATCTCACCTTCTAAAATACTCCAAAAGAAGAGGACGATGTAGCCGTATTCTTTAAGCCACCCAATAAGCAGTTGTTCCACGGATAGCCTTAATTATCGAAATTTAAAATTTGTTTTGCTTGCATCATGTCTTTGTCACCCCGTCCGGAGAGATTGACAATGATCAGCTTATCTTTGATATCAGCCATTTTTTTCAAATAGGCAATCGCATGAGCGCTTTCAAATGCCGGAATGATCCCCTCGGCGCGGCTGAGCCATACAAATGCATCGAGCGCTTCGGTATCGGTGACGTTATCGTAACTCACCGAATTGTTGTCTTTGTGAAATGCATGCTCGGGTCCTATCCCTGGATAATCCAATCCGGCTGAGATCGAATGTGCCTCGAGGATTTGACCATCATCATCTTGGAGCAGATAGCTCATTTGCCCGTGTAATACTCCCGGACGACCTTTTTCTAAAGAACATCCGTGTTTATCGGTATCAATTCCCAGTCCTCCGGCTTCGATCCCGATACAGCGAACCTCTTTGTCCTCGAGGAAATGTTGGAAAGCACCGATAGCGTTAGAGCCTCCTCCGATGCAAGCAATGACGTGATCGGGGAGACGCCCCTCTTTTTCGAGGATTTGCGCACGCGCTTCACAGCCGATGATCGCTTGAAAATCACGTACCATCATTGGATACGGGTGCGGTCCCGCAACGGTCCCGATGATATAGAAAGTATCGCGTGCATGGGTGACCCAGTGACGGATCGCGTCGTTCATCGCATCTTTGAGTGTTTTACTACCGCTTTCTACAGCATGAACTTTTGCACCGAGGAGTTTCATCCGAAAGACATTGAGCTCTTGACGAGCAACGTCTTTGGCTCCCATAAAGATTTCACATTCCAATCCAAGCAATGCGGCAATCGTTGCAGTGGCAACACCATGCTGGCCTGCTCCTGTTTCAGCAATCACTTTTTTCTTGCCCAAACGTTTTGCCATTAGACCTTGTGCAATAACGTTATTGACTTTGTGTGCTCCGGTATGGTTCAAATCTTCACGTTTAAGGTAAATTTTTGCACCCAATTCTTCGGAGAGATTTGCCGCATAGTACAGTGGGCTCGGGCGGCCGACGTAATCGCGCAGATAGCCGTCAACTTCACTCCAAAAGGTCTTGTCAAAACGGATAGATTGGTAGGCTTCTTCGAGCTCTAATAGTGCTGGCATGAGTGTTTCAGGGACGTAGCGTCCTCCGAATATGCCGAAGTGTCCCTCGATGGGATCAAATTTAGAAGGGGATGGGATATACATCAATCAACTCCAATCACGGTATAGACTTCGACCAGTTCGCGCAGTTTGCTTTGACCGCTCAAGAAATCAAGCCCCATCACAAAACACGCTTCGACACACTCTGCACCTACTTTGTTGATGAGATTTGCGGCAGCATACGCAGTTCCACCCGTTGCGATCAAATCATCGATTAACAAGACACGCGGTTTAGAAACGCCGCTGAATGCATCGATATGGATTTCCACTTCATCTACACCGTATTCCAGCGAGTATTTTTCTGAGACAGTTGTATAGGGAAGTTTCCCTTTTTTGCGGATCGGTACGAAACCGATTCCGAGCATTTGAGCCAACGCTGCACCAAATATAAACCCTCGTGCATCAATACCCGCAACATGAGTGAGGTCATACGATGCATAACGCTCATGCAAATGGCGCATTAATACACCGAACGCTTCTCCATCGGAGAGGAGGGTAGTGATATCTTTAAAGATAATGCCAGGTTTAGGAAAATCGGGAATATCGCGAATGGCATTGATCAAAATCGCTCTGTCTTGGATGCTGAGATTCATAAAGGTTTCCTTCTTTTAAATAAGTGCGTCAATGCGCCCTTCGAGCTCTTTGATTTTGTTCTGAAGGCGATCGGTTTCAGAACGGTGTTTCGAATTGCGTTGTTTGAGCGATTTCACTTCGTTGCGTAGATTGTTCAGCTCTTCACTGAGAATATCCACATTTCCTAACGCACGCTGGAGCTGAATCTGATATTTTCGGATCAACACTTCAGCCTCTTTGAGAGTGAGCTTCATCATTTCACTGCTACGCTGTTCTTTGACGGTGATACTACGAAAGTAGAACATTTTGACTAAAAAGAATAGAGCAACTAATATAGTAACAGTGAGCAATGACCACTCTAAAAACATAGCTTATCCTTTGATGGCCTCAATTTTTTCTACGCGACCGCAGTGACGTCCGCCTTCAAATACCCCTGCAATCCAAGCATCGAGAATGGATTCAGCGACGCCTTGACCGACGATGCGTTCTCCGAAACATAACACATTGGCATCATTATGTCCGCGTGCGACGGTTGCGGTATAGGCGTCATGGCAGAGTGCGGCGCGGATACCGCTATGACGGTTTGCGGCCATGGACATTCCGATCCCTGAACCGCAAATTAAAATTCCCTGAGAAGTTGGATCGGCGAGGACGCTTTCACATACTTTGATCGCATAGTCGGGATAATCGACGCGATCTTTTGTAAACGGCCCGATGTCGATAACTTCATGACCTTTTGAACGCAAGAGCTCGACGGTAAAATCTTTCATATCGATTCCCGCATGGTCGGTAGCAACGTAAAATTTCATAACTCTCCTTAGTTCAATAATAGATGTAATACCGTATTGATCGGCCAAATGACCAACGGGATTTTGAGCGGTGTAACCAATATGATGATAATAGCAATCATTCCATAAGGTTCGGCTTTGACGAAAAATTCGGCAATAGCATTCATTTTCAGTTTCAAACTAAGATAGGTCAGAAAATGAGCTCCGTCAAATCCGGGTATCGGAAGGAGATTGAACACGGCAAGGACAACGTTGATCAATAGAAGTTTCATCACAAAGAGATAGCCGAAAATATAGAGCAAACTATCGGATTCTCCCGGTTGTGCCAGCGAAACAAGGATAACCGATGTCAGTGTCGCAAGAAAAACATTATAAGCAATTCCCGCTAAACTCACTTGCATAGCGGCGTTGTATCCGCCGTTACGCAAGACAGTATTGGTATTGACCGGGACCGGCTTTGCCCAACCGAATAAAAAACCGCTGGACGCGCCCAATAACATTGGAATGAAGTAGGTCATAAGAGGAACCAAAATCGATCCGAAGGGATCGATATGGATGAGGGGATTGATACTGAGACGTCCTTGGCTTTTGGCCGTCATATCGCCGTATTTGTAAGCGACCCATCCATGCATAATTTCATGCCCAATGATGGCAACAAGCAAGGCGAGTATCGCCGCAGCGATTTCGAACGATTCAATAAAGTTCATGTTTATTTGCGGCTTCGTTGTCTTCTTTTATTCTCTCGGCGACAGAGCGGCTAAGCGGCTCTTTTTGTTCGAGATCGGTAGGCGTTTTTCCGATACGATCCCATCTTACTTCATAATTTGCATCGAGACTGAAGTAGACAAACCACGGTGTCCCTTCGATCAAGCCATATGGTACAGCTCCCCAGAAACGGCTATCGTTGGAATGATCTCGGTTGTCTCCCATCATGAAGTATTGTTTTTCCGGGACTTGGATCGGTGCGAAATTAAAAATTTCCATCGGCATCAATCCGTCTTGAACGATATGATCATCGTGATGGATTCCAGGATGCTCTTTCGTATAAGGATCTTTTACCCATACTTTTCCATCGATAGTGATCAGCTCATACCCCGGAAATGCTTTTGCGGCATACTCATTCCCCTCTCGCGGATGGAGATAAAGGATTTTGTTTTCAATAAACAACTCATCACCTGGTAAAGCAACACATCGTTTGACGTAGTGCATTTGCTGATTATTCGGATAACGGAAGATCACAATATCGCCTCTCTTAGGCTCAGCGCCGTCGATAAGATGCCCATCCGTTCCCGGAATCAGAGGGATTTCGAGAAACGGCAGATGCGGTGTGGAAATACCGTAGGCAAATTTTTTGGCGAAGAGATGATCCCCTACAAGGAGAGAATCTTTCATAGATCCGCTTGGGATACGAAAGGCTTGTGCAACAAAAAATATGACAAACAACACAATCGTGATTGTACCTGTCCATGTATTGGAAAAACGGTAGGCGCTATGCGCCGCAGAAAGGATCTTTTTTTTCAAATTATTTCTCTTCTTCTACGTGAATTTGTGCCGCTTTTAGGGTGTTGGAGAGGAGCATTGCAATGGTCATCGGTCCGACTCCCCCCGGTACCGGAGTGATGTACGAGGTTTTTGGAGAAACCGCATCATAATCGACGTCTCCGACAAGACGGCCATCCGGTGCACGGTTAATTCCGATATCGATGACGATCGCATCCTCTTTAACCATCTCTTCTTTGATCAGGTTGATAACACCGGCACCGACGAGGATAATATCTGCGGCAAGAGTGTGTTTTTTCAAATCATCGGTGAAAATATGGCAGATTTCGACGGTTGCATTGGCATTGAGCAGCAATGCCGCCATAGGTTTTCCAACGATATTGGAAGCACCGACGACACAGCAGTTTTTCCCTTTTGGATCGATGTTATATTCAGCAAGCAGTTCCATAACCCCCAGTGGTGTACATGGAACGAAACCATCCAAACCGGTTGCGAGACGACCTACATTGTAGGGGTGAAAGCCATCGACGTCTTTGGTAGGTGCGACCACTTCAAGGATTTTAGTGGTATCGATGTGTTTAGGCAAAGGGAGCTGAATCAAGATCCCGTCGATATTGGGATTGGTATTCATCATTTCGATGGTTTTGACGATAGCATCTTGGGAGATATCATCGGGCATTTCATGGGTTACAGAGTAAAAACCGGCACGGTCGCACGCTTTTTTCTTCATTCCGACGTATGCTTGACTCGCAGGGTCGTGACCGACCAAAATCACTGCCAGACCCGGAACCCGTCCTGTAGAGGCTTTGAGTTCTTTGGCTCCGAGAGAGACTTTTTCTTCGATTTTTTGTGCGAGAGCTTTACCGTCAAGAATTTGCATTTAATCACCGTCAAATTGTTTTTGGGTATGATACCGCTAAAAGACTAATATTTGGTTAAAGGGATCAGGTGCGCGGGGTTTTTCTACTATTTTTGACCGTCTCACTTTCGTACGGGGAGTCATTCATTACGAAAGAGGAGTATGCAGCAGGGCTTTATCATAACCCACGCGGTGTAGGGTGTCAAGCGTGTCATGGAGAATTGGGCGAGGGGAAAATGATTGCCCAATACAAAGACAACGGTGAAAAAAAAGTTTTTGGGGGCCCAGCCATCCGTAAACTCGCATTCAAAGATTTCTATGAGAAATTAAATAGCCGTATATTGGGAATGCCTCGGTACTATTTGACCGATACCGAGATACAAACCCTCTATTATTATCTCCACCGAGAAGAGTTTAAACGTGCAGCCGCTCCACAACCCTCACAACCTCAATGATCTGATTGAGAAGGGAAATCTAAGCGAGTTAAAGTCATTAGCAATCCCGGTTGTGCGAGAACAAAATCGTTCATCCACCTTTCGTTCAGCTATGATGATCTCTACCCATAATCTGAAACATCTTTCGAAAATACCGATGCTTGAAACGGAATGTGTCATGCTTAACCTCGAAGACGGGGTAAGTGCGGAGCAAAAACCCTATGCGCTTGTGTTGTGTGCGATGACATTGGCATCTCATCCTAAAATTGATAAAAAAATGGTTGTTCGTGTCAATGCATTGGATGAGGGAGGCGCTGAAGAGATCGCCTTTTTAAACCCTTTTATGCCTGATGCGATTCGTGTTCCGAAAGTACGTTCTACAGAGGATGTACGCCGTATTGCGGAACTTGTGGAAGACGGAATTGAAATCCATCTCTCCATCGAGACCAAAGAGGCATGGTCGGCACTCGGGCAATTAGCCATCACCCCTCGAATTACGACCTATTATCTTGGGGTGCTGGATCTTTTTGCCGATTTGGGACTTTCACAAAGCCTTTTGACAAACGATAATCCTACGGTGCACTATATGCTTGCACATTTTTTGATGACTGCCCGTGCGTGCGGTGTAAAACCGGTCTCTTTTGTCTATCAAGATTTCAAAAATGATGACGCCCTTCGTGAGTGGCTAGTGTTGGAAAAAAAGATGGGATTTGATGCAAAAGGGTGCATTTCTCCTGCGCAGGTGAGCTTGATTCATCAGATTTTTGGACACTCTGAAGCGGAGATAGAACGGTGCCGCGAACTTGTTCGGTTGTTCGAAGAACACCGTGCCAAAGGGATTAGCGGATTTGTCGATGAGCGTTTCGGATTTATCGATGAACCGATTTATAAAGGGGCTATGGCCGTTTTAGATTCGCTTTAATGGTTAGTATCCTGTAAGATTGTACCAGACTCGGTAGCGGATCAGCGTTTTTTGCTGAGGTCTTGGATATTTTGCATAAGCGAGTTCGATCACCTCTTTGGTCGTATCGTCCAAAATAGAGAGCTGGCTGTTTTTGAGAAAACGAAGATCGGAGATGCTTCCATTCGGATGGAGATAAAACTCAATCATATTGGTATCGTTGCCGCGAATATTATCGGGAATACGGGAACGTCCGTAACGATCTAGGACATTTTGGGTGATACGTCGCATTACCTCTTGGTTATCGAGAATATATTTTTGCTCTCCCTCTGAGAGTTCGTTGAACTTATCACCATAAAGTTTTTGAATACTGTCAGAAATTTTGGTTGAACTGCGTGTCATATTTTCCCGTGCTGATGGGTCGGCTTTGGCAAAACTATCATGCAGATTAAACTCTTTAGGCGGTATTGGAGTCCGTTCGATATTGGCGACAGTTTTGGCAATATGGCGTTCGAACGCTTTTTTCGGTTCCGGCTGCGGTTCAGGTGCAGGAGGTGTAGGTTTTACTTCCTGCGGCAGGGGTTTTTGAGGTTTTGTGAGAGGCTGAGATTCTTTGATCATTTGCTCTCCACGCGGAATAGGGCGTAGAGGAGTTATCTTAGGGATATCATTTTTAATGATTGCCTCTTGTGAGATTTCAGGACGCTCTTTGATCGAGAGGCGAAATCGCTCTTCATGCGGTTCTGATGGTTTTGTTTCGGGAGGCGGAGCAGGTTTGAGTTGATCGAGTAAAATGAGTACGAGCATAATGATGAGGTGAACCAAGAGTGCAATAATGAATGCGTAAAGAGAAAAAGAGTTGGTTCGTTTCATAAGGGCGCATTCTACCTTGAATTTCCTAATGAACACAAATAAAATGGTTGCGTATAAAAATTGCATAGCTCTATAAAACCGTTCAAGGATCATGCTATGGATACGTTGGAGATGCTACGCAAAGAGATCGAAAGATATTTGAAAAAATATGCGATTGATGATGAAGCGCGCTACGTTATCGCCCCTCTCGTCGCCAAAAAATCGTTGGAGATGAACCACCTCTATCAAGATTTAGGGTTTAAAAATCGTATCGAGATGGGGCAGTATATGGCGAAACATTTTCCCAGATTAGCGGAGATGAAACCCAAAGATAAGTTGTGGAAAAAGTTCCTCTACGATGCGATCGGAAAAGTCGCGCCCGCATGTGCGACGTGCCATGATCAGGAACACTGTTTTACCTGTCTTATTGCAGAAGTCAGTGCATGAGAGAATTTAGCAGTGAGGAAAAACGATGAATGAACCAAAAATCAGAGTGATGAAATCGATCTATGCTCTAAGCGATGAGATCGACTACAATATTTATGAGGCGATCGATATTGCTGAATACGCGTGTATGGACGAAGATGATGTTCGTGAAATCATCTCTGAACTTTATGCAGATGGCTATTTGGGTGAGTGCATGACGATTGGAGATGATGGGTATGACACCTTTTATCTCAATGCCAAAGGGCGTGCCCTCATAGGAGCGGAGTGATGCTTAAGCTTGTCGTTTTTTATGAAAAACCTTTTTGTGCCGCCAATGCGAAGCAAAAGCAAATTCTCAGAGCGAGCGGTTGTACTCTCATCGAGCGCAATCTCCTTGAACACGGCTTGGAGAGAGAAGATTTAAGAGCGTTTATGGGAGATAAAAAAGTTGCTGATTGGTTCAACCCTGCCGCCCCAGCGATAAAAAACGGTGAGATTTTTCCTGAAATATTGGATGAAGTGTCGGCAATGGAGTTGTTGCTCACGAACCCGATCTTGATCCGCCGTCCGCTGATGGTGATCGGGTCTGAAAAACTGTGCGGATTCGATGCGGACAAGGTCTCCGAAGTGTTGGAACGCTACGTCGAACCGATGCCCAAAATCAACTGCATGGAAAAAGGGTGTTTAGAAAACAGGGAGAAATAGCTTTTTCCCTGTTGAGAGACTATTTCATACTATTTTGCGCTTCTTTTAGCATCATATCCATGATGGTAAAGAGCTCTTGAGAGGCAGTTTCAACATTTTCGAAGTTTTCGATAATAGCATTCTTGTTTTCAAGCAGAGCTGTTTCGTTATCGATCAGTTGATCAATATCATGAATGTAGGAATGAACTTTTCTGTGAGGTTCTAAAACACTGTTATAAGAAGGGATATGGCTTAGTAGTGTTTTCCCTTCTCCAGTATCGTACCATTTACCGAATCGGCAATTATGATGATCGACGATTTGTCCTGCTTTTTTGCGTGTGTATACCGCGTTATAGGCATTTCCTTTGAATAAAATATGGTCAATCTTCGCCAAAGTGATATAGGCTGTCATCTCGATACTTCCGACAACTTTCGCCGTTTGAAGGGCATTGGCATTGAAATCAGAGATAGATGAGGTAAAACTTTGAATCATGCTTGTAGATTTGGTCGCGATGGTATTCATAACACCGGAACTATCTTGAATTTCAGTAGTCTCTTGTTGAAAAGTTTGGATCGCAATCGAAATCTCATTGGTCGCTTTTTGTGTTTTTTCGGCCAATTTACGCACTTCATCCGCAACTACAGCGAATCCTCTGCCGTGTTCTCCGGCGCGTGCCGCTTCAATCGCTGCATTGAGTGCTAAAAGATTGGTTTGATCGGCAATATCTTTGATGAGGTTGATGACAGAGTTAATATCATTGGCCTTATTACTCAGAACATTGATCGTGTCGTTGGAGTTTTGTACCAATTCAATCAACTGGTACAGATTGTCGGTAACGACGCTTAGAGAACTGACGGTCTGTGTTGATTGTGCAGCGGTGCTTTGAGAGAGTGTAGCGATATTGGATAGGTTATCAAGCGTATGCAATAGATCTTGTTGAATAACATCCAAGCCGCCGGTTGAACGGCTGATTTCAGCTAGTTTTCCGTCTAAATCAAAAAGTTTGAGCGAATTGTTATGCTCTTTCATCTTTTCGACGTTTTGGTTGATGTACTCGGCGGAGCGCTTGAATGAACCTTTTAGTCCTGAAATCTGAACTTTTCGATGAAAACGGTCTTTGCTGAGTGCTTCAATGACAGAATAGGTATCGTTCATATAGACTTGAAGCTGATCGATCATATTGTTGGTATTCCAGCACAGAGATTTGAGCTCTCCCCCCTCAGTGATAGATGTGATTCGAGAATCCATATGACCTTGTTCAATCTCTTTCATCACGTCAGCGACTTTGTTGATCGTTGATTGAACTTTACGAATGTGGATAAAAATTGCCCAAGCAATAGCAAAATTGATAAGATTCAGTACTCGAATCCAGTCAAAACCGATAGTTACGAGTTCAAAAATCAGTGCTACAGCAAAAACAATGATTGAAAGAAGGTTTAAATGTTGTAATTTAGAGAGAGAGGACAAATTCATCGTAGGTTGCCTTTCGTTTTTGTAATTCGGATGTAAGCAATGCTTCACCTGCTCGAATCCCTCCGTTGCGTTCAGCATTGATCAAGGCTTGATAGAGAGGTTTTATCGCAGCAAGAGCCTGCATATCAGGTTTACGACGTACGGAATGATAGGCTATGATTTGTTCGTTGTCATCCAAACTTGCGGTGATATGGGCAAAAACCCAGTAAAAATCATCATTTTTTGTCCGATTGATCACATAAGCGAAAACCTCTTCTTTTTGTCTGATATGATCCCACAAATGCTTATAAACGGTTGCTGGCATATCGGGATGACGTAAGATATTATGCGGTTGATTGAGTAATTCTGCTTCACTATAACCTGATATCTGAATGAACAATTCATTCCCATATATAATTTTTCCCGATGTATCCGTTTTGGAGACAATAAATTCATTGTCTCCAAAAAACATCTCTTGCCCTGCCATTGCTTCGCTCCTCATGAGTGTGAATTGATAGTTTTTGGGTCAAAACTGAATGACCATTCATATCATAGTATCATGTGTTCAAATTTATATCAAGTAAACATACTAATTT
>NZ_NSIU01000076.1 GCF_002633015.1 Sulfuricurvum sp. PD_MW2 | reverse complement strand
AAGTTTTTTTTGATTATTTTAGTAGAAGAAGAAATTCTGAGAGCCAGGCGGCGACCTACGTTTCCAGCCCTGAAAGGACAAGTATTATGAGCGATGAGGGTCTTAGCTTCCGGGTTCGGAATGGGTCCGGGCGTTTCCCCCTCTCTATAGCCACCTGAGCACTCAGAGTGAAAGTCATCTAGATGAGCTTCACTCTAAGTACTTAGAGTAATTTATTTTCATTGTTAAGTCGTCAGATCGTAACGTACATTGCATTTCACCTGTATGCTTAATAAGGCGGTGAGCATAGATAAAGACGAACGTTCTATTAGTACCAGTCAGCTGAAAGCGTTACCGCTCTTACACACCTGGCCTATTAACCTTGTAGTCTTCAAGGGAACTTCAGGGAGAGTTCATCTTGGAGTTGGCTTCCCGCTTAGATGCTTTCAGCGGTTATCACATCCGTGCGTAGCTACCCAGCGATGCTCTTGGCAGAACAACTGGTACACCAGTGGCACGTCCAACCCGGTCCTCTCGTACTAGGGTCAGCTCTCCTCAACTCTCCTGCGCCCACGGAAGATAGGGACCGAACTGTCTCACGACGTTCTGAACCCAGCTCGCGTACCGCTTTAAATGGCGAACAGCCATACCCTTGGGACCTGCTCCAGCCCCAGGATGCGATGAGCCGACATCGAGGTGCCAAACCTCCCCGTCGATGTGAGCTCTTGGGGGAGATCAGCCTGTTATCCCCGGCGTACCTTTTATCCTTTGAGCGATGGCCCTTCCACACAGAACCACCGGATCACTATGACCGTCTTTCGACTCTGCTCGACTTGTCTGTCTCACAGTCAGTCCGGCTTATGCCATTATACTCTACGAAGGATTTCCAACCCTTCTGAGCCGAACTTTGTAAGCCTCCGTTACTTTTTAGGAGGCGACCGCCCCAGTCAAACTACCCACCAGACAGTGTCCTCCATCAGGATAACTGATGCGAGTTAGCTATCAGAATACTCAAGGGTGGTATCTCAAGGATGCCTCCATTGCCACTGGCGTGACAATATCAACAGCTCCCACCTATCCTGCACATGAGTATCCCAATAGCAATGTCAAGCTATAGTAAAGGTGCACGGGGTCTTTCCGTCTTTCCGCGGGTAGGAGGAATTTTCACCTCCACTACAATTTCACTGGATCCCTGGTTGAGACAGCTCCCATCTCGTTACGCCATTCATGCAGGTCGGTATTTAACCGACAAGGAATTTCGCTACCTTAGGACCGTTATAGTTACGGCCGCCGTTTACTCGTGCTTCAATTCAATGCTTCGCTTGCGCTGACACATCCTTTTAACATTCGAGCACCGGGCAGGCGTCACACCCTATACATCCTCTTACGAGTTAGCAGAGTGCTGTGTTTTTGGTAAACAGTCGGGAGGGACACTTTGCTGCGACCCGGTTCTGCTCCAGAGGCAAGCTCCTTCACATACTATGGGCACACCTTATACCGAAGATACGGTGCTAGTTTGCAGAGTTCCTTAACCAGGGTTCTTCCACGCGCCTTAGAATACTCATCTCACCCACCTGTGTCGGTTTACGGTACGGGCGACAATTGTTCTCGCTTAGAGGCTTTTCTCGGCACGACAGTATCATCGATTCTCCTCGCAGACCGAAGTCCTTGAAGAGCCTGTAAGATCTCGGCCTAACGAAACACGGATTTGCCTGTGTTTCAGCCTACGTCCTTCGACCCACTATTCCATCAGTGAGCTCGATTAACTCTATGCGTCCCCCCATCACTCAAACGAACAATTGTCGGTATCGGAATATTAACCGATTTGCCATCGTCTACCCCTTTCGGACTCGACTTAGGTCCCGACTAACCCTACGATGACGAGCATCGCGTAGGAAACCTTGGGTTTACGGCGAAGCAGATTCTCACTGCTTTTATCGCTACTCATGCCTGCATGCTCACTTCCAAACGCTCCAGCACTCCTTACCGGTATACCTTCAACGCTGTTTGGAACGCTCTCCTACCACTCTCTAAAAGAGAATCTAAAGCTTCGGTGTACATCTTAGCCCCGTTATATTTTCAGCGCAGAATCGCTAGATCAGTGAGCTGTTACGCTTTCTTTAAAGGATGGCTGCTTCTAAGCCAACTTCCTGATTGTCTCAGCAACTCCACATCTTTTTCCACTCAGATGTAACTTTGGGACCTTAGCTGTTAGTCTGGGTTGTTCCCCTCTTGACGATTGATTTTATCACCCACCGCCTGACTCCCGAGATTACGCATGAAGTATTCGGAGTTTGAAAGGGTTTGGTACCGCGGTGAGCAGCCCTAGCCCTGTCAGTGCTCTACCCCTTCATGTTACGACTCGAGGCTATACCTAAATATATTTCGGAGAGAACCAGCTATCACTAAGTTTGATTGGCCTTTCACCCCTATCCACAAGTCATCCGGGGGCTTTTCAACGCCCATCGGTTCGGTCCTCCACTGGCTCTTACACCAGCTTCAACCTGCTCATGGATAGATCACTTAGTTTCGGGTCTGCAGCATCTGACTAATTCGCCCTATTAAGACTCGCTTTCGCTACGGCTTCGCGTTTGCTTAACCTTGCCAGACACCACAACTCGCAGGCTCATTATGCAAAAGGCAGTCCATCACCCCTCATAAAGAATGGGGCTCTGAATGATTGTAAGCCATAGGTTTCAGGTTCTATTTCACTCCGCTCACCGCGGTTCTTTTCACCTTTCCCTTACGGTACTGGTTCGCTATCGGTCTGGTAGTAGTATTTAGGATTGGAGGGTGGTCCCCCCGGCTTCAGTCAAGATAACACGTGTCCCGACCTACTCTGGATCCTGCTAGCTGTTTGTCAATTTCGATTACGGGGCTATCACCCTCTATGGCCCAACTTTCCAGATGGTTCTTCTATCGACTCACAATGCCGTATGCAGTCCGCAACCCCGATGGCAAGCCATCGGTTTGTCCTATATCCCATTTCGCTCGCCGCTACTTTGGGAATCTCGTTTGATTTATTTTCCTCTAGGTACTGAGATGTTTCACTTCCCTAGGTTCGCCCCCCGAAGGGTACTGTACCTCTCGATACAGTGGGTTGCCCCATTCAGAAATCCCCGGATCAAAGCTTCTTGGCAGCTCCCCGAGGCTTATCGCAGCCTAGTACGTCTTTCATCGCCTCTACCAGCCAAGGCATCCACCTATGGCCCTTAATATCTTTTTCTAATTTGCGCTCACCGCCTTACTAAACATAAGACGGTGAAATGTGTTTGTAGTTACGTTCTAAAAATTTTACTTCTTAGAATTAAATATTTCATAGATTGCTCTATGTATATTTAGTTGACGACTTAACAATAATAATTCAAATAACATTAGACTTTAAAAGTCTAATTCAAATACTTCATTTAAGTACTTGAATCAGACTTCTTTGACCCTATCACACATGGTGGAGAATAGCGGGATCGAACCGCTGACCTCCTGCGTGCAAAGCAGGCGCTCTCCCAGCTGAGCTAATTCCCCATAAGTGATTCATGGTGGGTTTGAATGGACTCGAACCATCGACCTCACCCTTATCAGGGGTGTGCTCTAACCAGCTGAGCTACAAACCCATTGTATTATGTCAAATAACGATGGATCACTGAAGACTAAGCAGGGTAACGGTCAAGACAATACTTCTGTGAGATTTTTTAAGATGAGGCAGTCAAATGAATGACTCCTCGTTACTCTTAGAAAGGAGGTGATCCAACCGCAGGTTCTCCTACGGTTACCTTGTTACGACTTCACCCCAGTCGCTAATTCCACCGTAAGCGGTAGCCAGTTTGGCATCCCGATTTCGGGTGAAATCAACTCCCATGGTGTGACGGGCGGTGAGTACAAGACCCGGGAACGTATTCACCGTAGCATAGCTGATCTACGATTACTAGTGATTCCAGCTTCATGTTCTCGAGTTGCAGAGAACAATCCGAACTGAGAGACGCTTTAAGAGATTGGCTCCACCTCGCGGTATTGCAGCTCTTTGTACGCCCCATTGTAGCACGTGTGTAGCCCTGGCCGTAAGGGCCATGATGACTTGACGTCGTCCTCACCTTCCTCCTCCTTGCGAAGGCAGTCTCGTTAGAGTGCTCAGCCGAACTGTTAGCAACTAACGACGAGGGTTGCGCTCGTTGCGGGACTTAACCCAACATCTCACGACACGAGCTGACGACAGCCGTGCAGCACCTGTGTGTAGGTTCTAGCAAGCTAGCACCCCCTAATCTCTTAAGGGTTCCTACCATGTCAAGGCCAGGTAAGGTTCTTCGTGTATCTTCGAATTAAACCACATGCTCCACCACTTGTGCGGGTCCCCGTCTATTCCTTTGAGTTTTAATCTTGCGACCGTACTCCCCAGGCGGAATGCTTAATCTGTTAAGTGCATCACCGAAGTAACGAGTACCCCGACGACTAGCATTCATCGTTTAGGGCGTGGACTACCAGGGTATCTAATCCTGTTTGCTCCCCACGCTTTCGTGCCTCAGCGTCAGTATCATCCCAGCAGATCGCCTTCGCTTTTGATATTCCTAGTGATATCTACGGATTTTACCCCTACACCACTAATTCCATCTGCCCCTTCTGAACTCTAGACTCCCAGTTTCAAGCGCAGTTCAATGGTTAAGCCATTGGATTTCACGCCTGACTTAAAAGTCAGCCTACGCACCCTTTACGCCCAGTGATTCCGAGTAACGCTTGCACCCTCCGTATTACCGCGGCTGCTGGCACGGAGTTAGCCGGTGCTTATTCAAGAGGTACCGTCATAATCTTCCCTCTTAAAAGGAGTTTACACACCGAAATGCGTCATCCTCCACGCGGCGTTGCTGCATCAGAGTTTCCTCCATTGTGCAATATTCCTCACTGCTGCCTCCCGTAGGAGTCTGGACCGTGTCTCAGTTCCAGTGTGTCTGATCATCCTCTCAAACCAGATACCCGTCATTGCCTTGGTGAGCCGTTACCTCACCAACTAGCTGATAGGACATAGGCTGATCCCTTAGCGAAAAACTTTCCCGACTCATCTTATAATGAGAAGGAGTATCTAGTATTAATCACCGTTTCCAGTGGCTATCCCAGACTAAGGGGCACATTACCTATGCGTTACTCACCCGTGCGCCACTAATCAGGAAGAGCAAGCTCCTCCATCATCGTTCGACTTGCATGTGTTAGGCACGCCGCCAGCGTTCACTCTGAGCCAGGATCAAACTCTCCATAATTGGTTTGTTTAATCATGTGACCCAAGATATAAAATCATTGGCTTCATAAATTGTTATCTATTTGCTTTTTGGTGATTGTTACTAAAAACAATCAAAGTAAATAGACGGTTGTTGTATTGTGTTGACATTATAGGTCAACGTCTCGAAGCATCGCTCGAACCGCTAACCTGCTTAGTTTTCAATGATCTCAAACTCAAACTCTAAACCTTAACTCAAGGCCTATCAGCGTTTGTGGACGGGAATTATAGGGGAAATTAACAATAATGTCAAGACCTTTCCTAAAGAA
>NZ_NSIU01000044.1 GCF_002633015.1 Sulfuricurvum sp. PD_MW2 | reverse complement strand
GCGTTAATCTGAATTAAATACTATTTTTAGCTTAGCAAACAAGGAGAACCACATCTATGAAAGCATTAATTGCCAACATGTCGGTTATGCGAAAACTCGGTGCTATTATGGGGATAGCGACTATTGTTTTAATCATTGAAACAACTATATTTTTGACAGCGACTCAGAATTTAGGAAAATCTTTCGAAGCATTTGAACACAATAGTTTTGATGGGGTAAAAACAGTTTTGGAAACCGAGAAAGAACTCAATTATTTTAGTCGTGTTGCTCGTGAAATAATGCTGGGTGGCAATCTAGAAGAGAATCTTGAAAAGCTCGATAAAACCCATGAAAAAATCGAAAAATCATTTAAACATTTACAAGACACTATCACTTCTTCGGAGCAAGAAGCCTTTTACAAACAGGCTCAACACGACTCCATGATTTTTATAACCTCTTCTCGTGATCTGATGCACACTATTCAAAAAGACACAACTGATCTTCAAGCTGTATATCACCAGTACCACAAAGAATTCACACCGGTAGCCAAAGCATCACGTCATTCCATGGAAAAACTGGTTGAGTCTAAAATGACTGAAGCCGCTGATATGAAAAAAGCTTTTAAAGCAGATTTGACATATTGGAGCATTATTGCTGCTATTGCGGGTATCGCAGGGTTACTTACCATGATTGTTGTAATGTTTCTCATTGTCTCTCAGATTAAAGGATCTCTTCATTCTGTGCAAAACGGTCTAAATTCATTTTTTGGCTTTTTGGGAGGAGAAAGTGAGCGTGCAGAATCCATACCTGATTTAGGCAAAGATGAATTCGGAACTATGGGATCTATGATCAACGAAAATATCGCTAGTTTGGAAGCAAAAATCATCGAACAAAAACAAGCGATCAATGATTTTCAAATCGTCTGTTCCGATGCATCTCAAGGGCACCTGCATCATCGTATCACCGCACGCTACCATGATACAAATCTCATTAACCTCTCTCAAACATTAAATGCTTTATTGGATGAAATACATAATGTATTCTCTACTCTCACCGCGATGCAAGTCGATTTTGCACAAGGAAACTATGCAAATGCCTCCAATAGATCAATCGCGACCAAAGGTTCTTTTGCATCTCTGCAACAAACCGTTTTAACGGTTGCTCAATCCAACAGTGAAATTTTTTCATTGATTGCAAAGTTTTCACGTGAATTTACGGCCGATGCCAGCCATTTGAATACTACCGGTGAAGAACTCAGCACCAGTGCAAACGAACAGGCTTCTTCACTGGAAGAAACGGCTGCTGCAATCGAAGAGCTCACAAGCAATGTCGCATCCAACGTTGCGAAAACCGAGCATATGGCAAAAGCCGCTCTTGAAGCAAAACAGACAGCTGAAAAAGGCAATACAGTTGCCAGAGAAAGTCTGGAAGCCATGAATGAAATAGTCAGTGCAACCGAGGCAATACATCAGGCAGTTGATATCATTAATAATATTGCGTTTCAAACCAATATCCTCTCGCTCAATGCGGCGGTCGAAGCAGCAACGGCAGGAGAAGCAGGAAAAGGATTCGCAGTGGTTGCCCAAGAAGTACGAAACCTCGCTAACCGCAGTGCTGATGCAGCCGCGCAGATACAGGAACTTGCCCAAGCAGCACGGGAGAAATCACGTGCAGGATTGGAAACATCCAAACACATGATGGAAAGTTTTACAACCATTGCTCAAAAAATCGATCAAACGGATGAAATGGTACGTGATGTTGCCAATGCAAGCCATGAACAAATGTCAGGCATCAATCAAATTAACGGTGCGATCACACAACTCGATCAAATGACGCAGCAAAATGCCAAAACGCCAATAACGTCGCGATCATTTCCAATGAAATTTTAGAAATGACACAGACATTCGAGCATATGCTGACACGTGTCACTTACGAAAAATCAGCGGATCAACAAAACTGTGATGTTGGTCTAATTTTCGATACGGCTAAACTCAAAATCGATCACATTAATTTCAAAGAAAATACCTACAACAAACTCAAATCTGAAATCACTAGTTGGAAAGTAACCAGCCACCATGAGTGTAACCTTGGAAAATGGATCAATGAACATAAGTCATCTGCATTCGCACAAACATCCGAATGGAATGCCCTTTTAAAGCATCATGAAGATGTTCATAAAGGGGTTCAGAATTACATCGATTCTTATGTTGCCAATGCCTCAATGGAGACTATGGAAAACATTAGCCGTGAACTGGAAATAGCAACATTAGGGGTGTTTCAGGGTCTTGATCATGTAAAAACCACTAAGTGTAAAGGATAATATATGAACCCTACATCTGACAACACCCTAGAGCCGGAATGGACAAAAAGTATTAATGATGCGATTGAAGAAGCTTTGATCGAACTTGAAGATGATGACTCTCTACAAGAGATTCCCCCATCTTTTGACCTCGACAATGACCCTTTTCTAACACTACTGGATGATCTTTTAGAAGAAATTGCTTCACACGAAGAAACACACTAGAATAGGAATACCTATGACAAAAACATTTGATTCTGCTGCTGTATTAAAAGAGTTAAAAGAGATAGGTCATACTATAAACATTCTTATCGTAGAGGATGAACTGATTGCACGTGAACAGCTACATCATATGCTATCACACTTTTGTTGCAATATCGATCTCGCCGAAAACGGTCTTGAGGCACTGTTTTTATATCAGGAAAAAAAACACAATCTGATCATTACAGATTTGGAAATGCCTGAAATGTCCGGTATTGAGATGCTTCGTGAATTCCAAAAATTTGAATCGGACACGAAAATCATTGTCACATCAGGACATAACGAGAGCGATGTTTTAATGGAACTCCTCCAGATGGGCGCTAATGGCTTTATCCAAAAACCATTTGATATCCATAAACTGCTAGAGACGCTCTCCAAAATATGCCATAAAATCTATGAGCAAGATATGAATGCTTACTTAAATGCCACACTCGAATCGATCAATCAAGAACTGCTCAAAGATACCAATCTTCTCAAACAAGAGCTTGAACAACTGAAAAAAGATAAAAGCGAATCTTCCAAAGAGCTTCCTCTAACCCTTCAACAATCATCCGTTCATACCAAAGAGCATCAAATGATTGAAATTATTCATACACATCAAGCAAAAATGAGTGCTAAAGAGTTTTATGATACCTACCCTCTTGAGCTCGATAAAACAAATGAAGATTTAGAAGAGTTAGAAAACCGTTTGAATCATCTTATTTTGAATACTAAGCGACAAGAACCTGAACGTCTTATTCATGAGATTATCACCATTATCAGCAATTATGCTAAAGTGATTGAAATGATCCCGCAATTCAGTTCGTTAGCATTCGCGATTCAAGAGCTTACCTATACATTGGAATCTGTAAAAGAAAAACATAAAATCATCCTTGTTCTTCCAATGCTCGGAGCACTCGTCAATAATCTTGAACAATGGCGACTTCAAATTTTCTTTTATCAGGAAGTAGAAGATATCCATTATATGGATAATTCCATTCTCAGCGATGCGATGAGTCTTAGAGCAATGCTTGATGACTCAGCACAAGCACCCTCACAACAAGACGAATTTGAATTTTTTTAATCCTTAGTAACATTAAACCCTAAAGCGATTTACAACCCGTTTCAAATCAGCAGTCATCGTTTCAAGATATTGTGCAGCAGCGGCAATTTCTTCAACGCTCCGGGTGTTACTCATAGACAGCTGATGTACATTATCGATTTCTCCAACGGTATCTATCAACATTTTGGTATTATTGACTGTTGTTGATACCACTTTTTCTACAACATCTACCGTACTCTTCATAGCTTCCATCACACTTGATGTCTCTTCTTGCACTTTTGATGAGAGACGACCGAGACCTTCAACATCATCGGCGTTATGATTCATTTCACGGCTCAAACTGCTGATCGAGTCAACAATAACATTTACGGTTGCATTGGTTTCAACCAAACTTTTTTGCGTTCGCTCCGCTAGTTTGCGGACTTCATCCGCAACAACCGCAAATCCTCTACCGTGTTCTCCTGCACGTGCTGCTTCAATCGCTGCATTGAGTGCTAAAAGATTGGTTTGATCTGCAATATCCGCGATAACAGTCAAAACTGCTTTTACCTGATCGGCTTGTTGAGTAAGTTCCGTTAAACGATGGCTAATTTGCTGTTCTTCTTCCACATCAACAGCCAATTTCGCTACCATACTTTTCAGTGAGCGTTCCGATTCATACAACGATTTTTCTGTACGTTCTACATTGGTTTTGAGCATTTTCATCTGTTCAGCCGTTAGTTCCACATCACCTATGATACTTTTGAGGTTATCAGCCATTTTACTGACACTGCGAGATTCATCTTCTGCATTTTTTCCGGCAACGATGGTTGTCTGACTCAATTCTGCACTAACAGACATATTTTCATTGCTGCTTGTTTCTATTGCTGAAAACACATCTCGTATTTCTCTCATCAAATGTTTCAAACTCTCCGCCATCCGATCCAGTTCTGGAGATGCATTACATGTAATCTGATCACTGATACGACGTTCTGAAGCCATTGTATTTAATGTTTTTTCTAACTGATGAATTGATGCTATCAGCGATGGGACAATCATCCACCCCACAATCAAAGCAATTACGATGACTCCAAAACTCATCACGATTCCAATCCACATTTGCATGGTTGTATCGGTCAGATTTTTTTCCGTACGATCTATAATCGTATCCATATGGTGATCTTCCAGCTTTTTGAGATCATCAATATATCCAGAAACGGTACTAAACCACTCTTTTGGATCAACTCCAAATTTCCCGTCCAGATTTTTACTTTTTGCAAGATCAATCATTGCAAATGTTTTTTGTCCGCTTGCACTTTTTTCATACTTTTCAAATTCACTAGAAAATTCTTCGGGGACGAACAGCTTAAACGTATTCACCGAATTCTCATATCCGCCTACAATGGTCGAGAAAAATCCCCAACTTGCGGCATCAAATTGATCGGATGTAAACGCACCGTTCAACGTTGCTCTGATTCTTCCCATATTTTCCTTTGCGACAAGAAGCCAGTAATGATCCAGCAAATCATTCTTTGTCCCCCCTACACTCTCTTTATATACAAGCTGAAGATAAAGTTTCATCACTTTTTCAATCATAAGGGTATATTTTTTTGTCGATTCTACAGGTTTTAATGAACGGCTATCTACTTTTGAACGACAATCAGATAACTCATCGTTTAGAGAATTTTTCGCCCCAGTTGCCATGTATTCGGCTAATACTTTATCAGAGAGTATACGTTGTTCAAGAAGCGGTGCGGCTACGCTATCGGCTTTAGCTAAAAATCCGGCTGATTTTCCACGTTCTTTTTGCAATTCATGAATCAATTGACTCAGTTTTTTTGCCTCATTCAGTTTATTTGATGTTTCTATAATTACGCTGCGATTTTGAAGAAGCTCAAGAGTTTTTGGTATAGCAAAATACAATAGCCCTATTAACGGAATGAGAATGAGAAGCGCCAATTGTTTAGATAATGAAATTTTTGAGAACATGATGAACCTCAATACTATTATTTTTTTTTCTTATTTTGCATCATACCATAAAGATTTGAGAGAATTACACTTAATTTATTTTATACAGTTAATGAGTTTGAGGTTGCAAGAAAATAAAGGTTAAAAATAGCCCCAGAGAAAGCCCTTAGAAGCTTTCCCAGATGTCATCTTCGCTTTTAGCGGTTGGGACGAAAGTTG
>NZ_NSIU01000023.1 GCF_002633015.1 Sulfuricurvum sp. PD_MW2 | reverse complement strand
GTGGACGGGAATTATAGGGGAAATTAACAATAATGTCAAGACCTTTCCTAAAGAAATACAAAAAAAATCCAAATTCACCTACATGCTATCATTAATATATAGCTTTCACCATTGTATTTCCAAACTAATGCCTTCTAAAATGAATTTCATTCTACAACAAATACTAAATAAAAACACTCAATACTAATTTCATCGGATTTGTACTATAATCATTTACTCATCATGGGAGACATGGATATGGACTACATTGAGTTTTTAGGAACTAGCGGCACACGTACCCCTACTCAAGGAACCACCTGTTTACGTGTTTCTGAACATTGTGTTATTGATGCAGGAAATTTGATAAATACATTCGGGAATGATGTATTTACTATCGAGCATATTTTTTTATCCCACTCTCATTTAGATCATATCATCGATATCCCTTTTCTCGCCGATCTGTTCGTAACGCAAAAAAGTATCTCTTTAAAAATCTATGCACTTCAGTCGACATTAGATGATTTGCGCCAATTCATTTTTAACCAGCGTATATGGCCAAATTTTGAAGAGATCCTGCTCATCGGGCATACCGATAAAACAATTGAATTCATCCCCTTAGAACTTGAAGTACCTTACACAATCGATGATGTCATCCTAACACCATTCAAAACCAATCATACGGAAGGAAGTTGCGGTTACATCATTGAAAAAAATGGTTCAGCCATACTCTTTACAGCCGATACCTATCGATGTGACAGGATTTGGGAGCTGCTCGATGCGCGCAAAAATATCCACACGCTCATTACAGAATCTTCATTTCCTTCCGGATTTGATTCTCTCGCATTGGACAGTAAACATCTCACGCCTAAAATTCTTGCTGATGAGCTAAAAAAATGCCATCGGAATGATTTTACGCTTCATGTCATGCATTTAAAAGTGCTATTTCAAAAAACGATTATAGAAGAGCTAAAAGCATTATCACTGTTGTGGAACAAAGGAAGCGTTCTTGAAGATGGTGCTCGAATAAAGTTCTGATTGTCTAATACGCTATAATTGCATTTTTATAACAAAGGCGAATGAATGAGTATTGAACAAACATTAAGTGAACGAAGCGGAAACATTTGTGAACTATGCGGTGCAACAGAAGGTCTGGCACCGTTTGGCGTCGCTCCGAGTGATGGTTCAGCAGATCAATCGATCTATATCTGTGAAACCTGCAAAAGCCAAATCCAAAATCCGCAAGGACTTGATACAGACCATTGGCGATGTCTTGGAGACAGTATGTGGAGCCAAGTTCCAGCTGTACAGGTCATGGCATATCGTCTTCTAAGTGCACTTGGAGATCAAGATCAACTCGAAATGATGTATCTTGAGGATGATGTAAAAGTGTGGGCAGAAGCAGGAATGCTCAACACAGCAAGTAATGACGAGGGCGGCGCAGTTATCCAACGTGATAGCAATGGAACCATCTTGGCAGAAGGTGATACCGTAACGCTTATCAAAGATTTGGAAGTAAAAGGGGCAGGATTTACCGCAAAACGTGGAACAATTGTTAAAAATATTCGTCTAACGGATGATCCACGCTATATCGAGGGAAAAATCAACGGCTCAACGATCGTATTGGTCGCTGCATTTATGAAAAAGGCATAAGCCTTTTTCAATTTATCTCTCTTACTCTAACTATTTAGCATACACCTTACTTTTCCAATTGTACAGCCAACTCTGAGTAGATTCGGGCTTTTGCAATATTAAGGCGTTGTGCTTCGCCGCTTTTTTCCAAAGAGACAATTTTTTGGCTAAGTTGTGCCATACGAGTATTGATTGAGTTACGATTTTGTACCACTTTTGATTTATCATCATTAGCCGGTTGCGAGAAACCAACAAATGTTTTGGCTTGATTCACATAATTTCCAGTGCTTTCCAACGCATCAGAAATTCCCTGAGTAGTCGCTGCCATCGCTGCTGTTGACTCTGAAATATCCTTCAATGAATTTTCCAAATCTTTTGCATCGTTCAACAGTTTTGTATCGGCGAATACCGCCAACTTTGAGATTTCAGCACCGCTAACACTCGTGCGGTTCATTTTATCAAAAGTCGTTAAAAATGTATCCGAACTGTTTTTATACCGATTCAGAGCACTCGCTGCACCACCGAGGTTGAGTACAGTTTTAGAAACCAACTTGGTTGTATTTGAAACCTCTCCTGCATACGGTATCGGTAAAAAGCGGACAACATTACTGATATAGACACTCGATTTGATCATATCTGCATAATTATCAACCGTACCCTTCATCGTTGCTATAAAACCATCAAACGCTTCAATATTCTTTTTGTCTTCACGCAACAGTTTTGCTACTTTTTCAAGATGATCATAACCGTACGAGTTTAGCTGTGCAGCATTCATACATGCTTTTTGAGGCACCTGTGCCGTAGGTTGCGGTGCACACCCTGCAAACACTACCAAAGACATAGCTACTATAAGTGATCGTTTCATTCATACTCCTTTGTTATATCATTCCCATTTCTTTTAAGGCTCTTCGGATTGCACCGGCTATTGATTCACCCGTGCGCGCAGTATGCTCATCCAATTTCGCTTTTTCGGTTTTTGTCAATGTCAAAAAAACTTTTTCGCTCTGCTTGATCTCGTCTGTTTTTTTCGGACGTCCGCCTGGATGTTTGGCCGTTTGAATCTCTTTGTGTGTAGAGAGCTCTCGTTGTGTTACACGAGAAGCAAATTTATTTTCCTTAACTTCTTCCATTTACCCTCTCCTTTAGCTCGATCGTATCGAATTAAAGATTTTCATATTCTCGTATTTTGGCGTGTAGATCATCAATGATTTTTGAACTTTTTTTATACGCATAGGCTTTGATTCCACCTTGTTTGGAAAGATCTCCCACTGCACAATTCTCATTGATAGCGGTCTGAAGTGCAACACTCATCGGAATCGGAAACATTTCAATCTCAAAACCCAATGTCTCTTCAAAAACAAATTTTGCATCATTGATATCATTCTCTTTTTGACTCATATTCGGTACCATGAGAATCGGTTTATTGGCTGAAGCGACCCGTACCAATGTATCAACAGTTCCTTGTATCGTCTCTAGAGTCGGTATAAATGGGATAACAATCAAATCGGAATAACTGATAGCTTGATCGAGCTTGACATCGTCAAATCCGCCAAAATCAAAAATGGTTTCCTTTTTTGGTTCTTCGATTTTTTTTTCTTGAATATCAACTCGTAGAACACTTTCAGGTAATCGATCGGAAAGTGATCCATAAGGATCAATCTCGTATCCGTTAAATCCATACCCTGAAATAAGCTGATGAGCGATCATCGATTTTCCGACACCGCCTTTAAAATTGACAATAGTTATATTCATCTATTTTCCCATATTATGAAACTGTTTATTACAGTATCATACCACTAAAAAACAGTTAATGTCAAGTTTTTTACTGTATAAAACTTATATTATATACTATGGCCTTTGTAGGATAATGGACCTTTACAGTATCGTGTTAGATAAAGATGAAATCTTTTTTATACAGCAAAAATTCGCTTGTTTGTTTGTAGTCAGCCATTTTCTCAAGTACTTCGAGTAAAGAGATATTCCCGATCGAACTGATCTCCTGACACAACAAGATTTCGTAGTTGGTCATCTTTGCCCGATAGGCTACCACCATGTGTTCAGTGGAGATATCAATCAAACGTTTCATCACATGTTGTCTATCATAAGCATCACTGGAACTAGTTAACATTTTATAACCTCAATGATTAGATTTGACTATTGTATCATCTTGTAGTATATGTGTCAATATATTTAATAAAGTTATTTTTTAATGGAATTAAAAAATAAGTATAAATTATTCTTTTTGAGGTATTGGGAAAGTAAAAAGCAGTTTTATGCTGGGAAAAAAATCAGCTCGATTTGAAAAGAGTCTTTATTTTGATCGATCTTGTAATCAAATCCTATTTCACTACGCAGACGTTTAAGTATTTTCTCTCCTATTTTCGAACTGAACAAATATTTTTCTGTTCCAATTTTATTATAAATCCACACTTTTCTTTCCAGCGGAAGACAACCTACTTCGACAATAGTATCTTCTCTTGCGTAGGTAATAGCATTTTCAAGCAATGCACTCAAAACTTTAAACAGCAGTTTTTCCGATGCAACTACGGTAAACGTTTCTGTCGGAAGTTCCAATTTCAGTCCCTTTCGCTGGATCAAAATATCCATTTTTCGCTCTAGCATTTTAAAAACATGAATGATATCTATTGTGCTGGACTCTTCAAAATCTGAACTTTCAAGAAAAAGAACATTTTTCAGCTCTCTGGTTAATCGTTCGATATCCTGCCCGAGATCAGCAATAAATTTATCTTTCTCATAGTGATCACTCACTTCATAGACGTCCAGTCTCGATCGCATTAATGCTAAGGGGGTCTTGAGTTCATGTGCCGCTTCTTTAAAGAGTTCAGTCTCTTTTTGGCGATACGATTCCAATCTCTTTACCAATCCCTCAAAAGCGCTTGATACCTCTTTGATCTCCGATGAGGCATCATCCAAAACAAAATCATAAGGGTTCTCTCGTTTCCACGTTTTTGTTTTGATGGCTAATTGTTCCAACGGCTTCATATAGAAATCAAGGGCGACGATAGTGATGAGTAAAATAATGATCAATGAAACAACATAACGAAAGATCAATACCTGTGTATATTTATAGGTCGCTTCATCAATTTTGCGGTGATCGCTGATCGCATTGAGATAATAATTATTGGCAAGTTTGATAGAGGAGACAATAAATTTTTCATTTGTTCGATAGGGATTGGTCGAGATCATAAAGCGAAGGGCATTCACCTCTGAATCGGATAGAATCATCATATTATGAGGAATAGTGTATAAAAAATTGAGATCGCTCGAAGGAGTTAGTACACTACTGATGTATTCATCGTTGCTTTCGACAAGCAGGTGTGTCAATACTTTTTCTACATCTTCTTCTTTCTGTGTATGAATCGTTTTTGCGGCAATGATTAAATTGATACTGAAGGCTATCGCTAAACCGAATGCAAAAATGAGGGCAATCTTAAACTTTAACGACATAGCCCATTTAAATCGCAATTAAATACCCTCGAGTTTTTATGGTTTTAATGATACCCGGATGGAGCTTTCGGCGTATGCGACCGACCAATTCATCAATGGCATTTGAGGTAATATTTTCAGGATTATCATAAATGGCATCCATGATTTCATCTCGCGAAACGATTGATTCTCGTTCCAAAAGATAAAAAAATAGTTTTTGCTCATTGCTGCTGAGGAGAATCTCATTTCCGGATTTTTTAATTTTTTTGGACTGTGTATCTATTTCCAGGTCTTCAAAAAATTTAATTTTTGGGACAAAACGGCGTGATAAAGCCATTAATCGTGCACGCAGTTCTTTGATATCAAACGGCTTTTCTAAATAATCATCTGCACCGTATTCCAGTCCTTGCACTTTTTCATCGATACTACCCAATGCACTCAACACTAAAATCCCCATCAAAGGATTTTTATCTTTGCCGTACGTAATCAATTCCTGAACACAATCTTTTCCATGGAATGTTCGATCCACAAGAAAAATCTGATATGTATACGCATCAAGATATCCTTTGGCGTCTTTTACTTCACCAACCGTATCTATCACCCACGCTTCATTCTGCAATGAAAGTTTGAGTAATTCTAAAAGTTCCGGTTCGTCATCGGCGATCAGTATTCGCATTTATAACTCTTTTAGCTCATTGAGAAATATTTTGATGGTTTTATCTTTTAATTCCTTTTTGATCGCTGCAGAGAGAACGATAGCTTCCGTCTCATGTAAAAAAAGACGAAATAAACCAAAATCCCGTCTCGCACTCACCTGCTCCTCGGCACTGATCAAAAAAGCTCCCGCACTGTATCGTTTGCAAGGGAAAAAATAAAAATCATCATAGCCTTCTTCCAATAATAAATCAACTAAAATATCTTTATTAGTAATCTCGAAATAAATATCCATGCTCGTTAAATGCATCATTTGCCTCTTTTGTAGATCATTTTAAATGCAGGAGGAAGAATCAAAAGGGTTAAAATCGTCGATGTCACCAATCCGCCCAATACAACAATCGCAAGCGGTTTTTGGATCTCACTTCCCACACCTGTTGCAAACAACAACGGCAGTAATCCCAATGCAGCGATAAACGCCGTCATCAAAACCGGTCTAAGCCGTCTGCGTGCACCCTCAGCAACGGCATCATCGATCGAATAACCGCTGCCCAGCAACGTATTGAAATAACTCACCATCACGACACCGTTGAGAACCGCGATCCCGAAAAGGGCGATAAATCCGACCGATGCCGGAACCGAGAGATACTCTCCGCTGAAATACAGCGAGATAATCCCCCCTGTCACGGCAAAGGGAATATTGAGCAAAATAAGGGTTGTCGAACTCACCGAACGGAACGTAAAGAATAAAATCAAAAATATGACACCAATACTGATCGGAATAACCGTCATCAATTTTGCAGCAGCGCGCTGTTGGTTTTCAAACTGCCCTCCATAGACGATAGTGTATCCGTTTGGAAGTTTAACATTCGCATCGATTTTTTGTTTGACCTCTTCCACATAACCGACCAAGTCACGGCCTTCAACATTGGCACGAACAGTACTGTATCGTTTGGCATTTTCACGATCGACTTTCAAAGCCCCTTCACTCGTTTCGATCTGAGCTACACTCGAAATCGGTACCGAAAACCCGTCACTCAAAGGGAGTTCTAACGATTTGAAAAGTTCCATATCCTGAGAGACTTCACCATCCAGACGCATTAAAACCGGAATTCTCGTATTCTCCACGGAAAGTTCATCTATCGTGACCCCCTCCAGAGCAGTTTTCAAAAAGAGTTCGAGTTCCGCCGTATCCACACCGGTCTTTGCCGATTCTGTACGGTTCGGCTTTACGCTCAGATAATTGACCCCTTCATTCAGAGTGGTAAAGACTTCGGAAGACCCTTTTACCTCATCTAACGTATCGGCAATTTTTTGACTCAATGTATTTAACGTATCGATGTCATTCCCATAAATCTTGATCGCCAAATCCCCACGTGAACCGGTTAACATTTCAGATATACGCATCTCAATCGGCTGTGTAAAGCTAAAACTGATACCGGGGAAATTTTTGAGCGATTCTTGGATTTTTGCTTTGATTTCCTCTTTGTTTTTGGCTTGCCACTCTGTCTGCGCCTTAAGCGTAATAAACGTATCGGTTTGATTTAGCCCCATAGGATCCAGTCCGAGTTCATCCGATCCGGTACGTGCAACAATGGTTTTTATCTCCGGAACGTTTGCAATCAGTGTGCGCTGTATGGCTAGATTCAGCTCTTTGGATTTTTCAAGCGAAATCGACGGAGGTGTCTCTACCCCCAAAATAATATCTCCCTCATCCAAAGTCGGCATAAAGCTTTTCCCTACAAACGCGAATAACGTAAAACTGACAATCAAAAAAGCGATAGCTCCGCTAAAAAGGAGTTTTGTACGGTTCAATGCAAAAGAGAGCATCGGCTCATACAGACGGGCAAAAAAGTTCCCGATAAACGTCTCTTTATGCGGTGTACTTTTGAGCACCAAAGAACTGACTACCGGTATAAGTGTCAATGACAGGAGAAGTGATCCGAATAATGCAAAAACAATGGTCATTGCAACAGGAGCAAAAAGTTTTCCCTCTAATCCTTCTAACGTTAACAACGGCAAAAATACGACGGCAATAATCAAAATACCGCTAAAAACTGCCGTACTCACCTCTTGTGTTGCTCGGTAAACCTGATGCAATTTCGGCAGTGACGTGTTATTCTCGCTCAATTTGGCAAAAGAATTCTCAACGACAACAACCGCAGAATCGACCAACATACCGATGGCAATTGCCAACCCGCCCAAACTCATCAAATTGGCACTTAATCCAAAATACTTCATCAACAAAAATGCAATCGCGATCGAAAACGGCAAAATGACACTCACCGCAATCGCGGCACGGACATCACCTAAAAACAGCATCAAAAGGACAATAACCAACACGATAGCTTCAACCAATGCTTTTGAAACCGTACCAACCGCTTTTTCGATTAAATCACTACGATCGTAAAACGGCACAATTGTGACACCCGTAGGAAGTTGTGGTTTAAGTTGCTCCAATCTCTCTTTGATCTGAGCAATCGTCTCTTGGGCATTAGCCCCTTTAAGTGTTAGGATCAGACCTTCCGTTGCTTCGCCGATACCGTCTTTGGTCACGTATCCCAATCGAGTGCGTGCATCGTCACGAACTTCACAAAAATCACCGATACGGATCGGACCATTATGGGAGTGGATCGTAATATTGGCAATCTCACCGGCATCTTTCACACCGCTTTGTACTTTGACCAGATAGCTCTCTTCATTGGCATCAACGCGTCCTGCACCGTCGTTTTTGAGATTATTTTCCAGAGTCTCTTTGAGAACGCTCAGCGGTATCCCTAAATCCCGCATTGCCGTATAATCAGGCTGTACAACAATCGCGCGCGCTTCACCACCGAGGGCATTGACATCCGCGACCCCTTTTGCACCTCGTAAAACCGGGCGAATCACGAAATCGAGAAGTTCTCGTTTCTCTTTTTGGCTTAGATTCCCCTCAATGGTAAACATAAAAGCTTCACCCAAAGGGGTCGTAATCGGTGCCATTCCCCCCTCTACACCGCTTGGCAATGTCGGCAAGAGTGATGCGAGTTTTTCGGAAACCTGAGCACGGGCGCGGTAAATATCGGTACCGTCATTGAAATCGATCGTGATATCCGCTATCGCATATTTGGAGGTACTTTTTAGAAGCTTTTGATTCTCAAGCCCCAAAAGTTCAGCTTCCAGCGGTTTAACGACACGGTTTTCAACTTCTTCAGGGGTCATCCCCGGTGCTTTCATGATAATTTTGACTTGCGTAGAGGAGATATCAGGAAATGCATCAATCGGAATTTTATAGAATGAGTATATCCCCGCCCCAAAGAGCGCCAATGAAAGTAAAATAACAATCAGACGCTGTTTGAGAGAGAATTCAATAATAGAGTTAATCATTACTCAAATCCCAATCCATTTAGTGCTCCCTTGAGGATAATAATCCCATCCGTTGCCACTTTGGATGTTAGATTTAATCCTGCCGGTTTGATTGCAACATGATCTTTATAGGTTTTTTGAATCTCTACGATCTGAGGGGTAAACCCATTGGCAGTTTTCACAAAACAGATATCATTTTTTTTGTATTTTGTCACTGAGGATTTAGGAAGTAATACCCATTTGTCCATTTGGAGTGAAGTGATATAAAACTCACCCGATGTACCGGCACGATAGTTGTTACTAGAGGCTAATACCGCTATCGCAGTTGCAGAATTGTTCAAGATATCAACACCCGAAGAGATAGCCGTAATTTTTCCGACCTCTTTTCCAGTCTTATCCATTAGTAATGCTCCCTTTTGGACGCTTCCGATCATCTTTGGCGGGATTTTAATGAAGGCACTTAGAGCATTGGCACTCGCTATTTTCAAATACGGCATAAAAGGCTCAATTTTCTCTCCAGTCTTGAGAGGAGCATGAGCCAGTATGCCGTTTTGACGGGCACGTATCGTAAACATCATCCCATTTTTAGGAGAGACATCCGCACCGGAAAAAACGAAACGGTTCTGTATTTCTCCGATTTTCGCTTTTAGACTCATCACATCCAACGCACTCTTTTGCGATTCGCGTAATGAGATGACACCGTCTTTGTAAAGAGCCTGATCCTTTTGCGCATATTCTTGTGCAAGTTTTAGTCGATTGCGAAGATCTTTGAGTTCATAACTGCTTGCCAGCAGTTCGGATGAGGCAATCGTACAAATGACTTCACCCGGTTTGACCGTATCACCGGTTTGTTTCATCAACTCTGCAACGGTTGCTTCGGAACTCAACGTATAATTTCGAGCCCCTTTGTCATTATAGTCGAATGTCCCGATAAAAGGTCCCATTGCTTCGGATTGTATCTCTCTCACCTGCTGAACTGCAATACCCATTTTTTTCATTTGAGCATCGCTCATTTTAATATCTGCGCTCATCAACGTCGCAATCATAAGTAAAAAAATACTTTTTTTCATTACCATACCTCCCCAATTTTTTCTTCGATAACACTCATCTCTTCAATATAATTTTGTTTCATCTTCAACGTACGCAAACGTGCCTCATAATAAGCGTTTTTGGAAGCCAGATATTCAAACTGACCGATTACACCTCCATCATACCCTTTTTGAGCCATCGTAAAAAGCGTTTCGTACTTTTTCTCATTCTCGGCCAATTTTTTTATATTCTCTTCACGTTCTCTCAAATGTTCAAACAGCCCCTTAACGCTCAATTCCAGTTTTTGTCGGCTCACTTCTCGTAAATTGACTAAAGCGCTTCGTTCACTCATCAACGCTGCAATCTTATTCTCATTTTTACTGCTGATGGAGAGAGGAATACTCAATCGTACATCCAGACTGTTTTGGGTAGGTTCTTGAGTTATCCCCACCCCTACTGAAATCGATTCGATCGTAGAGTGTCGCTGTGTCGCGATTTGAGCGTTATATGCATCGATACGAAGATCAAGCGATTTCAATAAAGGTGCATTTTTCAACCTCTCTTCCAATGCAGAAGAAGAGATAAATGCAAAATTCAGATCATCCACCATCACCTCTTGATCTGACATTAGGGCACCTTTGAGATAATGCTGTGCATGTTCGGCTTCCATCGAAACGGCTGCAAGTTCTTGGAGTGTACTTTGGTATTCGTTCTCCAAACGCAAAAGCTCCATCTGCGATAACCGTCCCGCTTTGAACTTTTTCTCTCCGATTTGATACGCTTTATAAGAAAAATCACGTTTTTCACTTAAGATCAGGCTTCTTTGATACTCCAACTGATACAAAAGCCATCCCCTTTTTAGCGCAACTTGTATCAATGCTTTTCGAGCGGCTATTTCATGTTCCGTCTCTTTTTTCTGAACATCAAACTCATTGGCCTTGGCTGATTTAAATGAAGGCAACTTGAACGCATAATCAAGCATGATCCCATACTCTTTTCCACTGTCATTGGTATTATCGGCTCTGATGTTTCGTGCCGATGTTTCAATACTCAATGGTTCTCCCGCGAGCGCCGAAGCTTTTTCAAAACCGATCGCATTCATACGCCCATTTGATTCGATCAACTCTTCCGAAACCTCAGATGCACGATTAGTGAGTTCATTAAACGTGATCGCTTGTCCCAAAAAAGGGAGTAACACCAAACTGTATCCCCATCTCAATTTCATTGGCATGCTTCCATTTTTAAAATTGATCCATTGCTTGGGTCTACATAGAGTTTTATATTTTTCGACGTATTATCTCGAGCGTACACCTGATAGACCAATTCAGACGCGATATCACGCAATTGGATACTTCCAATACTATACCCTTGATTGGAAAGATGGTTGCGTACATCCGCTTCTTTCATCGGTGCAATCGATTTATAATATTGATTTTCTTCCATGATTTGTACCGGATGGTTTCGATGGTTTCCAAACGTGTATTTGAGATGCTGTTGCGTCGGGATACTCACCGATGAGCCCATAGCACCATACAGTGATAAAGAAAAGAGTGCCGAAGAAACAAAGGAAATTAATTTCACTGTTCAGCCTTTATAGAAAAATATGATGTTATTGTAGGGATTTAACGTGAGAAAATCATGAGAGTCTCCATTACCGACAAATGAGATAGTTTTCAAACTATTTAACGTTAATATTACAGATAATTTTATATAAAAAGATCAAGATGAAAAAATCATATTCTTTTTTGTTGGTAGCATTGTGTACCATCAATGGATGGGCTCACGATGATGCCATCACCCCAGATCGTCCCGGATTTTCAACCGGTACGCGAACCGTGAAGCCCAATGTTGTGAATGTTGAACTCGGTTATCAATACACATTCAACAATTATGATACAAAACCCTCTTCACACACCCTTCCTCTGATGGTTTTACGCACCGGAATCTCTGAAAATGCAGAGTTTGACATTCAATGGGATGGTATTAATGTAGACAAAGAAGATGGCTCACCAACTGCACATTCAAAAGCCGATTTGGCGGTCGGTGGAAAATACAAACTTATTGAGAATGAGCAGTACAATTTGACGCTATTAGGAGTTCTCTCTCTTCCCACCGGAACCGCTCCATCCACTTCGGACAGTACCGATCCGTTAGTCGGATTGCTCTGGGATTATTCACTTTCAGATGAGAATACGCTCTTCGGCACCGTTCAAGCAAGTTCATCTCAGATAGATAGCAACAGAATCTACAATCAGCAGTTCTCGCTAGGGGCTTCATTTGCTCACACAGAAAGCATCGGGAGTTTTATTGAGGTTTATACGATCATGCCCTCAGAGTCCAGTATGCACGATACCAAAACAATCGATGGGGGTATGACCTATTTGTTGAGTAATGATATTCAACTCGATTTTAATGTTGGGTTGGGATTAAACCGATACTCTTCGAATTTTATCGGTTTTGGAATCGCAACACGTTTCTAAATACTTTATGCTTATTTATTCAGCCAATTTAGCCGCGATCGAGTTAATGCTATCGGTGAATAGTGAATCCAAGAGTGGTTCTATATCCTTAGAGGTATAGGATGGTTTTATCCATTTACCCTCTTGCTGAGTGATCGTTTGGACTAGCGTTTTATCTCCTTTTGTGCGGGTCACTTCAATCACGATCTTACCGCGAAGATTTTCATCAAATTTATTTGTATCATTGTACACGATCTGAATCGTTTTAATTTTTACCCCAATAATTGCATTTGCTTCTGCTGCATTTTTTGCCATATTAAACTTGCCAGCTTGCATCGCACTGCTAATCGCTTCTTTGTATCGGCTTGCAAAATCAACATAACTGTAAAATTTTGACGTCACTACGCCATTGGCTTCAACATATCCAATCGATGTTTTATCATCTCTTCCATCCGTTACGGATACAAACGAAACACTGTTTTGATCTTGTGTCGTTTTGCCTAAATACTGCGGTTGATACGCTGAAAGCTGTATCGCTTCATTTTGATACGAACATCCGCTCATGAGAACAACGGCTGCAACCAAACTATATAATTTTTTCATATCGTTTCTCCATGTAAATGCGAAATTATACAAAAAAAATCATCCTGCTTTTAAACACACGGTAACACTGTGATTCAAATTCAGTTTGCTTTGGACACAAAAAAATAAAATGAGGAAAAAAATACTTGAAATAGGCTGAAAGATTGGTGGAGGCGTCCGGGATTGAACCGGAGTCCTAAACCAAGTGAGTAAAGGCGTCTACATGCTTAGTAACGTTGTTTAAATCTCGTGGGCTTTCACACAACGTGCAAATCTACAGCACACTATCCTCTAAATTCATTCCCATCCGAGGCACTCTGAGAATATAGCTATCGCAGTGGTTATACCCCAAACCCTCTCGGTGATAGCATAGAGAGGTAGAGCAGTCCTAAGTTAAATTAAACTTACGCTACAGCGTAAGCAGGACGGTAATTAGTGTTGTTTGCGTTTAAGCAAGGTGAGCCGTATAACGGAGCTGCTCAGTCCGGCGATGCAACCTAAACCTTCTTGATCCAGTCGAAGCCATGTCGCCCCCACGTGGTAACCGAAGTTATAATGGAAGTATACCCTATCCGTGTAAATAGTATGTTTATTTTCCATTATTGAATACGGATGATAAAACCGTATTCTCTCTCATGGTTGGAAAAAGACGGTGGAGTGTTCAGGCTCTCCCATGATCGATTTTCCTTACCTGCAAGGGGATAGGTCTGTATTGTCATTGTGACATCGGCATTGATATGAAAATAATTTAGTCCACTTTTCATCCAAGCGGCAATATTGCCCAAAGGATCGATCAGAAAATAACCAATATTTCCCAATTTCTTTGAACCAAAGATCATCCCGTTTTGTCTATCCAATTTTCCCTGCAATACAAACATCCCCTCTCCGAGGATCGATCCGAAAAGCGGTGTAAATATCAAATCTTGAATCGAGGGGACTTCCGCAAACGCTTCATACCCGTATTCCCATACAAAAGTAGACATCAAAACCGAAACAATAGCCGACTCTTGGATATTCAATCCATCGTTTCGCGCCATCGTATAGTACCAAGCACCCGAAACGGGATGCCCGACATAGTTGATGAACCAATTGTCATTATCCCAAACCGGAGCAGTGGATACATGATCTTTCCATCGTTGCGAGAGCGATTTTTCTTCGAGTTTTGCGGCATTCCAGTTGGTGATGCTCTCGGGCATAAGTGCCAAAACGGCAATTGCAGAGAGCATCACCCCTTGCAAATAGATCGAATCTTCGATAACACTTCCATACCGATTAGGGAGTTGTTGATTGACATTCACATTCTGTGGAAAATAGTCTTTGTACCCATCGTCTATCGGCAGGATCGGATCGTTTCGGATTATTGCTGAAGAGATTGGATCAGCAGCCATAACAGCAGTAGAAGGTTCTTTAAGGGTATCGTAAAGAGCGGTACTGTCTGCAAAAATATTTACCATCATTAAGAGCGAAAACGCTCCATGACGAATCACTTTTTTACAAACATTTCACACCTACTTCAGCTGTTGATCAGCCCTTTGATATTTCGAGTAATCTCACAGCATTTCGCAATTTTTTCTGCAAATGAGAGGGTATCATCCAACAATACGTGTACAATTGCCGAACCCACAATCACACCATCTGCCCCCTGCACTTTTTCACGCGCCGTTTTTTCATTGACCCCAAACCCTACATAAACCGGTGTCTGCGTATGACGTTTGATCATCTCTATAATCGGAGCCAAATCCTCTGACTGACCGCTTCCTGTAATCCCTGCATAGGCGACAAGGTAGATAAATTTACGCGCTTCTGCCGTGATCGCAGCAATACGTTCCTCTCCATCGGTCGGAGCGACAAAGGTGATATTTGCCAAACCTCGGTTTTCAAATAACCCGTGATACGCTTTTGCTTCCTCATACGGTACATCGGGGATGATCAAACCGTTGACACCGATATTTTTTGCAGTATCGAGCAACGCTTCCATCCCATATTGGTAAAACGGATTGAAGTATCCCATCCATAATGTATCAATTTTAGGAGCGACGGCACGTGAAATCTCGATCAAATCAGCAAAACGAAATCCGTTTTCTAGCGCACGATGGTTTGCCGCTTCGATCACGGGACCATCGGCAACAGGATCTGAAAACGGAACACCCAGTTCAAGAGTATCAACACCGTTTTCTCCAAGTGCCAATGCCAAATCAACGGTAAAATTTTTATCAGGATATCCTGCGGTAATATAAGCTACGAGTTGCTTCACGCTTTCTCCATATCGGGTAAAATTAAAAGGGAAAAATGGACTTTAGAGAGATCGTTATCCATTTTCAAATCTTCTTGCCACTGCATAAACATATCAGCAACACTGATCAGCCATGTTACCGTCTCATCATTCACGATCTTGTCCCGTGAACGCAGTTGTTCGAGAGCATCTTCGGTAAAAGCGGCCAAGCGCATCATCGGTTCAATCTGCAAATATCCTGAAGCTGACTTGATGTTATGAAAAATACGAAACAGTTCCTCAATACTTCGATGATAACGCTCCGCATTTCCCAAATCGACCATCAACGGTTCCATAATCTCCGTCATCATCGCATAATGGTCCAGAAATTCGTCAATGATTTCAAAGTCAAAATTAGCTTCTAAAACGCTGCGTATGCCCATTTCGATCTTCTCCTATGATGGAAAATTATATCCATCTTTTGTTTAATCTCCCCTCTTAATTGCCATAGAATAGCTACCCAAAACAAATTTTGGGTAAACTATCCACTTTAAATGACTATGGGATATTATAGTATGAAGAAACTCACCATCGGCTCTATCCAAAAACGCAAAGGCGCTCAACCAATCGTCATGATCACAGCATATGATGCTCTCTTTGCTCGTCTTTTGTCTGAGAGTGCCGACATCCTCCTCGTGGGAGACAGTCTTAACATGAGCTTCGGGGGCAATAGCGATACCCTCAGTTCTACAATGGATCAAATGATCTATCATACCCAAGCGGTGTGTAAAGGTGCACCTGAGACATTTGTGATCACTGATATGCCCTTCGGTACCTATTGTGACGAAAAAACAGCTCTGGAAAACGCAATCCGAATTTATCGTGAAACGCCCTCTGACGCTGTAAAAATCGAAGGAGGTACCGATAAAGCCCATCTGGTGCGCCACCTCACTTCCAACGGCATTGCGGTATGCGGACATATCGGGCTCCTTCCCCAAGCCTTTCGTGCCGAAGGAGGCTACAAGGTCAAAGGGAAAAGCGAAGAAGAGGCTCTATCTCTCATCGCAGATGCTCAAGCCATCGAAGAGGCAGGAGCCTTTATCCTCGTTATCGAAGGGGTAAAAGCCGATGTAGCAACACGTGTGGCACAAAGCGTCTCCATCCCTGTTATCGGAATCGGTGCAGGTAACGGTGTGGATGGGCAGGTTCTCGTATTCTCCGATATGCTCGGACTCTATGAGCCGTTTGTCCCGAAATTCGTCAAACAATACATGAATGGCGCGGCAGCGGTGAAAGAGGCAGTACAACACTATGCTGATGAAGTAAAAACGCGCGCTTTCCCCGATGAAAACTATGTATACTAGGAAGCTATAACGTGGAACGTATCGTCGAAATCGAAAAATTTAACGCAGAAGAGAGCACCGAAACGTCATTACGTCCGAGCGCATGGGATGATTATGTCGGGCAAGAGCAGATCAAAAAAAATCTTGGTGTCTTTATCGAAGCAAGCTCAAAACGTCGTGAAGCACTCGATCATGTTCTCTTTTACGGCCCTCCGGGCTTAGGGAAAACGACGTTAGCCCTCATTATCGCCAACGAGATGGGGAGCAATATCAAAGTCACCGCTGCTCCGATGATCGAAAAAAGCGGTGATCTCGCTGCCATTCTTACCAACCTCGAAGAGGGAGATATCCTTTTTATCGATGAGATTCACCGTCTCTCCCCTGCTGTCGAAGAGATTCTCTATCCCTCTATGGAAGATTTTCGTCTCGACATCATCATCGGCAGCGGTCCTGCGGCACAAACGGTCAAAATCGATCTTCCCCGTTTTACCCTCATCGGAGCAACAACCCGTGCAGGAATGCTCTCGAACCCTTTGCGCGATCGTTTTGGGATGAATTTTCGGATGCAGTTTTATACCCCTGAGGAACTCTGCAGCATCATCACCCAAGCCTCTTTGAAATTGGGCAAGAACATCGATAAAAATGCGGCACTCGAAATCGCGAAACGCTCACGAGGAACTCCTCGTATCGCTTTGCGATTGCTAAAGAGGGTACGTGATTTCTCTGATGTGGCAAATGAGACCACTATTTTACATGAGCGTTCCCGTTATGCCCTCGATCAGCTCGGGATCAATGCCAACGGATTTGATGAGATGGATATACGCCTCCTCAAACTGCTCATGGAAGCCAAAGGGCGGGCCATGGGTCTTAGTACGATCGCTGCAGCACTCAGTGAAGATGAGGGGACGATTGAAGATGTATTGGAACCCTATCTCCTTGCCAATGGCTATTTGGAACGTACAGCACGCGGACGTGTCGCAACGCCAAAAACCTATGAACTCCTAAAATTCGGAACGCCTCAAAACGGATTGTTTGAATAGCTATGCAAATCAAAAAAGAACATTTCACCCTTATATTGCTGCTGATGGCTTCGTATGGAATATACGTTTTGTATGCCCCGTTTTGGATGAGCATCATTGTCGCTTCTTTGTTAGCCATCTCTACCCACCATATTCAAATGGGATTCTTTCATCTCACAAAAAGTCGATTTTGGGCTTCAGCCTTATCAACCCTGTTACTGGGAGTTCTTTTTTTCGCCCCGTTGGGATATTTTCTCTTTCATCTCTCGGTCACATTGCAAAATCTTGATCCGACAATGCTCAGTACAGTCGAAGCCAAAGTGCACCATTGGACAGCTCATCTTCCCCCTGCACTTTCTCACATCGAACTACGGATCGAACGCTATTTGATCAAATTTGATCCCTCTGCATTCTCACAACATATCCTCGCTTACGCATCCCAAATCGGAAGTTTTGCGATGTCGTTTCTCTCCGGAACGCTCTTTATTCTCATTTTCTATTTTATTGCCCACTATTATGGACGGGAAATTTTCGACTTTTTCAAACGTTCCGCCCATTTTCCGCAACAGGAAAGCACACTGATTATGTTCGAGATGCGTTCGGCCATGAGCGTTGTTTTCTACTCGATTCTCGCAACCGCTGTTTTCGAGGGGGCGCTGTTCGGAATTGCGATTGGCTATATGGGGTACAACGGGTTGCTCTTTGGGATTATGTATGGCTTTGCTTCTTTGATTCCGGTCGTGGGCGGTGTGATTATGTGGCTTCCGTTTGCTTTGTTCGAGCTCTCTTTGGGACACACCGAAAATGCCCTATTTATTACCCTATACACGATCATCGTTATTTCCGTTATCGCCGATACATTTATCAAACCGGTCATCATTAAACTGATCAACCAAAGATTGATCAAACCCCAAGAAAAAATCAATGAACTCATTATCTTCTTTGCTATTATCGCCGGTCTTGCAACTTTCGGGTTTTGGGGGATGATAATCGGACCGGCTATCACTGTTTTGTTTATGACATTGATGAAAATCACTGAAACGCAAACCTGAATATCATTTCATTAATATTGTTAATACAAGATTGATCAAATATTAGCAATAGTGTTCTATGATGTTAGAGTTAAAACTTAAAACACGGAGAAAACCTATGAAAAAGATTCTAAGTATCGCACTGATCCTCGGTGCAACAGCGTTGATGGCATGCCCTATGAAAGAGGGCGGGATGATGATGAAAAAATGTGAATGCGACACTTCTAAACTTCCAAAACCGTTTGAAAAATTGGGTCTTTCTGACGATCAAAAAGCTCAAATCCAAAAACTTCGTGAAGAAGGAAAAAATTTCCATAACCAACAACACGAAAAAATGATGAATGTACTCACTCCTGAACAACGTAAATCACTTGAAGCTAATGCACCTAAAATGTGTCCAAAAGAAGATATGAAAGGTAGTATGAAAGGGATGAAAATGGGTGATGATAGCAAAATGGGCGGCATGAAAGGAATGAAAATGGGTGATGACAACAAAATGGGCGGCATGGGCTGCAAAGAGTGCGATAAAAAGTAATTTCATATGATCAAAATCCTCCTGATTGAAGATGACCTCGAAATCTCAGATCTGCTAACGCAGTATCTGAGCCGTTATCAGATGGAGGTGATCTCTTACGCCCATCCCAAAGCAGCGCTAAACTCTTTGGCAATCGAATCGTATGATTTAGTACTGCTTGATCTTACTCTTCCCGATATGGATGGATTGGATGTGTGCAAAGCGCTTCGTGAGCGCAGCGACATCCCGATCATCATCTCCTCGGCTCGGAGTGATTTGGGAGATAAAGTAATCGCACTGGAACTCGGTGCCGATGACTACCTCCCAAAGCCCTATGAGCCCAGAGAACTGGTAGCCCGTATCCAAAGTCTCCTGCGACGTATCAACGGCAAAACGATACAGGCGAGCAGTGAAATGTTTCGCGTCGATGAAAACGGAATTTACAAAGAAGGGGAACTGATTCCACTCACCCGCGCCGAATTTGAGCTTCTCGGTTTGCTCATCAAACACCGTCGCCAAATTATCTCTCGTGATTTCATCGCCAACAATGTCGAATCGATAGGATGGGAAAGTTCGGAACGAAGTATCGACGTTCTTATCAGCCGAATCCGGCAAAAAGTGGAACCCAACCCAAAACACCCTACCCTTATCCGCTCCATTCGTGGAATGGGGTATCAGTTTACCCTATGATTTCTCGTCGTCACTCTGTTTTTTTTAAACTTCATGCTTTTTTTGCATTAGCTATTATTGTTTTGTTTCTCCTCTTTATTTCGGCACTCAATGAACAAAAAGAACAAAAGTTTCACCTGCTTGCGCACAGATCTATGGAGCTCTCACGCATTTTAGAAGAATCAACCATACAAAGCTGCGTCGAACAAAACAAAGAGCTTAAAGAGGCGGGGTTCAAACTGATCAACAACATTGCTCCTCATTATGAACCGATCCATCTTCCTCGTCCTATGCGGGAAAAGCTCCATTCACGCAATGTCAACGTCACTATTTTCAAAGATAATAACGGCTTTATTTATGCATTAGAACGTGACCACTGTACCATGTACTACCGTGATATGGCGGAAGAGACGACATTCTATTTCGTCTGGTTTTTATTCTTTGCTCTGATGAGCGGATTGGTCAGTATGTACCTACTTTTATGGAATAATCTCAAGCCACTAAAGCACCTGTATGAGCAAATACAGCGCTATGGCGAGGGAGAAGAGATTACCGATGAGCCAAACAACGGGAAAGACGAAATTGCCCTTATCTCCAACGCTTTTCACGATGCACTGCAAAAACAAAACCGTCTTAAAAAATCGCGTGAGCTCTTTTTGCGAAATATCATGCATGAGCTCAAAACGCCGATTACCAAAGGAAAATTGATCGTTGAACTTGAAGAACCGAGTCCTAACCGAAACTTGCTTGCCAAGTTGTTTTTACGGTTGGAACATTTGATTCGACAAATGGCCGAGATTGAAAAGATGCATGCTTTTTCCCTCTCCAAAAGTCCAAAAAGCCTTGATTCCATGATCCAAACCGCGATCGACAATCTGATGATTGAAGAAGGTGTGCTCAAGCTCAGCGGATGCACGCAGAGTATTTTGGTAGACAGTGAGCTCTTTACCAGTGCACTTCAAAATCTTATCGATAACGCGGTACGGCATGCGACATCGTATCCGATCCATATAGACTGCGACGGAGAAAAAATCTGTATTCGCAATAGCGGTGAACCGCTCAAACGGCCCGTCGAAGAAGCATTGCAGGCATTTGTCACCGAACGTGGAGACGGTGGTTTAGGATTGGGACTTTATATCGCTCAAGCGGTATGTGACCTCCACCGCTTTAATTTACACTACGAGTATGAAGAGGGGATACATCACTTCTGTATCCGTTTTTAACGGGTTTGCTTTTTAAAATAGATCCACAAGAGTGCTGAAACACCCGCCATCGCAAAACTAAGGGCCATTCCAAGCGTCATCCATTGACCGACGATATAGCCGATCTGAGCATCAGGTGCGCGATAAAATTCGACCAGACCTCGTCCGATTCCATAACAGAATCCATAGAGCAAGATCAATTCCCCCTCAAAAGCTTTGCGCTTACGATAAAGATAGATAATCGCAAAGACTACAATCCCCTCCACAAATGCTTCATAAAGCTGTGAAGGGTGTCGGAGGGTATCATACACGTATATACCCCACGGCACATCAGTCGCACGCCCCACCAACTCTTGATTCAGGAAATTACCGATTCGACCGAACACATACCCGAGCGGAACCGATACCGCAACCAAATCCATCAACAAACCAAACGCAATCCCATGACGACGATGATACAGATAGGAAGCGATCAAAAAGCCGACAATGGCACCGTGAAAACTCATACCTCGAATCCCGACGAACTGACCGTCAATAAACGGGTTAAAAATTTGCCACGGATGACTCACATAGTAGGCGGTATGAGTATCGTAGAAGAGGACATACCCTAATCGTGCGCCTAAAATGACACCGATCTCCGCATAAATAAAATAATCGTCTAACTGTTCTTTGGTGATTGCAATATTATCTTTTTGCACAATCCATTTCGCGATCACAAGAGCACTCAAAAGTGCCAAAACATACATTAATCCATACCAATGAACCGGAATCGACCCAAGATTGATTGCTACAGGATTGAAGTGCTCGTAAATATGATTCCAAAATTCCATACTTAAACCTTCATCCGTTTCGCATCGACAAGATAATCACGCCCGACACGTCCGATATTTTCCAATTTCACGTTATAGCGTTCATCGACGACTTCATCGGCATAATAAAAGGCATCGATTTTTAAAAAGAGGATGATTTGTTCGCTACCGTTTAAAGAGACCTCTTGGTGAAGAGAACACAATAATGCCGCTTTGGCATCAGCCACACAAGGAGGATATTCATCAGCTATTTTTGCCATCGCAATACCAAATTTTTCAGCCTCATTCACCCCATACGCGAATGCTTCTGCCGTTGCATCAATGAGACCTGCTTTATGATCATCCGCAAGTGAGATCGTCGCTTTAGAGTGCAAAAGGATGTTTTTCGCGGTATCTTTGAGTCCACCTTCTTCACTTTGCCCGATGGAAACCATCACACACGGGGGTTCAGAAGAGACAGGGATAAAATAGCTAAAAGGTGCGAGATTCACACCTGTTTCCCCTTCCGTTGAAATCCATGCGATAGGACGGGGAAAAATAGTGTTGCTCATCAATTTGTAGACGGTACCTACATCAAGAGATTGAGGATCGATCACCATGAGATTCCTTTAAAACGTTATGACTTTCCAGTCGTTTTTGAGCGCTTGTGTTAAAAACTCTCCCGTATGGGTCGGCTCGATGCCTAAAGAGCGGAGCTGATCGCTCACACCATAATCATCGCTGCATACGACACACACAGAGGCTTTTACCCCGCTCTCGAGGACTTTTCCAACCATAGCTTGCAATTCATCGTTTTCAGCCAAAAGCTTTGCCGAAGGGCCCCAAATCATGATATGTGCTTCATCCCAGTAACCACGGGGCAAAATAACGCTTCCATAGAGCAACACCAGCTTTTTAGCCACTTCAATCTCTCCGCTGCTCCATACGATGAGAAGTTTATCCATTGCCGTGACCTTTTTGGTGCTGACCCATGATCTGTGTTTGCACCTGCAGGTTTTCATTCAATCGATAGGCTTTTCCAAATCCCATTACAACACTGCCGCTTTGAGGGGAGAGCTTGAAGAGATGAAAATCTCCCATTTGGCTCAAAGAGGTAATCAACTCCGGATCAAAATGGGCACGAAACCGTTCAATCACGATTCCATACGTCTCCTCATCCCGAGTAATCTGTGATGCTACCGCTTCAATCGTCACCCGTTTACGGGCAAAGGGTTGAACCCACCGGAACTCATCTTCGACAAAGAGAAGAGAAACATTAGAGTGAACAAGAAGATTACGACCGTGTTGGGCAACGGTACTGATAAGAATATAAAAATCATTTCCCGCGCGTACATACGGTGCCGTACTGGCATGAGGATTCCCCTCAGGCGTCAGGGAAGCCATCACGAGAGTCTGAAACGTCTCTAGAAACGATTCGACTTCCATGGTGGTCATTGACGCAATGCCTCGGCAATCAATTCAATCGGATTTTTAAATACAACATCCAAGTCCGCTTCATTCATCGAATTGTTGATCTGCATTCGACATGCACTGCACTCGGCAGTGACTACGTTTGCCCCCGTTTTAGCAATCATAGCAGCCTTTGGTTTTCCTGCAGCTTGAGCAAAATGGAAATTTTCCGTCTGCATCGTTACACCGCCAAAACCGCAGCAAGCGTTCGGGTCACTCATCTCGGTAATGGTATAGTTTTGCGAGACCAATGCTCGAGGCTCTTTATAAACACCCTGCATTTTACGGGCATGACACGGATCATGATACGTAACACTCAAATCACTGCGCCCTTTGGAAGCCAGCAGTGCTTTAAGTTCCGTTTTTTGCTCCAACCACTCAGTTGCCATGAAAATCTTATGTTTCAATTTTTTTGCACGCTCCAGCCATTCAGGCTGATCATGGAAAAAATGTTCATAATCGATTTTAACCATCGCACTGCAGGTCGCTTCAGGAATAATGATCGCTTCCACTTCATCGATAAAGCTTTCAAAATAAACAATATTCTTTTTAGCGTTATGATCGACCGTAGCAAAATCCCCGGTAAAATACGCCGGTGCTCCACAGCAAAGCTGTTTTTTGGGAATAAATGCATCGATATTCAATGCCTCTAAAATTTCCAAAAGCCCTTTACCGATTTCAGTATAGTTATAGTTCCCCAAGCACCCGATAAAGATCGCCACACGACGTTTTCCTCCGTTGGAAATATTTTCCGGATAACTGTTCATAAATGAGGTTTTGCCCATCGACGGCAGCAAACGGTCTTTTTTAATGATAGGGAGATTAAATCTCGGCTGCATCGAATTGATCTCTGCTTTGATCTTAAAGCCGCAGGTCTGAAATACGTATCCGAGTTTAAACAATATATCCATGGTCGTACGATGACGCAAAAGATAAAAGAATGCCCGTTTGAACCATGCAATACCGTATTTGTCTGCGATATCGGCACGTACCTGTTCAATCACCATATCGGTCGGAAGCGCTTTTGGACAAACATCGGTACAATTGGTACACAAAAAGCAGCTCTCAAAAATAGCTTTGGCATTTTTATCCAACTCCAACTGTCCGCGCTGATATGCACCGAGCAAATCGATAAAACCGCGCGGAGAGGTAACCTCATCGGCATTCACATTATGAATCGTACAGACCGGGATACATTTACCGCATTTGATACAAGCATCCGACGTATCGGTAAAAGGGAAAATTTGACGTGTTTCCATAGTTACACCGTTTTACTAAAAGCTTTATCAGACGCGGCATGTCGTTTCATGTATGCATCAAACGGCATGGCAATATTTCGAATCAATAAGGTTCCTGTCGGCAAACACTCTATCGAAGCATCAGAGATACTAAGCAATCCATCCGCTTCATACGGTTTCAACGCTTCGATCGCGTCTGCAAAATACTCTTTGAATTTCACCCCGTATAACCGCTCAAATCGGTTGATATCGAGTTTGAAATTACTCATAAGTTCCATAATGACATACTGACGGATACGATCATCTTCATTCAATGCCACCCCTCTCTCATAAGGGAGTTTCCCCGCATCAATAGCCGCTTCATAGCTCTCCATATCTTTGAAGTTTTGGGCGTAATAATCAACCCCTTCTCCGATACTCGTCAAGCCGATACCGATCAAATCCGCGCCGCCTTTGGTAGTGTAGCCTTGGAAATTACGATGCAATTCCCCTTTTTCAATTGCTTTGAAGAGTTCATCTTCCGGTTTGGCAAAATGGTCCATTCCGATCATCTTATACCCACACTCAGCCATATGGTCGATGGTGTAACGCATAATTGCGAGTTTCTCTGCCGGATGCGGCAATGTTGTCTCATCAATCTTGCGCATTGTTTTTTTGAGCCACGGCACATGCGCATAGTTAAATACCGCAAAACGGTCCGGATCAAGTGAGATTGCGAGATCGAGCGTCTTTTTAAAGGTCTCCAGAGACTGATACGGCAATCCGTAGATCAAATCGACGTTAACACTCACCATATTATATTTACGAGCCAAATCCATCGCCGCTTTAGTAATGTCATAAGGCTGAACGCGGTGTACTGCAACCTGTACTTTTTCCTCAAAATCTTGAATTCCAAAGCTAACTCGGTTAAATCCGGCCTCACTCATCACGCGCATTTGATCTTCATCGATGTGACGTGGATCAATTTCGCAACTGATCTCGGCACCCTCTGCAAAATTTTTAAAATGACTTTTGATCGCACCGATGATACGCTTCAGCTGATCCGCATCAAAAAACGTCGGAGTACCTCCACCGAAATGGAGCTGAATCACCGGACGGTTCACATCGATATGGGTACTTAAAATCTGCATCTCTCTGGTTATATAATCAATATAGCGCTCTTTTTTGTCCTCTTTGGAAGTAAACACAACGTTACATCCGCAAAAGTAACAAGCATTTTTACAAAACGGTAAATGAAAATACAAAGAGAGAGGACGAGACGGATCTTGCGCATGAAGCTTTGTAAGATAGCCGTTATAATCAAAGGTATCACTAAATTCCAGCGCTGTCGGATAGCTGGTATATCGAGGTCCCGGTTTGGAATATTTGGTAAATTTGTCAAAATCAAGCATAATACTGCGTCCCTCAAATCTAAGGTATATTGCCGCGATTATACCTAGTTGGATTGAATGTCCCCTAAAATTCCTCTGTTACCAACAGAAATAGTGGTGGCAAAATAGAATATATTATACGTCAAAACCTAAGCTTTTTATCATATAATGTGATAAAATGAATGGAAATTCAATATTATCTCAAAGAGAGTTTATGAGTACTATAAAAGTGCTAATCATCGAAGACGATGAAGTTACCGCAATCAATCTAAAAATGTCATTGGAAAAACAAGGATATGACGTCATTTCATTAGCGGACAATGCTGTGACGGCACGTAATAAAATTAAAATTTATAATCCCGATATCGCTTTGATCGATATCGGATTACAAAAAACAACCGATGGAATTGAACTGGCACAATACATCCGTGATAAGAACCAAATGCCGTTTATCTATCTTACCGCTCATTCGGATAACGATATTCTCTCCAAAGCGAAAAAAACCGAGCCATACGGATACATTGTTAAGCCGTTTGATCCGATTAATCTACACACAACAATACAAATGGCTCTGTATCGCTTCAAAGAAGAGAAAAAACGTAATTCGAGCTTAGATGAGCTCAAATCAGACCGTGAAGAGCTTGAAAAGCTGGTATATGCAAAAAAACTCTCCGATAAACCGATTGTCGAATTCGGTGAGGGGTACCGCCACGATACCGGGTTGGGTGAGACATTCTACCAAAACCAAAAAATCAAACTCACGAAAAAAGAGAACGCGTTTATCCGTCTTTTGGTAGCGCAACTCGGCAGTGTTGTTGATTTCCAACAAGCGATTAATTACGTATGGGAGAGCAAAGGGGCAACAGATAACAGTGTCCGTACACTTGTTTGGCGGCTTCGCAGCAAACTTCCTACCGACGTTATCAAAAATGCATCAGGGGTCGGCTACTATCTCGAAGAGTAGCCTCTCTTATTCAAACCACCGTTTAAACTCATTTTGGAGCACTTCATACGCTTCAAGAAAATCAAAATTACGATCCTCTTCAGCTGCAGATTCCTCAATAACATACGCCAATCGTGACATTTCATCAAACCGGAAATTCGCACTTGATCCTTTCATCGCATGGGCAATAAATCGAATTGTTTCATACTCTTGATTACGAATCGCATTAAAAAGATCTTGAAACGAGTGTTCCATTTTTTGATGGTATATTCCCAGAAGATAATCGATCTGCTCTTCTTCAAGCATCAATGCACTTTTGAGATATTGCATATCGATTTTTCCCCATTTAGACGTAATCGGTTTTGCACAAGCCGTTTCATTCAAAAGAACCGAATTCAAATACCGTTCAAATACATGTTCGATATCTTTGATCACGATCGGTTTTCCTAAAAATGCGTCATATCCGTTTTGAATCGCCCGCTCCCTCGCCCCTTTGATGACATTAGCAGTTAACGCTATAATCGGGGTATGTGTACGGTTGGCCTCTTTTTCATACGCTAAAATAGCCGCAGTTGCTTCATTGCCATCCATTTTCGGCATTTGTTCATCCATCAATACCATATCAAAGGTTTCTGATAAAAATGCATTCACCGCTTCTATACCGTTGGATGCAATACAATAGCTTAATCCGTATCTCTCCAAAATGATTTTTATCAATTCTTGATTGGCATGGTTATCCTCGGCAACCAAAACCTTACCGGCGAATCCGCCCCGTTTTTTGATTCCCCCCGTTACAGGAAGATGATTCCCTTTCATCCCAAGAACTTCACACAAAGCATTTTGAAGTTTTGTACAATAAATCGGAAAAGTAAGCGGCGCTATCGTAGGGATAGAGTCATACCGTTCATCCAAGAAATCGAGAATGGCAATGGATGGGATTTGATTTTGAATAATGAGTTGGCGCGCTTCAACATTCATTGAACTTTCCAAGAAAATGAGCAGGTCACACGGTTCTTGAACATCGTGGATCAATTGAATATTAAGCCCGAAATGTTCCCAATATCGTTGCAGAGATTCAAGCTTATAACTCTCACTCGGATCATACGCAAGCAATCCAAATCGAATCCCTTCAAACATCGAAACGTCAAATTTTAAATTCTCACACTCTTGATTCACAAGAACAGGGATTTTGAGGGTAAACGTACTTCCTTTCCCTACGGAGGATTCGAGTTCAATCATCCCTCCCATATGAACCGCCAACTGTTTACAAATGGAAAGCCCCAATCCGGTCCCTTCATTGATTTTCAAGTTCCCCTCTTGCGCTTGCGAAAAGGCATCAAAAATCCGTTCCTGATCCACCGGTGCTATACCGACGCCATCATCTCGTACCGATAGTGATAAAAATCCCTCTTGATAACGGGCTTCTACGTGTATAGCACCGCCATGATGACTGAATTTGATTGCATTGCTTAAAAAATTTCCGACGATCTGTTTAATCCGTAACGCATCCGCTACGATCTCATAGGGGATTGATGGATCGATAAAACTGGTTAATGTGATATTTTTGGAGTTCGCACCCGGAACAAACAGCTCCATAGTATGCGATATCTCATCATGGATATTAAAGGGCTGCGGATCAACGGTAAACTCTCCGCTTCGAAGTTTTGAAAAATCCAATATATCATTAATAATATGGAGAAGATTTTCTCCACTGTTTGAAATAATATTTAGATACTGTTGATATCGTGGGTTTGTGGTCTCATCACGTAACAGTGAAACAAACCCCAAAATTGCATTTAACGGGGTACGAATCTCATGAGACATATTGGAGAGAAAATACTCTTTGGCTTTTGAGGCATTAAGAGCCTCTTGCTCTTTTTGGTAAATTGTATCGGTATAAAGTTTGAGTACACCCGAGAAATTTTGGTCAAAGAGATAACTGACAGCTATGAATATGGATTGATCGTTAATCCCTAAGCGGTACGTTGCATTCAGCATTGCATGTTTGAAATGGGTACAAAGGGTAAAAAGCTCATCTGCCCGAAGCTCTTTGTACTTTAAATAATCGATCAGTTCGGCGATGACGGGGCACTCTCCAAGCATCGTTGTGCCGGAGACAACTCCCATGAAATAGTCAAAAACGTTCGCCGCATATTCACGTACAAAGACTTCAGGTTCAATTTCGTGTCGTCTTAAAATTTCAGAACACGTCGGCTCATCAACCCATTCTTGCAATATCATTTGCTTTGCGGAGACTAACGTTATTTTTGCCTCATAGAGGGGTTTTAATACACTCATTTCGTTCTCTCAATCTTCATCTATCTCTTCTTAGCACGAATGATACACAAAAATTGGAGTATCACATGTTATTTTATGGAGCGATCCACAAAAACACACCTAACGATACAATCAAAAGCTGCACAGCCATGATAGCGGTCGTTCCGATAATATTGCCGATTTGACAACTGGTACACTGCTTATAAATTTTTGCTTCATGCTGCGCATAGAGAAAATAGATCACCATTAGAACAGGAACCAATGCCAATGCAATTTTATCGATCGTAAAAATCATCTCACGCACTTCGGGTGAAACGACAAATGGGGCTATAAAACTCAACAAGACTATGCCCATCAGGTATTTTGCCCCTTTTTTGAAATAATCGCGAATAAATACACGAGGACAGGACGCACCGAAATCATAGACTCCCTCATGTTGAGAGACCAAAATATTCTCCGCCTCTTTTCTCTCGTTTTTACCCAGTTTATCGAGTAATGTTCCGCCAAAGAGAAAGTCAATTTGGCGTTGAAGACGTTGTGATAATTCACCTTCCGCATCAAGGTGCTGTAATTCTCCGTATCGGTTTTCAAAAACGATTTTAATCTTTCCGTAGCGTTTGATTTTTGCACTAAATCCTTTTGGAAAATACGGATTTACTTCATCGATCTCTTCAGAGCCGTCAGTTGAAATCAATCGTGCATTGATCAATTCAATAATACGCTCATCATCTTTGATAAGTATTGCACTATAGGGCATGGCAATCTGAATGGCAGAAATAGCATTCAACTCGTGATGTTCCATCGTATCACGCATGTTTTCCAGCAGTTCAAACAATTCATCATCAAACTTTCGTATGTCCGCCGAAATATATCGGATCCGCTCGTCAGGATAGGTGATCAACTCTTTAATCATGGGAAGTTTCTTTATATGGGGATTTTAAGCTACTCGCTTTGATTGAATAAACTTACCGCTATGGTACTAAAAAAAGTACCTATAGCTATGGGTAAGAGACTTAGTGGCTTTTACGAACAACGATCAACATTTTGATGTTGATCATGATAAAGCGAAACAACTGCCAAATTTTGCAGGTACGCATTTTGATGACAAAACTTGTAGGAACCATGGTCGTAAAGTTATCGTCGTATGGCTTAACGTATTTTTCGATTTCATTCATAATATTTTTCTCCTTTTTACTTATTCAGGGATCAGTGTCCAGCCCGGATTGAGCTTGGCTTTATAAATAAACATGTGGTGAAGGATGTGCTTGATCCAGTGACCTGCAAGTCCGATTTCACCGAAGGTGTAATCCAAATCACGTCCGATACCCGGATATTTTTCGAAGTCAGGAACAACCGGATAAACAGTCAATGCTGCTGCAGTACCGTCAAATAGACCTTTACCCGCTGATGCAACACACGCTGCACCCATTTCCGCCATAGACGCTTCATGCAAATGTGCGTTCGGACCTTTTTTGATCAAATCACACACGCTGTGAGCGACCGCTTTACCGATGATACCGCTTGGCATCCCTGTACGTGGAGGTGTTGGGAAAATTTGGGTTCCGTTTGGCGTCGTCATCGGTTTAGAGATCGGATGCGGAGGAGCAAACGCGATACCCGCTGCAAAAAGGTTTTTGTATGTCGGGTTTTGGTATGTACGTGGCCAGTCAGATGCTTTCCAGTTCTCATACGCACCTGCGTTGTAGTTTGCATCAACTTTCATGAAACCGTTTGGAGCAAATACAGTTGCAGTGATATCTTCACCCGCTTTATCATACGCTTTAAGACCAACACCGGCAAACGGTGGGATTAACATCGCGAAATCAAATGACTCTTCACCCATTGAACCATCAAGAAGTTCATAAGAGACTTTCCCTTTTTCAACTTTGTTTACATGAGCACCGATCAACCATTTAACACCGCGCTCAGAGTAAAGTGATTCAGCAAAAAGACGTGAAGAAGCCGCATATCCGCCGCGTTTCATGTGTAATCCGCCGATACCGAAGTCGCCAAGAAATGATTCGTTTGAGATCCATTGAAGATCTGCCATATCACGAACGCCTGCTTTGCGAAGTTCATGCTCGATGTTGAAAATATATTCGAACGCCGCACCTTGACATGTACACATACCGTGACCGGTTCCGATGAGGAATTTTTGGCGCTCCCCTTTTTTCATTTTTTCGATACATTTTGCAAATTCATGCGCAGCGTGATCTGCGTGATCTGCCGTACATACAGAAACAGTAAATTCACCCATTCCGTTTGCATCACCAAGACCAGGAGTTGCAGCAAAATTGAGTTTTGGACCTGTTGCGTTGATCAGATAATCATACGTTACTTCTTCGCTTTGTCCCGCTTTGCCTTGCCCAGTATATTCGATAGTAACGAACGGTTTGTCACTATTCGTGCTTCCTTCTGGGTTAAGGCTTACCGCTTTTGCTTGCTTGTAGGTAATTCCCGCTTTTGCATACACGGGAGCAAGTTCAAAAGTAACCTCTTCTTTCGACATTTGACCAACACCAACCCAAATGTTTGATGGGATCCAGTTCCATTTTGAGTTAGGGGTGACTACCACTACCTCGTGATCTTTTCCGAGCCAATCTGCTGCAAACGTTGCGGCAGTATGTCCGGCGACACCGCCACCGAGAACGACTACTCTTGCCATTGCTTCTCCTTCATTTTTGATAATTCCATAAAAGTCGATTATAACCCTATTAGATCACAATTATATCACAAGCTTAAATTTAGAGATACTTTTTTGATTAAAATTACTGTGAAAGCTACTGATGTTACATTTTTTCACAATTTAAGTAATACTTATCAATACTGCATAGAAAAATAAATAATAATTATGACGAAAAAAATATTTATCCCTTTTGACTTTAAGCGCCATTGTATTATAATTATCATTCATAGCATAAATAAAACTATTCTTATAATTTTGTATAGTTAATAAGGACATCAAAGTGCAAAACGTTGTAATAATCGGCGGAGGTATCGCTGGAGTAGAAGCAGCTATCTATTATCGAAAAGAGGGGTTTAACGTCGAGCTCATCAGTGATAGAAGCTATCTTTTCATCTATCCCATCGCTATTTGGATTCCGGTCAAATCTGTCCGTTTTGATGATGTCGCATTCTCTTTGGATAGGATAGCTGCTCGCCATAATTTTAAACTCACGGTAGATACTGTAGTAAATATCGATTCTTCAGCAAAAACGATAACACTTCAAGAAGAAGGGATCCGTCAGGTGAATCATCTGATCATCGCCATCGGTGCGGCAAAAATGAAGCCGATGGGGATAGAGCATACACTATCCATTTGCGGTGCGCCTGAACAATCCGTTGCGTTACGCGACAAAATCGATGTACTGATTAAAAAGGGATCCGGCAAAATCGTATTCGGTTTTGGCGGCAACCCGAATGACCCGAGTGCTGTACGCGGCGGTCCGGGATTTGAACTCTTTTTTAATCTCCATCACCGGTTAAAAAAGCTGGGGATTCGAGACCGGTATGAGATGACATTTTTTGCTCCGATGCCTTCTCCCGGAGCACGTATGGGACCAAAAGCGCTCTCAATGATGGAAACCATGTTCAAACGAAACCGCTTTTCTACCCGTTATGGTAAAAAGATAAAATGTTTTGAAAGCGACGCTGTCATTTTTGAAGATGATAGCCGTTTAGAATCCGATTTAACGATGTTTATCCCTGCGGGTGATGGTCAACCGTTGATCAAAGAATCAGGTCTTCCCCTCAATGGAGCCGGCTTTATCAAGATCAATAATTTTTGTGAAATTGAAGCGGTTGAAGGCTGGTATGCCATCGGAGACGCTGCCGCATTGGAAGGGCCTGAATGGAAAGCGAAACAAGGACATGTTGCTGAAATAATGGCGCGTAATGCCGCTCACAACAGTGCTATTTCATGCGGATTAAAATCAGGTGAAAAACAAGGATATATGGAGCATCTCAATATTCTGTGTCTGATGGACATGGGTAACGGTGCCGGATTTGTTTACCGAGACGATCATCAAGCCAAACTGATTCCGATGCCTTTTTTCGGTCACTGGATGAAGATTGGGTGGGGATGGTATTATAAAATGTCCAAACTGGGCTACATTCCCCGTATTCCGGGAATGTAATCTAACTTTCTAGAATTTTGCTCACAATTTCATACACGTTATTTGAGATGCTAGGATAATTTTTTATCCGATCAAGCTCAACACCCATCAGCGTTTTTTGTTCGATGGATAATCTGCCGTAATTTTTAAATGCTCCGGCAAGTCCTGAAGCGATTTGAGGATTAAGGGCATCGATTTCAATCACTTTATCCGCCACAAAAACAAATCCCTCTCCGCTATCCTGATAAAAAGCGATCGGATTTCGTGCAAAACTCCCGATCAACGATCTAACCAAATTTGGAACTTTGCTGTCATAGGCAGGATCGTTTTGAAGTGCTTTAACTCTCTCTAACGTCCCCTCTCGACGGCAAGATGCACGTACCGAAAAATATTTGTTCATGACCAGTGTTTGGTTTTGATATCGTGCATAAAAATCTCTCAATGCTTCGGCTGCCATATCAGGTGCATAATTTTCCAATAAATCAAGTGCCACCAATCGCTCACTCATCGAACGCGCTTCGCGGTAATGGGTATAGCACATATGATAGATTGATGCATCTTCCAAACTCATCAACATACTGAGCAACCGATTTTTCAAGGCACGTTTCCCCATACTTTCGCCATCGATGTTTGCATTGGTCGGTGCGTACACAATATCAATAAGAGCCGTCATCTCATCTCTAAAGCGCTCTGCCAAGGTATGCTTGAGTGCATCCAGAGCACCAACAATCGAGGTGACATCGATTGTTGTCTGACGCTGCATCAATGCAGTAATAGTCGGAAGCTCCAAGAGCTGCGCTTTGAACATCGGATCAATCGACGTATCCGCTAATACGGCCCCATAGCTACTGATAAAATCCGCATCAATCGCTCGCCCCTCCATCATTGCCTCTAGTGTTTGAATACCAAACTGCTGTGCCGCTTCATAGCGAACAAATCCATCCGTATCGTGCGCCATCAAAAACGGGAAATCAAGTTCATTACACTCGATAAGAACCGGTGCACTGAAATGACGGTTAAGAGAGAGTCTTGGCTTTGCTGTGATTCCAGTGAAGGTAATCTCATGGATCTCTTTTTCAATCCAAAGAACACTATTATGGACTATTGTAATATCGTTCGTAGAAAGATCAAATGGTTTTCCACTCTCATCCAGCAAGGCGATAGAAAGCGGAAGCGCATAAGGAAGTTGCTGCTCACTTTTCGTATTTTTTGGTATTTTTTGGACTACTTTGAGTGCCAATTCAGATCGCTCGGCATCATAACAGCTTGTAATCGCCAAAGTCGGCGTTCGTTCTTGCGAATACCACCGTTTGAACTGTGTCAAATCAATCGGGCTTTGAGACTGCATCGATTCTAAAAATTCTTCGGTTCCGACCGCTTTTCCATCAAAGTGTTCAAAATAATAATCAGTAGCCAAACGGAATTTATCACGCCCTAAAAGGGTATGCATCATCCGAATCACTTCTGAGCCTTTTTCATACACGGTAGCGGTATAAAAATTATTGATCTCCATGTACGACGCAGGTTTAATGGGGTGCGCTGTCGGGCCTGCATCCTCTACAAATTGACGCTCGCGAAGGGAGCGAACGTCATCAATACGCTGGGTCAGTTCCGAGTTCATATCGGCACTGAAGCACTGATCTCTAAAGACGGTCAACCCCTCTTTGAGGGTCAGTTCAAACCAGTTGCGGCACGTAATACGGTTCCCTGTCCAGTTATGAAAATATTCATGCGCAATAACACTCTCAATCCCCATAAAGTCCGTATCGGTCGCACTGTCTTCATCGGCTAGAACATAGTGGGAATTGAAAATATTGAGTCCTTTGTTTTCCATTGCCCCCATATTGAAACTGTCAACGGCGACAATGTTGTAAACCTCCAAATCGTACTCACGCCCATAGGTATATTCATCCCACTCCATCGATTTTTTGAGGCTACGCATCGCATGGTGGCATTTCTCTTCATTTCCCCGGTCACAATAGATCGCCAGATCGACACTCTTTCCGCTCATTGTGACAAACGTATCGTGAATCGAGCCCAAATCCCCCGCAACCAATGCAAAAAGATAACAAGGCTTTGGTATCGGGTCTTCCCACAGTACAAGATGTTTGCCGTTATCCAGAGTCGCCGTACCGCGTAAATTTCCGTTACTGAGCAATACAGGACATCGTTCTTTGTTCGCAATAATTTTCGTCGTAAAACGGCTCATTACATCCGGACGATCGATAAAATAGGTAATCCGTCGGAACCCTTCGGGTTCATTTTGGGTACACCAAATTCCGCCCGAGCGATAAAGCCCTTCTAACTCCGTATTTTCATCCGGATAGATGCGGTTAATAATACGGATACGTGCCGTATCTGCATCCAATGCAAATCGTAAAGAGGATTCTGTTTTCGTATAATCTGACGTATCCAACAATGTCTCATCAACCCAGATCAATTCCAAATCGAGTTTTTCACCGTCCAAACACAACTCTTTTGCCAAAGGGTTTTGGCGTCGAATCTCCATTATATTTTCAACCCGTGTCGAAGACTCTTCAATTATAAATTCCAGAGAACAGCTTACAACGGTGTAATCACTCGGGGTATAATCATTAAAATAGTGTACTGTATGTTCTTGCATAACCGATCCGTATTAAATTGTATTTTGAAATGATACTCAATTATACTAACATCAATTCAATATTATCT
>NZ_NSIU01000043.1 GCF_002633015.1 Sulfuricurvum sp. PD_MW2 | reverse complement strand
CTCATTGCTGGGGAATGGATCAAATAGTTCGTTTGTATAACCGTAAAATAACTCGTTACAATGATCATAAAGTTCATGAACATATCCTTACTGATGGATTGGCTGTTAAAAATCTTATTCATAGTTTTAGTCATTATCCTTACCAATCAATTTCAGAATTTGTGATAAAAGCTGATCGTTATTCAACTTTATTTGCAGAGGAGAATATTGGTAAACGATATACATCTCCGACTAAAGCAATTTTAGATAGTTTATATTCATTTTTTCGTACATATATTCTCAAAAGAGGGTTTTTAGATGGATATGTAGGACTTATCATTGCATTTTCCCATATGGTGACCAATTTTTATAAATATATTAAACTCTATGAAATGAATAGGGAACAAGAGAAGGAAACGCTATAGAAGAGCGATTTAAGAGCGATTAGGATAAAATCTTAATTAATAAAACAACGGCTAAAAGGCATTTTTAGATGAAAATATCGGTTATCGGAACGGGTTATGTCGGATTGGTCAGCGGGACATGTTTTGCACAGATGGGAAACAGCGTAACATGTGTAGATATTGACCAGAATAAAATTGATAAACTCTCTCAAGGGATTATTCCAATCTATGAACCCGGTTTGGAAACCATGGTTTTGGAAAACTATGCCAAGGGGACTTTAAAATTTAGTGTTGATATTCAATATGCTATTGCATCGACTACTATTTCTTTTATCGCGGTAGGAACTCCTATGGGCGAAGACGGAAGCGCTGATTTGCAATACGTCCTTGCCGTTGCCAAAAGCATTGGGCAGTATATGCAGCACTATATGGTGGTTGTCGATAAATCGACCGTTCCTGTCGGGACAGCGGAGAAAGTCCGTGCGGCGATTCAAGCTGAACTTGATGCACGAGGAAGCGATTTAACCTTTGATGTCGTTTCCAATCCGGAGTTTCTCAAAGAGGGGGCGGCGATCAAAGATTTTATGCATCCAGATCGTGTCGTCATCGGTGCTGATAGCGATAAAGCGATGCAGATCATGCACGATTTGTATGAGCCGTTTATGAAAAATCATGACCGTTTTATCGGGATGGACATCAAAAGTGCCGAGATGACCAAATATGCCGCCAATGCGATGCTGGCGACCAAAATCAGCTTTATGAACGAAATGGCCAATATCTGTGAGCGTGTCGGTGCCGACATTAACAAAGTGCGTAACGGGATCGGAAGCGACAGCCGCATCGGGTACAGCTTTATCTATCCGGGGTGCGGATACGGCGGAAGCTGTTTTCCAAAAGACGTTCAGGCGTTAGCCAAAACGGCCAAAGATTTCGGTTATACGCCTCGTATTTTGGATGCGGTCGAAGCGGTCAACTACGATCAAAAGCATGTGATTTCTCAAAAAGTATTTAACCGTTTTGGACAGAACCTCGAAGGGAAAACATTTGCCGTATGGGGATTAGCATTTAAACCTGAGACGGACGATATGCGTGAGGCCAGCTCAATCACCATTATCAATGATCTCATCGCTGCCGGAGCAACGATTGTTGCCTATGATCCCAAAGCACGTCACGAAGCGGAGCATTTTTATCTCAAAGGCAATAGCCAAGTGAACTATGTCGATGGAAAATACGAAGCGCTCAAAGATGCCGATGGTGTGATTCTCGTCACCGAATGGCAAGAGTTCCGAAGCCCCGATTTCGAAGAGATGAAAAAACTCCTTAAAGGGGCTGTTTTCTTTGACGGACGTAACCAGTTTAACAAAGAGCGGATGGCGGAGATGGGATTTGAATATTTCCAAATCGGAGTATAGGACGTGAAAAAGGTACTCGAACTTTGCCTCTCTCCCGATTTGGGAGGGCTCGAACTTTATATGGTTCGTGCATCGCATTTTCTAAACGCGTTCAGTGTTATTGGTGTAAAAGGGAAGTTAGAACAGTATTACTGTGATACTGAATACCGATATGCTGCAATCGGCCGTTTCAGTTTTCTAAAACTCGCACGCCTAATCGATGAAAACGATATAGATGTGCTCCATCTGCATTGGACCAAAGATATTCCTATCGCTGTTATGGCAAAACTGTTGAGTCGTAAAAAACCCAAATTGGTGCAAACACGCAATATGCGGATGACCCGGTTCAAAGATGATTTTTACCACCGCTTTTTGTATAAAAATATGGACATGATGCTCCCCGTTACCCATCAAGTCAAAGAGCAGCTTGAAAAATTTATCCCTTCTGATATTCGTCCTACAGTGGAAGTGCTCTATATGGGAGCTGAAATCCCTCATTATCTGAGTGCCGATGAAAAAGAGGTCTTTCGTCAGCAAGCGGGGCTGGGAGATGAGTTTGTCGTCGGTATCGTAGGGCGGATCGAAGAGGCTAAGGGGCAGCATTCGGTGCTTGAAGCCGTCAAACAACTAAACCTTACGGGGATATCGGCTAAGGCTCTCGTAGTGGGTCACGCGATGGATACCAGCTATTTGAAAGAATTGCAAAAAGAGTATGCGGAGTATGCGGTCTTTACCGGCTTTACCCGTGAAGCTCAAAAGTATATGCAGGTGTGTGATGCACTTGTTTTGGCAACGGAAAACGAAACATTCGGCCTTGTTGTGATTGAGGCGATGATGTGCGGTGTCTGTGCAGTAGCCAGCGATAGCGGAGGCCCCTTGGAAATCATCGAGGACGGTGTTGATGGGGTACTCTTCAAAACGCGCAATGTGGCCGATTTAACGGTGAAACTGAGTGAATTATGCAATGATACTGAAAGAAGAGAGCGTTTGGCTTTTGCAGGGAAAATCAAAGCACTTGACAGGTTCGAAAGTCAAAAACAGTTTAGAAAATTATCAGAAGTATTTGAAGGATAATAATGCAATTATGGGCATGGGTAAAAGGCGGATATTCGACAAAAAAAGCGCGTCATACCGCTTCGCAATTAAATCATGAAGAGATTAAAACGATAGCGATTATCCGGCATGGAGCAATCGGTGATCAAGTTGTTCTCAGACCATTGATTATGGAGCTTAAAGAGCTGTTTTCCAATGCAAAAATCACGTTGAGCCTTATAGATAGTTATCAATATGGAGCCCCTACCGATTTGGTCGATCGCATCCATGTCATTTATAAAAAAATTGACGGGAAAAAAACGACCAGCTGGCACCGCTACAAACAGATTAAAGATCTGGGTGAGCACGATATTATTATTGATGTGTGCGATAGTGCTTTATCGATATGGACGGTATTTTTAAACAAAGCAAAATTTAAAATGGGTTTTCCGCATCGCTCGTATCGTGAAGTATTTTTTAATATCGTGTTACAACGTTCGGATTTTGTTCTCGAAACAGAAACCCTGCTCCACTTCGCCTGTGTCTTTGGAGCGCGAATGAAGCGTCCTTTGAATTATGCGTTTCCAGTTTATGAAAGAGAACAGCATTTTCCGTATATATGCTATTTTATGAGTGCATCAATTCCACAGAAATGCTGGCCGAAAGATCATTTTATCGCGCTGATTGAGCAAATGGCTCAACACTATCCGAACTATAAACATGTGTTGATGGAAGGGATCGGTTCACATGAAAAACTGGATGATATGGCTGAAAAGCTATCAAAATATCCCAATGTTATTAAGCAGGAAGCTTTAAAGTTGGATGATGTCTACCCTTATCTTGGGAAGGCAACAATGGTTGTTTCGAATGACACGGGAGTGCGTAATATGGCGGTAGCCGTTAATACCCCAACGGTTGGTATTTTCTTTATTACCAGTCCTTTTCGGTATTGGCCGCGCGATAGTATTCATGAAGTGGTTTTCGACAAAACTTTTATGGTTACACCGACGGTTGAAATGGTTTACGAACGATGCCATAATCATTTAAAACGGCTTGAAAATCGTATCTGTAATGATTATTACCTATAAAAGTTGGTAGAAATGAAACGGTGGGTTACGCTCTTTGAGAAAACAGAAAATTTTCATCTGATTAAAGATGTTGGGCAGATCCCGTATCTGATGCATTCGTATTTCGGATATGATTCATCAATCGTTACCTATCATAATAACGGCAGTTACCCCTATTTGGAGGATGAAGTAAAGGGTTTAAAACTCGAGTTTATTCCGAAAATCAAGTTAGGCCGTTTTTCATTGTCGGCATTGATATATTTATTTTTCAACGCCAAAAAGATCGATGTTCTTCATCTATTTCACCATCGTGAAAAAACGTATCTTAATTTTTTGGTCTACAAGTGGCGCAATCCCAAGGGAATCGCATTTCTAAAATCGGATATGGGTTTGAATAGTATCCGTGAATATGAGGGATTTGTCCCTAAGAAACGACCGAAGTATGCTCTTCGGCAGTGGTTGTTTGAACGAGTTTTACCAAAACTGAATATTATATCTATTGAAACGGAAGAAGGATATCAATATATCTGTAATCGTTACCCGCTTTATAGTAACCAGATGATATTTATGCCAAACGGAATGAATATCAAGCGTATGTATGAACTTACACCACTAAGAACTTTCGAAGAAAAAGAGAACATTATTCTCACGGTAGGTCGAATTGGTGCACCAGAAAAAAACAATGAAATGCTTTTGTCTGTGATTGAAAAGCTTGATCTTGGAGATTGGAAAGTTGTTTTAATTGGGCCGGTCGAAAAACGTTTTGAATCAGTGATAGATGATTTTTATCAGAGAAATTATCATTTAAAAGATAAGGTTGTTTTCACCGGAGCGATCTATGATCGCAAAGTATTGTTTGAATGGTATGCTCGAAGCAAAATATTTTGTTTGACGTCAGTAGAAGAAAGTTTTGGATTCGTTTTAATTGAGGCGATGGCGTATGGGGATTATGTGGTGACTACATCTATCTCGAGTTCTAATGAAATTACTGATTTCGGGAAATGTGGAGCAATCGTTTCAACTGAAAGGGAGTTGTCTGATCAATTGGCATTACTGATGAAAGATTCTCTACACATACAAATTACGAGTCAGATGGCGATAAAGAGGACACTTAGCCGATACGATTGGAAAGACGTATTAAGCGAACAATTAATGGATAAATTTTAAAGCTATTTCTGAATTAATGCAAATAAAGTAGTATCGATTTAGCTACGTTATCACTCAATTCTTTATTGCTTCTTGATTTTTGTATGCGAAAAACAATCCAATCAATAGAGCAAAGAATGTTGATGTGTATATCATATGTAAATAATGTTCACCAAACATAACTAAGAAATAGACAAGTAAGGTGGTTTGTTTGAATAAGTTAATTTCGGTATTTTTAATTTTCAGGTTATAAAAATAGTAGAAGAAAGATAAAAAAAGAGTAAATCCAAGTAAGCCAACTTGTACTAAGATTAATATCAGTTGATTATGAAAGTGTACAGTGGGATCTTTAAAATCATTTGGATTGATCTTCTTTTGCTCCCTCATTTTATCAACGGGGTCTACAATCCCCCTTCCGATAATAGGATTCTCAAGCCACATTTTAATCCCGTATTCTGCTAATTTTAGTCTGTGCCCCCATGAACCCTCAAATTTATTATTTACATAGACATTTTTTATTTCTGAAAAACCTTTCTGAAAACGATTTGAATTTGTAATATAGGAAATTGATAATAATACAATCCCTACTGCTATTATTAATCGGAGTTTCGAGTGTATTTGATTAAATGTCACAAATATGATAGCTATCAGCCATACCAGACTTATAAGTCTTGAAGTAACTTCTTTCTCTAAAAATAAACTAATCCCCATTAAGCAAAAGAGTAAAAAGAGAAGTGATGCATTTTTGTAGTTTTTTGAAATTATGTTCCTGATGAATTTAATATAAATTAAAATGCTTCCAAGTAATATAAATAGATT
>NZ_NSIU01000042.1 GCF_002633015.1 Sulfuricurvum sp. PD_MW2 | reverse complement strand
GACTAAAGGTGTTAAATAATGATGAAAGAGATTACAACAGCCTTTAGCCGTTGTAATTTTCGAGGTATTTTGTATCGAAGTTATTATTGATGAAATCTGGGTTTTTCATCATTTTCATATGAAACGGAATCGTTGTCTTGATGCCGGTAATCGTAAATTCGCTTAATGCGCGATGCATTCGCTCGATTGCATCGTTGCGATCTTTTCCGTACACAATCAATTTTCCGATCATTGAATCGTAGGTCGGAGGGACAATATACCCTGCATGTGCGTGCGTATCGATACGGATATTACGCCCACCCGGAGCAATCCATTGTGTAATTTTTCCCGGAGACGGCAAAAATTTTATCGGATCTTCGGCAGTAATACGGCACTCGATAGAGTGACCGCTGAGAACTACGCTCTCTTGACTTGGAAGTGCTTCGCCCTCAGCAACGCGGATCATCATTTCGATCAAATCCAAACCGCTGACCATCTCAGAAACACAGTGTTCTACCTGAAGACGGGTATTCATCTCCATAAAATAGAAATTTTTATCGGCATCGAGAAGGTACTCAAATGTCCCTGCCCCTTCGTATTTAATATACTTGGTTGCACGAACGGCTGAAGCGTGCAAATCTGCACGGATTTCAGGGGTCAATGCCACCGCAGGGGATTCTTCGATCAATTTTTGGTGACGGCGCTGCATCGAACAATCACGTTCACCGATATGTAAAACATTCCCGTGAGAATCGGCGATCACTTGCACTTCGATATGGCGAGGGTTTTTAATGAATTTCTCCATATAAATCGTACCATCACCAAAGGCGCCGATCGCTTCCGCTTCTGCGGCTAAAAAGGCGTTTTCAATATAACTTTCATCTTCAACGACACGCATACCGCGTCCGCCACCGCCAGCAGCCGCTTTGAGGATAACCGGATAACCGACCTCTTTGGCACGAACCTTTGCTTCGGCAATGTCTTTGATGGCACCATCAGATCCCGGAACAACCGGAACACCAGCGGCGATCATGACATCTTTGGCTTTTGATTTATCCGACATCATCACCATAACTTCAGGTGTCGGTCCGATAAATTTGATACCGTGATGGGTACAGATTTCAACAAAATGTTGATTTTCAGACAAGAATCCGTATCCCGGAAATACTGCATCACATCCGCTAATTTCACATGCTGCGATAATGGCAGGGATATTAAGGTAACTTTGTGAACTCGGAGCGCCTCCGATACAAATTGCCGCATCAGCAAGCTTCAAGTACGAAGCCTCTTTATCCGCTGTAGAGTAAACCGCAACTGCTTCTTTACCCATCTCTTTGATTGTACGAATGGCACGAAGCGCGATTTCACCGCGATTCGCGACTAAAATACGTTTGATTTCCGCCATGATTTAAAGCTTCTTAACGGCAAATAATGGCATATCGTATTCAACAGACTGTGCATCAGATACTAAAACGCTGAGAATCTCACAATCGAATTCGGCTTCAAGCTCATTCATAATTTTCATCGCTTCAAGAATACCGATGACTTGTCCTTTTTTGACACGATCCCCAACTTTTACAAAAGAAGCAGAATCCGGTGAGGGAGCCGAGTAGAATGTTCCTACCATCGGAGAAACAATCATATCTCCGCTAAGAACCGGTGTAGCCGGAGCCGATGATTCAACGGCAGCAGGTGCAACCGGAGCCGATGCAACAGCAACCGGAGCAGCCATTACAGGTGCAGCAACTACACCAATATTTTTTTCAAGTTCAATCGAAAAAGCGTCTTGAGTAATTTTTAATTTTGAAAGAGTACTTGCATCAAACTCTTGCAAAAGGGCTTTAATTTGTTTCATATCCATCGGAAAATGCTCCTAAAAGTAGGGTAATAGATGTGTTATACTACCACAAATAAAATTAACAACGGATAGAAGATGGGTCTTAAAAGCGACGGATGGATTCGAGAAAAGGCATTAAACGAGGAAATGATTACCCCGTTTTGTGAAGATCAAGTAGGCGTTGGAGTCGTCAGTTACGGGCTTAGCTCATACGGTTATGACATTCGAGTCACCAATGAATTTAAAATTTTTACCAATCTAAATTCAACAGTTGTTGATCCAAAACGTTTTGATGACATGAATGTTGTCGATTTCGTCGGGGATGTTTGTATCGTTCCGCCAAACTCGTTCGCATTGGCACGAACGGTTGAGTATTTTAAAATTCCTCGAGATGTTTTGGCAATCTGTCTGGGTAAATCAACCTATGCGCGTTGCGGTATTATCGTCAATGTCACCCCGTTTGAGCCGGAGTTTGAAGGGCATATCACCATTGAGATTTCCAATACGACTCCTCTTCCGGCTAAAATCTATGCTAATGAAGGGATTGCCCAAGTGCTCTTTTTGCAAGGAGATGAGATGTGCGAAACCTCATACAAAGACAAAAGCGGTAAATATCAAGGCCAAGAGGGGATCACCCTTCCACGGATTTTAAAATAAGTAATGGTATAATTCCGATAAATTTCCACGCAAGGACACTCGAATGTTGCATGAATACCGCGATGTTATTACCCATATGAAACAAAATGATGCGGCTAACGCCCACTTTTTGAAAATTTTCGATCGCCACAACGATCTTGACGATCAAATCAGCAAAGCAGAAAACGGTGAAGTTCCGATGTCTGATCTTGAACTCGAAAAACTAAAAAAAGAAAAACTATTGCTTAAAGATGAAGCATATGCGATGATTATCGCTTACAAAAAAGAGCATAACCTCTAAGATTCTCCCTGAAACTCCCATTTGGGAGTTTCGCTTCCCCTTCTTTCACATAAATTTACTTTTTAGCTTTAAATAGATACGATTTATTTTTTTCCCGAATTTATTTTATTTTCTGTAGGTCACCATGAAAACTACGTATACCGCTCTCGCTGATTTTGGACGTGCTCTGTTGAAACGTCCAACGCTCTCAGAGGGGCTCCCAATGATCTCGGAGTACGCGAAACAAGTGAGCGGCGCGGCGCGTTGTTCCATTTTTATCTACAATCCGAAAATACAGATGCTTTGGACCACCTTAGCAGACGGTATCGAAAAAATCATGGTGCATAAAGATGACGGGATCGTCGGCCATACCCTTAAAGAAGGAAAGCCGATTTTGGTGAACAACCCGTATGATGATGAGCGGTTTCTTCATGCCATCGACAATAAAACCGGATTTGTAACTGAAAATATCGCTTCTATTCCTATATTTGACTCTAGCCGCCATATCATCGGCGTGTTTCAACTTTTAAACAAACCCGGCGGATTTTCCTCAGAAGACGCAAAATTTATGATTTTTTTTGCTCACTATATCAGCGGCTATTTAGAGCTGGCAATGCTTTTCGATGACGAAGCCACTTTACTAAAAAAAGGGATAGAATGAGTTTGGAAATTTACAAAAGGATCTCTGATTTCGGAAAAAAGCTGACCAGTCTTGATCGTATTGAAGACTCTCTTCCTATTATCTCCGAAGAAGCCAAAGCGATTGTTAATGCGGAACGGTGTTCAATCTTTATGGTCGATGCCAAAGAGAAAATGCTGTGGACAAAACTCTCCGATGGAATCGGACGAATTGCGATCGCTATTGATTCTGGAATTGTCGGGGACACCGTACAAACAAAAACCGCACAAATTGTTAATTCCCCGTATGAAGACGATCGCTTTTTATCGAAAATCGATCAAAAAAGCGGTTTTGTCACCCGAAATATACTTGCTATTCCGATCTTTAATTCTCGACAAGAGGTCATCGGTATTATTCAGCTTCTCAACAAATACAACGGAGATTTTGATGAAAAAGATGAGGGAATCATGAGCTTTTTTGCTAACTACATCAGTGGAACATTAGAATTGGCCCTGTTGATGGAGAAAAAATAAAGACTATAACAACTCTCTCTTGATCCAGTCACTCAGGACATAAAGTCCCCAAACGTGTTGTTTAAACCGCCCCCGTCTGGCCATATCGATATAGTTGTCCAATTCGTCAGGATAAAACAGCCCCGTTTTTTCATTGACTTCACGGATCAATTCAATCCGATTCGATCCGATTAGCCACTCCATATAAGGGTTTGAAAACCCTTTTTTGCGGCGGTCTACAATTTCATCGCTAAGATAATTTCTCGCAATTTGCTTCAACAGCGTTTTTGTCTCACCCTCTCCTATACGGAGAATAGGATCAACCGAAAGCACCGTTTCGGCCAGTCGATGATCCAAAAACGGTGTTCGGGCTTCAAGGGTATGCGCCATTGAGACACGATCGAGTTTAGCGAGAAAATGCTCTCCGACAAAAAGTTTCAAATCGATCATGCTGTACCATAAACTCGGATCCGTGTGTCCGCTTTGTTCGAATTCAGAACGATATTTCGCTAAAAATCGGAGTGATTCGTTATCCCGAACGTTACGACGAAAAAGCTTGTTTTGCTGCAAATCGGTAAACTTTTCCCCCGAAGTACGGAATAACAGCGTCTCATCAAAAATCCGTTTGTACCATTCCCATTCGCGGTTCATCGAAAAATGGCTGTGAAAATATTTTTTGAGCCAGTTTTTGTGGTGCAAGGAAGCTGCTTTTTCGATATCGAAATACTCGAAATACTGCCGATACCCTAAAAACAATTCATCACTCCCTTCACCACTCAGGACAACTTTATATCCATCCGATCCAATCTTTTGCATAAGAAGATAAAGCGGCAGTGCGGCGGGATCGTTCAACGGTTCATCCATATGCATCAATAACGTATCAAGATGGGTATTAAAATCGCTTTGCGAAATGATCACTTCCGTATGATTCAACCCCAAGTATTGCGCCGTGATTGCAGCATTGTGCCGCTCGTCATACGCACCGTATTCATCATACCCCAGAGTAAATACGGGAAGCTTTTTTCCTTGGGCTGAAGCAATGGCACAGATCATTGCACTGTCCAAACCACCTGATAATAATGCGGCAACAGGAGCCTCCGTATCCAACCGCATCGCAACAGATCGATGAAGCTCTCCTTCGATCTGGCGCAAAGCTTCTTGGCGATCAAAAAGGGTTGGTATAAGCCTATCAAGAAAATTGTAATAGCGATGTTTTGTGATAGTACCGTTTTCAAAACAGATCCATTCGCCCGCTTCCAGTTTCTCAATACCTTCATAAAACGTATGTGGAGGAGCAGGCGCTAAAAAAGAGAGATACGAGTGGAGAGCTTCATCATTCATCCGTACAGAAGACAAAAACGGCTTGATGGCCTTAATTTCTGAAGCAAAATAAAATGCTTCTTTGCCATAATGATAAAATAGGGGCTTTTTGCCTGCACGGTCACGTACCAGATAGCACTTTTCACCGTCTACCAAAGCAAATGCAAACATCCCCTCCAGACGCCCAATACACTCGATTCCCCACTGCTCATAGGCCGCTAAAATCACTTCCGTATCGCTCGCTGTCTCCAACCCCTGAAGCTTCAATTCTTCGCGTAGAGCATTATGATTGTAAATTTCGCCGTTGAAACTGATCATGATTTTATTTCGAGTCATTGGCTGATTCGATCGAAAATGTGCATCGGTAATCGAGAGACGTTGATGGGCTAAAAATAGCCTGTTTTTCTCTACAATACCGCAATGATCCCTTCCGCGATGAGAAAGAAGTCGAAGTGCTTCACGCGCTTTGTGCGGACTATATTCACCAAGAATTCCAAATACTCCGCACACAAAAAAACCTTTTTTTTCCGCAATTATACGCCACACTACTAATATAACGCCTAAGAAAATATTTGCCTTAAATATCTTATAATCTACCTATTAATGCTACTCAATCAAAAATACATCCAAGGAAACAGCAGTTTATGTACCTTTTTACCTCAGAAGTCGTCTCTCCAGGGCA
>NZ_NSIU01000041.1 GCF_002633015.1 Sulfuricurvum sp. PD_MW2 | reverse complement strand
AGCAAGATTTAATTTATTCCTTAAATGGTACAGATTTTTATCCTTATATCCGCTATTTATTTGCCAAAAGATTAAGCACTAAACTAAAAGATAAGAATTTAAAAGTTATTTCGTGGTGTGAATATCAAGTGACGGATAAAAACTTCTTTCGTGGATTAAAAGATCATTCTACAAAGGTTAAAATTTATGCCACACAGTTTGTCTTTAAAATGCCAACATATGTGTGTCAATATATAGCCGACACAGATAAATCATTGAATACGGCACCTGATGTGATTCTTGTAACTGGAAAAGGTTATGTTCCAGCCAAAAGTTCTTATATCTACAGAATTGGACCAGCTTTAAGGTATTCACAACTCTATAAAAGTACCTATTCTCTGAATAACACAAATGGAATTATTGTAATGCTCCCCTACGTACAAGATGATGCATTTAACATCATAAATGTCCTGAAAAAAGATGATGCCTTTAAAAATATGCATATTGATTTCAAAATTCACCCTGATTATATTTCAGAGAAATCCAATTATTTAAGTTTACTCGAAAATAATTGGAAGCTGATTGAGACAAACCCTGATACATCACATTATTCAATGGTAATATCATCTGGCTCAGGAAGCATGGTAGAAATGGTGTGTTTAGGCATATCAGCTATTATTATCGCTTCTAAAACGTCTTTTACTAGTAATCCGATGCCTAATATTGGTTGGAAAGAAAACTGGGATATAGTCAATGATAATGAAGAACTTATACACGCTTATAATCGGTTATTAGAATTTAGAACTACGAATATTCAACAATTTGAAAAAAATATTTTGATTTTGAGAGACTATGTATTATCCGAAGTAAGCGATTTAAAGATAAAGGAAAATTTTGATTTTTAAAAATAAAGTTTTTCAAATCATTAAACACTTAATGATCTATCCACATTATAAAATGAACGTTTTTAGCGGTACCAATAGTTATAGCGAAATGCTCGATGTCATCAAGTGTTTATTTTCCTCAACATGTGTCAATGGATCAGACATCGGTATCTATCATCATTTACTCCAAAAAATGTTAGGTTCTCCATCTTATAGTTTTGCAAGCGGACGAATGGGATTTTACAGTATCCTCAAAACAATCGGCATCCAAGAAAAAGATGAAATTATTATCCCTTCTTACACTTGCATTGTCGTCCCGAATGCAATTTTGTACTGCAGTGCAAAACCCGTCTACTGCGATATTCTGATGAGTGACTTTAATATTGATACAGATCATCTGGAATCTCTTATTACTTCACGTACCAAAGCCATATATGCTCAGCACACTTTCGGTCAGATGTGCGATATCGACAAGATTATGGAAATTGCTGCTAAACACAATTTGATTGTAATCGAAGATGCGGCACTAGCTTTGGGGGCTAGAAAAGATGGAAAATGGGCAGGAACGATTGGAGATTTCGGCTATTATTCTACCGACAGGAGTAAAGTAATTAATACTGGGCTAGGAGGTATAGTTACAGTCAACAATTCAAATTACAATAAAAAATTTTCTGATTATTATGATAGTATCCCCTATTTAGATGAAAAAATGACCAAAAAAATCGCACAAACATTTATCATCAATGTGATTACACTACACCCTTCTCTCTATTGGATTGGCAAATTTATCAATATGGTTTTAACAAAATTTGGAGTTATGACCTATTTTTCAGATGAACAGTGTGTGAGAAAGGAATCTATTTATGCATATCCTTATCCTGCCAAACTTTCTAACATTTTTGCAAAAATAGGAATATGGCAAATTCAAAATATTAAACATAATATTTCTCATCGAAAGCAGGTTGCCCATTATTACAATGACATTTTGCAAATATACCCTTCCGAATATATTGAAAATGAAAAAAATATTTTTTTACGCTACAGTTTTTTAATACGAAACAGAGATTATTGGGAAAACAGATTTTCATCAAAAATTGATCTTTCCATCTGGTTCAAAAGCATTGCATCTGGGAGAATAGACAATTTTGAAAAAATAGGGTATTCATTGGGTTCAAATACCATATCTGAATACGCTTGTTTACATATTTTCAACTTACCAACTCATCAGCAGATCAAATCCGAGAAACTAAAAAAGCTGTTACTCGAGCTCAAAAAATCCGGAGATATAATTAGCAAGGAGAACATTTTATGAAAGTACTACTATTAGCTGGCGGCTTTGGAACGCGACTCAGTGAAGAAACCGATATTCGTCCAAAACCCATGGTAGAGATTGGAGGAAAACCTATCCTCTGGCATATTATGAAAATCTATTCAACCTACGGATTCAACGAATTCGTAGTACTCTTAGGATACAAAGGGTATTATATCAAAGAATATTTTGCCAATTATTTTCTCCATCAAAGTGATGTCACCATCGACCTCAAAGAAAACAAAATGGAAATCCTGAATAATTCGAGCGAACCCTGGAAAGTTACTTTGCTCGATACCGGGATCAACACTCTCACCGGTGGGCGGATCAAGCGCGCCCAAAAATTTGTCGGTAACGAACCCTTTATGCTCACTTACGGCGACGGTGTAGCGGACATCGATATTGCAAAACTGGTCGAATTTCACAATGCACACGGTAAAGCCCTGACGATAACTTCAGCACAGCCCGACGGACGTTTCGGAGCATTAGAAATCGGACCTGACAACCAGGTCAAAGAATTCAAAGAAAAACCCAAAGGTGACGGTAGCTGGATCAACGCCGGTTTCTTTGTATGTGAGGCAAAAGTTTTTGATTACATATGCGAGGGAGACGGAACAGTTTTTGAACAGATCCCCCTGCAAAACCTTGCTAAAGACGGTGAAATTTTCACCTACAAACATGAAGGCTTCTGGATGCCAATGGATACTCTTCGGGACAAACACACCCTTTCCAAAATGTGGGAAGACGGTAATGCACCTTGGGAAATTTGGGAAAACTAATCTTTATCTTTTTTTAGCATTACAGGGAGTATGCTGTGTTATTCAATAGCTACGAGTTCATCTTTTTATTTTTGCCGATTACCTTTTTCGTCTATTTTTGGCTGAATAAGAAGCGGCTGACCCAGGCATCCAAAGCCTGGATGGTTTTTGCCTCGTTGTTCTTTTATTCGTGGTGGAATGTCATCTATCTGCCGCTCATTTTAGGCTCGATTCTTTTTAACTTTGCCGTAGGTTCTACGATTACCAAGATGGGGGATGGCTCATCGGTAAAAAAAGGGCTCTCGCGTAAATCTCTGTTAACGTTTGGTATTGTCTCCAATGTAGCTTTGCTTGCCTATTTCAAGTATATGGACTTCTTTATTACCAATACCAATACTCTGTTGGGTACTCAGTGGGATCTGATGCATATTGTCTTGCCTTTGGGGATCAGCTTTTTTACCTTTACTCAGATTGCTTATCTTGTTGATGCTTATCGCAATGAAGTCAAAGAGATGGATTATCTCAACTATACCCTCTTTGTCACTTTTTTCCCTCATCTTCTTGCAGGTCCGATTCTTCACCACAAAGAGATGATGCCTCAGTTTGATTCGATTAAAAACAAAGTCATCAATTATAAGAACATCGCAGCCGGACTCTTTTTATTCTCCATCGGTCTGTTTAAAAAGGTGGTCATTGCCGATACCTTTGCTCAGTGGGCCAATGCAGGGTTTGATACGGCTCAAACCCTTAATCTGATCGAAGCATGGGCTACCAGTCTGAGCTATACCTTTCAGTTGTACTTTGACTTCTCCGGGTATACCGATATGGCCCTTGCTGTTGCTCTTCTTTTTAATATCAAGCTTCCTATCAATTTCAACAGCCCTTATAAGGCTCTTGACATTCAGGACTTCTGGAGACGCTGGCACATCACCCTCTCTCGTTTCCTCAGAGACTATATCTATATTCCTCTCGGCGGTAACCGCAATGGGGAACTCCGTACCTATAGCAACCTTTTTACGGTCTTTTTGGTCGGCGGTCTTTGGCATGGCGCTAGTTGGATGTTTGTCATCTGGGGTGCATTACACGGAACTGCCATTGTCATCCACAGAGCCTGGAAATCCCTCGGCCTCTCTATGAACAAGTATCTCGCTTGGTTCATCACCTTCAACTTCATCAACATCACTTGGATCTTTTTTAGGGCTAGGGAGTGGGAGGATGCACATAGAATTCTTGGCGCAATGTTTAGTGGCACCCTTCTTATCCCGAATAAATTCATTGATAAAGTCCCAAGTATACACACTATTTTTACGTCGGGAGAAGTTTACTTTGATATTAGCGGAGCAGAAGATACAACGTTTTGGATAGTAGGTGCTTTAATTACTGTTTTGTTGGTTGACAACAGCTTTAAAACAACGCTAAAATTCACACCATCATTAAAATATTCATTACTATTTTTAATTTTTTCACTTGCAGGAATTTTAAATCTTATGCATGTCAGTGAATTCTTATATTTTAATTTTTAGGCTCTGTTAAATGAAAAAATGGCTTTTGTTGACTTTAACAGTTTTTGGAACTACTCTTTTTTTAATAGGAATATTCAATTTTTTTATGGATTCCTTTTGGTGTTTTGAACACTCTCATCGTTATAATAGTGTTCAAAAAGGGACAAACGAACGTCAACAAAAAGCCAATTATCTTTATTTTACCACCAAAAAATATGATACTCTTCTTTTAGGGAGCAGCAGAACAACATATATGAATCGGCATGCTTTCAAGAATATGGATGTCTATAATTTTGCTGCACGGGGAATGCGGCCGCAAGAATACATTACCTACATTGATTTTGCTATTAACAATTGCCATCAACCCATTAAGACTATTATTCTGGGCACCGACTTTTTTGGTTATTTAAGCTATGGTCTCTTTATGTTTAATAATGCTCCTGGCATTGTTAAAACGACACAAACTCCTTATTACCGTTGGAAACTGCTCTTCAGTTTTGATGCTACCAATAACAGTATCAAAAATTTTAGAGACTACTATCATCAGAGAAATATTGATCGGTATGATCGCGACAATGTAAAAAGTTCATTTCCCCATCCAACCGATTTCACCGGTTTCGATGAGCGTATCCAAAGTGATACATTGGGGTATGCGCAAGCGGAATACAGCAGTAAACCCAATCCAAACTTTTCAACCATTTTAAAAGAGATAAAAACCAAATATCAAACTAAAAAATTCTTCATTTATACGACTCCTGTTTCACGCCCTCTCTTTTTGCAACTCATCAAAACAGGCCATTATCATGATTATGAGAACTGGCTTAGAGACTTGGTGAATATATATAGCGAAGTTCACCATTTTATGTACATCAACTCGGTAGCAACAAATTACAGAAAATATTTTGCGGATTGCAATCATGCGTATTCCGATACCTATACCCTCATTGCTCATGATATCTCTGCTACTGATGATCCATCAATCCCAAAGGATTTTGGAATGCTACTGACAAAAGAGAATATAGAAGAAAAACTCCTTGAACTTCGAATTTTAAACGGAGTTCAATAATGCAGTTGTCATCTATAACCGAAAACAAGGTTTTGACACTATTATGAAGCGATGGATTGTATTTAATTTTTTATTCCTAATATTCTTGTTAATATCGATCTTTAGTTTTAATTATTGGATGGATCCACTCTGGTGCTTTGAGCATAAAAATTCTCTACAAGCTCATCAAGAAGGTTTCAATGAACGGCAGCAAAAAATCAATCTTATTCACTTCAATCCTGATTTCAATTATGATGCTTTAATTCTAGGCAGCAGCCGGGTGACCATCCACAATTCACATTTAATCAAATCTGTTAAAACATTCAACCTCGCTATTAACGGCATGCAACCTTATGAATTTAATGATTACATCGAATACGCCAAAAGAAAAAATCAAAAAGATTTCAAATACATAATTTTAGGTTTGGACTTTTCTTCTTTAGGAAATTCCGCACAGCCCTCTAAAATTGATTCATACATTAAAACTACCAATATTCCGTTCTATCGCTATAAAACATTATTAAGTTATGATACTTTAAATAT
>NZ_NSIU01000022.1 GCF_002633015.1 Sulfuricurvum sp. PD_MW2 | reverse complement strand
GTGTTGCATATTCAAATATCTAAATAAAAGATCCAATTTTTGTGATTCCTACATAGAATGATTACAATTCGCTACCATTTCGTACTATATCCATTCCATATTTATCCCGTATTTGGGTTAATACGTCTGTGAGTTTGTTCATTTTTGTATCATTTTGTATTTCGAGCAAATCGAAGCTTTTCGGATCATGAGATGTAAACTTTGTCGCACTCATACCAATGTAACGGATACTGCTATGAGGATAAATATCAAGTTCTCTAAATTTTTCAATCGAAAAATGGTGTAAAAAATGTTCGTTGAACAAGCGATACAATGTATACTGTTTTTTTGAACTAAGGCCGTTATCAAATCCAAGTGAAAAGGCGTACGTTGTCGGGTTGACTCCTAATTTCATAATGGTATGACTCCAGTGACGCACCAAAATGTGGATACGGCGATAAAGCTCATCACGTTCCTCTATCGGATGATCCATTGAACGTGACAGCCCTATCCCTTTTCGAGAGCGTTTTGATTGAACGGGTTCGTTATCCTCTCCTCTCAACCGCTGGTACAAATCATGTCCAGCCCTGCCCCATGATCGTATCAGATTCTCTGAACGCCAGGCATCCCCGATGGTTTTGATCCCGTATCGAGCCATTTTAGCGGATAACGCTTTTCCTACGCCAGGAAATTCACCAATCGAAATATCTTTGACAAACGATTCAATCTCATCATGACGGATAACCCGTGTACCGTACGGTTTAGCGGCGGAAGTTGCCAGTTTCGCAATCCATTTGGAACAGCTGGCCCCTATCGAAACCGGAAGTTTAAACTGCCCCATAATCTGATGTTGGAGTTCTCGTATAAAGGCATCCGTGTCTTCATCCGCAATCCATCCTCTCAGATCACCGAACATCTCATCGATACTGTATTGCTCCATCACGGGAACAACCGTGGCGAGAAACTCCATCAACTCATGACTCATCGTATGGTAGAGCAGATGATTCGGAGGAAGCAAAATCAAATGTGGACACAGACGGAGTGCTTCATGAACACTCATCGCCGTTTTCACCCCATATGCACGCGCTTCGTAACTTGCCGTCGTGATGATACCGCGCAGCGTATCGCCGTCTTTGAAATACTCTTTATTATCGTATTGGGCATGAAACAACGACGGAACAAACGCCCCGCTGTTCAGATTCATGAGCTTTTTCCCCTGCGCCGGATTTTTATCGAAGATAAAGGGATCCCCCCGTCCTCCGACCGCAACACATTTTCCATTCAATGCGCTATTGTGTACCCGTTCGCAGGAAGCAAAAAAACAATCAAGGTCTAAATGGATAATCATAGAGCGCATCATAGTGCGATCTTCTGCATCCTCTCATTTTTTTGTCAGATTGACATATAATCAGAGCAATTCAAGTTTATACAAAAATAACCGCTCTTTATAGGAAGGGATATCGAGTTCCTGACGGTATTTGGCGATAACGCGACGCACCATTTTCACCCCAAAACGCTCTTCGATCATCTCGTGCAGTGTTTTGTCGCTAAATGGGTCCTCTTTGTTTTCACTGCTCACCAAACGCTGTAAGAAATGTTTGATCTCTGACGTGGAGACTTCTCCGATCGAGTTGGAAAAAAAATCTTTGAACGCAAAGAGTCCCCGTTCGGTTTGGATATATTTATCGGCAATCGCACGAGAGATCGTCGATTCGTTAAATCCCAGTTCATCCGCCACATCCTGCAAACGAAGCGGTTTCAGCTCTCCCCCCATAAAAAAGCCATACTGTTTCTCAAGCAGCACTAATGCGACGTTATAAAGGGTCGCTTTACGCAAATCGAGCAATTTCACCAGTTCACGTGCCTCTTTGAATTTTTGACGGGCAAAATTATCGTATTTATCGATCAAATTCACCTGCAAATCGGGATAAAAGGCATGATTGATACGGATATTGAGTTCCGAACCCGAAAACTCAACGAACAAATCTGGAGTCACTTGTGCTTCCGGTTCCATATACTCCAATGCCGGAGGATTATGGAGCTGCTGCAGTATATGTTTGGCATCATGCAATCTCGGATGGTTGATAAATTTTTCCATCTTGTCAAACTGCAAAATCATCGCACTGAGCAAGATACTCAGTTCATCGTCCAAATCATAGTCGCTGAGCTGAAACAAAAAGGACTCTTTGTAATCGACAGCCCCAACACCGGAGGGTTCCAAGTGGGCAAAGCGCTGACGCACTCTCTCGACACTCTGAGCATCAGTGTCACACTGCCGTGCTACCTCTTCGACCGAGCCTTCAAAATACCCTTCGTCATTAATGTAGTAAACGATTTGACGTGCAATTTTTTGAGAGATTGGCGTGGGAAATAGCGGTGCAACAATCTGTTCATCAAGTTTTTCATAGAGTGAAGTAGAAGAGATACTGAGCCACTCGATCTGATCGCTCGATGAATTGGAAACATAGTTTTGAAATGCGCCGTATGCCGTATTTCCCCCTACTCCTGAATTTGACTCTTCAAATCCAGATTTTACCTCTAAACAAGGATTTTCATTTGTAATAATTTGTAAATGTTTTTCAAGATCATTCAATGAACATTGCAATAAAGGGAGCCATGTCTGCATTGATAAACGGGGAAGCTGCTTTTGTTTATAAGAGAGTGTCGTTTGCATGATAAACCGCCTAAAAAAATACACATTGACGCAAACCGAGTGCATATTTTGTTCTTATGAAAAGTATAGTATTTTTTTAAGCAGTTTAATGATTAAAAAATAAACAATCCTATTCATGACTCAACAATTTCGCCACGAATAAAGATTGTAATGTTTTAGTATTTGATACGTACCAAACCGTTTGGTGCGATCACTTTCATTTGGCAGGCAAGACGAGCTTTCGGATTGCTTTCATTAAGCGTTTTAAGTACCGCTTTCTCTTTTTCGGTAATTTCACTCATGAATTCCATACCTGATTCGATCATTACGACACAAGTACCGCATTCACCGTCTCGGCAACCGAATGGAAGAGCACTACCGGAAGCTTCAACGATGTCTTGGATCGTTTTGCCCGGTATGACGTTGATCGCCAAAAAGTCATTCATAATTTCTACACGTGTTGTCATCCCAACTCCTTTGTTGATTACGATTATTTAGCCGCAAGGGCACCAATTTGATACAGTATGCAAAAATCTCAGAAAAGCGTTTGTTTATTCCCCCTCTTCTTGAGATTGCGCCGCCCTCTGAGCGACTCGCGATGCACGATGTTCTTTGATCCATCGTAATTCTTCGGCGACTTCATCGTAGCCGTCTTCCTCAAGAGCACTTTCCAACTCCGCTTCGCGGCATCCGAAAATAAACCCCTCTTCGAAAAAATTTACCTCATAGATGCGGATCGTTTGCAAAAAATCGCCGATTTTACGGACATATCCTTCTGCTCCCGCTTCGATCAGGACGTCGCCCACCTGGGCGTAGGGATACGTTCCGTCATTTCGGATCGATTTGATCAATCGAACCCGCTCGCCCACTCGATAAAGTGACAAAATCTCATCTTTAGTTGACATTTTGTAGAGGTTGGTACGACGTGAAGCCTCATCAATCGGCATATCTTCAGAAGCTGACGGTATTGTGGCTGATACAGGCATGCGTTCCATTACTCACCTCCTCGATTGTACTGCAGCTACTTGACGTTGAACAGGTTCCGCAAGCGCTCGGTTTGTCAAACATTTCCCATACGTCAGCGGCAGATGGGCTATACCCGTTCTCAAAATTTTTATAGACGGTCAAAAGTGCAAAGCGGTAATACTCGAGCAGCTTCGATTCGCTCCCCATGTCATGACCTTTAGCTTTTTCAACCAGTTCACCAAATTTTTTCATAATATGAAAACGCTTGACTTGTATTAGCCGTTCATCGTATTCAAGGTCAAAAAAATCGAAAAAATCTTCAGTATCGGTTATTTTTTGAAATTCGGCTAATGTTCCCATCTCCATCTCCTTTTATAACCCCATCTCACTTTTGAGTTGGGATGCCCACGTTTTGACCCGCTCTTCGGTCAAATCTTCCTGATTCACATCATCTATCCCCAGACCGCAGAATTTCCCCTCACGTTCTGCCAACGAAAACTCGTATTCATACCCACTAGTCGAGGTAAACCCGTACGCACTCGCTCCCAAAGAGGTAAATAGATCATACATTTTCCCAAGTGCGCTCAAAAAGTGTTCTCCGTGCGTTTTTTGATCTCCCGCACCAAAAAAAGCGACTTTTTTTCCGTCTAAATCGGGGCGTTCATTATCCAATTCGTACAAAGGGTCAACCCAGTCACGCTGCGGATCCCCTTGTCCCCATGTGGATGAACCGATGAGCAATACATCAAAATCTTCAAATTGATCAATACCATCAAAATCTTCTTCCATATCGATGAGTTCCGAACCTTTGAACTCATCGGCTAAAAGTTCTGCCGCTCCTCGTGTCACTCCACTGCTGCTTCCGAAAAAAATTCCTACTTTTGCCATTTATTCCCCTTTAATACATGGTTTGTATTGTTCATATATCTCAATCGCCTGAGATAACGTTTTATCTCCGTCTTCAAACAGCGCATCCAAAGTGCGATAACTGAAGCGATGTGCATCTTTGAAATATTTGTTGACAATGCAGATACGATCGGCGATCACTGCACAGCGACCGAATCCCTCATGACTCATCTCCATAATGACGTTGCACACTACACCCGTTTTACGTTCAAACGAAAGAGCGATCGCTTTGTAGATCATTTTGATATCGTTGATCATCATCTCATCAATGTCGGCGATCAATGGGACAAGCTTTAGTTCCTCTTTGGTTTTCACATACTTTTTGACGAGGAGCTCTTCATCACCGATTTTTGCCCAATTCCCAAATTGGTCAAGTGCACGGATTTGACGAACGATCTCCAGTCCAAAGTCACTGAGTTGTTTTTCTGCTTCCATTTATTCTCCCTCTGCCCATCGGTCTTGTCTTACATCGTGTAGTGTTTCCATCTTCATGATATTTTTGACCCACGGCGGAGGATTGCCGTTGATCATCGTGACCAATGTTTTTAAAATATCTTCGATCGGAGTTGGTTCGTTCACTTTCATCGGATGGATTCCGGAGCGGATCACTTTTGCCGCCGCAGTACCTCCGATACTTTCACAATACATGATATTGACTCCCTTGAGAGCGCGAATACGAAAATCGGTTTTATCATCATCTTCGAGTTCTGATGTATCGGTTTTGATCACTTCAGAAACTTCATAACCCACTGGTGAAACGTTGTAGACGACAAACTCTTTTGCACCGCCGAAGTGGGCATTGACCTCTTCCATGTCTTTGGTTGCAAATGCAACTCTCAATGCGCTATTCATTGTCCCATTCCCCTCTACTGTGATTTTAGTGTTCATGTTTAACCTTTCTCAGTTCGTTAGCTATTTCAAACAAAAAGTAAGTACTTCCCTCATACAGTTGATCGTTTTTGAGCTGGTTTCCTAACTCTTCGTAATTTGGAAATCCTCGGACAACGAGCGCCGTATGATAAGTAGTATGCAAGATCCGTTCTGCATGAAAATTGCTGATGACCATATCCGCATCATCAAAAAAAGCGCATGCATCTTCCAAATCCCCGACAAATACTTTCTCCGCATCGATCAGGTGGAGCGAATCGCTAAACGTCGTGGAGACGGCTGCACGGATGGTTCCGCCGACACTGTTGATCAAGGAACACATCCCCACTAACATATCAGGTTCTCCCGTAATAACAAAATGGGAACTCCCGATCAGAAAATGGGTATCGAGCATCGCATCTTGTAACCGCGCTCGCCACCGTTTAATCATCGGTTTTGGTTCATCTTGTCGGATTTCCATCAAGCTACTTACAAAATTGTCGCACCCGTCCAATCCCATCAGATGATCGAAATGAAAATGCGTAATTAAAGGATTCTTTTTTTGAAGTGCCAATGCCGATTTTTTCATCGATGCGCCGATACTGACAACAACACTAGAGGTTGCCAAATCGCGTATCTGTTCAACCGTGATTCCACCGTTGGCAAGTTTTCCCTGCCCTGCTTCCCAGTACCCATCAAGTGAGGTCGAGAGATCGGGAAGTGCATAGGTCTCAAACCCGAAGTCCTCGCAAAATCCTTTGATCTTCTCCACTTCGATCGGCTGCATGCTGAGATGAGGAAGAAAAACGAGCTTGTCAGATTTGATTTCGGTTGCCTCTACGGTGAGCTGTTCGATCATTGCCGTGACTGTGAGCGCCCATCCACTCTCCATTCCCCCTTCATAATCGGGAGTATTGACGAACACATAAGGGATCTCGATATGAGTTCCAACGCCGCGAACATCATCCCCTTTGGTCTCGGTAAGTCCCGTCGTGTGCAGACCGATCATGGAAGGCTTGAGATTTTTCTCTTTATTCTGGATATTCTCAATTGCCATGAGTATCGAATAATCTCCCCCATCGAGGACGGCAGTAATATCACTCACCGAAGTGTTGTTAATGGCGATGGGTTCGTTGAAATGTCGGGTAAAAAAGACTTTGGTATACGAGGCGCACCCTTGTGCAGAGTGCATGAGAGGCATACAATCTTTTACCCCTAAAAATGCGAGGGTTGCCCCCATCGGCTGGGAGTGTTTGATCGGATTTACTTGAAGCGGTTTATGTTCGTGTTTAGAGAGGGAGAATTCCATGACAACTCCTTGTTGTCATGGATATTGCAAGAAGTGTGCGAGATAACTTTTAGAAGAGGTCTAAATCACCCTCTTCCAAATCTTCCGGATTAATCAATCCAATCACTTGCTGAATACTCATAATCGTCGGAAGATGAATCTGATGAATATTCTTCATCGCCATGCTTTCTACCGAGAAGCGTTGAACGTAAAGAGTCATGTCAATACAAATAGCATCGAATAGTTTTAAAATATGTTCGGGATTTTTATTGAACAAGGTAGTAAAGTTAACCTCATCATCTTCAATGATTTTTGCCAATTCACCAATACTTTTTGCCAATGGATCCAAAAATGGGGTGTAACGGTATAAAATATTTGAGAATTTAGTAATCAATACCGACATCTTACGAATGTGCTCAATATCGAAATTACTACTGTATAGACAAATTTGATCCAAAATATCATTCAAAATTTCACTCATCTCATCGGTATCATCTTTGATAAACAATACGCTATCGGCATCATCGTCTAAATCATGACCAAAATAATCTTCCAATACCGGATCTACAAGACTTGTCGTATCATTTGTTAAAAGTTCATTCACCTGATCATTCTTGATTGAGATTGCATTGATTTGTGCCGTGAGCAATCTCACCTGTTTTTCAAGTTTGCTGCGTTCACGGTTAAGCATCTCAAAAAGTTCAATATTGACATTTTGTGCATTTGCATCCCTACAGACCGGATAGAGTACATTGAGAACATTTTGCTGCATAATCGGTTTTAAAATAAAGCTGCTGACACCATTTTCAATCAACTGAATCAAAATCTCCGGTTCATTATGGGCTGAAACTGCAATCACTTTTTGTTCCGGATGAATTTCCCGAATCGCTGAAATCATATCAATACCATTCATTCTAGGCATATTGATATCGGTTATGACAATATCGAATTTTCGGGAATTATACTTTTCCAATCCGTCTACACCGTCTACACCGACATCAATGTATTCAAAAAACGGACTGAGCAATAATGTCATCTCTTCTCGTAAACACGCATCATCTTCTACATACAAAACACAGAGTTTTTGTGAAAAATGATAAACATCCTTGGCACTGATCATAATTCCTCCTCATTTAGTTTATCGGGGATAATTTCAATACTAAAATCAGCTCCCCCAAATACTGCATCATTACTGACACTCAATGTACCGCCTACATGCCGTTCAATGATAGTTTTTGCCATATGCAATCCGATACCGGTACCATTTTTTTCGCTCTTAGTAGAAAAATAAGGTAAAAATATTTTCTCAATGATAGCCTGAGGAATCCCCTGCGCATTATCCGTGATATTGATACAAATTCTCTCGCCCTTTTTTTGAAGAGTAATACGAAGTTTCGGTTTTGCTATATCTTTTTCTATAAATGCATCTTTGGCATTGTTGATAATATTGATCAGTACCTGTTTGAGTTCATTTTCAAAGTTAGTAATAACGATGCCGGTATCTATGTTCAAGTCTAACTCTATGTCAAGATAATGTTTTTCAGGAATTACCATACGGCATACACTATTGATCAATTCAGCTACATTGAAAGTATTTGCCGTATTCGTCGGGCGGTAAAAATTACGAAAATCATTAACCGTTTTTGATAAAAAATCGGCAGCCTCTTCAATCCGGACAAAAGCGTTATGCAAATCCTTCTCGATTGCCCCATAAGGGTCATCTGATCGCTTGTAAAGATCCAAATCCATCCGTGTTCGTGTTGTTGCGATAATAGCGGTAATCACCGATAGAGGCTGACGCCATTGGTGGGCGATCATCGAGAGCATTTCCCCGGTTTGAACCAATTTGGATTGCTGCATTAAAAGATTGCATTGCAATTTGTTCTCTTCGGTAATATCTTCAAGTTTTTTGTGAAATTCCCGCACCTGCTCTTCTACATATTGATCCGGCAAGACGATCCGTATAACATCGTAGGTCACCTGCAAAAAGCATTTCGGCATGAAAGGTTTGATCGCAAAAAATGTCACCCCTATTTCATACAGTTTTGTCATGACAGGAACATTCTCTTTATCAATCAGAACAATAAACTTTTGATATTTGTCAAGACTTTGGAGTTTCGTGATAAGTTCCATTCCATCCATATCGCTAAGACTCAGATCAACATAGACTATGGCAAAAGTACTCGGAGTGTATTGGGTGATAGCATCGCGAGCCGAAGTAACAGCCACAATTTCATCAAAATAGGGAGTCAATATTTCACGGGAAGTATGAGAAAGCTCTTCTGTACCGGCAACAATCATTATTCTCAGATCTTTGCCAAGTCGTGTAAGAATTTTCAAATCATTTTGCATCGTGCGTTATCCCTATATCGAGTCTCTCATTTTATAAGGATAATAGTATCTCTCCTACGTTGCATCTTTGTTGCAATATGGATAGTTAAACGTTTTTTATTCAGTTTCCCATGGAGCCTTTTTTCCAACATTGGCAAAAACTGGATTTCTAAAGGCATATTTCAAATCTTCTGCAAGATTGAGCAGTCCGTTGTATCCTCCATAGCTTGTCTTTTTCTCCTGATTGACATCGATAAAACTGATCTTTTTTTTGATCGCGGTATAGAGACTTCGACCTCCGGCGAGGAGGATATGTGCCCCCGTCTGATCAATGATTTTCCCCTGTTCTGCGGCCGGTTTTTTCATCAATACCCCGTTTTCACCCAGATACTCGCGCGCTTTATCGATATCATCCTGCGTCGATTTGGCAATGCTCGTCGCTACGACCTCAATCCCCAAATCTTGCAACCCCGACGCGATCGACCACGCTTTGTTTCCCCCCGTATTGAGTACCGCTTTTTTCCCTTCAAAAAGGGCTTTATAGGGGGCAATTTTCTCTTCCAATGCTGCCTCTTCTTCGGCAATCACCGCCTCGGCTCGCAAAATTAGCTCTGGATCACCCAACGCGTTCACAATCTCCCGTATTGCAAACGTCGTATCGCGTTTCCCGTAAAACGAAACCGAAATCCAAGGGATACCATAGTTCTCTTGCATTTTACGGGTCAACGTAATAAGAGATTTGGCACATACAATCACATTGAGCTTCGCACGATGAGCGCATCGTATATCTCCTACCCGTCCATCTCCGCTCATGGAGCTTAATACACGAATACCGATCTTTTCAAAAATAGGAAGATACTGCCACATATCCCCCGTGACATTGTAATCACCGATCAAATTGATGTCATAAGGGGTCATAAATTCGGGCTCTTTTGTACCGATCAGATGTTCCAATACCGCTTCGCCTGCAAGGCGTGAACCGAGATTTTTACTTCCGACAAATCCCGCCGCATGGACGGGGACGATAGGGATAGCGTGTTTTTCACTCCCGAGTTTACACGTCATATCGATATCATCCCCCACAAGTGCCGTAACACACGTGGAATAGACAAAAATCGCTTCGGGACGGTAGTGTTCCATAATGTAGTCGATCGACTCACCAAGCCGTTTATCACCGCCGAAGATCACATCATTGGTATTGATCCCCGTGGTAAAGCCCATCTGGGTATGATCCCTCCCCGTGTACGACGTTTTTGTCTCACGGGTCTCCCAGGATGCTCCCAAACACGTCTGCGGTCCATGGACAAGATGCACGGCATCGGCATAGGGAAATAGTGATATTTGAGCTCCATCAAACGCACATCCTCCCGTAGCAAGCCCTGGCTTTGGTTTGTCACACCCCTCACCCGGTTTTTTCTCTTTGCTGTGCGAGCAGGCGCTTTCGTTCATCAACTCTTTGATTTTGGAACGGCTGACCATAGAATACTCCTCAAGATGAAGTACCTATGCCAATGCAAGAAATGTGCGAGAAGGCAGATTTAGGAGTTTTTGGAAGCGGTTAGGAGAAAAATAGGATAGTTTTGATCCTCTCTCTCGACCGTGTAAGCATGGTGAAAACGGACATTGCAAAATCCCGCTTTTTCGATTGTTGTGCGCAGAGCATCCCGTTCAAATCCGAAATGATGAACCCCTTCATTGCCGTGAGAATGAAAGGTACCGTCTTCCGCTTCAAGATCGGCAATGGCAATAAATCCGTCCCGTTTCAAATGATCGTAAAAAGCTCGAAAAAGCTCCGCCGTATCCTCTACGTGATGCATCGCCATCGAGCTAACGATTCCATGAAACTGCTGATCCAGCGGTGTTGTGAGGATATCATGATAGAGAGGAGTAACCTGCAGTTCAGGGGTATTTTTGGATGCGAGCTGTTCCAACATCTTCTCTGAGAGATCAACGCCGACAACCTGATTGACCATCGGTGCAATTTTAAAACTGAGCAACCCCGTTCCGGCACCGAAATCCATAATATTCATCCCTTTGAGCAAAGCGATTCGAGAAATAATCGTTTGAAACACGGCATGCGCAATATTTTGGCGCAAATCACCTTTATCCCAATCTGGGGCCGCCTGGTTGAAACGTTCACTCATATTCTATCCCTCAACAACCATTATTCCGGACTTTTATTCTTTTTACGGCTGACATAATTCAAGATCGCCATAGAGACGATCAAGATACCCACACCGCTGATCAGATAAAATGCGAAATGCATGTTACGGATATCATCGATTGCCACTTTGAAAACAACCATAAGCGATTCGATGGAGAGTGCAATAATAATCGACGTTAAAAATTTGCTCAGCGTTTTATATTCGCTCCCCTCTTCCAACGTCAAAGATCGATAAAAAACTTCTTGTTCCAGTATCGTCTTTGATAGATCATAAATCGCAATGGCAAGAGTGATTCCGATGATCGATTTAAACACATAATGGAGCGTCTCATCCCCAAAGGAGAGCACTGCTTTTACAAATCCGATCAACCCGTAAATTCCCAAAAAGAGCGCAAGCAATATCAAACCGCTCCCTAACAATGCATAAATCGCTACAGAGAGTTTTGAAATAAGCCGATTGCTGTCGATCAAATGCATTTTACTCAACACCGCTATCAACTCCAAATCGAAAACAGCAATTTTTCCATCTGCATGTTTACGGGCTATGGAAAGTTTCGGTTTACCGCTATTGGCACAGATATAGGGGTTTGAAACATAGTTCCCCTTCTCATCAAACTGTATTCTGTTAATAAAATACGATCGATCCGTCCCTTTGAGCGATTCATCATACTCGTTTCGACGCCATGTCGGTGTTATTTGGATCCCTGATTCATCTATCAGATACATGTCACTTAGACAAGGAAGACGTTTGAAGATTTTTTTGACCTCTCCCTCATCAGTCTCTATTTTTTGATTGTCATTGATCGTTGTGAGTAAAAAACCTTCAACCGCTTCGCGATTTTCACGATATATCCGCATCATCTGTTTCATTACGTATTCCGATTGTTAAATAGTATTAAGTGTACCTAAAACATCCATATACCTTCGATAGACGTAGCGCAATAAGGACATAAATTATCATGAATGAGAGAGTTCGTAACGTATTGGCCTATATGCCCATGACGTTCAATGAGCAATTTATGACACGTAGGGCAATAGGTCGATTCACGCGATCTATCGTCAATGTTTCCGACGTAGATATATTTCAATCCCGCTTCAGTACCGATCTCATACGCACGTCTGAGAGTAGATTCGGGAGTTCGAGGACGATCCGTCATCTTATACGTCGGATGAAATGCACTGATATGCCATGGCATCGATGGATCAATCGATGCTTGAAACGCAGCAATTTTTCGTATCTCTTCATCTGAATCGTTTAACCCCGGTATGAGCAACGTGGTCGTCTCGATCCATATCCCTTTTTTATGGGCATATTCGATGGTATCCAATACCGGTTTGAGCGATGCACCGCAAATATCTTTGTAAAAAGATTGACTATATGCTTTGATATCAATATTCATCCCATCCAAATACGGCTCGATCGTATCGATTGCTTTATGGGTTTCATAACCGCTGGTGACATAGATATTTTTGAGTCCTGCTGCGTGAGCAAGCCGAGCAGTATCATAAGTATATTCGAAAAAAACTACCGGCTCGTTGTAGGTATAGGCGATACTTTTACATCCGTGCTGAAGTGCTAAAGCAACAGCATCATCAGGCGATAGAGGTTGCCCGACAATACGATGGTGATGTTCTTTTGGATATTGGGAAATATCCGCATTTTGGCAAAATGTACACGAAAAGTTGCAGCCGACCGTTCCAAATGAAAACACACTTGTCCCCAGCAAAAAATGGAACATCGGTTTTTTTTCGATCGGATCGATATTGACCGCAGCTGCAAGGCCGTATGTCAACAAGAGCAACTCATTGTTTTCGACTTTGCGTACTCCGCAGATGCCGTATTCCCCTTCGTAAAGCTTGCAGTGTTGAGAACACGCTTCGCATTCGATTCGTCCGTCCGAGAGTTTATGAGAGAGCCATGCTACGGATGCCATCTTTGAGCTCCTGCTTATTTGTTCTCATTGTAACGCTCTATTGTTTAAAAATCTAGAGCACCTCTTTGAGACTAAGGGCAACTTTTCCTTTAGTGCTGTCAACTTCGATAACACGGATACGACTTAACTGCTGATTGACACTTAAAACCTCAAGAGGATGCGAGATACGTTTTTCTGACATTTGAGAGATATGGATTAATCCGTCATTTTTCAGCCCGATATCCACGAATGCTCCAAAATCGGCGATATTGCGTACAACCCCTGAAACAATAGAGCCCTCTTGCAGTTCTTTGATATCGGTGAGATCGGATCGGAATACGATCGGCGGCAGACTCTCCCTCGGATCAAACCCCGGTTTACGTAGTTCTGTAACGATATCCGCCAATGTTGCTTCCCCTACCCCCAATTGTTGTGCAATCTGCGGCAGATTCTCTTTGGTGATGTTTGAGAGATCGTAATTATTAATCAACATATCCGCTGCTTGATAACTCTCAGGATGTACTCCGGTATTATCCAATACACTTTTGCCCTCCCGTATTCGAAAAAATCCTGCACACTGCTCGTATGCTTTAGCTCCAAGACCTTTGACTTTAAGAAGCTCATTTTTAGCTTTAAACGATCCATTTTTCTCACGATGTTCTACAATAGATCGGGCAACTTTTGTCCCTACGCCAGCGACGTAAGAGAGAAGCGATACCGAAGCGCTGTTCGGATCGACCCCGATCCGGTTAACAAGATCTTCAGTGACATTTTCTAGTTTTTTCTCCAACATTTTTTGATCAACGTCATGCTGATATTGACCGATTCCGAGAGATTTTGGATCGATCTTTACCAATGCAGCCATCGGATCACGCAGACGCTGAGCAATAGAGATCGCTCCGCGTATTGTAACATCGAGTTGCGGATACTCATCTTGAGCGATTTTAGAAGCCGAATAGACCGATGCCCCGGCTTCTGAAACAACCGTATAAGCAATATTTACCCCCTCATCACGATTGAGCTGTGCAAAAAATTCCTGTGTTTCACGAGACGCCGTACCATTTCCGATAGCGACAGCGTTGATTCCATAGCGTCGTATCAGTTCTTTGACAACAGTTACACTTTTCGTATAATCACTCTGAGGCGGAGTAGGATAGATAACGGCATGATCTAAGTAGGTACCGTTTTCATCGACTACAGCGAGCTTGCATCCTGTACGATATGCCGGATCTACCCCTAAAATAGTCCGTTTTGTCACCGGAGGAGAACTCAAAAGCTGTGATAGGTTTTTACCAAATGTATGAATCGCCTGAACATCGGAGCGCTCTTTGATCATTGCATGAATTTCTCGCTCCAATGAGGGGAAAAGGAGCCGTTTGAATCCATCCAAATAACTCTCCAATAAAAGCGTTCGGGAACTTTTTGCATTTTTAGGGATTTTATAATTTTTTATCGTATTCTCAACACGTTCCATATCGATCGTAATTTTGACACTCAGTTCTTTTTCGCTCACCCCGCGCATCATCGCAAGATAGCGGTGCGAAGGAATAGAAGCGATTTTTTCCGTTTTACCGGCGAGTTTGGCATACAGCCCTTCCTCTTTCATCCCTTTGGCCGCTTTGATCTCAAAAGATGAATATTCCAACAATTGACGCCGCCAATATTCACGCTCGCGTGCTTCATCACTGTAACGTTCCGCGATAATATCCTGTGATCCTTTGATGGCATCCTCACGCGATAAGATAGAACCTTTCACAAAAGCATCAGCTCGTTTTTTAAACTCGTCCAATTCTGATTGTCCACGCTCCAATATGTCGGCCAATGGTTCCAACCCCGCTGCGATAGCGATACTGGCACGGGTATTTTTTTTCTCTTTAAAGGGACGATAGATATCTTCGATCTCTTGAAGCGTTGCGGCCTTTTTCAATCGATTTTTGAGCTCCTCATTCAACTCTGATCGCTCACCGATCAGCCGTGCAACTTCCTCTTTACGATCCAAAAGCTTTTTTGAATATGCATAAATATTTTCAAATTCACGTAATTGCTCATCAGTAGCTCCACCCGTCATCTCTTTACGGTATCGAGCGATAAAAGGGATGGTTGAACCCTCTTCGAGCAGCTTTAGAATATTGGCAACGGTTTTAGAAGTGAGTCCGGTTTTTAATGATATAAGTTCTATAAGGCTGTTCATAAATTTCCTGAAGCTTTTGTATTTTTGGCGGCAAGTTCACGGGCTTTGTCTTTTTTACTTTTCCCTTTCCCTTTGATCGGTTCGGGGCCTTTGACTTTCGGTGGCGGAGTACCGATCAGTTCAAATCCCGCAATCTGCTCACGCGGCAGTTTTATTTTGGAACGTTTTTCGATCAAGGCGAAATGATCATACTCATTAAATCCGATAAACGATATAGCAAGCCCCGATTTTCCTGCACGTCCCGTCCGACCGATACGATGGATATAATCAGCGGGAGAGCGGGGAAGATCAAAATTGATGACACAGGTAATACCGTCGATATCCAGTCCCCGTGCTGCGATATCCGTGGCAAAAAGGATACGAATTTTTTTTGCTTTGAACTGTTCCAACACATAAATACGATCTTCTTGGAGAAGATCGCCGTTAAAAGAATCAGCGGAAAATCCATATTTGCGAAACTTTGCGGCAATGTTGTCCGAAGCTCTTTTATTTGCCATAAAAACCAATACTTGTTCCCATTTCTCGGTTGTAAGCAAATGACGCAGCAACGGGCCGCGATTTTCGGGATTTACCTCAATAACGCGCTGATGGATAGACTCAACAGTCGGTATCTCTGATTTTATAGAGATATGGATCGGACTTTGGGTAATTTTTGCGGCAATCATCTCCATTTTCGGAGGATACGTTGCAGAAAATAGTAGATTTTGGCGCTTTGGTGGGATAGAATCTAAAATCATGTCCAACTCTTCGACAAATCCAAAATCGAGCATCTTGTCTGCTTCATCTAGGACAAAAAATTCCAAAGATGAGAGATTCATCTGTTTTTTTCTCAAAACATCGAGAAATCGTCCTGACGTTGCAACGAGAATATCACACCCTTGCTGGATTGCATAGAGTTGATCTCCTATCCCCTCTCCCCCGATTAGACTCACCACTCTAGGAGTTTTCGGAAGATTTTTTCCCATCGTCTCAAACGTCTGTGCCACTTGAAGTGTGAGTTCACGTGTCGGAGTGAGGATAAGCACTTTGATTTTTCCTTTACCTTCCCCTCTGCCCTGTGACCAAAGATGCAAAATCGGCAAAACAAAACTTGCACTTTTACCGCTTCCGGTTTGTCCCTGAGCGATAATGTCATGACGCTCTAACACCAATGGAATGACTTTTTCTTGGATGGGTGTCGGTTGTATATAACCACTTTCACTGACGGCTCGAAGGATAGATGATGAAAGCTTAAAAGGGGAAAATGGCATAAAAAAATCCTCGTAATGTGTAATAGCAGTATAGTTGAGATTAGTAGTGAAGCGGGTTAAATATACTATAATATCCTGAATCATGTGCAGGAGAAATGGATTGAGCAGCAAAAATCTCTATATCGCGTCATCAGAACCCAATTCCGGTTCACTCATCATCACGATTGGGATTATTGAGCTTCTCAAAAGCCGCATCGACAAGATCGCATTTTTCCGTCCGATTGTCATGGAAACATCTTCCCTAGATCACGATATTCATTTTATGATTGAGTATTTCAACCTCAGCCAAACACCTCAGGAAAGCTATGGTTTTACCCTCAGGGAGATCGAAGAACTCCTCTCTGAGAATAAAGAAGCATACATCATTGAACGTTTGATCGAACGCTACCGATCATTGGAAGAACAACACGATTTCGTCTTGATTCAAGGGCTGGATCAAGCTTCATTTTCCAAAATGCTTTCCTATAATTTCAACCATCTTGTTGCCAAAAATCTTCAAGCTCCCTACGTCAGTGTCCTCAACGGAAACAACAAAACCTATGAGCAACTGATCCATGAGATCGATATGGAGCGTGTATCGCTCAAAAACGAATATGTTGAGTCGATTGCTTTGTTTCTCAACCGATTGGATCCGCATGCCTACCGATCTTTCCAAGAATACGAATATGATCAGAGTCTTCCGATCTTTTTCATGCAAGAGATCGATGAGCTCAACCGTATCAGCGTAGCGGAGGTGAAACGATCTCTGGGTTGCAGACTTCTCATCGGAAAAGATTTAGAGCGTGACATCTATCGTCCTAAAATCGCGGCAATGCAGATTGAGCATCTCCTAGATCGTATCGAAAACAATGACCTTATAATCGTTCCGGGAGATCGGCTTGATATTATTCTGGCTATTTTATATGCAAACAGTGCGAAAGATTTCCCTTCGATTGCAGCCATTTTGCTGACAGGAGGATTAATCCCTCCTGAGAATTTTCTCACACTTCTCCATGGAATCGATACACTCAATCTTCCCATTTTGAGCATCGATAGCGATACCTATCAAAGTACGGTTATGATTGATGCTATTATCCCTACCTTTCAACCTGACCAGCACCGTAAAATTGCTTTGGCCATGGGTGAATTTATGAACGCAATCGATATTGAACTTCTTCTCGATCGAATCCACACGATCCATACAGATATCATGACTCCCGCTATGTTTGAATATGCCCTTTATCAGCGTGCGCGTACTTCACGAAAACGCATCGTTTTACCTGAAAGTGCCGATGAGCGGATTTTACGCTCTGCTGAGATTTTGTTACGGCGGGATGCAGTCGATCTCATATTACTTGGAAATGAACAACAAATACTCCATCACGCCAATCAATTAGGGATCGATATTTCCAAAGCAACGATTATCGATCCCTCAATCTCCGAATGGAGAGAACACTATGTCGATCAGTTTTATCGCATGCGTTCACACAAAGGGCTCAGTTTCCAAACGGCTCAAGAAGCAATGACGCACTATTCGTATTTCGCAACTATGATGGTGTATAACAACCATGCAGATGGGATGGTTTCAGGGGCAATTCATACTACCCAAGACACCATCCTTCCTGCATTGCAGATTATCAAAACACTCCCTTCCATTTCGCTCGTTTCCAGCCTCTTTTTCATGTGCTTGGAAACGAAAGTATTAGTATATGCTGATTGTGCGATCAATCAAGACCCAACCGCTTCGGAACTCGCCGAAATCGCAATCACTTCAGCATCGAGCGCCGCTTCCTTTGGGATTCAACCACGGATCGCCATGCTCTCCTACTCAACCGGAACATCAGGGCATGGAGACGATGTAGACAAAGTACGCGAAGCAACCCGGATTGTTCAAGAACGTTATCCCGAACTTCTGATCGAAGGGCCGATTCAATACGATGCGGCGATCGATCCCGATGTCGCAAAGATCAAACTCCCAGACTCACCGGTAGCGGGTCAAGCAACCATCTTTATCTTCCCTGATCTCAATACAGGCAATAATACCTATAAAGCCGTACAACGCTCATCTCATGCCATTGCCATCGGACCAATCCTTCAAGGGCTCAACAAACCCATCAACGATCTCAGCCGCGGATGTAAAATAGCCGACATCGTGAACACCGTCCTCATTACCGCTATTCAAGCCCAGAGTGAGCGTGTATGAGTATCCTCGTCATTAATGCTGGAAGCTCATCCATCAAATACACCCTCTTTGACTCTGCAACCTTACGGGTGATCGATCATGCCCTGATCGAAGAGCTTCGCGATCATCATCACGGATTTGAGTTGATGCAGGTTCAATTTCAGCAACATGGTATCGACATTACTCAAATCAATGCGATAGGTCATCGCGTCGTTCACGGAGGGGATAAATTTCATGAACCGATATTGATAGACGATAGTGTATTGTATGAAATCACCGCATTAATCCCTCTGGCACCCCTGCATAATCCGGCCAATATTGAAGGGATTATCGCAGCACGTACTATCGCCCCGAATGTTCCAAATTTCGCGATCTTCGATACCGCATTTCATCAAACTATTCCGCCACATGCCTATCGCTATCCTCTGCCGCAAAATTGGTATGAAACCTATCATGTCCGACGTTACGGCTTTCACGGTACATCGCACCATTACGTCAGTATCCAAGCATCCCGTATCTTGGAAAAACCGCTCGATGAGCTCAACCTCATCACGTTTCATATCGGAAACGGAGTGAGTGCCTGCGCTATCGAAAAAGGGAAAAGTATCGATACCTCTATGGGGATGACCCCCTTAGAAGGGTTGATGATGGGGACACGCTGCGGCAATATCGATCCCTCTATTATCGCCTATATGGTCCATCAAAGCGGTATGTCCGTCGAGGAGATCGATACAATGCTCAATAAAAAAAGCGGTCTTTTCGCCATCGCGGGAACCAATGATCTACGCAGCATAATTGAAGCAAAGACCAATGGTGATCACCATGCAGCCTTGGCATTGGATATGTTTTCTTACCGGTTGCGCAAACACTTAGGTGAGTATATGGCGGTGCTGAGAGGTGTTGATGCCATTGTTTTTACAGGGGGGATTGGAGAACACTCGCCGCTGATACATGAAATGGTATGCAATGGACTCGAACACTTCGGGATTGAAATCGATTCTGATAAAAATCGCAAAGGTGAAGTCCAGATTCATACAGAGCAAAGCAGCGTTGCCTTACTTGTCATTCCTACGGATGAAGAGCGCCAGATTGCTCTATACGTTCAAAACAAACTCAAAAATATGTAAAAGAATACTTATTATTATAAATATATTTATTCTTTTGCCGATTTAGCTATTCAACTTTAAATTCGGACATTTTTATGAAAACAGCTAAATTTTTTTCCCGCTTTTATTTTTTATCGATTTTCTTCTTAATAGGCTTAATGTACAGCGCACATGCAGGGGGAAAACAAATCACTCAATTTTCTCTTATAGCCTTAGCTTTATTTGCTTTGTGGATCATTCATATCAGGAGAATGAACAAACGATTTGTGTTGCTCCAAAAAGAGAACGTATCTATCGCGTCTTAAACTATCTCGTTTAAACCCCTCTCGTCCATTGAAGAGTGATTGCAGTCTCTCCGATACTCACCGTATCATTAGATATCTACATTCATACAATTTAAAACTTCGAGCGTTTTTGTGACATCGTAGATGGCACTGTGATATTGTTCTTCATCAAACTCAATCTCATAATGTCGGCAAGTCTCCAGAAGTTTTGGATTTTTCAGGCTTCCTCGGATATTGAGAGCTCCGACAATCTTTTTATTCATTTTCATCGTACAAAAATGTTTCTCAAATTGAACAAGCTCACCAAGATGACGCAATTCAAACGCTATGTTGTGAGCAATAAGTGTTTTAGAACCTAGACAGAACTCTCTAAATTCACTATCCTCTACAAAATACTCTGCGTAATCGGCATCCAAGCGCAATCTCTCAATTCGCTGAGGTGAGAGTTTATGGACGGCAAGAGCATACGGATTAACCTCATACTCGGAAAAGTAATAACGATGAAAAGTATCGGCAATCACATAAACACCCTCTTCTTTTTTGATACGAAACGCTGCGACTTCAATTACGTCATAGATATTAGCGGAGTTGGTTTCAAAGTCCAGAATAATCAAAGGTTCTCCAACGGTGTGTGCATTAATTTTACTCGTTATTTTACCAAGAAGGTGCAGTTGATTGGATTATAATATCAAAAGTAATAATTCATCTTCCAAGGCCATCAATGATTCAAACTCCTTTCTTAGCCGTTGACGGCATTGTTGAGATTTACAACAATACGGGTGAATTTGAAGGAATTGTCCTCATCGAACGGCTGAACACACCTAAAGGGCTTGCTTTACCCGGCGGATTTGTTGATATCGGAGAAAGTGTTCAGAGTGCTGTCGTACGTGAAATGAAAGAAGAGCTATCTCTTGATGTCATGATACAATCTCTACACGGAGTCTACTCCGATCCTACTCGGGATTCACGTTTTCACTGCGTTTCGATTATCTATGTTTGCAAAGCATTTGGAATACCTGTAGGTGCTGATGATGCAAAAGAAGCATTTATTTATCCTCTTGATGCTATTCCATATGAAAAACTCGTATTTGATCATGCGCAGATTATCAGTGACTATCGTAAAAATTATTATGGAGAAACCATAAAAGATATTAAATAAATGATATCAGGGGGCGCTACACTCTAGTCCCTATTTCAAGATATTAAAAAGGCTTTAACTTTTTAAATGATCAACCTAAGATATATTATATTGAAATTTAGAAGAGTATATTGGAGCTCCCCTTTCGGGGAAAAAGATTGTTTTTGTTATTATGGATGCCATGCTCCGGCGACAATATTCATGAGTGACTGATTGTTTTTCACTGTATCAAGCGAAGTGATTGACATGCCGTGATCTGTAGCGTAGGCATTCATCGATTGGATAATCACATTCAGATCATTTGAAGTGAGATATTTGCCGTCACTAAGGGTAAATTTCTCGATTTGTGCTTGGGAGTTTTTAGCGTATTGGACGTTGATGGTATCATTCTGAGCATAGCCAATTAACAAATTACCATTTTTCATCATAAAACGCACATCATTTTTGGTGATCCCTGCACCGAATGTAATACAATCCGAATCGTTACTACCGTATTGCGACCAATCGGTAATCGTATCAGCCCCGTCTCCAATACTAAAACTGTAGGTATCGCTACCGTATCCTCCGTTGAGAGAATCAGCACCTTTACTGCCGATAAGTGTATCATTACCCGCACCGCCATCGACGATGTCATTTCCATCACCACCATCGAGAGTATCATTACCACCGTAACCGTAAAGACCGTCATTGCCTGCGAGTCCATACATATGATCGTTCATATAATCGATTCCACTTATCCAATCATTCCCTGTACTTCCTTTAACGATTGCCAAGTTGTTGATTTGATCGGTTGTCAATGTTGTTTGATCAGCAAATAAAATAGATTCCAAGGTATTTCTTTTATCTGATCCAAACCAGTATTGGATTCTAACCGAATCGTTGTCATTTACTTTTAACACTAAATCGTAATTATCGCGTATGAACTGCAAATTATTTTTGGTGATTCCAGCACCGAATACAAGGGTATCTTTATCTAAACTTCCATACGATGAAGTATCCACGATGGTATCGTTTCCATCACCTATATTAAAGAGGTAAGTATCACTTCCTGTATCACCATTGATGGAGTCATTTCCGGTACCGCCCTTGATCGTATCGTTTCCGGTTCCAGCATAAATCGTATCGTTACCCGCACCTCCGCTAACAGTATCATTTCCGTCATCGGCAAATAAGGTATCATCGCCGTTGCCTCCAAAGAGTTCATCATTACCTGTTCCTGCGTATACGCTGTCGTTTCCATCATCAGCGTATATTGTATCGTTTCCGTTACCGCCGAAGAGATTGTCAGCATCACTGCCTCCGATCAATAGATCATTTCCATCACCGCCGTTAACGTAGTCGTACCCCGAGCCTGCAACGATGATGTCATCTCCCCCGTTTCCGATAAGCCAGTTACTGTTGTCATCGCCGATTATGAGGTGATCGTTAGAATCGCTAGCGCTGTATCCTCCGTATTGGGAGTTATTGATGGCGTCTCTAATAAGGGTTATATTACCTTGGGCTGTAGCAATTGTTTGAACACCGGCTGTTATATTCGTAAAGAAGTTTTTCAGTGTTACGGTCGATCCATTATTGACACGGATAGCTAGATCATTGCCGTTACGGCTAAAAGTCATATCTTCTTGATTGACCGATGTCATAACCAATGTATCAGTACCGTTATCATTAATAATCAAGTTCTTACCTTCATATAGGTATCCCTTGACTGTAAAATTTAATACTGAAGTTACTTGACCACCATGTCCATCATCAATCGTGACAATAGCACTATCCTCTCCATTAAATGATCCATCTGCTTTGTATGTCCAATTTCCATAACTGTCGACACTTACAACTCCATGAGTGGCTTGGGTACTGACCGAGTAAGCCAACGTATCACCATCGACATCGCTTACTGCTATTGTCCCACCCATTGTACGAGTGTTTTCTAAAAGAAAATGCTGATTATTTGCATCGATTACAGGTGCGTCATTGACTGGAACTAGATATTGCGTTGCAATGGCGGCGGTATCGATCTGCGTGTCTGAGACACTATAATTCAGGGTAATTGTACCGTTGAAATTTGCTGATGGTATCAACGACCAAGTTCCGTCATGATTATCAATCAGCGTTCCGCTCGAAGCAGTGAGGTTTTTAATACTCAACGTATCACCGTCCACGTCACTTGCGTTTGAGAGGAGCTGTTCTGCCGTAATCGTTATCGTCCCACTGTCTTCGTTTACCATAGCAAGATGAACCGTTCCGATGACGTTTGGAGCGTCGTTGACAGCTTCTATAGCAAATGATAATCTGGTGGTCGTACTCAATCCGTATTCATTGGTCACTTTGAGGATGACGCTGTCATCTCCGTTTAAGTCAGCATTAGGAGTATAGTTCCAGTCCCCTGCTTCGTTGATGTTAAATGAGCCTTTAGAGGATGAAGTAAGCACTTCATAGGTGAGTATGCCGCCTACTGGGTTAGTAACATTCAAGACTCCTGTAGCACTAGTATCTTCAAGGAGATTGGAGGTACTGTCGGAAAGTGTTGGAGCTGATACTTTTACATCGAAATTCAAAGTTTGCGTGATTACTCCTCCGTTACCGTCATCAATCGTGATAATAGCGCTATCGCTTCCCATATAACCATTTGCTGCACTGTAATTCCATACACCGTTTGCATCGACAATGATTGTTCCGTGAGCAGCTGCGGAGCTTACCGTATAAGTAAGTGTGTCGCCATCTGGATCTGTAGCTCCGATCTCTCCGCTAAGGATACGAATATCTTGGAGTGTATGGGTAGTCTCTGCTGGGGCTTCAGGAGCTTGGTTGAGGGCTTCCATTACAAATGACAATGTCGTTGTCGTCTCCCCCCGTCCGTCTTTAATTGCTATGGTTACAGTATCGGTTCCTGCATTGCGTGATGTCCCGCTGTAGCTCCAAATTCCATATTGATTAATACTGATCGTTCCCATCGTCGGTGCAGAAGTGACTGAATAGCTAAGTGAATCTCCATCCATGTCATCGGCAAGCAATATCCCTTTGGCACTACGCTCTTTACCAAGAGTTCGCTCTCCCTCTTCGAAGAACATCTCTGGAGCATGGTTCGTATTTTTGGCAATCAATTCATTCAAGGTATATTCTTTACCATCACTGAAGGCAAAGGATTCGAGTCTAAAATCATCAACATTCCAGTTTTTGATGGTTATTTGATCGATGGCATCGTTGGATATTCCATCATTGTAAGAAAAGGTGACGATTAGGTCCTCTCCCTCCATCTTGATAACAACATCACGGCGATCAATAGTGTTACCAAAATAGAGAGTATCTATTCCACCTGAATCAATAATGACATCTTTGCCATCACCTTTTTCAAAGAGGTAATAATCATCTCCACTGCCTCCTTCTAATTGATCATCTCCTTTTCCACCTTCCAATGCATCATCACCTGCTCTAGCGATGAGATAATCATCACCTGCTAAACCGGAGAGATAATCGCTGCCCTCTTTACCGTAGAGAGTCTCGGAACCTGCCAAACCATAAAGGACATCATTTCCGCTATTACCACTAAGACTATTGCCTGCATCCAGTACCCGCATCGTCAAATCGCCTTCGACATTTAAGAGCAGATCATAGATGCCTTGGCGGTTCAATTTGGTGCCATCACCAAATATAAACTGCTCAATTGCACCAGTATCGTTGAACCAATTTTTGATGAGAATGGTATTAGGTAGTTCGGTGATTGGGGTATCGTTTTCTGCGTTTTCCCGTATACCAATACGAAGATCGTCCGTTCCTCGAATCCATTGAACAACAAGACGATCGGCAGTGATACCGCTGATGAATTTGAGGGTATCGGCTCCGGTGCCGTTGTCGTCGATTACGTCTGATCCACCCCCATAAGCAATGACATAGGTGTCATTTCCGATATCACCACTAAGAATTTCGGATTCACTCGTTCCGTAGAGCGTATCATTATCGGTGATCGTATCAGTCGCATTGATCTTGAACCATACGTCACGCATGATTCCTGTACCAGCGAGACTCGAATAGTTGGTTTCATTGGTGACTATATTTCCGTTTTCCGTAGTTTGAGTGTAAACACTACCATTGGCACGGTTAAGGGAGAGTGACGTTACTCCCGCGACAGAGAGATCGACCAGTTCACCTACATCGGTTTTACCGTTCTGATTTGTATCTTTCCAAAGTTTGAGTTGTGAAAAATTCGCATCGTTTTTATCAATCACACCATCATTGTTTGTATCGTATTGTGCCAATCCCGAATAACCATCGCTTGCCAGAGTACCGTCGGCGAGCTTAGTACGATCTCCGAAGAGCTCGCTACCGTCATTAATAATGCCATCATTATTAATATCTCGGATCAAGAGAGCATCTCCTTTTTCGATCCATGCCGTATGTTCTTTGAGTCCATCGGCAGCGTAATCAAAATAGGTATAAGAATCATCTAATGAAACCGACGTGATACCATCATGATTCAAATCAAGAATGATAGGAGGTGTAAAAGTACCGTTATTAATAACTATAGGATTTCCGAAAGGAATCGCTGTAAACCCATTGGCGGATGAATCCAGCAATGGATTAGACCCTTCAAAATCGAAATGTGTCAATAAACCGCTTGAACCGGTACCGCCGTTTGCAATACTGCTCACTTCAGTCTCTGAGAGTGCTCTGTCGTAAATTTGAACATCGCTCACTGTTCCATTTAAGTATGAACGCAAACTACTACTAGATCCCCAATACGCTCCGACAACCACCCTTTCTGATGACTGCATGATGTTAAATATACCAACATTAGCCTCAGTATCCAATACGCCGTTAATGTAGATTTTTGATACACCTGAAGATTGATCATACATTCCTGCAACGTCGTATAGTGTTCCGGTATGCAGAGTAGTGTTTGAGTATATACGATGGGATGTATTGTTGGCTTCAATGACTTGAAAAAATAGTTTTCCGGTTGAATCGATTGCCATGGAATATGACGCTGCATAATTCGTATATGCCTTTGTCACCAACATACCATATGTACTACTCTGATATCCTGTTCCCATCCCATTGTAACTAAACGTAGATGTTAAGGTTAGCCCTTTTATAACATTTAACCCTTCTGAATTAGAAATGACCAACGCATCATCAGCACCATCCAACTTCATTGCGCTGTTATCTGCAAGAGGAAGATTTGTGAAAATCATATCTTTTGTGATACTCGGTTCTCCGCTAGCGAAACTAAACGTCTCAATATTTGTTTTGAGATTGTAATAATCTTTAATAATGATTTTGTCACTTAAGGTATCAAATGCCATATCCCCATTTTTGATTGCGACTATAAGATCCTTACCGTTAACTTGAAACATTAAATCATCTGCGCTAATTCCTGCACCAAATAACACCGTATCATTTCCACTCAAATCATAAATCGTATCTTTTCCATCCCCTTTATTGTATTGATAAACATCATTTCCACCACTGTCGGTCACGCTATCATCACCTGTACCCATTGTAGTAACATCGTTTCCTGCACCTCCCTCGATTACGTCATTACCCGGACCTGCATAGATGCGGTCATTACCACCTCCGGTATTGATCGTATCGTTGCCTCCGTTGGTCTCAAATGTCTCATCCGTATTTGTACCGATAATACTGTTTGCATCGTCTCCATAAATTTTATATTGGCTTGATACCCATGCGTAGTTAAACGCTGTCGCAGGATATGTAACGGTTTTATCGATATTCAAGGTCTCTCCATTGCTGAAGATGACTTTTTCTACTCCGCGATTTACATTTGCCCAATTTTTAATGATCACGTAATCCCTGAGTTGTTCGTAGGTATCAACTTTTGGTGCTATTTTTAAGACAAGATCATTTCCAACTACCCCAAACGTCACATCGCTTTTATTGATTCCTCCACTGAGATAGAGAGTGTCATTTCCGGCATTTACATCAATTTGACCCTGTTGGTATTGATCATCGATTACGACTGCGAAGTCACCGCGATTATACACGTAGGTATTATTTCCACTCCCACCGTACATAATTGCACCCAGTTTACTATAGAGGGCTCCATCAATATTATTGGCAACAAACAATCCCGCAATATCGGATTGACTCATCGACGTATTGTCGGCAAAAACGATACTTTCGATATTTGTGTTGAATTTAAACCAATCAGTAATTGTAATAACATCACTGAGTTGATTGAAGGTTTTATTGATTTCGGCTATACCTATAACTAAATTATTTCCCTGTTGTTTAAAGATCAAATCATTTTTAGTAATCCCATCCCCGAATTTGAGGGTATCACTGCCTAACTCATCGAAGATGGTATCAACTCCGTCGCCCAGGTTAAAGAGATAAGTATCGTTACCTTTTCCTCCTTTGAGGATGTCGCTGCCTGCTCCCCCTATGAGGGTATCAGCCCCTTCACCCGTGATAATCGTGTCGTTACCACCAAGAGCATTGACACTACCCCCCTCATCACCGAATACCAAATAATCATCCCCTTCGCTGGATCGTTCGATTTGAGTAAGGGCAATGGCAGTTCCGTCACTTAAACGGAGGTTTTCGATACGGTATGCCGCATTTCGCCAACCGCTGATAGTGATGACGTCGCTGAGCTGATCAAAGCTCTTGCCATCCTCACGGATCGCGATTTGCAGATCATCACTACCGTTGATGACACGGGCGACAAGATTATCCGTTGAAATCCCATCCCCGAAGATGAGAGAATCTACTCCTGAGCCATCGGTAATGCGATCTTTGCCATCGCCGATACCGAAACAGTAAGTATCATTACCCGCTCCCCCCTCTAATGTATCGTTGCCGATGCCACCGCTGAGGATGTCGTTTCCATCGCCTGCTTTAAGAATATCATTCCCTTCCCCTCCACTAAGAGTATCATTTCCGCTATTAGTGATTAGCACATCATTACCACTTCCGCCGCTAATCGTATCATTGCCGTTTGCAGTGATGACTGTATCATTACCGCCCAGCGCATCCATTACCGTATCTGTATCCACGAAAACGAGGTAATCATCTCCATCGGTTCCTGCTTGTATTTGCGAGAGACTGATCGACGTTCCATCAGATAGTACGAAATTCTCGATCCGCATGGACGCATCAAACCATTTTTTTAGAGTGATAATGTCGCTAAAAGCATCAAACCCTTTGCCGTTCTCTCGGATACCGATTTGCAGATCGTTACTGCCGCTCACTGAACGAGCAACGAGATCGGCTGTCGTAATCCCCTCACCGAAACAAAGCGTATCGTTGCCCCCTGAACCGTAAGTGTATTCGTCGATGATCGTGTCGTGTCCATCCCCCAAACCGAAGAGGTAAGTATCGTTTCCTAATCCTCCTACGAGAGTATCGTTACCGCCGTTACCCGCTAATGTATCATTGCCGCTCTCCCCGTAGAGGATATCAGCACCCTCACCGCCATTGAGGATGTCATTACCACTACCCGCATAAAGCACATCATTTCCCGCATCACCGTAGAGGGTATCATCCCCGCCCTGACTTCGGATCGTATCTGCACCTTCACCGCCGTGAAGCACGTCATTGGCTGAACCTGTGATAAGCGTATCGTTACCACCGAGGGCATCCACATTTACGGCACTGTCGCCGAAGATCAGATTATCATTTCCTTCGCTCGCCGATTGGATAGAGGCAAGATCGACGATACTGCCATCATTCAAGCGGATTGTTTCGATCCGGATAGCAGGGTTGACCCAGTTTTTGATCGTGATAACGTCGCCGAGTTCTTCAAACGTTTTACCCTCTTCTTTGAGTGCGAGAATCAGATCATCACCAACCACTTTAGCAATTAGATCAGCAGTCGTGACTCCCTCACCAAAACGGAGGGTATCGTTTCCTGCATTGGATTGGGAATTACCGTTGTAACCATAGCGGTATTCATCGATGATAGTGTCTTTACCGTCACCTCTACTGTAGAGGTAGAGATCATCTCCCAATCCCCCTTGCAAGGTATCACTACCAACTCCGCCGTTGAGGATATCGTTCCCCACACCCGCTATCAAGATGTCGTCTCCATAGCCGCCATCAATTACATCATTTCCGCTGCCTGAAATAACTGTATCATTGCCACCCAATAGATCGATACTCACTCTGTTATCACCGAATGTGAGAAGATCATCCCCCTCAGTTGGGATTTGAAGTGTATCGAGATTGACGACACTGCCATCACTTAAGAGGATCGATTCCAAATGATTTGATGGATTATTCCATCCGCGAATCGTGATTGTATCGCTGAGTTCTGAGAGCGTTTTAGCATCTTCTTTGAGTCCGATTACCATATCGCCGTTGGTGAGATATTGGACGAACAGAGAATCTATACTAATGCCTGCACCGAATTGTAAAGTATCCTTTCCGCTCACGTTGAGTATTACGTCTTTACCGTCTCCGAGGTTATAGAGGTAGGTGTCATTTTCGCTTCCCCCATCGAGGGTGTCGTTTCCGCTACCTCCGGCTAGTATATCATCCCCTTCATCTCCGTAAAGAACATCGTTACCTGCTCCTCCATCGAGTGAATCATTCCCCTCCAAACCATGTAGAATGTCATTTCCGCCCAAAGAGTCTATTGTGTCTGCACCCGATGAGAGATCGATACGATCATCACCGTTTCCGATAAAATAATCACGAACAATCGTGGAGAAATCGAGACTGCTTCCATTGCTAAATACGATATTTTCAATACGATTCACACTATCGAGCCAGTTGATGAATGTCACTTTATCGCTCAATTCTTCAAACGTTTTACCATATTCAAAACGAGCAATAATCAAATTTTTCCCTTCAGATCGAAGTACAATGTCACTTTGGAACAGATCGGTGAGACGAAGCGTATCACTCCCGCCTCCATCGATGATCGTATCACGTCTATCCCCAGTGCGATAAAGATAGACATCATTGCCTTTTGAGCCGTTAATGATGTCATCTCCTCTCCCCGCCAAAACTGTAGAGCCTGCTAATCCGCCTATCGTGATCATGTCGGCATTCTCGCTTCCGACGGCTAGAATATTACCTGAGCTGTAGGTACCGTTTTCATAGACGTGTGCTTTATACGTTCCGGTATAGATGGCGCTAGTGAGTTCTCTTATCAATGGATCGGTGATCCCTGCCGTTACTTCAGCAGCGGTAAAATGCAAAAACGTCGTCTCCAGTGTATTCATCGCATCAGCGAGATAGAGTTTGGATTCGATCGTATTATTCGGATTGTTGAAATAATCCGTGATGCTTTGGGTAAATGTCGCAGTATCGGAGATTACGAACTCATCGATGCCGACATTGTAGGTCATTGTGTTCATGATCTGCGGATAGAGGCTTTGCAGAGCAAACATTGCTTCATAGCGATCATGGAGTTTGGTGTAGGCAGCATTGACGTTGGCAGTGTTATAGGCTCCTGCGACTACATTCGCCGGAGCGCCTGTTTGCATAGCCTCTGCTGTTGAGAGGATACGGGACTCTATAGCACTGCTAAAACGATTCACTCCCATAAAGTGTTCGTATATCCATACTTTTTTATCCATATCGGAGAGGATCGGAGTGGTTGAGAGAGCGTATTTTTCCTGTACGGTTCTTAACATCGTATTGAACCCTGAGTATTCGGCGAGGTACTGATCAAACCCTTGTGCGAGGGTGGAGAGATCGGAGGTGAGCGATTGTGCGATAGAGATGAGATGGGGATTAATGTTGTAGGCTATTTCACTGTTATAGACGACACCATATCCTCGGAGTTTTGGAAGAGCTTCGGCTTCGGGATGTATAGTATAATCAGGGATGAGAGCGGTATCGACGGTGGTGATACGCGAGTCAAACGTCAGCTCTATATCCGCCGCGAGAGAACGTGTACCCCTACTGTCACCGTAACGTCCTGCTTCACTGAGGATATTGCCGTTTAGGTTGATGTTGGTACCAATGACGTTTAGTTCGATGTTTTTGACCCCTACTTGGCTGAGGGATTTGAGTTCGTTGGATTGAGAGATACCATCACCGTTGGTATCTTGCCAGACTTTGAGCTGAGAGTAGAGTTCATCACGTCGGTCGATCACTCCGTCATAGTTAGTATCCACCAAAGCTCGCAGTTCCGCAAATCCGCTCGTGGTAGCCGTTCCGAATACTTCACTGATACCGTCGATCTTGCTGTTACCGTTTTTATCAAATACTACGATTCCCTCAGAGGCTTGAACCCACCCTACTTTCTCTTTTATCCCATCTCCTGTCAGATCAAAATAAGCATTCGAATCAGAGAGGGATACGGTGGAGATTTTACCGTCATGGTTTAGGTCTAGTACGAGAGGATCACGGCGCGGTGGATCGAATGAGGTTGGGTCAAAGGGGTGACCGTCTTTGGGATTGTCAGTTGAGGTATCTTCAGGAGGAATATCGGTTGGATCAGTTGGAGTTGGATTGCTTGGGTCAGTCGAGGTTGGATCACCTCCTATCCCTGTTTCACCTGTACCTCCACCTGATGAACTTCCGCCACCACTTGTGCCTCCGCCTGATGAACTGCCCCCTCCTGTAGAATTGGAAGTAGTAGTACTACCTCCTACCGTGCCACCATCGCTTAGAGTTATCTCTAACGTATTTGCTTGTATATAAAAATCCTCAATGGTGAGAAATTGATCCCCTTTTTGGTAGATCAGCGTATTATTGTTTTTTTGGAAGTAGTAAGTCCCTCCATCACCTTGATAGAGATTGTAGAGTTCATGTTCTTCACTTAACGTTCCACCTGTGAGAAGTTTCTCTTCAAAATATACCTTACCTTTACGGTCTTCGTCACTGATCGTATCCCCATCACCTGAGTAATAGGTATCATTGCCTGTACCGCCATAAAGTTTATCATTTCCCTCTCCGCCATCAAGGATATCATCGCCAGCACCACCAAATAGTTTATCATCCCCACCCATACCGTAAATGTGATCTTCTTTATTCCCTCCAATGATCCCAAAATCTTTTTCAATAAAGTCGTCTTCACCATCATAACCAAAAATAATATGTTGTATATCGAAGTTATTAGAACTTCCATACCCAATTCCAAACCCTCTATCACGAATTTCTAACTTACTTCTATCAAGAGTAGTTGCATGAAGAGCTGTATAAAGTAACAGACTGCGATCTTCGATATATTGTGATGAATATTTAGATAAATCGAGATTATAAGCATTCAAATTACCCTCAACTGCAAAGCCGTTTAAACGGATAAGGGCAAAGAGAACAGCTCGGTCAGATTTAGCTTGATCGGCTATTTCAAATTGGGTTAAGTCATTCAAAAAGTTAAATGATAAAGAGTTTAATGCGGCACTTTTAAGCCCAATTAAATTAAAAAAACCTTCCGTTGTTTCGTAATATTTATTAGCATGAGATAAATCACTAAGCATATATGCCATGGTTAACACAACAAAATCTTTGTTTTCAAAATATTTCAATACAGCATCATAATGATTTAATGCCTTTATCAAATTAGGCATTCTATGTCCCTCAATAGTATTGAGGTTTTCACCAAAAATTGGTAGTATTGGGCCTAAAAATTTATTTATCCAGAGGACTTCGCTTAGCGCATTAGACAACGGATCGCCATTAGTCATTCCTGAATCGGTATAGGAGATATTGAGGATATTATGTTGAGCAAATGTTTCTTCTTCCGCTCCCCACCCAAGCCATGAAGCAACACGATGCAAAAGCCCCAATGGATCAGGAAGCCAATTGGTATAATCAATCAGATTACTCGATGACCATGAGTTAAAGGTATAACCTGGGATTCTTAAATCTGCACCGATTGCTTGGGTGAGAATACCTCCCAGACTATGTCCTGTGAGGGTGAGGTTGGATTTTAAAAGCCCTTCACTACTTCCATATTTATCAATCATATCATTTACAAATTTCGTTGCATCTGGAATTTGCGGATTATAATTGAGAAATCCTGTTGTTACGTCATAGACATAGTCTTCGGGTTCCTGTGTTCCTCGAAAGGCAATGACGAATTTTCCTGTAGTGTTATTCCGTAGCAGAACAGCTTCCATTCCATGTCCACCAGAGTTGTTATCATAATCGATAACGGTATAAGAGTTGTCAAGATAAAATGCAACCGGTTTTCCGTCTTTGTCTTTTAATGTAAAATTTTCTTGAAAAGTTCTCCCTTTGTATATTTGATCTCCATAACTAATATACGCCAAGTTGGAAAGTTGACCCATTTCTGTGATTGTGTCTTGAATGTTTGCCATAAGTAATCCTTACCAGTATAGTTTTGTGTGTTTAAAGGGGAAAATAGTTACACCTACCCTTCCCATAGCTGTAAATACATCTTCATCGAATATCTCTATCCCTGATTTTCCACACAGCGGATGTGGGTAAAATCGTCTTCCACCCATCGCCACATCTGGTATCAAACTAGCTGAATAGAGCTGCATGATACGGCGGTTATAGGCAATCACCTCTTTGGTTCGGTTATCAGTGACTTTAACTTCATCACTGTAGAGAACTTTACTGGCTAAGTCTGAGAGATGGACTTCTTCGGTTTTTACGGTGTAGTTCATCTGGGGCATTTGATCGCGAGTCGTTTCAGTGATGACAAGATCAAGTTTCACTTTTTCAGTTTCGATCTGTTTGGTGAGGGATTCTTTTATTTTGTTCGCTTCCCCAGAGTCCTTCGCAACAACATCAAATTCTGCTTTTGTCCATTCTTTGGCTTTGTATTTTTTCCAAGCATCTTCAAATATCGCATGCTTTTTTTGAGCCTCCTTCGTAACCGTATACCCCTCCTTCACCAGAGCAACATAACTTTGAGGTATATTGACATAAAAGTACATCTTCACTTTTCCATCGCGTGTATTGAGTGCCATCGTTTGCAAATGCACCCCGTCAAGGTAGTTCTTCACCATCAGTTCGGCATCTTTATCATCAAACCCAGGATAGACGTTGTCCTCCCAGTAAATGCTGATCGGATCTTCAACCGTATGTTTGATATAGGTCTTTGGATTCGGTTCTTGGGCGCAGTAGTATGCCCCGAGAGTGTTGGAGAGGATCACGTCGGAAGCGTAGAGGGTGATACTCGTGATGAAAACGAGTAGGAATAACAAGGACTTTTTCATTTAGGCTGCCTTTCTTTGGATTGGATTATTTTGCATAGGTATCCTTTGTCTTAATATTTTCATCTCACACTCAACCCTTCATCGAGATATTTGATCATCGGATAAATAAAGAACTCGATCACTCTGCGTTTACCCACTTTGAGTTCTGCCGTGACACTCATCCCTGCATGGATAGGGAGGGTTTTCCCTTCTCCTTTGAGTGTCGTGTTGGTCGGAGTAATCATGATCTCGTATACGGATCCCAGTTTCTCATCCTCGATGGCATCATCAGCGATGTGTTTAACGTGTCCATGGATCAGTCCGTATTTTTGGAAATCGTAAGTATCGATTTTCACTTCCGATTCCATCGTTTTGGTTACAAAGCCAATGTCTTGGTTCATGACAGTCGCTTTGATAAGCAAGGGTGCGTCTTTGGGGACGACGGTAATTAGTTTTTCAGCCGGGGTAACGACACCGCCAACGGTGTGAACAAGGAGTTGTCCTACGTAGCCATCCACAGGAGAGAGAATACGCTGTTTGGTGTGACGGAATAGACTCGCTTCCACTTCAGTGCGCAGTGCGGTGGCTTCCTTGTTTTTCTGTGTCAGCTCTTCGAGTAGCTTTTGACGATATTGCTGGGTCGTGAGGCGAAGTTGGTTTTGTAATTCGGCGATGTGGGCATCTGATTGGCTTTGGGCATGTTCCCTCATCCGCAACTGTTCTTGATACTCGATCCGTTGATTCTGAGCATCGATATAGTCACGCTTGGCAATGATATCGAGTACCTCATTGAGGCGTGCTTCGTGTTCTTTGGCATTACCGAGGAGCTGCTTGAGTCGTGCCGTATCGGCGTTAGCGCTTTGGCTTTGAGCTTTGGCCTGCTGTATTTGCTGCTCGGTCACCATAATCTGCTGATCATAGGCGCTTTTGGTGGAGATATAGGCTAACTGCTGCGCGGATATAGCAGCATTGTCGGTACATGCAGGATTAGGGATAAAAGGTTTCTCTTTGATTAATGCATTTAGCCGCCCTATTTCGAGCTCCATCAGGGAGAGATTTTTTTGTTTGGACTCCAAATCTGTCTCACTGACGGAGGGATCGATTTCGATGAGAAGATCTCCTTTTTTGACCGCTTGCCCCTCACGCACATGGATAGCGCTGATGGAACCCGATTCTATCGGTTGAAGTGTTTTTATCTCCCCTTCCGGGATCACCTTGCCTCTAGCACTCACTACAACGTCGATCTTGGCAAAAAAGAGCCAAAGAAGCCCTACGACGAGAATCGCGATGATGGTGTAAAACAGCCCCCGTCCCAGCGGAGAAGTCGGGCGTTCTTCAATCTCGACGAGAAGCGGGGTAAATTCGTGTTTGTCTTTGGTGTGAAAGAGATTCATAGTTTCTATTAACCTTGCTGTGTATAAAGCTTGTGATAGTATCCGCCGAGTTTCATCAACTCTTCATGGCTTCCGCGCTCGACGATGTGCCCTTTGTCCATGACTAGGATGACGTCGCAGTCTTTGACGGTAGTGAGACGATGAGCAACGATAAACATCGTTCTGCCCGTTTTAATGCTCTGAAGATTATTCTGGATGATCCGCTCAGATTCATAGTCCAGCGCCGAGGTCGCTTCATCAAAGATGAGGATTCGAGGATTGGTGAGCAACGCACGGGCGATGGCGATCCGTTGGCGTTGACCTCCGGAGAGCGCCGCACCTCTCTCACCTACTTGGGTATCGTACCCTTCGGAGAGTTCACTGATAAACTCATGCGCTCCCGCCATACGCGATGCGCTTAGGATTGCCTCCATCGGAGCATCGGGACGAGAGAGGGAGATGTTCTCTTTGATTGTTCCGCTAAAGAGGTAGTTCTCCTGTAACACCACTCCGATATTGTTACGGAGCCATTTAGGATTCATATGGCGTATATCAACCCCGTCGATATAGATCGTTCCCGAGTTAGGGATATAGAGACGTTGGATCAGTTTCGTGATCGTACTTTTACCGCTGCCGCTGCGTCCTACCAATCCTACGCTGTAACCTTGCGGTATTTCGGCGCTGATACCGTGCAAGACGGCCGGCTTATCGGGAGCATAGCTAAAATTGATGTTATCAAACGTCACGCTTCCTCCGATTCCTGGAAGTGTAATCGCTTTATCATCGGTCTGTTCGGTCGGGGTATTGAGAATATCCCCCAGACGCTCGACCGATAGAAGCGTTTGTTGAAACTCATTCCACAGATTGACCAGACGCAGCATTGGTCCTGTGAACTGGTTGGCAAACATCTGAAAGGCGATGAGCTGTCCGACGCTGAGCTTACCTTCAAGTACCAGCGTTACCCCTACATAGAGCATCGAGATGGTCATGAGTTTTTGGAGTACGCCGCTCACCCCGCCTAAGATATTGGAGAGGTTGATCAGATGAAAACCGGAGTTGACGTAACGGGCGAGATAATCTTCCCATTTGCGCTGCATGGACCCTTCTAGTGCCAGGGACTTGACCGTTTGTACGCCGCTCACCGCTTCGACGAGATAGGCGTTGGAATTAGCTCCCATCTGAAACTTCTCTTCAAGGCGGCGGCGAAGTTCGGGGGTAATAAAGAAATAGAGCGTTCCGATGACGGCAACGAAGCCTACGACGATAAGAGTAAGTTTGACACTGTAGAGAAGCATCACCGCTACGAATACGACGGAGAACAAAACATCAAGGATCAAGGTGACTGATTTATTGGCGATGAATTCACGTATTTGATCGAGTTCACGTACACGGGAGATAATATTTCCTACTTTCCGCTTTTCGAAATAAACATACGGGAGGGCTAAGAGATGGTGAAAGAGTTTGGCACCCAATCTCGCATCGATCTTAGAGGTGGTATGGGCAAAAATGTAGCTTCTGATCAGAGTGATCATGAGTTCGAAGATCGCCACGGCGATAAAAGCGATAGCGAGTACATCGAGCGTACTCATAGAACGATGGACGAGAACTTTATCGAGTATCACCTGCGTAAAGAGCGGTGCGACGAGACCAAAGAGCTGGAGGACGAACGAGGCGATCAAGACTTCGGCAATTACCTTTTTATATTTCATGATCTGATAAAAAAACCATCCGAATCCGAAACGGGCTTCCGCACTCAAGATTCGGTGTTTAAGGACGATACTTTTACCGCTACTCTGTTGCGCCCACTCCTCATATGACATAATATAAGGCTCTTTACGGGTAATGTCGAAGATCAATAGCTCATGTTTTTCCCCATTGGCCTGCAAGATGCTAAAGTAGCTTCCATCCAGCCGCTGAACAATGATGGGCATAGGATAGTTCTCGATCAGTTTCTCGATCGAGAGTTTTTTGATGGTAGCACGAAACCCTTGTGCTATCGCGATACGGTTAAGCTCTTCGATGGAGGGTTCGCTTTCCCCTAGAGCGTATTCTTTGATGATGACACGGGTATCGATCGCGATACGGTTGAGTTTTGCGGCAACCTCTAATGCCGTTAACGCGGAGTGCATTCTTCCGCTCCTCTATGTTGCAACTTCAATGCTTCCGCTTCATAAGCATGTTGTATCCTCTCAGATTCCAATGTCAACTCCCTCTCTAATGTTTCGAGCTTCACACTCACCTCACTCACCGCGTCTGCTTCACCATGTTCTCTTAGCCGTTTGATCATGGCTATTTTGGAGCGGGATTCATTCACTATCAATACATTATTTTTTTGCAATTGGGTTAAACGGTCTATTTTTTGTTGAGAGATTTGGGTTTGTGCATCAAACTCCCGTTTGGCTAATGCATACTCTTCATTCAATCGATCCCTCTCGAAATGCAATCGTGCCGATTCACTGTTGTATTTGAACCCCTCAAACAGGTTCCATCGGAGGCTTAACCCTGCATTCCAGCTATTGGGTTTCATATCTTCAAAAGCGTTGTAGGCGTTATGCATATCAGAACCGTAGAGGTAATAGTTTGAATAAAGCGATAGTACCGGAAGCTGGGTACGGATGTTGAGGGAGATTTCGGTATTCTTTTGGTCAATTTTATCTCTGTACTGGCGAGCTTGAGAACTCTCTTCGAAACTTCCGATATGAATATCTTTGGCTTTGGTGCCTAAAGGAAGCAATTGGGTCGATTTTAGGTCAAGATCGATATGGGAAAGTTTGGTGAGGGCTATGAGGTTCTCTTCATAACTCATTTGAGCACGTTCAATATCCCGCTCCAGTTCTATCAGACGGATCGCTTCATCCCCGACCGATACACGTGACTCTTTCCCTGCGGCATAAAGACGTTGTTTGAGGGTATAGAGTTCTTGACGTAATGCGTGCATTTGAGCTTTATAGTTCTGTTCACTTTGAGCTTTTTGAGCCGTTGCATAAAGGTCCAAGATTTCTCGAAAAAGCTTGTTTTCTTCATTACATACTTCAAGCTTTTTGAATGCTATCTCTTTTTTGGATATTTCGATTTGCTTTAGTGTCGTTCCGAAGTGATAGAGTTCGTAATTGAGACTTAACGCCAAAGAGTCTTTATTGCGAACAGCTGAATTGATCGTAGTCCCCCCTACCGATATGCTTCCGGAAGTTGTTTGATCTAGGTTTTTATTATACTCTCCGCTGTAGCCAAGGGATAACTGAGGATAGAGACCCGAATAGACACTGTCCAAACGGGTTTTCTCAATTGAGGTATCAATAGTGCGGAGTTTAAGCCAGTGGGAGTGTTCTGTTGCAGAAATCTTTAACGCTTCATAGGAGATCTCTTTTGAAAAAGAGAGCATCTCCAAAGTGAGAAGAAATAATATAGTTTTTTTCCTGTCTCTTATCAACACTTAACGCTCCGA
>NZ_NSIU01000021.1 GCF_002633015.1 Sulfuricurvum sp. PD_MW2 | reverse complement strand
AAGCGTAAGATTTGTATAAGAGCCAGCTGTCATGTGAAAAACTTAATAGTAGAGAGAGTTTCTATGTATGTTATCGAACAATATGCCGCAACGATACGGGAAAAAGATACGATTTGGATGGTCTTTAATCGAACATACAATGACATTCATGCGTTTAAATTGGAACTGACAGATGAAATGCAGGACAAATATCTTCAAGCAAACGAAACGGATGAGAATGCAAGAGAAGAATTTTTAATGTTTATGAAAAACTATTTTCCAAAAGTACCTCTTGTAGAGGTGGGTGATCTGGTATCTACTGACCATATCATTTGGCCTTATTTGGGAAGTATTGCAATTGATGCCGATATCGAAAGTGATGTTTATTTTGCACTATGTGAAAAATACGGTGATCCTCATCATGATCCCATTACAAATAATGCTTGTTTATGGCTGATTGATTACGATGATGCTCAAGCTTTATGGAAAGATCGAGAACAAAGCTGGGAAAATCCATGATATACCATAAAATTAAAGAACAACTATGGCAATTCTAGCCGAAACCGGATTGCGTGGAAACCCTCTTCAACATAAGCGCCACGCTGAAATACTAGAGCGACTGGATAATGGTGAAGAACTCTCTATCGGTCAATTAGCTAAAGAGTGGGAAGTTACTCCAAAAACTATCCAACGTGATTTCGATAAACTCAAACAAATGTATCCACAAAAAGTTGAACGTAGTGAGGATAAAAAACGATACCGTAAACCTCTAACAAAACATTCTCGTAATGATGGAGACATGGTTCTTGAAATGTTGGAAAGCATGGTAAAAGATATAGGAGTAGATTTTTATAAAAAAGCACATCCCTTATTAGAACGGCTACAACGACAAATTAAATCACCATTTTATACCCGTTTAGATATTGAAGATGTTGGCAGTAAATTTAACATCATGGTGCAATTAGAAAAAGCAATCGAAAAAAAATTTGAAGTGTCTCTCTCATATATTCCATACGGTGAAAATACTACCAAAGAGTATATTCATGTGAAGCCCCTCAAAGTGATCGTTTATGAGGGATTTTGGTATCTTCTGGCACAACATAAACAATACACAAAAAAGTTTTATATCAAATCCATAGCCAAATGCACTATGACCGATAAAGTGTTCAAACGCGATCCCAAAATTATGGACTACCTCGAAAGTGCTATTAATATATGGTTTTCGACGGATATCAAGCCTTATGAGGTACGGTTATGGATTGATGAAGACATAATCGTTTATTTCGAACGTAAACCTATCTCAAAAAATCAAAAGTTATACATACAATCTGATGGTAGTGCCGAATTAGTTCTTAAAGTGACAAATGATGAAGAGATATATCCCATTTTAAAATATTGGTTGCCAAAAGTACGTGTGATCGAACCAATACACATTCAAGAAAATTTCAATAAATCGCTCGCCCAGTATTTACAAGAATCCTTCCTATAATTCCATATAGACAAAATAAGTCTATGTCTTTCGTGATAATGGTATATATATTCGCAGAAGGACATTTAATGAAACATTGTTATCACTCCAAACTCCTAAAAATACTCACTATTCAACAACTGAATCAGCTTATGGAACATTCGATGGCTAGCATAGATAATGACGGTAAAGTTATTGTAATTTTTTCATTTATGGATTTTGGTTGTTTTGAAATTTATTGTGATTGTGATGCTGAAAATCTAGATTATGCACTAATCAGTGTATGTGATGATGATAATGAAAATGAAAGCGGACATGTGGACGGTGATACGTTTTGGAAGAAATACATAAAGCATTATCCAAAAGATTGCGAGTGTATAAATGTTCCCTTCTAATGTACATTTTGATTGGAAGCTTTATATTGATGATATTCGGATGCCGCCTAATAATACCTATATTATTGCTCGTACTGTAGCAGAAGCACAAATTCTAATACAGCAATACGGTGCTCCTATATTTATATCATTTGACCATGATTTAGGCATGGATAATACAGGGAAGATTCTTCCTACTGGATATGACTTGGCAAAATGGATTGTTGAAATGGATATGAATGGGCTTATCAAAATACCGAATCATTTTTCATTCAATATTCATTCTCAAAACCCTGTTGGTGCTGAAAACATCAAATCGTATCTCAAAAATTATCTTCAATTTAAAAGCTCAGTATCTGTAATATAGTTTTTTCACATTTAGACATATTATGTCCATGTTTATAAATATCATTTTATAAAAAAAGGAACATACTATGTTTTTACCTGATTATTTACCTAGTTTTCAACTTGCACAAGGAACGCATGTCGGCTCTTATCGTATTATTAGACAATTAGGAAGAGGTTGGGAAGGTGAGGTTTATGAAGCATTAACTCTTCAGGGAAGTAAAGTTGCAATTAAAATTCTTTATCGGCAGAATAATGATCATATTTTTATTAAAAGTATCTCTGAAAAATTACGCCAACTAAAAAGAATCAATGGTATTGTGCAAATTCAAGAGAGTGGGTATGATCAAAGTCTTAACGCTCATTATCTTATTACTTCATATATTGAAGGCGAGACTATACGTGCTATGATGAAACGGCATGTTTCGTATAAATGCTTTTATACAATTATTGAAAAATATCTCGCTATTATCTTTGAATGTCATCAACAAAATGTATCTATCGGGGATCTCTCCGTAAGCAACTGTATTGTCGATTCAAATGGTGATGTAACCATCATAGATATGAAATTTCCTGAAACATTCCATAGAGAATCGTCAATTGAAGAAGATATTATTGAAACAAGCCGTTTCATCCGTTATTTACTTCAAAAAACTGGGGCACCAAAAAAGATTATATGTGCTTTTCCATTACGGAGTGATGCCATAATGCGTCGATTTGATTCGATAGTTTCTATACAAGAAAAATTTCAAAAAACCTGCATTGATCAATCTCTTTAATTTTGATGACTTTGAATAAGGGCTGATACGGCCTCTTTTTGAGGAAAATCAGCACCCATACTGATGATAAACGAGGAAGCTTCCTGAAGACTCAACGTTGTTTTTTTGATTTTTGTATCATCTACCAACACGGTATATCCGCTGGTCGGATTCGGGGAAGTAGGAATAAAAAGTACACAAATATTTTCATGGCGGTTCAACAAATACGCCGGAACCCATAATCCCTCTTTGGGATACTCAACCAATACCACCTCTTTTTTCGTACCGTCTTCTCCTCCACTCAACATGGCTGCCAATTTTTTCGAGACCGAATAGACCGAACGGATTGCAGGAATTTTTTCAAACGTACTATCGATCATAGAAACAAAAATGGAACGCCCATACTTCTCGATCGAAAATCCAAGCACTGCAAAAATAGCAATAACACCTGCCATTAATGCTAATGTAACCCCAAACGAATTCGTGTAATCATGAAGTGAAAGATACGCACTAACGCCTAGATTTTTGAGATAATTGACGACGATAATCACCAAAATCAATGGAAACAAAGACAATGCCCCGACAAAAATATAGCGCAATAATAATCTGATTTTCATAGCCATTAAGGAAACCTTTTTCATACGACAAATTACGCAATTATAGAATACTTTTTGAAACACTTCACTACAATAACACAACTATAGGAGAACTCATGAACCCATTTGTCGAATTTAAACTCAATTTAGAGACTTTTATCACTAATTTAAAGACCTTGATCAAAACCAATCACCAAACAATCGATACCCTTTTAGCGATACCGCAAAAAACGTATGATAATTTTGTCCGCCCGTTTGATCTCATGGAGGAAGACTTAGAGCTGTTATTTACCCCCCTTTCTCATATCAACGCCGTTAAAAACTCCGAAGAGTCCCAAAGAGTATACGCGGATGCACTCCCGATCCTCACCGATTACTCTACTTTTGTCGGGCAAAATCTCGATATTTACGAAGCGTTTAAGACCATCAAAGCCAATGAATATGATGCACTCACTACCGAAGAACGTCGAATTTTGGATCTCAATATCCTCCATTTCGAGCTTGCGGGCGCCCATCTGGATGATACATCCAAAGAGCGTTTGGCCGAAATTAATCTACGAAAAAGTACCCTGACCAACGACTTCTCCCAAAATCTCCTCGATGCAACGAATGCGTATGAAAAAATCATCACCGATCCCGCCGATATAGATGGGATACCGCAGAGTGATTTGGAAAATGCACGCTTCGAAGAGGATGGTATCACCAAATACCGATTCACCCTCCAAATGCCCTCCTACGTCGCCTATATGACGTACGGTCCAAATCGCGCCATCCGTGAAGAGCTCTATCGTGCCTACACCACCCGAGCATCGCAAAACGGAGCAATTATCGATGAATTGATGGCGCTTCGTCAAGAGAGTGCCAAGCTGCTGGGATTTGAGAACTACGCCGAGTACTCCCTCGCTTCCAAAATGGCACCAAGTACAAAAAGCGTTTTAAAGTTTTTGAACGAATTGGTCGATGCCTCCCGCAGACAGGGGCAAAAAGAACTCGAAGAGCTGCGTGCTATCGCTCCAGACATTGACCTGCAAAGCTATGACAGTGCCTACTGCGGCGAAATCCTCAAAAAAGCCCAATACGATATTGACGAAGAGGAGTATCGTCCCTATTTTGAACAACACAGTGTCATGGAGGGGATGTTTACCTTTTTAAATGAGCTTTTTGGGCTTCGTTTTGTTCATCAAGAGATCGAACTTTGGGATCCAAAAGCGAGTGCTTATGATATTTATGAGGGAGAAGAGCTTACCGCACGCGTCTATTTCGATCTCGAAGCGCGCAAAGACAAACGGGGAGGCGCATGGATGCATAACTTCCAAACCCATCACTGTGACAGTACAGGATGTACCCACCTCTCCAGCGCATTTGTGGTTTGTAACTTCCCACCATCTTCAGAAACGTCTCCCTCCCTGTTGCGACATGACGATGTCGTCACCCTCTTTCATGAGATGGGACACACCATTCATCATTTACTCAGTAAGGTCAAAGAACACGGAGTGAGCGGTGTCAACGGTGTCGAGTGGGATGCAGTGGAGTTTCCATCCCAGTTTTTGGAAAATTTCGCCTATGAGCCGAAAGTGTTAAAACTTTTCGCTTCGCATCACGAGAGCGGTGAAGTACTTAGTGATGAAATGATCGAAAAACTAATTCGAGCCAAAAACTTCCAAAGCGGAATGTTTATGCTCCGACAGATCGAATTTTCCCTCTTTGATTTCGAGTTGCACTCAAAACTCTATCAAGGTGAAGAGATCCAAGCGCTTCTCGATTCAATCCGAGAGAAAACAGCTCTTATCAAACCACCCTCTTACAACAAATTCCAAAACGGCTTCAGCCATATCTTCAGCGGCGGATACAGTGCAGGATATTACAGCTACAAATGGGCGGAAGTACTCAGTGCCGATGCCTATTACGCCATCGTTGATGAGGGGATTTTCGGAAGTAAGCTTGCCCGTCGCTACAAAGACATCGTCCTCTCAAAAGGCGGATCACAAAGTATGCAGGAGCTTTTTGTCGAGATGATGGGGCGTGAATGCGACTCTAAAAATCTCCTTCGTCTCAGCGGAATAGAGTAAATGCGTTTTCTATTCCTGTTGGTATGGATAATCTCAATGCTTGGAGGAGTAGAAGTGAAAATAGCAAGTTACAACGTCGAAAATCTTTTTGATATGCAACGTGAGGGTACAGAGTACGAAGAGTATATTCCCAATGGTGAATGGGGATGGAACGAGGAAATGTATCGCACAAAACTGAGCCACACCGCACAAGTGATAGCAGGGATTCGGGCTGATATTATCGCTCTGCAAGAGATTGAGTCCGAGACTGCACTCAAAGATCTCAAAGCCCAAATCAACCGTCAAGGGTTCTATTACCCCTATTATGCATTTGCAAAAACCCGAAATTCTGCCGTGAATGTAGCTCTACTAAGCCGTTATCCGATTCAAAGTGCTCTTAAACATCCTGTAAACTACAGTGGCAATTATCGCGATATTCTTGAAGCCAAAATCAAGATCAACGGAACCGCTCTGCGTGTTTTCGTCAATCACTGGAAATCCAAAAGCGGTCCGGAGAGCGAACGGATTTTATGTGCTAAACGGCTTCTTACACGCCTTAAAGAGCTCTCTTCTGACGAGTCCTATATTCTTGTCGGCGATTTCAATTCCCACTTTGAAGAGTATAAAACCTTTCTCAAAAGCCGCAAACTAAACGATACGGAGGGGATAACGGGAATCAACCATATTCTTCGTACCATCGATGAAGAGGAAAATCCAAACACCTATCTGTCACTCCAGAAAAATAATGATGCTCTCTATAATCTTTGGTATGAGCTACGTCCTGAAAAGCGATGGAGTCATGAGTTTCGAGGAAAAGGAGAAGGATTGGATAACATCATTATTCCTCACACTTTAGCTGATAATCACGGAATTGAATACGTCAAAGGAAGTTTCAATCGATATGATCCCGACTATCTTTTTTATAAAGGAAAAGTGTATCGATGGCAGCAAAGTCGTCGTTATCCAAAACAGCACCTCGGAGAGGGGTATTCGGATCATTTGCCGATTTTCGCGACGCTAAGAATTAACTAATACCACACCATTCTATCGGTTGCATCCCAAACTGTTGCAAATAACGATTACTCTTGCTAAAAGGTTTGGAACCGAAAAAACCTCGATACGAAGAGAGAGGCGATGGATGGGGTGCTTTAAGGACCAAATGTTTTCCTTCATCGATCAAAGAGGCCTTTTTTCCAGCCGGTGCGCCCCAAAGGATAAAGACGATATGTTCACGCTGTGCACTCAATGTTCGGATCACTTGATCCGTAAAACGCTCCCATCCCCGATCTTTATGCGAAAACGGCTCCCCTGAACGAACGGTTAAGAGGGTGTTGAGGAGTAATACCCCCTCCTGCGCCCAATAGCTCAAATCACCGCTTTTTGGACATGTACATCCTATGTCATCAACCAGTTCTTTAAAAATATTTTGCAAAGAAGGAGGAAGTGGTATACCCTGCTGAACCGAGAATGAGAGACCGTGTGCTTGATTCGGGCCATGGTAGGGATCTTGTCCTAAAATCACAACTTTGACTGCATCAAAGGGGGTAGAGTTGAACGCATTGAAGATATGACTCCCCTGCGGAAATATCGTATAGTGTTTTTTCTCTTCAACCAAGAATGCTTTGAGCTCATCCATATACGGATGGGTGAATTCAGCACTTAACGCCTCTTTCCAACTGGGATGAATAACCGGATTAGTAGCCATTACTTGAGGATGTCGTCATCAAAAATGACCATTTCGTAAATACTTCGCTTGGTAACAAGGGACTTTTCCGGCGGAACGGTGCTGGAACTTCGCATCCGTGCGATTTCGGCGCGCAGTTCCATTAATTCCTGTTCCATTGCCTCCATCTTGTCTTTGAGACGAATGACGACATCCACTCCTGCAAGATTGACCCCTACTTCACGTGTGAGGCGTAAAATCATCTTGATCTTTTCGATGTCACGCTGAGAATAGAGACGAATCCGTCCATCCGAGCGTGAAGGGGTAATGAGATTCTCTCGTTCATATTGACGAAGGGTCTGAGGATGGATGTCCAAAATCTTCGCTACGATGCTGATCATGTATACCGGTTCGTCAAAATGGTGCATGGCTTACTCTCCTTGCGGAAGTGATTTTTTCATCGCTTCAACCAAATCCGGATCAATTTTATCGACTGGAGGGAGAACAATGTTCGCTTTGAGGTATAGATCACCTCGCACGTTACTTTGACGGTTTAGAACGCCCATCTCTTTAAGACGGAAACGTTGACCGTTTTTCGTATTTTCAGGAACTTTTAACGTCACCTCTTTTTCGAGTGTTTGAATCGCTACTTTTCCCCCAAAGAGTGCTGCATAGAGAGGGACATTAAACGTTTTGACAAGATTATCCCCCTCGCGCTCATACTCAGGATTCGCAGCAACATCGATCCGTAGGTACAAATCACCGACTTGTGATCCATGTTTTTTTCCTTTTCCGCGTACACGGAGCTTTTCGCCGCTTTTGATCCCGGCTGGGATTTTAATGTCAAAACTCTCTCCGGAGAGGCTGATCGAGTGTTTTCCTCCCAATACCGCTACAGCGAACGGTACAGTGACATTGGCATCAATGTCGAGGTTCATCCCCCCAAAACCGCCGCCACCGAAGCCGGAATTTCCACCAAACCCGCCGAAGCCTCCAAAACCGCCACCGCCGAAACCACCACCGCCTTGACCGAAGATATTACGGAGAATATCGTCTAAATCAACATTTCCCCCCTGTCCTCGAGCAAAATCATGGAAGTTTTGACCACCGAACATCGAATCGCCGTATTGGTCGTATTTTGAACGTTTCTCTTTATCACTGAGAACCTCATACGCAGCATTAATCTCTTTAAATTTCTCTTCCGCAGCAGGATCTTTGTTGACATCAGGATGATATTGGCGTGCAAGTCTTCGGTACGCTTTTTTGATCTCCGCTTCACTTGCTCCGGGAGATAATTCTAATGTAGTATATAAACTTTTTGACATATCCAATTCCTAATTCATAGAGTATCGTTTTTCTTGGTGAAAATTATAGCACTAACATTGAGTCAATGTCAATCAAGGTTAAAAAGGAGAATTCGTAGACAAGGGTTTTAGAAGGGATAAAAAGTTGCGCCGACTCGGCGCAAAGGTTTTTAGTGTAAAAAGTGGCGAACACCTGTAAAATAAAGAGCCATACCATGTTCATCCGCTGCCGCGATGACTTCATCATCACGTACTGATCCACCCGGTTGAATGACGGTTTTAACACCCGCACCCGCCGCCGCATCGATAGAGTCGCGGAATGGAAAAAACGCTTCGGAAGCAAGAGCCGAACCGCTTACATCCAGTCCCATCTCTTCAGCTTTTTTGAGTGCACAACGAGCCGCATCGACACGTGATGTCATACCCATACCGACCGCGACCATCGCCGCATCTTTCACATAAACGACACAGTTGGATTTTGTAAGTGACGCCACTTTATAAGCGATCTCCGCATCTTTCATCGCTGCAGCATCCGCTACATGCTTGGTAACCAATTTCGCATTCGCTACTTCTTCGGAAGTCACTTTATCTGCATCTTGGAATACAAACCCGCCGTCGATATGTTTGAAATCGATCGCATCGTTGCTAAGGAGTATTTTATCCGCACCGTATTCAAAGAGTTTAAGACGTTTTTTCGGCTCAAACACCGCGCGTGCTTCCTCATCAATACACCCTGCAATGATCACTTCGAGGAACATTTCGTTCATTTTCTCCGCCAATGCTTTGGTGACAACACCGTTAACCGCCACGACACCGCCAAACGCCGAGATAGGATCACATTTGAGTGCTTCGGTGTAGGCATCGAGGAGATTCTCACGGATCGCGAAACCACATGGATTACCGTGTTTCACAATACAAATCGCATTTTCACCTCCAAAAGCTGCTGCAATTTTTACCGCACCGCTAATGTCAGTGAGGTTGTTAAAGCTCGCTTCTCCTTTGAGAGTTTTGAAGTTTTGGCTGAAGAATGTGTCAAACTCGTACAATCCGCCTTTTTGATGCGGGTTTTCGCCATAACGGGTATCCATCACTTTATTACCCACGATAAACTGTTTGTTCCCCATACCGTTGTTAAAACGTTTGTTCATGTAGTTTGCGATCATGCTATCATACGCCGCGGTGTGTTCGTATGCTTTGATCATCAAATCACGGCGGAATTCGACACTGTTTTCGCCGTTAGCAATTGCGTTAAGCACCAATGAATAGTCGGATGGATCGGTGACAATAATAACGCTGTCAAAGTTTTTTGCCGCAGAACGTACCATTGCAGGTCCGCCGATGTCGATATTTTCGATAATCTCTTCAAAATCGTCGGTTTTCTCAATCGTCGCTTTGAACGGATAGAGATTCACACATACAAGATCGATCGCTTCAACACCGAGCTCTTTGGCTTGGTCAAGGTGCGATTGTTTGTCACGTCGGTGCAAGATTCCGCCATGTACAAAAGGGTTCAATGTTTTTACGCGCCCTTCGAAGCACTCAGGAAATTTGGTCACTTCATCGATCTCGATTGCGGCTATTCCCGCATCTTTTAACATCTTATACGTTCCACCGGTAGAGATAATCTCATATCCATTCCCGATCAGAGATTTGGCGAATTCAACGATGTTGCTTTTGTCGCTGACGCTTAGCAATGCGCGCTTCATGCAGTTCCTTTGATTGGGTCTCAGCCCCATAAATTAATGGCGAAATTGTAGCAAATGGTGGTTTAGGGGAAGGTAAAGAACTCTCTTATTATTTATTACTGCTTATTTAAAAAAAAATTCCTTTCTTTAGTCAATAAGTAAATGATAAAAGAGCCTATTAGTATTTGAATAAAATAAAGAACTTTACTAATCAATAAAATATCTTGTGTAGCACCGTAAATTGAGAAAATATTAGATATTACTACCGAACTTACAATTACCATGAAAAAAATCATAATCCATTTATTTCCCTTTTTCAAAAAGTAATTTATCCCTATAATTGCAATGCTCCATATTATAATCTTTATTGATACAGTCAATAATCGAACTAAAATTTCTTCATCGCTAAATGAACTAGTAAGCAATATAAAAAGAACGACTATGAATCGAAGAAGAATATCAATCCATAAAATTTTTGTTACCCAAATGACTTCTTTCGGTATTACTGTATCTTGCATAATTTCTCCTACGCATTTCATCACTATATTTTCTTCTTCTAAGCTAGAATTTGGGAATATATAGTTTTTTTAACTTTAATTCATATTTTTAAACTTGTAAGATTATATCTACTTGACAAGAAATCTACAATACAAAACCAAATATTTAAAACTTATGATATACTATTTTTACAATCAGTTTTATCAAAAGGATTTGTATGATTGAAGCAACATTAGCAGAACTTCGAAAGCCCGAAACCCTCTACAGTTTTCATGATGAAATCGTCCATATCATCGACGGCAGAAAAAAAGAAGAAGTGGGATTTTTCGTCCCAAAATCGATGGCTAAAGAGTTCACTGCATTTATCGATACGATTGAAAAATCAAAAAAACGCTCTTTATTAACCCGAATAGCCAAAGCACAAAAAAACGATCCTATCTCTGAGGGTGGAGTTGACGATGGAATTGAATAAAAATGATATTTGCCTCGTTGATTTCAATCCTGCCAAAGGGGGAGAAATCGGAAAGCTCCGTCCAGCAATTATCATGAGTCAAAATGATGATAATCAAATGCTCTCCACCGTGATTGTCATCCCCCTCTCGACTCACATCGAAGCCGACGCACTCCCTTATCGCTTAACACTTCCAAAGCGTGATAAACTCGACAAAATTTCGGATGCTTGTATATATGAAATACGGGCACTTTCTAAAACACGGATCAAAGACAAAATCGGCTCTATTAGTGAAGCAGAAGCTCAAATCATACAAAAATCATTATGTGAGTTAATCGGTTGACCTACACTCACCCCTTTACCCCCATCCTCGGTGCCAATACCCGCGTTCTCTTTCTCGGTAGTTTTCCCAGTATCGCCTCATTTGAAAAAGCTTTTTACTATGCCCATCAGCGCAACACATTCTGGCCGATTATGGAATCGATATTTGGCGTGACACTCGAATCGAATGAGGCAAAAAGACTCTTTTGTCTCGAAAAAGGGATTGGGTTGTGGGATGTGATCGCCTCATGCGAACGGAGCAATTCGAGCGATACCAATCTCAAAAACTGCATCCCCAATGATTTTGAAAAGCTTTTAGCTGATCACCCCAATATTCAAGCCCTCGGGTTTACAGGAAAGAAAAGCTATGATTTGTTTCAGAAGTATTTTAAAGATTTGGCGGTTGAGAGAGTTCTCCTCCCCTCGACATCACCCGCTCATGCGGCAATGAAACGGGAAGAAAAAGAGGAAATATACAAACGGTTTTTAACTACCTATTTAACTGTTTAGGACCTGCTCAAAAATATTTTTTGCGCTCTTCCAGCGATCCCCTTTGGCATTCATCATGACAATGACACAATCTTTTCCGTCTTTTTTTGCCCGTGCTATCAAACATGCTCCCGCTTTCGCGGTATAACCGGTTTTAACTCCGATCGCGTATTGATAGCGGTTCAAAAGACGGTTATGGGTATACGCGACAAATTTTCGGTGCTTGTCGAGAGAGTAATAGGTGTATTCGTTAATACGGCTAATATCGTTAAACTTTCTATTTTTTATAGCATATTCGGTTAACTTCAAGAGATCTTGCGGAGTCGAATAGTGTTTTTTGTCATCATACCCGCACGGGTTCATAAAATGTGTATGATTCATCCCTATTTTTTTCGCTTTGGCATTCATCATCTCGATAAAGTGTTCTTCCGAACCTCCGATAGTAATCGCGATCGCTTTGGCCGCATCGTTATCCGATTTGATCATTGCCGCTTTGATCAAATCTTCCAAAACAATCACATCTCCACGCTTATACCCGGCTATCGTCGGCTCCACTTTGGTCATTTCTCGTGTAATCGTGACAGGCTGACTCAACTTTCCGTGTTCAATTGCGAGCAATACCGTCATCACTTTTGTCAAACTTGCCGGATGCAACTCCTTAAACGGCTCTTTTGAATAAAGAACCCGCTTTGAAGTCATATCTTTAACCAATAAAGCGTCTACTTTCATATTGTTAAGTTCTTGCTTGTCAATTTGTGCAAAAAGAGAGACAGAAAGACCGAGCATCAGCGTACCAAGACGTTTTATCATAGTATATTCCTTATAAATGTTTAGTGTAAAGCAAGAGAAAAAGCAAACTCCATACCAGCCAAAAATTATTCCCAAAATAATTAAACACTCCAAGATACACAAAGGAATGCGTTATAATAAAATATGCAAACAAGAATCCCCGCATCTTTCAGCGTCATTGAAGATAAAGAGAAAACAACTCTCGTATGCAGTGGTTCATGGACTATTGAGTACCTCCATGAAGTAGCCGAAGCGTTGGAAGGATTGCACCCCCGCTCAAATGTTATCTGGGATATCGCAGCAATCAGCGATATCGATTCCTCCGGAGTTGCGTTGTGGCACATGAGTAATGAAGCATTCAAATGCCAAGGGTATCACTATTCTACGATCAATGCACGAGAGGAATATACCCATTTATATCGGCTTCTTTATCCAGAGCCGCTACATCAAGAACCTCCTAGAACTTACCCCTCGTGGATTTACATCATTGGTCAAGCATCCTATCGGATTTATACAAGATTGCTCTCATTTTTGGCATTTTTCGGTGAAGCATTCGTAATCTTCTTCTATACGCTTCGTTACCCGCACCTCATCCGTTACCGTTCTATCGGTGCACATATTCTCGAAACCGGTGCTCGGGCTCTCCCGATTATCGCCATCAGTGCATTTTTGATCGGTGTGGTCGTCGCCTACCAAAGTGTCGTACAACTCCAAAAATTCGGTGCCGATATTTTTATCGTTGACATGATCGGAATCTCTCTCACGCGTGAACTCGCCCCCCTCATCACCGCCATCGTCGTTGCGGGGCGAAGCGGTTCGGCCTTTACCGCCCAAATCGGTGCCATGAAAATGACCCAAGAGATCGATGCGATGAAAACAATGGGATTTGACCCGTTCACTTTTTTGGTATGGCCTCGTGTCATCGCTCTGATGATCGTGATGCCTTTACTCATTTTCTTTGCCGATATGGTAGGGATTTTGGGAGGTATGGTTATTGCCGCAACCCAGTCACATTTGAGTTTTACCGAATTTCTCCACCGTCTGCAAGGGGCACTCGCTCTCAAACACTATCTCATCGGTATTGCAAAAGGACCTTTTTTCGCATTTTTAATTGCATTTGTCGGGACATACAGAGGCTTTCAAGTCTCTATGAATACCGAAAGTATCGGTCAATATACCACCAAAAGTGTCGTCAATGCTATCTTTTTGGTCATTGCGTGTGACGCTTTATTTTCGGTACTCTTGACGGAGCTGAAATTATGAGTTCGATAGCACTTGAAGTCCGCGATGTGTCAACCTCGTTTGGAGAGAATCTGATTCATGATCGCATCAGCTGTACGGTTTATCAAAATGAAATCTATGCACTCCTAGGGGGAAGCGGATCGGGGAAATCAACTCTGATGCGGGAGATGATTTTGCTAGAGCGCCCCGATAGCGGAACAATCCGTATTTTCGGACAGGATCTTTCAACGATCACACCGATCGAAGCATTAAAGTTGCGTCGCTCATGGGGAGTACTATTCCAGTCTGGCGCACTATTTTCTTCGCTCACAGTAGGGGAAAATATCGCACTTTTGTACAAAGAATATACCGATCTGCCTCCAAACCTCATTCAGGAGCTTGTCAATCTCAAAATAAATCTCGTCGGTTTACCTTTGCACGCGAAACATCTTTATCCCTCCGAACTTAGCGGCGGAATGGTGAAACGCGCTGCCCTCGCCCGAGCTCTCGCACTCGATCCGAAACTCCTTTTTTTAGATGAGCCTACATCGGGGCTTGATCCTCTGAGTGCACGGCAGTTTGATGAACTGATTTTGCAACTACGCGATCTTTTAGGATTGACGGTGATAATGGTAACGCATGATTTGGATACAATTCACCATATTATCGATCGCTTTACCCTTTTGGGTAACAAAAAAGCAATTGCCGAGGGGACTCTAAAAGAGGTTCTGCAAGTCGATCATCCGATTATCGACTATTTCTTTCAAAAGGGATCGCATGGAATCACGCGTTAACTACACAGCAGTTGGGGTATTTGTCATCCTCTTTGGCGTCTGTCTTGTAGCCTTTGCCTTTTGGTTGGGAAAACACAACCAAGACGATGCACAGTATCGCCGCTATAAAGTTTTTATTACTGAATCGGTCTCCGGATTAGCTCCTGAAGCGGCTGTGAAATTTCACGGCGTCGATGTCGGAAAAGTCGAATCCATTCAAATTAATCCAAAGAACAGCGAAGAGGTAGAATTAACCCTGAAAATCAAAAAGAGCACCCCGATCAAAACCGATTCACGTGCACTTCTCAAATTTTACGGTATCACGGGGTTAGCTTTTATTGAAATTGCAGGAGGTTCTAAAAGTGCGCCTCTCCTATCCGAAGATGATGATGCGATCGCCATCATCCCCTCTAGCCCCTCCTTGATTCAACGTCTCGATGAATCACTCAGCAATGTTGCCTCAAAACTCTCCAAAACACTTGATCACGCCGATCGTCTCTTTAGTGATCAAAACGTTGAAAACGTCTCCCAATCACTGGAACATTTACGATCATTAACCGCACAAATCGATGACTACCAAGTCCAAATCAAACAGCTTTTAGCCCAAAGTATCGTACTCGAAAATAATGCAAGCCGTTCACTTTCCATGATGAAAGACGCTGCAGGCAATGTAAAAAACACCTCTGCCAATTTCAATACGCTCATCCAAACCAAGATGACCTCAACGCTTCAATCTCTTGAAACTACCTCCAAAGAGAGTCACGCCCTCATCAAAAAACTCGAAACCAACCTTGAACGCGGCGATTACGATCTTCGAACCCTCTCTGCTACGGGTGAGATCAATACACTCTTGGAACAAACACGCTCACTAACAACCGAGATGGAGACAACATTACGCTCCTTGCGAGAGAGCCCATCGGATTTATTGTTCAAAAAATCTACTCCAAAACCAGGACCGGGAGAATAATTCATGCGATTTTTTTTATTTGCTATTCTTACTCTTTTCTTTTTGATGGGATGTTCATCCTCAACTCCATCCATCCGTGAGTACACCCTTCTTTTACAGCCGACAAAAGAGAGACAAAACACCCTGATTGCTTCTAAATCGCTTTCCATCGCATCACCGAAAGCACTCCCTTCATTGATCGGAAAAAATATCCTCTATCTTCGTGAAGACACTGAAACCGGAAACTATCTTTACAGTCGATGGAATGACACCCCATCATCGTTCATTCAACGCTCTTTAATCCAGTCGATTGAAGCCGAACACCTTTTTACGACTGTTGCTCCGACATCGTCTCTTGTCCAATCCGATTGGATTTTGGAATCGGATTTAAACGCGTTTCATCATCGATTTATCGGCTCGATGAGTGAAGGATACATCGATATTACCTATCGCTTGCTTGATCCAAAAACAAAGCATACCATCAAAACCAAACGCTTCATCATTACTACCCCTGCACCAACCCCTGATGCAGCCGGAGGGGTAGAAGCACTCAAAAATGCCCTTCTGGAGCTAAACAGGCAATCGCTCCAATGGCTTAGCGCCGATATCAAGGAGAACCGATGAATTCAAAAATTGCTATCCTCTGCTCCGGCGGTGACGTATCGGGGATGAATCCGGCACTCAAGCGGTTTGTCGAATACGCTTTTGCAAAAGGTCTGCAACCCTATTTTGTCCGAAACGGCTATGAAGGACTTATCGATAATCTCATCATCCCCGCTGATTACCACGATGTAGCAGGCATTATTACCCGTGGCGGAACCAAAATCGGTTCAGCACGCTCAGCACGGTTCAAAGAAGCATCGTATCGCGCCATCGCCGCAGAGAATCTTAGATCTCACGGTATTGACAAACTGATCGTGATGGGAGGAGACGGAAGCTTTAGGGGAATGGAGCGGTTCTACCACGAAAGCGGAATCGCTTTTTGCGGAATCCCCTCAACAATCGATAACGATATTAACGGTACCGATTATTGTCTGGGAGTCGATACCGCCTTGGGAGTGATACGCGATGCAATTGACCAAATACGCGATACCGCTTCCTCGTTTCGCAGAGCTTTTATCATTGAAACCATGGGACGTGACTGCGGTTATCTTGCGTTGATCACGGCCATCACATCCGGTGCAGAGATGTGTCTTATCCCCGAAATTCCCATCGATATCAATGAATACAAAGGGTGTTTTAAAGCACAAGTAGCAAAAGGGCGGGATTATTTTATTGCTATCGTTTCGGAAGCGTTGGATAGCGACAAAGTGGCAAAATGGTTTGAAGATGAGTTAGGATTTGAATCACGAGTAACCGTATTGGGACATATTCAACGAGGAGGAAATCCTAGCGTATATGACCGTTTGATGGCATATAAATTCGTCACCTATGCCCTCGATGCACTTTTGGAGGGAAATAACCATTCGATCATCTGCTACAATAAAAGTCATTTCAATTTCAAAACCATTGATGAAGTGGCATTAAATCCTTATCAACTTGATAAAGAACTCCTCAGCCTTGGGCGTGAGCAATTTCTTCCATCGCACTGTCAAATGTAGGATAATGAAATACAAATCCACCTTCTTGTAAGACACGGGGGTAAACCTCTTTGGATTCTAGCATTACCGAAGAGCCTTCTCCAAATGCCAATTTAACAACCCACTCGGGAAGATCAAAGAAAGCGGGACGATGCAATATCCGTCCCATCGCTTTGGTTTGTTCCAAATTGCTGATCGGTTCGGGTGAAGTCAAATTCACAACACCTTGTATTTGGGGATGATCGATCAAAAAAGCAGCGGCACGAACCAAATCTTCGAGATGAATCCATGAAATCATCTGAAACCCGTCTCCCATTTTTCCGCCTAATCCCATTTTAAACGGAGGAAGCATTTTAGCCATAGCACCGCCCCCTCTTCCATACACCACTCCAAAACGCATTGCACAGACTCGGGTCAATTCGGATTGGGCACGAAATGCGGCTGATTCCCAATCTTGAACCAATTGGCTCAGAAAATCGTTACTAAAATGCGAAGAAAATTCATCATGTTGATGATCAGCATCATACACGCCAACGGCTGAAGCATTTAATAATGTATGGGGAGGAGCATCACACAATGCAATGGCATCAACCAGTTTTTTCGTTGTTTCCAAACGGCTTTGGCGCAAAAGTGATTTATAACTTTGTGTCCACCGCCCTAGAATATTCGCCCCTGCAAGATTGATCAGAACATCACTGCCATTGAGTTTTTTAGCTATATTTTCTACCGAAGTATCACTACGAACACTAAGAGCAATAACTTCATCCCCCTGCTTTTCAAAAAAAGCTTTCAAAGCACTACCGACAAATCCACTCATTCCACATATTGCTATTTTCATATTCATCCCTTTAAGTCAAAACTATTGTAGCTTATTGAACGTACGAAAAGTTTAAAGATATAACTGGTTTTCAGACTTAAACCAATCCTAATGGTATACGCTTGAAATAAAAAAATAAAAGAGGGATAAATGTAAGAGAAAAGAGGATACCCCTATCAAAAGGGGTATGAAAGAATCAGCCGCAAGAAGGGACGTTTCCTGAGTCAGAACCGTACATGAATAAGAAATCACGAAGATCTTGAGCTTGATCTTTGAATGCATCACCATTGAAATATGGTTCAGCTTTTGTACCGGCATGTTTCTTGATGATTACAGCACCACCTTTTGCAAAAAGGTCATCCCACTCATCTTGTGTATGCATCGCTGCACCTTTTGTACCGTTACCATGACAGTTTTTACATGTTTTCAAATACGTTTTTTGACCTTTTTTGTCATCAGCTGAAACCGTTGAACTCATCATACCTACAGCAACTACTGCCGCAAGAAAAAGTGATGTTGACTTTTTCATATCATTCTCCTTGGATAATTGTAAGACACTTTCACTATTTTAAAAACAGATGGAGATGTCTTGATACGGATAACATGATATCGGATAAACAATAAACAATGGTTTAACAAATTCTAAATTTGATACTTTTTTGGCTTTTTTATCAAAAATGTATCAATTATTCACCATCATCTTCAGCAAGTTCTTCTTTTACCATACTCACCTGTACTTCGCGACGGATCTTCTCCTGACGGATTTTTCGATACGCTTTATACTGTGCTTTTTTGAGTTCAGCACCATTTAGACCAACTTCTTCACCAATCTCTTCAGGTGAAAGTCCCGCTTCATTCATCATCACCATACGAAACTCTTTTTTGGTTAAGTGACGCTTTAGTGATGCATACAGGGATCTCTCATCCTCACCGATCTCAACAGCACTGCATTCATAAATACGAGCCAATACTTCACGAATTGTTTTATTAGGGTTGTAACGCAACCATAAAGAATTTTCTAGCATTAAAACACCTTTGTAATAATTTGAGTGAGATCTTTGGTATCAACGATAACATTTGCCTCTTTTTTGAGGATCTCTTTGGCACAAAATGCGACTCGTGTCCCTGCATGGGCAAACATCGATCGATCATTCGCACCATCTCCGACAACCATAGTCTCCTCTTCTGTGATACCAAAAAGCCCTTGCAGTCGAACCAACATATCCCCTTTGGAGAAATCGAACATCATATCCCCGCCGACAAGCCCTGTGAGTTTCCCCTCTTTTGCGTGCAATACGTTTGAAAAATCGGCGTCATACCCAAGGATATTTTTGGCATACGAGGTAGCGGTGCGAAATCCGCCGCTAAAACAGACCACCTTGATGTCTCGCTTTTTTAACTCGGCAATCGTTTCAACAGCGCCGGGCATATAGGGGAGATTTTGACAAATCTCTTCCACCAGACCAAATTCCAACCCTTTTAGAAGAGAGACGCGTTCTTGAAGACTCTGAAAAAAATCGAGTCCTCCGTTCATCGCCCGTTCCGTAATGGCACTTACTTTTTCTCCGATTCCAAGCGCTTCGGCAAAAAAATCGATTGTTTCACCATCCATCAACGTCGAATCAAAATCAAATACAGCTAATTTTATCAAAATAGATTTCCCACATTTTGTTATAATGACGCAATTATATCCAAAGGCACCTTTTGTTCGAAACCTTTATCGATAAACTACGTAACAGCACCTATATTACCCTCGAGACGACACCCTCACGCTCTGCCCAGTTCGCTCCGACGATTGAAAAAATTGCCGCGCTAGGTTTGGATCAGCTCGTCGATGGCTTCAGCACCACCGATAATCCGCTGGCTAAACTCAAATACAACGCCCTCTTTGCCGCAATGAAGCTGCAAGATCGTTTTGGAAAACCGGCATTGGCGACGATGAGTATGCGCGATCGTAACCGTATCGCATTGCAATCCGATCTCCTCGGTGCCAACGAGTCGAATGTCCGCACGATTCTCGCCCTCACGGGTGACAGTGCCCACTACTCTGATCAGCCGCATGCCAAAGGGGTATTTGAGGGGAACAGTAAACTCCTCCTCGACATCATCACGACACTCAACAGCGGAACCGATATGGCAGAACAAAAGCTTCTTGCCCCAGTCCAAGAGATTTATCCTTTCGCCGTCATTGACGCCTATGCCAAAAGTGCTGCAACGCTGCAAAAAAAGATGACAAAAAAGGTAGCTCACGGAGCAATCGGCATCATCTCTCAACCTGTTTACGATCTCGAAAACGCTCAAAAGCTTTTAACAATGATGGAAGAAGCCAACCGTGAAAATAATGCAGAATGCGTTCTCATTTTGGGCTATTTCCCAATCACAAAACTCCGAACCGCCCGATTTTTGGATGAGAATGTTCCGGGAATTTTTGTACCGCACACGTGGGTCGAAGCACTTGAAACGGCGTCACTCATCAGCCCAGATGAAGAATATCGTATAGGATTTGAACTCAGCAAAAACCTTTTCGAAGAGCTCAAAGCGCTCCATCCGAAAATCCACATCATGACTGCCAATCAGTTTGAGTTAGCCAAGGCGATTTTGTCTTAGTAGTGAAATCTACACTGTGCCACAATGATGAGATCATTTTTGATCGTGTAGACGAGACGATGCTCCGCCGTAATCCGGCGGGACAAATAGCCCGATAAATTCTCTTTGAGCCGTTCAGGCTTCCCCAATCCCTCATCGGGGTTTCGACGTATATCTTCTAAAAGAATATTGATCCGTTTGAGTATCTTTTTATCGTTGTTTTGCCAATAGAGATAGTCTTCCCATCCGTGGGTCGAAAACGCAATCATCAACTCGCTATCTCACGGACAGTAAATTCACCGTTTTCGATCTCATCGATGGAATCCAGCAGTCGATCACGGTTTGTTTTCGACGAGAGCAGATACATCGTCTCTTTCATCGATGCATACTCTTCGTAAGAGATCAGTACCGCACTTTGGTTATCTTTGGTCGTAATAATGTACTCTTCACAGTCATTACAGACACTGTCAATCATGCTTCGCAGATTGTTGCGTGCCGCAGAATAAAACATGGCTTGCATCACACACTCCTTTTTTTGTCAATATATTGTCATTATGTCGAATAAATGTAGTTTTGTCAAGATGTTGGCAATATAAAAATATTATTTAAAAAAACTTCTCTTTTTTAGCAATAAATATACAATTGGCGATCCAAATATAATACGAATGATACGAGAAGGCATTCCCTCAAGTTCCTCAGTTGTCAGTAATGAAGGAAATAACAATGTAGATATATCCAAAAGTATAACTAGCACCGAAACTATTAAAAAAATCCACATAATCCATTTATTTGCTTTTTTTAGAAAATAGTTTATTACCCAAATAATCGGAATGATTGTTGAAGCAACCATTAAATAAATTAATGCAGCGATAAGATTATCATGACCACTTAACGTGTAGTTAACAATAACATTAACTATTAACCATATCCAAGTTAACCTCGTAACCCATATAACTTCTTTTGGTACTGTAACAGTTTGCATTTTTACATCTCAATCTAACATTTTTAATTAATTTATAATAATTATAGCCACTCAATGTTTATTTTACAATATATGACTTCCATTCTTGGTAAGCTTGTCCAAGCATGAATTTACCCTTCGACAAACACAGGGCGGATGGAGGAGGATACGGAAGATTTTTGAGCTAATTTCAGCCTCTTTTGGCTATAATCGATCATTATTAAATCCATGAAATGAGCTTTTATGATCGATGTAAAACTTCTCCAGAAAAATTTTGACGAAACCGCAGCAGCGCTGATGCGCAAAAAAGTCTCCGCTGATACCATCGCTGAACTAAAATCTGCCAATGAGACCCTCAAAAGCGCAAAACAATCCTTTGAAACCCTTCAAGCCAAACAAAATGAGTTGAGCAAACTTTTCGGACAATACAAAAAAGAGGGAAAAAGCACTGACGAGCTGAAAATCGAAGTTGACACCAATAAAATAACCCTAAACGATCTTTTGGAAGCACAACGTGCCGCTGAAGAAGCCCTCGATGCTATCATCATGCGCGTCCCGAATATCCCCGATACCGATGTACCTGATGGTGAAGATGAAGAGAGTAACGTCGAGCTTCGTAAAGTTCTCACCCCTCCGACCTTTGCATTCACTCCAAAAGAGCATTGGGAACTGGCAGAGAAAAACGGCTGGATCGATTTTGAGCGCGGTGTCAAACTTGCCAAAAGCCGCTTCAGTGTCGTCGGTGGGATGGGTGCACGTTTAGAGCGCGCGCTGATTAATTTCATGCTCGATTTCAACCGCGAACGGGGATTTGAAGAGTTTAGCGTGCCGATGCTCGTCAACCGCCGTGCATTGGAAGGAACAGGACAGCTTCCAAAATTTGAAGACGACCTTTTCAAAGTTGAAGAAGAAGAACTCTTTTTGATCCCGACAGCAGAAGTGCCTCTTACAAACCTTTTCCAAGATGAAATCATCAACGCTTCCGACCTTCCAATCAAGATGACGGGATACACCTCATGTTTCCGTAAAGAGGCCGGAAGCGGTGGACGTGATGTACGCGGTATGATCCGTCAGCACCAGTTTCACAAAGTCGAACTCGTCGCTATCACAACCCAAGATCAAAGCGATAAAGTCTTTGACGAGATGGTTGCGTGTGCTTCTGATCTCCTCTCAGCACTCGGCCTTCCACACCGCCTCGTCACTCTCTGTACCGGTGATTTGGGATTTGGTGCGGCACGAACGGTCGATCTTGAAGTATGGCTTCCAGGACAAAATACCTACCGTGAAATCAGCTCCGTCTCCAATACGCGCGATTTCCAAGCACGCCGTGCTCGCATACGCTATAAAGACGAAGGAAAAAATATCCTCGCCCATACTCTAAACGGTTCAAGTTTAGCAGTTGGTCGGACGATGATAGCTATTATGGAAAACTTCCAACAAGAAGACGGCTCGATTGTCATCCCTGCCGTATTGCAAAAATACCTCTAAAGGTTAGAGAGAGCCCATGGCTGAAGAGCAAGAAGAGATAATCATCATTGAAGAATCCGATGCCGCAGGTGTCGCGAAATCTGACGAAAGCACCAACGAAACTGCCGAGGAGTCACCCGGATCTTCTAAAAAGAAAAAGATGATTTTAATAGGTGTGGGTGTGCTTGTTTTACTGCTTTCGGCAGGTGGAGGAGCATTCTTCTTCCTCAAAGGACATGGTAAAGAAGGAGCTGCCGCTGTAGAATCAAACACAACTGAGGTAGCAACGGAAGAGATCATAGAACCCAGCGAATTAGAGAATATGATTGAGCGGGCGAACTATCTTTATGCCAACGGGAACGCAACCGAAGCGCTCAAACTGTATGAAAAAATTGCCCTCTATTCTGAAGCGATCAGTCAATATAATCTTGGTGTCGTTCAACTCAAAGAGGGGGAATTTGAGCAAGCTCTAAGCAATTTCAAACGCTCTATTGCCAGCAGTGAAAACCGATGTGTCAGTGCGATCAACGCCGCCGTATGCTGTTTAAATCTCAAGCGTGAAAAAGATTTCAACTACTACATCAATATGGCCCAAACGTATCTCCCGCAAGAGAGCAGTTCTCCGATGTACTCGTATTATTACGCACTCATCAACTATTACAAAGGGAACTATCTAGAAGCGCTTAGTGCCCTAAAACACCCAACAACCGATGAGTATCAAACCACTCAAAATCAATTGCGTACAAAAATCAGCTCACTCTTCGGCGGATATAACGATGCAATCAATGCAATGGAAAATCCATTGCAGGAACAAGATTCATTTACACTCGGTCTTTTATATGCCAATTTAGGAAATGTCGAAAAGGCCAAAAAATATCTTCACGATGCAATTTTACAAAACGATACGCCGATTCAAGAGAAACTTGCCTTGGCATTCGTCGATCTCAAAGCAGGTCAGCACCGTGAAGCTTCTGGGCTGATCAAAGAGGCAACCGATTTAAATGCCGATCTTGCCTACACACCGTATCCTCTTCGTATCTTTTTAAAACCCTCTTTGTACAATCCAGATGAATTACAACGCATTTATCGCGAACATAAACAAAACGATCAACCAAAAATCATCCAAACACTCTTTTATTTTGCTCCTTATAAAATTTTCAATGCAGATCAAACACTCAACTATATTCGCAAGGGTGCTGCGAACATGTATATTGACGATATTGCCGGAGCAAAAGAGTATCTCCAAACCAGTACACGTGCATCAAGCGTAGACTACGGTATTGCTCTAGCCGTACAAAAAGCATTGAAATTCCGGCTCCGAGATGCCAATCAACAGCTAAATGCCTTACTAAAACGTAATCCTCAGCACTCTATCTTGCATTATGACTTGGCGCTCACCTATGCTCAGCTCGGGGATACGCCAAAAGCGCATGAACATTTTCTTCGATCTTATCACCTGGATGCCAATAACTATATTGCCGGGATTTTCGCGATCATGAGTGGAAATTTGATCGGCAAAGACACCACCAAACTTTCTGCGATCATCAAAGAAAATCTAACTCAAGAGAGCGATAAAGAGGAGTTTGAACTGTATCGAACCCTTTTGGAAATTGCCCAAAACAATGTACCGGGTGCTTCAAAATGGCTCGATAAAAAATACAAAGAGCGTCCATTCTATCTTGCCCTAAATTTGGAAATTGCATCTGAAACCGGGCAAAAAGAAGAAGCACGTAAATATGCAAAACGTTTGGCTGCACTACAACCGAACGATATTTTGCCTCATTTGATGGTGATAGATACCCATTTCAGTGATCAAAAACCAAAAGCGTTTGCAGGTGCAGCAATCAACTATCTCAAAAAGATATCGTTTCATTACGACGATTTGTACTACGGCCCGCAGATTACACGTAATCGAATGATTTTAATGTCTGCTATGACCGGACAATTGGCCCCGCTTATTGAACGGCTTGAAACAAGACTACAAGTCACAACCGATCATACAACCGATATTATCGGTGCGTTAGCGCAATCGTATTTTTACAATCAAGAATTTGAAAAATCGTATTCGCTTTATAACCAGCTCATCGATACCCATAAAATCCGTGATGAAAAAACACTCTTCATGGGGGCATCTGCTTCCATCGGCGCGCGTCATTATGAGAATGCGATTGCTCTTTTGGAACTTTCGAAAATGCAAAATCCTACATATCCTGATACGCTGTATGCATTGTCACTCTTGTATATGCAAAGCCGAAATAATCCTGCCGCGGTTATTCAGCTTGATAAAATGGGAAATACGGGATTCAAATCACAAAATTTTGACTTTGAAATCGATACCGAAAAACTAGCCAAAGAGCCTAAAAACTATCACCCTCTGTGAAAAAGACGCCGCAACATATAAAAAGAGGCCCGTAAAGGGCCATAGAGCAGATATCCTGCCGCAAGAATAGCCATACCTTCGATCGGATAGACAAAAATACCCATCGCGACAGTAATAAAGCCGATTAAAAATCGGGTAAAGTGGAATGTCTTCACATTCATTTTTTTAAAACTCGGATAACGTATATTACTTACCATCAAAATTGCCAAAATCAACGCAAGAGGAAGAATAAAAACTTTATAACTGCTCAACGCATGATACCGCTCCATCACTAGGATAGCAATCGAAATCATAATAGCTGCCGTAGGGATAGGAAGCCCGATAAAAACACTCGGTTCAATCCGTGATGTGGTTACATTAAATCGTGCCAACCGAACCGCGCCGAAAATGATAAAAAGGGCACTGACGACGATACCGATACGTCCATAAGATTCACCCGCATACAGATAGAGTATAAAAGCAGGAGCTACACCAAAGGCTACGATATCCGCTAAGGAATCAAACTCTACGCCAAAATGGCTTGCCGTGTTCGTCAAACGGGCAACCCGCCCATCTAACCCATCAAAAATGAGCGCTAAAAAGATAAACCAGGGTGCAGAATCGAATGCCCCTTCCAAAGCTAATACAATTGCATAAAAACCGGAAAATATAGAAGCAGCGGTGAAAAAGTTTGGAAGAAGATAGGCGATCGGCGGAGGAGTTTGGCGCATCGTATTACGCCGCGTTTAAATATCCGATAACACTCTCGCCCGCACGAACCGAAGCTCCTGCATTAACCGAAACACGAGCAGTTGAGGGGAGATAAATAATACTACGCCCTTTTCCCAAAAACCCGTATCGCGCACCCTCTTTGAATTTTTGACTTTTTTCTAGTTCAATCCCGATCGGAAAACAATTTTGCTCACTGAGGTGTTCAATATAAATTTCATCCCCTTTTTTAGAGCGAAAAGAGATGACCGCTTTCTCATTCAATGTATCGGATAGCGGATTATAAAGCGGCAAAGAGGCACCACGACGAATTTTAAATCCTTCAACCTCAGAATCAAACGGAGCACGCAGCATCGAAACATCCCAAAGTGAATTCATGATCGTAATTTTTGACATTTTTTGCTCATCTACAACACTCTCTTCAATTGAAAGGACAATCCCATCAACACTGCTGATAACAGCATCCTCTTCTGCTTCATTAGTATTGCGTTCAGGGTTTCTGAAAATCATCAATACCGCAAGAAGCAATCCCCCGAATACAAATTGAAACAGATGCAGTCCCGTCATCGTAAAAAACAAAAACAGAGCGCCCAAAACGCCCGATAATAACCATCCTCGGTTTGAGAGGATAAACGTGTCATTTTGTATACTCATTTTTTGCTCCTATTCATCAATTACGGTTTTTGGACTATCCGGAATCTTTTTACGTGGCTCTAGTTTTGTTGGGATATTATGCTCTACCTCATAGGCTTCAATAATCTCGCGAACTTGTTCTCCTGAGATATTTTCTTTGGCATATAAAAGTTCAACAATTTTTTCAATCGCATCGCGATATTCTTCTAATCTGGCTTTTACCCGTTCATAATGCTCTTGAAGAGAACGTTTAATAAACGTATCCATATCTTCAGCCATTTTGTCACTGTATTCACGTGCCTGGGTCATACCGCCACCCAAGAAACTGCTGCGCTGTTTCTCAAGCACCATCAATCCAGCTACATCACTCATACCGTACATTTGTACCATTGCTTTAATGATATCGGTAGAGCGTTCCAAATCGTTTGCCGCCCCTGTAGAGATTTCACCGATAAATACCTCTTCAGCAGCCCGACCACCAAGCAATACATCCACTTCAGCCCATAATTCGTGGCGTTGCATCAAATACTTGTTTTCTTCTGGGGTATTGAGGGTATACCCAAGCGCTGCTAAACCGCGAGGTACAATGGAAACCTTTGAAACTTTTTTAGCCCCTTTGGTTGTCTCAGCCAACAGTGCATGACCGCTTTCATGATACGCCACGATCCGTTTCTCTTTTTCATCGATACGGCGGCTTTTTTTAGAAAGTCCGGCGATAGCACGTTCAACCGCTTCACGCATATCGGCTTGTCGAACGGTTTTTTGATTTTTCCGTCCCGCCAAAAGTGCCGCTTCATTCACGATGTTTGCCAAATCGGCACCTGCTAAACCTGCAGTAAGACGGGCAATCTCTTCAAGATCGACATCTGCGTCTTGCTTGACCCCTTTGACATGAACGTTGAGGATATCGATACGCCCTTGGAAATCAGGTTTATCTACCAATACCTGACGGTCAAATCGTCCCGGTCGCAACAATGCCGGATCAAGAATTTCAGGACGGTTGGTCGCTGCCAAAATGATAATCGGCGTATCCGTACCAAATCCGTCCATCTCTGCAAGAAGCTGATTCAGAGTTTGTTCACGTTCATCGTTACCGCCCATCACACCGCCGGCTGCACGACTTTTACCGATCGCATCGATCTCATCGATAAAGATAATAGAAGGGGCATCTTTTTTGGCTTGCTCAAACAAATCGCGAACACGCGCCGCACCCACACCGACAAACATTTCGATAAAGCTTGAACCTGAAACTGAGAAAAACGGTACTTCCGCTTCTCCCGCAACCGCTTTAGCCAAAAGCGTTTTACCTGTTCCCGGGCTACCGACAAGTAAAACCCCTTTTGGGATTTTCGCACCGAGTTCTACGTAGCGATCCGGGAATTTCAAGAAATCGACAATTTCATGAACCTCTTCTTTTGCTTCCTGTGCACCCGCAACATCATCAAACTTCGTTTTCGGTTTTTCAGAATTGATAAGTTTTTTTGAGTTACCCATTCCCAAAATTCCGCCACCCATATTCCGTTGCATACGACCGGCAAAAAACATCCAAATAGCGATGATGATCAAAAATGGAAACAACCATCCGAACATCTCGGTGAACCAGTTGGTTTCACTGAAACCGACATAGTTGATTTTTTTGGCATCAAGCAATGGGATCAAGGTCGAATCTTGTCCGACAATACGGGTTGTATACGCAACTTTTCCATTGCCGTCATTCCCGATTGCGCGGATATACGTTTGCCCGATAGAAACTTTTTCGACCTGTTTTTCATTGATCAAGCGTTTAAGATCAGCATAACTGATCTCTTGCGTACGGGTGACATTTTGCCCCGCTAGTTTGCCGGAAAGTTCATTTTCATCCCCGATTACAGCTTTAAAAAGGAGGATAACGACAATCGAGAATAATGCAAAAGTGATTAGAGGATTTTTATTGAAGAAATTACCGTTTTTATCCGGTGAAGAGTTTGGATTCGGTTCATTATTAGCCATATTATTCAGTTCCTTTTTGTGTTACGACAAGGGTTACCCATTCATTTTCAACAAAACGTTCAGTCAATTCAAAATTTTTATATGCACGAAGAACTTTTTCTTCGTATTTGTCCATAATCCCTGAAAGGATCAATACTCCGCCCGCACGTAGCCGTTTTCTCAAATCACTTGCAATAAATACCAATACATCCGCGACAATATTGGCAATGATCACATCATATGTTTCATTCGTTTCGTTAATAGGGCCTTCCCATAAACGGCGATAATCGATATTGTTTTGTGTGGCATTCACTATAGCATTTTCAACCGATAGAGGATCGGTATCGCATGCATCGACAATAGCACCTTTTTTAATTGCCGCTATTGCCAAGATTCCACTGCCACATCCGACATCCATCACTTCATCGCCATTTTTAACATATTTCGCAATACCGCGAAGGCATGATGCCGTAGTAGGATGGTGCCCCGTTCCAAAAGCGAGTGCCGGATCGATAGCGATATTTAACATCCCCTCTTTCGGAGCTTCCCATGTCGGGTGGATATAAAACGGATCGATTTCAACCGGAGCAATACCTTGTTGATATTGTGCGATCCAATCGTCATTTTTTTCTTTAGTGAGAGTCATTTCAACATCGATAACTTCGCCGACAGCACGTTGCAATGCTTCGGAGAACTGTTCGATCCCCCACATGACCGTTTCAAGATCTTCTTCACTTCGGATAATGAAACCCTCATCGATCTCTTCAAATCCAACCGGTAAAACATCAACAAGAAAATCACTAAAAAGTTCAAAGTGTGATGATGGTTTTACCACCAACATGTAATAGTGATCTTGCATTAACCCTCAGTACCAAGTACGGCAGCAAGTTTTTCTTTAAGGACTTGTGGAGTAAACGGTTTAACAATATAGTTATTTACACCCGCTTTTAATGCTGTAATAACTTCTGCTTTACCACCTTCTGTCGTTACCATAATAATTGGAAGATCAGTAAATCGTGCATCTGCACGTACTTTTTTGACCAATTCCAAACCATTCATTTCCGGCATGTTCCAGTCAGTGATCAACATTCCCATATCAGGGTTGCTATCAAGAACATTCCATCCTTGTAACCCGTCTTCACCTTCTAGAACGTCTTCATATCCGAGACGAGAAAGTGTATTTTTGATAATACGGCGCATTGTTGAGCTATCATCTACAACCAATAATTTCAAAGTATGTCCTTTAATTGATACATTTTTACAGAATTAATTCCCAATAATAACCTAACCAAGTTTGCGGGAAGTTTAAAAAAAGTTTTTGAGGTCAATTCTCCCCTCATAAAATGCTTTTCCAACAATGACACCGGATACTTCATTACTTGCTAACAAAGCATGAATATCGCTCTCATCTTTAACTCCACCGCTCGCAATGGTAGGTATCCCCGAAGCACGAGAAATTTCAAGTGTAAAATCGACATTTACGCCAGAAAGTGTACCGTCACGTCCAACATCGGTACAAATAATCGCTTCGACTCCGGCATCCGCAAAAGCGCGAGCCAAATCGGTCGCTTTCATGTTACTCACTTCACCCCAACCTTCAACCGCGACATACCCATCTATCGCATCGATACCGACAACGATTGGATATTTAGATGCCATTGATTTAACAAACTCCGGATCGCGAAGGGCGATAGAGCCTAAAATAAGTCGATCAATTCCCAACTCCAAATAGCGTTGAATTGTTGCTTCATCGCGGATACCGCCCCCAAGCTGGAGTTTGACATTGCAATTTTCACGGATTAAACGAATCTGCTCCAAATTTTTCGGCTCTCCCGCAAATGCTCCGTTAAGGTCTACCAAATGGACCCATTGTGCACCCATTTCTTCGAACGTTTTAACAAGCTCCCACGGGGTATCAGAGTAGATTTTAGCGCTCTCCATCAATCCTTTGGTGAGGCGTACCGCTTTGCCGTCTTTTAGATCAATCGCCGGAAAAATAGTCATAATTCATACATCCTTTTAGAGGTTAATAAAATTTTTGAGAATGGTGAGCCCATTTTGGTGGCTCTTCTCAGGATGGGGCTGAATTCCCATTACGTTTTCGTGTGCCACAGCACTCGTAAACCGGTACCCATAGACCGATTCGCCTATGGTATCCGCCGCATTTGCTGTCAGAGCATGATACGAGTGGACGAAATAGAGATAATGAGCTTCATCCAACCCGCTAAACAACGGATGCTCTTTGGTAAACATTCGATTCCATCCCATATGAGGGACTTTCAGCGGTGTGTGAAAGCGGCTGGTGTCAAACGCGACGACTCGCCCCTCAATCAAACCAAGCCCTTCGGTAAGTCCGAACTCTTCGCTTGAGTCAAACAACAACTGCATCCCCAGACATATCCCTAAAAGATATTTTCCGCTTTTGGCATACTCACGAACCGCCTCATCCATACCGCGTTCGCGCAAATGTTCCATCGCATCACCGAAAGCCCCTACCCCCGGTAAAATAATACGATCGTATTGAGCTAATTTATCCGGGTTCGACTCAACAACCACTTTTTCTCCGAGCAGATCAAAAGCATTTTTAACACTGGCCAAATTGCCCATGTTATAATCAACAATAGCTATCAACGACGTTCTCCTAAGTTGGTAAAGCGGATATAGATTGCAAGCCCCACTAAAAGCATTGAAACCCCTCCGATAATGTAAATCGCATTGGCCAACATATCCGGTTCGGTCATCGCGAATTTAAAGACAAGCATGAGTGCTTCGATAGAAAGGGCGATAATGATAGAGCCCAAAAATCGTACCATGGTTTTATGGATACTTGAATCGGGGTCATGTTTGGGACGCCCTAAAACTTCCTCTTCAAAGAGAGTTTTGACCAAATCCAGTATCGCCAAAGATAAGGTGAGCAAAATCGTCGCTTCAAAGACATCTTTGATCTCGATCTTATCGTATTGCCCCATCCCGTATGCCAAGAATCCCTCAATCCCTTTGACGAATAGCAGCAGTGATACCAAAGCCAACACAACGGTAAAAGCCCCGTATGCTACTCTAAAAAAGCGCCCTGCCGTCGATTCAAGCGCCATTGGATGAGCAATTTTCAATACTTCCGCTAAGGGCATATCGATACATGCGACGTAAACGATTTCACCATTCTCATCAAAAATAGGCTCGGATGCCGTAACGGTGAGTTCATCATTGAGCAAAGAGGGATACGGATCGGTGATCGTACATCGTCTCTCATGCATCGCACGATAATAATAAGCTCTCGTTGAACGGCTTATCCCTATATCTTCTTCTTTTTTTCCATTTTTAAGATACGTTGGAGAGACCTGATTTCCGGCTGCATCGAGTAAATAGGCCGCTTCAAGTCCTTGCAAATCACCCCGAATTTTCAATAACCGAGCGGTCAATGTTTCTATCGAAACAGAAGGGAGATGATTTGGAAGATTTTTATGGAAAAGATAACAAAAATAAGCACGCGCTTTCGGACGAATTTCAGCAAACTGTTGAATGTCTTGAACAACCATATTTTCTAATTCCTTCTCCCATATATTTTGATAGTGATTGTAGCTTAGTTGCGCTATAGTTACGCTTATGAATTCAGCCAAACTTCGTATCGCTATTGTTCGCCTCAGTGCATTGGGAGATATCGTCAACACCGCTGTAGCGTTGCAAATCGTGTACAAATACTATCCGAATGCACAGATCGATTGGTATGTCGAAGAGGCGTTTGCACCGATACTGCAGAATCATCCTCTCATTCATGAAGTGATTCGTGTCCCTATCAAACGGATTAAAAAAACCAAAAACTTTCAGCTTCTTCGAGAGACTATCCGAAATCTCCGATCCCGTGAACGTTACGATCAGATCATCGATGCCCAGGGGCTTCTAAAATCGGCTATTGTAGCTTCTCTCATCAGGGGAAAAGTGCACGGATTTGATCGAAACAGTATCCGAGAAAAATTAGCTGCAGTGTTTTACGCTACTACCTCTAGCGTACCCTATGAAATGAATGTGATCAAGCGCAATGTTCTCGTAATTACCGAAGCATTGCATATCCCCTACAACGAAAACGATATTCTCCAAAAAGAGCCCCTCTTTGTCCAAAAAGAACGCCCCTCTTTCCTCAAAGAAGAAGAAAAAAATATAGCTTGTGTGATCGGTGCGTCCTGGCCAAGCAAATGCTATCCGAAAGAACAATTTGCCACTCTTTGCTCGACATTGCCACATCCGATCTATCTCATTTGGGGAAGCGAAGCAGAACGGCTTGATGCACAGTGGATAGCAGAACATACCACTAATGCCATCGTCGCACCCAAAATGACCCTCAGTGAGCTGGTCAATTTTATCTCCCATTGTAATCTGATCATTGGAAACGATACCGGACCGACCCATATGGCTTGGGCGATGAATCGCCCTTCGATAACGCTATTCGGTCCAACGAATGAGCGGATGATCTATCCGACAACGATAAATCTAGGTATAAAATCTCCCTCAGAGGTTAATATCCTCAAAATCAATCGGCACGATTTTAGTATCCGTCTCATATCCCCTGAAACCATCTCTCGAAAGGCTCAAGAATTATTATGATCGGATTTCGTCTTTTTTTACTATTGGACTCACTGCTAATGGCTCTTCCTGCACGATGGCGCAAAAACTTTTTTATTTTTTTGGCATATCTCGCATGCAGTTTAGATCGAAAGCGAAAACGGATCATTCACCAAAACCTTAATTTTGCTTTCCAGGAGGGCTTGAGTGATGCTCAACGTACCGAAATCGAGCGCTATTGTTATAAAAATCTTGCATTGAATTTTTTGCAAGTAATGGAAAACCGACGAAATACCCAAGCGGACCTTCGCAGTAAAGTGACGTTTAAAAACAAAGAGGTAGTGGATCGTCTGCTAGAGCAAAAAAAGGCGATTATCTTTATCTCTGCCCACTACGGAAATTGGGAGATCGGAGCAACAGCCCTGGCCGATTTGATCACCCCGACCCTCTCTATTTACAAAACACTCAATAACAAAGCATTCGAACCTTATTTGCTCGAAGCTAGAACCAATCACCGGATGGATATGTATGAAAAATCGGGAGCGTTGAAACATCTCTCCAGAGCGCTCAAAAAGGGAGAATCTGTCTCCTTGATGATCGATCAGGCTAGCAATGCACGAAGCGGTGTCAAAGTTGATTTTTTCGGCCATCCGACCTATCATTCTTCCACACCCGCTATATTGTCACGCAAATACGACGCCCCTATCGTAGGGCTATACATTTATACCGACGATGAAGAGAACTATACCATTACGTTTGAAGAACCGATTGAAGTCAAAGGGGATGATGAAGCCTCTATTGTCGCAGCCACCCAGCGTCAGGTTGACGCACTCGAAAAAGTGATCCGAGCGAACCCTAAATTTTGGTTCTGGTGTCACAAACGGTGGAAAGAAGAGTACAAAGAAATTTATGCGGGATAAGCCTCTTTTAAAGCGTCATAGAGCTCTTCGGGACTCATATCCGGATTCAGTTCCCACGCATTTTTCATCACTGCATTATCTTCCAAACCATTCCAGATTTTAATGTAGCTTCCCTCTTTATAACCGTGATCCTGACGGAATTGGTTGAGGATGTTTTTACCGACATACAAGCGGTACAGTTCCGTAGCGTTTAGTGCTCCCAAATACGCTAAGTCAAAAAACTCCTCGACCAAAGCCCCTACCATCTCCGCCGAAACAGGGATCAATGAGAGGCGCATAACATTCTCGATTCTTGTCATCAACAGCACATCACTTCCGAATGTAAGGGGAATCGAAGTATTGAGTTTTTGGTATTCAGGCGTTTGCGACATACGCTCTGAAAGTTCCTCAATACTTTCGGCTTTGTTCGAAAATTCCAAGACCAAACTCATCACAAAATGCCATACATCGACAATCTCAATTTGAAGGTTATCGTAGTCGGTCGGCTGAGCAATACTTTTCCAATGTTTCCAACCGAAGGAATCAATCATCTCCGCCGATTCCATGTAGATGCATCGGCGCCAGTTGATCGGTTTGCCATCTTTGGTGACCCCTTTTTCCCATCCTGTGCCGTTGGTCGCATCATTTAATTTTTGTTGTAATTCAAGCATACAGAGTAATTTATTCATGGCTATCCTTTTCAAAGTCTCAAATTATAGGTAAAATTTCCTATGCAAAAAATTATCTGTCAAAAATGTATTCACTATTTTGTTACCTGGGAAGCACATCAGCCGCACGGATGCAAGGCATACGGTTTCAAAAGTAAAATGATCCCCTCCATGGTTGTCCAAAGTTCGAGCGGAAAGCCATGTACTTTATTTCAACTCAAAGCCCCCGTTTCCAAGTAATCTTTTTTCCGAATCCTAGGGTATTATCGGTCATCTTCACATCATCAAGCCGAATAGACCAAAGAGTCGGATTCATAACTCGGGCATAAGGGAATGCTTTGAAATAGAGACTTTTCAGTGTGTCCGGACACGCTTCGATCTCTCCGCTAAACTGTATCCCCTGAATTTTCCCTACCGTTTTGGTCTCCAGCGCAACCGTCCCTGCGACATGGGAATTTTGCAGAGCATTTCGCATATGTTCTGTCGTCTCCTCAGAGGCTACAACAAACGATATACTATGCGGGTCATACGCATAAAACATCGAACAGCACCACAGTCTCTCTCCCATTGTGGCAAGACTAAGCAAGTGATGCTGGCAAATAAACGATTCAATTTTTTCGATCATGGTCCAATGCCCGCCCTAACTTCTCTAATGCATCAGCCAATACAGATTTCGGAACCGCGAAATTGAGCCGCATAAAGCCCGATCCTTCTTTGCCGAAGCTAAGCCCAGGACTCAATCCGAGATGTGCTTTTTCGACAAAAAAGGCTCTGAGTTCACGATCCCCCAATCCAAGTCCTCTGCAATCCAACCATGCCAGATAGGTCCCTTCTGGAGGGTAGAATCGGATTTGTGGATAGTTGATGATCCACTCTTCGATCATACGAATATTGGCGTACAAATGCTCTAAAAGTTTTTGATGCCACACTCCACCCTCGCTGTAGGCCGCGTCAAAAGCGACATGAGACAACACCGCCCCCTCACCAATATGGATACGATGCGCCTCTTGCATATACGCTTTTCGGATCGTCTCATCGGCAATGCACACCGTCGAAATCGAGAATCCAGCCATATTGAACGTTTTCCCAGGTCCCATCAAAGTGATTGTATTCTCTAACAAAGCAGAGGATAACGTTGCCAGAGGGATATGCTTATGCGGAGCATATACAATATCAAAGTGAATTTCATCACTGATGATACGGATACCGTTTTTCAAACACCATGCCCCAAGTGCACTCAATTCATCACGGCTCCATACCCTACCAATCGGATTATGAGGCGAACAGAACAATAAAAGTTTTGTTTTAGGGGTAGTCTGAGTAGTGAGATATTCCAGATCGAAGTGGTAGATTCCTGAGCTATCTTGTTTCAGCGAATGGAGAATCAATGCACGGTTATTCTCTTTGACCATCGAGTAAAATGGAGGATAGACCGGATCCATAACGATCACCTCATCCCCCTCTTCACTCAAAGCTCTGATCGCACATCCGATCGATGCAACTACCGAGGGGGAGTAACTGAGCCACTCTCGTTTCATCTCAAAACCGTGATGATCCGATACCCAAGAGATCTGTGCCCTATACGCACTGTCGCTCATGATCTCATAGCCAAGTATCGGATGTTCTAATCGTTTTTTCACTGCATCAATCACACATTCAGGCGTTGCAATGTCCATATCGGCAACCCATAGCGGCTGAACCGCATCGGTATGAAAAAGCTTTTCTCTCAATACATATTTTTCGGCGTTGCTCAAAGAACGATCGATAAAGCGAAACTCATCCATATCGTTTTTTCCATGTATCAAACATCCGCTCTATCCGCGCATATTTTTCAGTTTCATTCTCTCCCTCGCCGATGACATACCGAAATCCCGCATGCTGGATAAAATGTCGACGGAAAGCGTAACGTGACTCTCTCATGATCTCATTTCCGGTAGAGATCCACGATCCCCCTTTGATGAGATTGTGTTTCCCATCAAACGTCGGGAGCGAAAAATCATCATACCACGGATGGGTAAAGAACCCATCATACGCATCCATCTGAGTTTGTGTCCACTGCCATACGTTCCCGACAACATCATACAGATCTCCGTGTGCAAAGGTATCTACAGGGACAGATGAAGCTGCATGGGCGAGATTGATATTGGCACGTTGATCATCAAAGATCGCCTCATTCATACCGCCTGCATTCACCATCGCTCTCCATTCTGCTTCGGTAGGGAGACGATACGTCTGTCCATCTTGTGCACTTTTCCATCGGCAAAATGCTTCTGCTTCGAGCGCATTCACCTCAACCGGCCAGTTGTAGGGCATCTCGATCTCTTGGCTCAACGTTCGGAGTTTGTAGCATCCATCCTCTTGCAATACCCAAAACGGCGGACATGTCGCTTTGCGTATCTCTAAATAGCGCAATCCCTCTTCATCCCACCAGCGGCTAATACCGTATCCGTTTGCAGCAACGAAATCCATAAACTCGCCATTACTGACCAAATATTTGGAGGTTTGAAACTCTTCAACACGTATTGTTTGCTCACCGTATTCGTTGTCCCATCCATAGAGTCCAAGGTTTTCAGCGCCTTTGCCCATACTCACCACGGAAGCGGGGAAATCAATCAACGTATTCTCCAAGGCGTCCCCTTGTACAGGACATATCGGAAAATCCGCATGCGAGGCTACAAACTCCAGCGGCATCTGACGGTGCAATACACTGGAAGTCTCGATATGAATCCTCTCATGCTCGATCCCCATCCATATCGCCCACAATGGATCACTTTGAATAATCGGAAGAGTCATCGGAAGAGTCATAATCATCTCATCAACCAATTGACGCACTTTCTGTCGATAGGCTCGGACATCATCCAATGCAGGCCATGTCAGCGAATCACTCGACGCATCCCATGTCATCTCATCCACACCGACAGCAAACAACTGCTCAAAGTGAGGATTAACCCTCTCTTTGAGTGCCCCCGAAGCAACCAGTTTATTGATATAAAAAATCGCCGTATGACCATAATAAAAAATCATCGGATGACGGGTCGGTTCGGATTGCAGGTAATAAACATTATCGTTTTTAAATAATTCAAACAATGATTCAAACAGATCAAAACTTTGATGAAAATACGCTCTCAATTCTGAACGTTTACCCTCGACGTCAGTTCCATCTAAACGTACCGATCTCATTTGCTTTTGCAACACACTTTTATCCTTAGAAGCATTATGAGATATTTTATCCAATTCTATTTATGATTCTGATTCCTCTGAAAATTTATAATTGTTTTTCCCGCCGTTTTTTGCTTCATACATTGCTTTATCGGCTTGTTTAATCATTGTAACGGCTTCCAACGCATTATCCGGAAATACGCTGATTCCAATACTGACCCCTACTGTGATCGTTTGCTTATTAATGATAAAGGGTTCATTCAAGGTATTGATAATCGTTCTAGCTATTTTTTCAATATTTTTAGTATCTTGGGCACCGGGGAGCAATATGATAAATTCATCTCCGCCCAATCGGGCTACCGTATCGCTTTGCCGAACAGCGTTGCCAAGCCGCAATGCCACATTTTTCAAAAGCTGATCACCCATATCATGCCCATGGCAATCATTCACCCCTTTAAAACCGTCAAGATCCAAAAACATGATAGCTACCATTGCCTCTTTTAATCGTGCTTCATTAAGCGATTGTTCCAAAAAATGCATCAACATTTTGCGATTCGGCAAACCGGTCAAAGCATCCATATGAGCTTCCATTTCTAATACATCGACCGGCGTTATCATGTGCTTTGTCATTCTTAGCGATAGGATCAATCCGATCAAAAATATGATCAAAACGGTTGATAAAATACTATTTCGAATAATATCTAATGCCTTAAAAGCTTCAGATTCATCGATTTTTGCAACCATTCCCCATCCGACAATCGGAACATATCGCCATGCGGCAAGAACCTTTACCCCACGATAATCAATCGATTCTCCACTACCTACATGACCGGTTGCACCTAAAATAGCAGGTCGACCTAGCGTCCCATGGATTGGGACACTCCGTTTCATACCCGAATTTGGATCATGTCTCAACGGATTTAAAAATATAACCTTATCTCCGATTTGCTTGCCTAAAAGTGTTTCACCGCTCTCTCCTAATCCGGAATAATCTTGTATCTGATTAAAAAATAAATTAGCCGAAAATTCGATAACGACAACGCCAATCAATTTATTATCATAATCCAAAATAGGGGCAGAAGCTGAAAATAAATATCTTTTTTCACTATCAGTATTGCAAGAATTCGAACACACTTGATACATCTCTGAAAAATATATC
>NZ_NSIU01000020.1 GCF_002633015.1 Sulfuricurvum sp. PD_MW2 | reverse complement strand
TAGCTTACTTAACACGTTTAAATAAATAAAAATAAACATCGTATAAGCTATCTAGGAAGCTCTAGGAGCGCTAAACGTGTTTAAAATGAATACGAGTACGGAAAAGAGATAAAAAGCTTTTTAGAGGTACTTTTTCGATACTTTTGAATAGAGGTATGATGAAATATAATCAAGTTGGAATCGATACTATACGTTTTGATGTCACTGAACAGGGTTTTCGGAAGTGGCTAAAGAAGCATGGTTTTAGGAAAGTGAAAGTAGAAACAACTCCTTTGACTAGCAAAACGTTGCAAAGGAAAATAGAACAAGATAAATCTATTAGAGTGGTAAAAATCAATAGTAGTTATCCTAATAAATTGAGTAATGATCTGATTGTGGGCAAAGCAAGCAAGAAGCGATATTATAGTATCGAAATAGCAGGATTGCATCAGCCGACAAATGGAAAATTAGCTAAAGAAACGTATGAAATTATCGCAGAATTGATTAATAAATATCTGATTGAATCGGTAGATTATGCAATTGATTTTTTAGCACAAGACAATGAAATAATGAATGATAAGGAAGCTATAGCAAGGGCTTTATCATCAGAAATAGCAGGAACTTTCGATACTTCAACTTATTTTGTCGTAGGGGCTGATTACAGTGATGAAGCTGATCCTATCGGTGGAGCATGGAAGAAAGATTCTGTACTTTATTGGAAAGCCCAAAAGGAGATGGCAAAAGGTAAAAGTGGCTTAAATAGCCTTTGGTATCGGCTAGAGTTACGGATAGATAATGATACTGGGTTTAGAGAACCTCATCATACAAAGCCTAAGGCATGGAATAAAATGTTTTTGTCAACTTTAAAAGACTACGTTATCAACAGTACACCGATCAGCGATGTAGTCAGTTCTATGTCTCAAACGGATGAAGATTATGAGTTTTTAAACGAGCAACTAAAGTATTTTTTTGAGGGTCGGTCTCTACGTTACTATATGGGATAGTATATACTCTATAGGGGGAATAGCCCTAATAAAAACTCATAGAATACTAATGGTTTATATTACATTAGGAGTTTTTGTTATAAAAGGCAAAACCAAGTAATCTTGTAAGCCCATTGCCCACGTCCTTAGGGCTTCTTTTTTGAGTGTAAATTAAATGTATTTATATCGAGCATATACGTGCTTTTTTAACTTTACTGAGTTTATCAGCCTCTAATATCAACTAATAGTTTTTTCACATAAAATCCATTTGGCATTTGAATCATGTCTTTTCTGCAAGAATACGCTGTCGCATTCTTGAAACACCTGAAAAATAATGTATTTAAACTTTATAAGTATATATGTCGCATTGTAAATGCTAACTATCTCTAGTAAAATATATAACACTTATGAATAAGCTAACTCTTAATCTTTGTGTTAAGCAGTAATTCTATTAATATTAGTATAGGTAAGTATATAGAAGTATATTCGTTTGTTACACATAAGTTACATTGGAAGAAAAAAACAAAAACTTAAAGAGAGATTTTTCCAACCTATAAAAAGGCTGGAAAGCACCTAAAATAGGTTACTAACAGTGTCCGCCACCGCAGCAAGAAGAAGCTTCTTCTACAGTTACTTCAACTGGAGTAGATTCCCAAACACCGTGTTTTGTACAGTATCCGTGTGCTACTAACGTTAATTTTTTGCTTGTCGGCACAATATTGAATGTCACTTCCGCATGATTTTTTTCATTTCCGAGTGTTCCAGGGATAAAATCAGCACGAGCCAATAACGTTTCACCGTTATAGAGCGCAATGTTTGCAATGTAATGATCAAAATCATCCGGATGAGAATATTCATTTCCCATTTTAACGGTTACCGCAAATTTTTCCCCTTTTTTTGCGTTTGCTGCACAGTGGATAAACGGTGAATGACGATCAATATAATCTTTTTTCGCTTCGCGATCTACTGTACTGATGTCGACATAACGATTGATTGTTGGCATGTTGGTTCCTTCGTGAATTTAAATTTATGATGGGGTATTGTACTGCGCTAAACTTTTAACTTCTCCTAAATCAGATATTTTATCTCTGAATTAATTTTTTCCAAAGCAACAGCGATTTTTAACCATCTAATGGGTAAAATCGGGACTTTAAAAATGTATTGATGGATATAAACAATGTTAAAACCTCTTTTGATTGAAATCGGTGTTGAAGAACTCCCGGCAGTACCACTACTCAAAGAACTCAGCGAAATAGAAAAAAAATGGGTCACGGTACTCGAAAAAAACGCTCTTGTCGGTGAATTTGAGTTCTACTACACACCTCGCCGCTTGGTATTGTGGCACCGTGAATTCAAAACTCGGCAAGATGACCGTGTGGAAGAGTTTTACGGCGCTCCAGTTGAGATTGCAATCAAAGACGGCGTTCCAACTCCTGCGGCTTTAGGCTTTGCGAAAAAATGCGGTGTTGAATTCGATCAACTGAGCCATGCCGAAAAGGGTGGTAAAGAGGTTCTCTATTACAGCCGAACAGTCGAAGGACGATCCAGTTCAGAGATTTTAGGGGAGATGATTGATCAGTGGATCAAAAGCCTTAGTTTCGGTAAGTCCATGCGCTGGGGATCGAATCAAGAGAGCTTTATCCGCCCGATCCGCTGGGTGAACGTAACACTTGGCGAAGAATTGGTCGATATGGAACTCTTTGGTGTCCGTTCATCATCTGAGACCTATGTTCATCGCATCAGTCATTTCGAAGCGAAAAAAGTTGACTCCATTCAACACTATTTTGAGCTTCTCAAAACTGGATCGGTTGATCTATATCCGCAAAGCCGCCGAGAATCGATTTTAAATGCATTTGCTACTTTAGAAAAAGAGCATGGTATTACCATCGAAGTGGATGAAAATTTGCTTGACGAAGTCGTCGCCATCACCGAACATCCGACACCTCTGCTCGGAAAGTTTGATGAGAATTTCCTTGAACTCCCTCCGGAAGTCATCATCACTTCGATGAAAGAACACCAACGCTATTTTCCGGTCTTTAAAGACGGGAAATTGATCAATGCCTTTGTCGTTGTCTCTAATGCGCTGTGTGAGGATTTCAGTAAAGTCATCGAGGGGAATGAACGGGTTCTTCGACCACGTCTTTCCGATGCGCTCTTTTTCTACCGAAACGATCTCAAAAAAGGCCTTAGTACGGCTGGACTTGAAAAAGTCGTCTTTATGAACGGCTTAGGAACGTTGGCAGAGAAAATCAAACGCGAAAAAGTGGTTGCATCGACGATTGCAAATCTCATATATGATAATATTAATCCTGACCATCTAGATCGAGCCATGGAGTTCGCAAAAGCCGATTTGATGTCTGAAATGGTTTATGAGTTTACGGAACTACAGGGGCTAATGGGGCATTACTACGCCTTGGCACTCGGTGAATCTGCCGAAGTCGCAACAGCTATCAAAGAGCAGTATCTTCCAAGCGGTGAAGATAGTGCACTTCCATCTACGATGCTCAGTGCGATCGTTGCTATGGCAATGAAAGTCGATACTCTCATCGGTATGTTTAGCATCGGTGAAATTCCGACGGGTTCACGTGATCCGTTCGCACTTCGCCGAGCCGTCAACGGAATCATCAAAATTGCGGTAGCCCATCAAATTCCACTCAACTTCTCTACCTTGATCGATCAACTTGCATCACTTTATCCAGAAGGTAAAGAGTATAAGAAAAATATCGAGACCTTTATTATCGAGCGTCTCGGCGGAGCCTATGTCGGTATCAATCCATCCATTATCCAATCGGTTGTTGCAAAAGATTCACACGTCGATCTCGATATTCTTGATATCGATAGCAAAATTCGCGCCGTTGCTGCTATTGCATCATCCGATTCATTTATCGAAGCATTCTCTACTTTTAAAAGGGTAAGCAACATTCTCAAAGACGAAGCGATGGACAAAGGGTTCAATGTCGACGAATCCTTATTTGAAAATGATGCCGAACGTACACTCTTTGCATCAGCCAGAACAGCTATCGAAGCTGATTATGCAACTCTTGAAGAACGTCTGGATGCGTTGTTCGCTCTCAAAGCACCGTTGGACAACTTCTTTGACAACGTTATGGTTAATGCCGAGGATTTGAGCGTCCGTACCAACCGCAAAGCATTGGTCGGAATGATCTACGCCGAGATTTATTCGATTGCTGACATCAAAAACATCACCTTATGATGTTATCATCATCGGTGCGGGGATAAACGGCTGCTGTAGCGCCTATACTCTCGCACAAGCAGGGCTAAACGTCGCCTTGATCGATCAAGACGGTATCGCATCAGGTGGAAGCGGAGCGGCGGGTGCCTTTATCTCGCCAAAAATTTCCAAAGCGGGTAACCTCAAAGAGATCATGCTGGATGCCCACGCCGAAGCACTCAAATTTTATACGGCTCATTTCCCTACGTATACCCTTGTAAAACCGCTCCTTCATATCGCTAATAGCCCAAAAGAGGGTGAAAAAGTCGAAACCTTCAAACACGAAACCAACTTAAAGCACTCTACCATTCCCCATAGCATCCAAACGCTTCTGAGCGATGATGCTCAAAATAGTTCTAGTATCTATTTTGACATCGGTGCCGTCGTTGACGCACAGGGAGTCTGTCATGCAATGGCGGAAGGAATCGATTTTTATCCACTCAAAGTCGAAAGTCTAATCCGCAAGGATGACATGTGGCAGGTTGGAGATCTGATGGCTAAACATCTCGTTCTCACCATAGGAGCCTATCCAAAACTTCTTCCGATTGATTATGTCGGTTTACGGGGGATTTGGGGACATCGAATCGATATCGAAACCGCTGCACACATCCCGTGTATTCTCCATCATCATGTCTCGATTTCACCGACATTAAAAGGCGGAGTAGTTGCCATCGGTGCAACACATGATGTCCATTATTCGCCTTTTAGGGGTGAACCTTATGACGTGGAGGAGGGGAGAGCACAACTGCTTGAAAAAGCTTCAAAAACGTTAAAATTAAATAATATTAATATTCTTGACGACTATATGGGGTTGCGATCAGGTTCCAATGATTATCTCCCGATGTTAGGGGCTCTGGTCGATGCAGATGCAACATTGGAAAAATATCCCCGTATACGGCATGGTGAACGTAATGACCCATCGGAATATATCTACTATCCACATGTGACCATGATTAACGGCTCCGGGGGATACGGATTTGTCCTCGCACCTTATCTGGCTAAACGTTTAAGAGATTTTTTGATTGAAGGAAGAGAGATGGATCCTATTTTATCACCATCACGTTTTTTTCCCCGTTGGGCAAAACGTCAGTCGTAAACAACTACTCCATAGTTATCATCGATACGGTAAAAACGTGAATCTGCCGTGATAATCAACTCATCCAGTCGGGCCATATGAACATAGCTTTTTTTCCCGATTTTAATTCCATTTTCGAGAAAAAACCGTTTCAGATTGACAAATTTAATGTCGTTGACAAATTTGTATTCGAACTGATTGTAAAGACGCATTTTTTTATAGGCAAAAATATGACTGTCAATACCGAGCTGGGTAGCGGCGTATTGAGTCGGTAAATAGCCGCTGAGATCGGTCAGGTCCTCTTCTATGTGGGCATACTTTTCCGGAAGGGTGTGTTTTTCAAGAAAAACATAGCGATTGAGTTTTATATGACGGGTGTTGTTCCAATATTGATAGGCCGGTGATGAAATATCGAGCTTGGTATAAACCTCTTTCCAGAGCCAGTGTTTATCAAGCGTTGAATACAATAGTGTCGACATCATTATTCATCATGGTCAGCATTGTTAAACGCTAAACGGCGAGCATACATAAAACGATTTTTATAATACCCTTTTTCGATCGAATCGTATTGAACTCTGCCTGCGGCATAGGATGCATGGATAATTTGACCATTCCCTGCATAAATCGCTACATGTGAAGGATCCGATTTATATGTACGATAAAACAGTAAATCTCCCACTTGCAGTTCATTCATACTCACACTTTCGCCGAATAAAGCTTGTTCCGTGGCGCTGTGCGGCAGCTTAATGCCAAATGATTTGTAAACTTGCTGTGTAAAGCCTGAACAATCGGTACGATCACCATCTTTATCTCCAAAACCATACGGTGTTCCCAAAAATTCTTTTGCACGTGCCAGTACTCTTTCTTTTGCCGTTTTGAAATTTTTAACGATTTTTTGAGGTGTGTTTTTAGGGGTATCAGCCATTTTCTGATCTTCACTGCGTACAATTACAGTTTCTTTAGGTTCAGGTTTATTAACGACTAAAAATGCTTTGTCATCAACACCGATTTTATCGACATCGATTTTTGTGTTTTTCAACACTTTTGCCGGTTCGGTAAGTGCTATAGGTTTAGGAGTTTCAGAAGATTGAGTTTGTTTTAGGGGGAGAGATTTAACGAATTCTTCTTCTGTCTTTAGCGAGTCATTAACTTTTTTTACTTCTCGTTCATATTCTAAAAAGAGAGAAGGCTCACGCCTCGATGTATCTGCTTGAGCAGCTATGGTGAGTAAAACCAGTGATAAGACTGTACGTTTTATCCGCATTAAACCTCCTCATTATTCTGCTTTTAGGTTATTATAGATTAAAAAGCTTTAGTTTTTTTTATAACCCTCAACTTTAACACTTTGTTATGGTACACTTTCTTCAAAAACGAATGGAAAACAACCTATTTATGAAAGAAGCTATCGTACTCTTAAATATGGGCGGGCCCAATAATCTTGGTGAAGTTCAACTCTTTTTACATAACATGTTCAACGATCCCTATATCATTCGGACGAAAAGTGCTTTATTACGCCGATTTATTGCCAAAATGATTGTTCTCACACGAACCAAAAAATCGCAAGAAATCTACAAACAAATAGGAGAAAAATCTCCTCTGGTAGATCATACACGTTCATTGTGCAGCCATTTGTCACAAGCGATCGGAAATAATATTGTTGTCGATTTTGTCATGCGCTACACACCGCCAATGGCAGATGAAGTGTGCCGTCGATTAAAAGATCAAGGGATTCAAAAAGTATATCTCATCCCTTTATATCCCCAATACTCTTCAACCACAACGCAATCTTCACTGGATGATTTCGAATTGAGCGCCCACCGAATCGGTTGGGATGTCATCATGACAGAGATCAAACACTTCTTTTCTCATCCAACCTATAACCGCTGTCTCATTGAGCGAATCAAAGAAGCGTTAAGCGGAGAAGCGGCCAATTCGTATGACATTATCTTTTCCGCCCATGGATTACCTCAAAACATTGTCGATCAAGGTGACCCGTATCAGCGCCATGTGACCGCACATGTTGAATTACTTAAAACAATGATGGAAGAGAACGGTTTAAATTTTAATGCAATACATTTAGCATATCAATCCAAAGTAGGGCCGATGCAGTGGCTTGAACCTTCATTGGAAACCGCGTTGCATGATCTAAACAATAAACGGGTCATTATTGTTCCGATTGCCTTTACGATAGACAACTCCGAAACCGATTTTGAGCTCTCTATAGAATACGCCGAAGTAGCCCAACATTTGCAGTTTGAAAGTTACCGTGTATGCCGATGCCCCAACGATCACCCCTTATTTGTCCAAACTCTTAAAGAACTTTATGAAAAAATGAGCTAAAGGATGAGTTGTGTTTAGTATCGATTTATTGATTATCATCGTTCTCATGTCGCTTATTTTTTTGCGACATACCGTTGTTTATAAAGATCCGACTAAAATCAATTATGCACATGTAGTACTCGCTCTTGGGACGATTGGAGCTATGCTTCATTTTATCCTTAGCCCTACGAATGATCTTAGTATCATCAAAGAGTCTCTTTTATCACTCTGTGTTGGGGTTTTACTCGCTTCAGTCATGAGCATTATGAATCAAACCATTGCTAAACAAGAAATATACTCGCATCACGTTCGCGTTAATGAAATCGGAGATGAATTAGCCCAATTGAACGTATCAATCATCACATTGCAGGATCGAATCAATTTAGTAACTCAAATGGAGAGTTCAATCCACGACCAAATACGGAGTGTTTTTAAAGAAGAGTTTCAAGCGCTTGATACCATACAATCGAACCAAAAATTCTTTATACCAAAATTGGAAGCACTTCTTCTTCAACAACAGACTGCAATGAACAAATTTGAAGAATTTACCCTTTCAGAACTTCCAAGCTTGGATAATGTCGTCCATCGCCATATCGATATGCTACGGATAGCTGAACAAGACCACTTCAATCAGCTCAAACAAGCTGCCCAATCAAGCTGTGTTGAACAAAAAGAGTTTCATTCAAAAATAGAAGCACTGCATGATCTTTTACATCAACTGGTTCAACGCAAAACACCGGAATACACTATCTCAGTGATACAAAAAGAACTTGATAAAATCGTTCATGATTTTTCTCATCATCTGCAATCGCTTGGAGCAAAAAGCGAAACGATCGTTACGTCCTTGATGGAAAATGATGCATTGTTAAAAGGTTCTCGAGAGCAAAGCGAACTTATCATGCAGCAAATGGTTCTCTCCTCCAAACAGATGAAAGAGATGAGTGTTCATTCCAAAGAACTTTCAGATTCACTCCTCCCTCTAAGCCGTTTATTCGATTCAGCACAATCACTCTACAATGAGTTTGTGCATGCAAAAGGCAAACTCAATGAGCTTATCATCACGATCGAATCGTACGAACATCAAGAACATCGTGCTATTCGACAAAACCTCGAAGAAGTGGCATCTGAGGCGATCGCACAAATGAAACTGTTGATAGATCAGATCCATACGAAAGAGGCTCCCCTCAAAGAATCACTTGCTTTACTTGAGACGAAAAATGTTCAAGAGCTGGCGAGCAAAGTTAAACTACACAAAAGCTATTTGGGAGAAAATCAAGAATAAAGACCTTATAATGACAAAAAAATAAGGTTTGATAACAATGGTTGAATTCTACGAGCTTCTGGATGATGATAATGTACCGTATCGGTGCGACGTAGAGTTGGACCTGTTGGACGAAGCACCGCAAGAAGATCGTCCGTCTCTTCTTTGGCTTTTTATTAAAGCTGATACGGACAACAGCACGTTGGAACCATTTTCAGACGATTTGATTTCCACCTTACAAGAGTCTCTTGACGCTGTATTTGCCGGACGGGTCATAAAAGACGGATGGTCAGAATTTTACTTTTATGCTCCACAAGCAAAGCGCTTTGAAAATGTGAGTTCCGATGTTATGAACAGACATGGGGGATTCGTTTACGAACGAGGTGTTTCCAAAGATACGAAATGGGAGATGTATCTCGATAATCTCTATCCTGATCCTTATGGAATACTCAGTATCCAAAACCGCCATACGATTGCCGCTCTTCTGGAAGCGGGAGATGATCTATCTATTCCGCGTGAAGTAGAACATTATCTTTTCTTTCAAACTAAAACATCGATGGAACGGGCTGTGGCACAGCTGGCTTCACACGGATATGAAATCAAAGAGTATGTAAACGATGATGAAAGCGACTATGCCTATGGGGCAGTTCTAACCAAAATCGAATCAATCACACCTGAAGTTATTTCAGATATTACGACATCACTCTATGAATCCGCTATCCAAGAACACGGTATATATGAGGGATGGAGTACAACGATGGGAGAGAACACACATGGCGCTGAATAAACCGAAATATACCCTTTTTAAAAATACACGGTATGCTTTGGAAGGGTTAAAAGAGGTAAGTCAAAACGAAAAATCTTTTCGGTTGCAAATTCTTTTGTTTATTGTCGGAATGATTATGGCATGGGCTTTGCCTATCTCTTTTGTTCAAAGCTCTATCTTAGCCGTTTCGTTATTTATTCCTCTCATGGCTGAGATGATCAATAGTTCAGTTGAACGTACGGTCGATCTAGTCACCTTCGATCACCATGAACTTGCGAAACGGGCCAAAGATGCAGGTGCCGCTTTGGTTTTTCTTTCACTTAGTATGTTAGCGTTGATTTGGGGACTTGTTCTTTACAATGCATTTTGTATGTAACATTCTCGTAAGAGATATTTGCTTATAATAACCATTATATTTTATCAGAGGTTTTGACTATGGCAACTGCACTTATTATCGGCGCCGGCGGAGTAGGGCGCGTCGTAGCACATAAATGTGTTATGAACAACCAAATTTTTGATCGTATTATTTTGGCAAGCCGTACTCTCAAACGGTGTGAAGAGATCCAAAGTGAACTCCCTGCAGGGGCAATCGAAATTACCACAGTGGATGCGGACAAAACAGAAGAGGTTATTGCTCTCATCGAAAAATACCAACCGACGATTCTGATCAATGTCGCATTGCCGTATCAAGATCTTACAATCATGGATGCATGTATTGCTACCAAAACCCCATACCTCGATACCGCAAACTATGAACATCCGGATGAAGCAAAATTTGAATACAAGCTCCAATGGGCGCGTGATGAGAAATTCAAAGAAGCGGGAATCATGGGATTACTCGGAAGCGGATTTGATCCAGGTGCGACCAACGTATTTTGTGCTTATGCTCAAAAACACTATTTTGATGAGATTCATACGATTGACATCCTTGACTGTAATGCAGGCGACCACGGCTATCCGTTCGCTACCAATTTTAATCCAGAAATCAACCTTCGCGAAGTAAGTGCAAAAGGTCGTTATTGGGAAAACGGTGAATGGATCGAAACAGCTCCGATGGAGATCATGCAAGTATGGGATTATCCAGAAGTAGGACCAAAAGACAGCTATCTCCTTTATCATGAAGAGATGGAATCTCTCGTCAAGCACATCAAAGGGCTCAAACGTATTCGCTTTTTCATGACGTTCGGTCAAAGCTACCTTACCCACATGAAATGCCTTGAAAACGTAGGTATGCTCGGTATTGAACCGGTCGAACACCAAGGTATGAAAATTGTTCCGATGGAATTTTTGAAAACATTGCTTCCAGATCCGGCATCACTTGGTCCACGTACGAAGGGGAAAACCAATATCGGTATCGTTGCCGAAGGTTTAAAAGACGGAAAAAAACGTAAAATTTATATCTATCAAGTCAAAGACCATGAAGAGTGCTACGCCGAAGTAAAATCTCAAGGGGTATCATATACGACAGGTGTACCTGCAGTTATCGGAGCAAAGCTCATGGTGCAAGGCATTTGGAATGGTCAAGGTGTATTTAATATGGAACAACTTGATCCGGATCCGTTTATGGATGAGATGAATACCCAAGGGCTGCCTTGGAATGTCATCGAGATGGAGTGTTAAAACACTCCCATCAGTAATTCATAAGGTAATTTCGAAGTATACCTGCTGTATAATATTTATTTAATTCAAACTTATACCAGGTAGACTATGCTAAAACCCCTTTATTCCCTCTCTTTGGCACTCCTTCTCTCAAGTAACTTTTTGATCGCAAACGACATGCCAAATATTTGCAGCCGTGATCAAAATATGAATGAGTTCACTATTTTGAGCTACCACGAGATTGCAGACAAAAGTGAAACTTTGGATTCAAGTTATGCCGTTACTCCTGGTAACTTTGAACAACAAATTCATTGGTTGATTGAAAATGGATATCATTTCATTAGTGTTAATGATATTTTGGCCTACCGTAAAAAGGGAGTTCCTCTTCCTCAAAAAGCAGTTTTACTCACATTTGACGACGGATATCAGTCTGTTTACGCCAATGCATATCCTGTTCTAAAAAAATATAAAATCCCTTCGGTAATAGCTCTCGTCGGAAGCTGGCTACAAGCAAAAGAAAACGTTGATTTTAACCGGCATATTATCCCTCGCAATAAATTTTTGAGTCAAAACGAGATCAAAGAGATGATTGCAAGCGGTCTAGTAGAAATCGCAAGCCATAGTTATCTGTTTCACGAAGGGATACAGGGGAATCCTCAGGGGAATATGCAAGCAGCCATAACCACACGTCGCTGGTTAAGTGACAAAAAAAAGTATGAAGATGAAAAAACCTATAAACAGCGTATACACAATGACTTGGAAAAAAACAACAAATTTTTAAAACAATATACAGGACAAGAACCTCGTGTGATGGTTTGGCCATACGGACGTTACAACATGGAAGTCCGTAAAATTGCCGAAAGTTTGGGAATGCCTATCGGATTAACACTTGATGATGGAAGTAATACGCGCCTCACTCCGCTATGGGGATTACGACGAATTTTGGTAGAACATCGTATGAATCTGGGGGATTTAGAGCACAATATGCGTACGCGAAATCTCAACTTTACTGATGATGATCGTACAACCAAAGCAGCACACATCGATATAGACTATATTTATGATCCAAATCCTGCGCAACAAGAGAAAAATTTAAATATCCTTTTAGAACGCATTAAAACGTTAGGTGTCAATACCGTGTATTTGCAAACATTTGCCGATCCGGATGCCAACGGTGCTGCGGATTATGTCTATTTTCCAAATCGCAATATCCCAATGCGTACCGATCTCTTTAATCGTGTAGCTTGGCAAATTTCAACAACAACACAAGTTAAACGTGTCTACGCATGGATGCCGATGATGGCGTGGGAACTTCCAAAAAACAACCCTGCAGCCAAAGATACTGTCGTAACTTTGCAAGTTGATCCTACGCATCTCAATATGGGATACCCAAGATTATCTCCATTTTCTCCAAAAGCACGTAAAGTGATCAAAGAAATTTATGAAGATTTATCCAAATCTGCTTATATTGATGGAATTTTATTTCACGATGATGTAACTCTCTCAGACTTTGAAGACGATAGCAAATCAGCACATGCCCAATATAAAAAATGGGGGCTTTCTGAGAGTGTCACTCAAATCCGCGCCGACAAAAAACAATTTGCAAAATGGACACGGCTCAAAACCGAATATTTAGATTCTTTTGCTATGGAATTGGCACAAATCGTTAGAAATGAACAGCCAGGACTTAAAACGGCGCGAAATATGTATGCACAAGTTGCTCTGAATAAAAACTCAGAAGAATGGTATGCACAAAGTTTGAGTGAATCCATCAAACATTACGACTATACCGCTATCATGGCAATGCCGTATATGGAAGAAGCAGAAAATCATCAAAAATTTTATGATGATATTGTGAAAAATATCAAGCTTGAAGAATGTGGTATGGATCGGACTGTTATGGAATTGCAAACCGTCAATTGGAGAAAAAACAATGAACCTCTCCCAGCTAAAGAACTAGAACATACTATCAACCATCTCTACAGTTTGGGTGTTCATCATATCGCTTATTATCCCGATACTATCTATACCAATACACCGGATGCAAATATGATACAAAAAGTTTTTTCCTCAAAATCGATACGTATGCATAGCAAATAAAAGGGATCGTAATGACTTTTGAAGTTTTTTGGCATTTGCTATGGCATACTCTGTTGGGGTATGTTTTTTATTATCCGCTGTTTATGTCCAGTTTATGGATCGTAGGGGCGATCTTTTTTTATTTCAAAAATGAAAAACCCTATTCTAAATATACGATTCCACCCCTCAGAGACAATGAAACATGGCCTGGTGTGAGTATTTTGATCCCTTGCTATAATGAAGGGGAAAATGCCGTAGAAACAATTACCTATGCCCTCAATGTCAAATATCCTGAATTCGAAGTTATTGCTATTAATGACGGTAGTAAAGACAATACCCTGGAAATCTTACTGGAATTGGCAAAAAATAATCCAAAGTTAAAAGTTGTCAATCTTGCTGAAAATCAAGGCAAGGCACTAGGGCTCCAAGCCGGTGCGCTAGTGGCAAAATACGAATATTTGGTCGGTATTGACGGGGATGCCCTCATTGATGAGTATTGTCTCTACTGGATGGCTAAACACTTTATCCGTTATCCTGCAGTAGCCGCGGTAACAGGAAACCCGCGTATTCGAAACCGTACAACGCTATTAGGTAAAATCCAAGTCGGAGAATTTTCATCTATTGTCGGTATGATCAAGCGTGCACAGCGTAGTTTTGGCCGTTTGTTCACCGTTTCAGGGGTCATAACCGGATTTAGAAAAGCGGCTGTTCACGAAGTAGGATACTGGAGTCCGGATATGTTGACGGAAGATATCGATATTACATGGAAGCTCCAACGAAACGGTTGGGATGTTCGTTTTGAACCGCGTGCACTCGTCTGGATTCTTATGCCCGAAACGCTCAAAGGACTTTGGAAACAGCGCTTACGTTGGGCTATGGGCGGTGCTCAAGTTATGCTCAAAAACTTTAAAGTACTGTTCTCTTACCGCCAAACCCACCTTTGGGGGTTAATGACTGAATTGATGCTTAGTACCGTCTGGGCATACAGTATGCTTTTGGTCTTTACGGTGTGGTTGATCAGTCTCTTTTTTCCTATAGGTTATTTGATGCCAGATCATTCTCCGATTCTGCCGGATCAGACCAGTGTTATTTTGATCGGTGCATGTCTGGTTCAATTTGCGGTCAGTAAATGGTTGGATGGACACTATGACAAAGGGCTTGGAAAAAATTATTTCTGGATGATTTGGTATCCATTTGCGTACTGGTTGCTTAATTTGTTTACAGCAGTAACGGCTCTTCCAAAAGTATTGTTAGGTAAAAAAGGGCGAGCTCGATGGGTTAGCCCGGATCGCGGTGCACATCAGCAATTAAAGAAAAAAGGATAATACGTCTATGGAAACTTTAATTATCAACAAACGCCGTGAGCTCCCAAAAACAAAAAGAATCTTATGGGACATCGTAACTCTTTTTTTATGGATAGGTTTTATCTACCTGTGGAAGCCGGTATTTCATGTATTTTATAGAATTATTACGTTGGATGCGCCTGCGGGAGAGATATCCGACTGGATTTTTGATGAAATCCATAGTGTTACCTTTAGCCATGCCGTTTATATGCTCATTGGAACACCTATTGTTTTGTTTATATTGTCTCGGCTTAGTCGTCATCAAGCTCCAAGCGAACATTTAATCTACCATTCAACCGATTATTCAAATTATTTTCAGATTGATGAGAATAAACTAAATGAGTGTTCGAACAGCCAACTTGTCACTGTCTATCATGATGATCATGGACATATTCTCGACCTCAAAAACAATATCGAGCTCAATTCCAAATAATCTCTCACGGTATACTTCTGTATACCGTATCACCCATTTGATTCTCTAAAGTAACATTTTATTCCTGCTTTATCGTATAAAAAATATATCACATACACCATTGGCAATTTTTTAATATTATTTGTTTATTATTGCTCATTCGTATTAATCATACTAAAGGGATTTGATGTTTAGCCGTCATTATCAGATTGTAGATACTTTACATGAAAATACCTCTACCGTTGTTCATCGTGCTGTTCGCTCAAACGATGGAAAATCTGTCATTATAAAAATGCTGAAACCGGGTGAGATCAATGAACACAGAGTATCACAATTTATGAATGAACAACAGATACTTTCTCAACTAAAATCATCCAAAATCGTAAAACTTCTTGACATCATTGCAACTCCATCAGAATATCTGCATGTCTTTGAAGATATAGGAGGAAGTTCTCTCTACGATATTTTGTTAACCCATTGTTTCTCCGTCAGTGAAGCACTGAATATTGCAATCAAAGTTGCTGAGGCACTCAAAATCATTCATCAACATCACATTATCCATGCAGATATCAATCCAAAAAATATTATTTACAATCTTGATACAAAAGCGCTGCAAATCATTGATTTTGGATACTCGGTACTCGACAATCATTTCAAATATAACAGCGATAATGACGTTGGTACTTCCGGCAATCTCATGTATATGTCACCGGAACAAACTGGAAGAACAAAGCAACGCATAGATCTTCGAAGTGATTTATACAGTTTTGGCATGAGTTTATATCATCTCTTTTCGAATCACGCTCCCTTTGAAGCAAAAGATCGGTACGAATTGGTTCACAAACAAATTGCTCTTCGCCCTGTACCGATTGAATCCATTATAGAAAATTTCCCTCTCGTATTATCCTCAATTGTCACACGTCTTACATCAAAAAAATCCGAAGATCGCTATCAAAGCGATGATGCGTTGATCTATGATTTAAAACTTGCACTTCGCACATTAACCCGATCAGGTCAAATTGCTTACTTTGAAATCGGTACGCATGATCAACCGGCGCTACATTTTGGCAGTTCGCTTTTTGGGCGTAATGCACAATTAAAGGTCTTAGATAATGCTATCCAAAACATTTCGCTTGGACAAACTATTCGTCTTGTCGTATCAGGGGTAGGGGGAGTTGGTAAAACCCGTTTTATCGAAGAAGCATTACATCAATTAAGCCGTAAAAATGTCCGTATATTAAAAGGAAAATTTGAGCAAAATCGATCATCTCACCCCTATTTAAGCTTCAAACAACTTTTTCTCCAATTGAAACAAATGTTATTTTTATCTTCCTCTAGAAAACGCACCATACATTTGGATAATCGAAGTTCTTACATTTTAAGCCACTATTTTCCTGAGTTGCGCGATCTATTTTCTAATAAATCAACCCTTGATACTGTCACAACGGATGATATCCGTCATCAGCTTCCTTATGCACTGGGAGCTTTTTTAAAACAAATCGTGATGGATAATTCGCCTCTTGTCATTTTTATCGATGATCTGCACTGGGCAGACAGTGCCTCTTTGGATTTAATCCAGAAAGTAATTCTAGAATCAGAAATCCCTAATCTCCATTTCATATTTAGTTATCGATCCAATGAGATCGAAATGAATCCAATGGCGGCAGAAATTGTTCAGACGATTCGAGAAAATCGTTCGGAAGAGGTCTATTTCTTTGATCTTGAACCACTTACACAAAAAGAGATGCGTGAAATGTTCCATTCACTGCTGGGCTCTATGGACAAGGATATCGATCATCTCGCTAACCTCATCCACAAAAAAACCGAAGGAAACTTCTTTTATATTAAAACATTTCTCGAAAATTTGATGGAAACCAGCGCAATTACGTATAAAAACGGAAAATGGATTTTTGATCTTGAGCATATTTCCAGCTACAGTTCGATTGTTAATATCTCTGAGATCATTCATACAAAATTTTCTGAGCTAAATCACAGCGAACAATACTATTTATACTATCTTTCTCTTCTCGGAAGCCGATTTGATACTGAACTGACATTTCGATTGATGAAAACTCTAAAATATCCAAAATCCATTATGTTGAATCTTGAATCCAAAGGATTTATTGAAATTTATAATGGTTATTATCAATTCTCTCACGATATTATACAAAACCATATCATCCAATCAATACCTGTCGCTTCATTAGTACAAATACATCAAACAATAGGAAAATTTCTCGAAAATCTCTACAAAACAGGTACATACACTGACATCATCAATATCGTATCGCATCTCAATAACGGTTTCGCAAAAAAAGAGTGGGATAAAAAGAGTTTAAAACTGAACCTCATCGCACTCAATGAAATGCTCATGAGCGGCTCCTATGCGTTAGCTTTGAGTCAATTACGTGCTCTGGAAACAAACAGTGCATTAGAGAAAATATATCTCCTCACACTAGCAGATCAATTTGCGTTCAAAGTGATTCGAATTAAAATCTTTTATCTCAATACCCACCATCAAGAGGCGCATTCCTACTTACAAACATTGATTCATGAATCCCGTACAACAACGGAAATGACAATCTGTTTTACACTTTTTAAAGATTTATGTGTCACAAAAGGGGAAGGGTTTGAGGATCTCTTATTGTTTGGAAATAGATTGCTCAATCAATTTGGTATTGCAGCCTCTTGTGATGCCAATCAAATTGTTCAAACGGTCATTCAACTCAAAGAGAGCATTCAACATCATCTCAAGAAGCATCACACCGATATAATAACTGCGCGTCCAAATCTTACCGTTAGATCCAAGCAACACATCATTTCTATTTTAGTCGAATATTGGGAAGCTGCTTATTATCTTGCGAATATTGAATTAATGCAATGGGCCTATCTATCCATTATCGATATCTCTTTGCGCTATGGACATACAAGCGGTTCTGCTTTCGGTTATGTACTCTATGGAGCTCAGATGATCAGCGAAGGTCGATACAAAGAGGCCTATCGTTTTGGTGAGTTTGCATTGAAACTCAATCAAAAATTTGCCGATGTGTCGATGCTTCCTAAGATATACAATTTTATGGCAAATTTTATTAGCCCTTATACTAAGCCCTTTACACATAATCTATCTTTGTATCAAAAAAGTCTTCACCAATCAAAAATGAATGGCGATATTGTTTTTGGAACATGGGCCAATTTTTTAATGCATTTTAGCGATTATCTCTCAGGAAATTCGCTAGAAACACTGCAAGAAAATATGCGAAATGAATCTAATTTTCTTCTCAATTCAGGCGATAAAAAAATGATCGCGATTTTTGAGATACTCCAATCTACGATTCGAGTCTGGCAAGACAAAGATAACCACGATGACATTCATGAACAAGCGGCGATTAGTCTATGGGAAAAAGAGAAGTTTTACCCCGCTTTAGCATGGTATGGAATCATTAAAGCACAAACATGCTGGATAGAGGGAGAAATAGATCTAGGATTGGAATATCTTCACCGTTATATCTATACTGATGCCAATGAAGTGATCATGTTTCCAAAACTGAGACTTCATCCGCTTCGTGCACTTCTTCTACTCGGTAAATCGAGCCCGCTTACATACGATGAGACATTGATACTGCAGAAAGATTTGAAACAGTGTGAGAACTACGCTGTCTCATCGCCCAAAGAGTTTAAATTTTGGAAATTACTCATTCGAGCTAAAAGCGCAAAAAATGCAAAAAATTATTGGGATGTTGCTAAATATTACGATGCAGCGCTAAACGAAGCAAGAAAAATGGCCAATCCATTTGCCATTGCTGCGAGTGCTGCATGTACAGGACGTTTTTGGAAATCCAAAAATTTTGAGGATCTCAGCCAATTTTATTTTAATGAAGCACTTGTAGGGCTAAATCAGTGGGGTGCTTACGGTGCCGCTGAACGTATCAAAGATCAACTCCGGTTCAACCGATCACAACCTGTAGAAGAGTTTGGCTATTCATCAAACAGTTCACTCTTGCGTTCTGAACCTTCGAATTATCGCAGCTTGCTCAAATCATTCTATGCACTTTCCCAAAGCATGGAAAAAAAACAACTTCTTCAAACATTGATGCAAATTATTTTGGAGAATGCAACTGCCAGCAAAGGTGTCTTGATCTTAAAAGAAGAGAACTCTTTTTATACAAGTGCACAAATCTATTTTAGAACCGAAAATATTGAACTGCATCACATACTCTTCCATGAGACAGGTTTCTTGCCTCTCCTTTTTATTAGCGAAGCGATTGAGACCAAACATAAAGTATTTCAAAATAGCCCAGCTGATAGCGGAAAATTTCAGTATGATCCTTATTTTATTGCTAATAAGCCCGCATCATCTATGGCCATACCAGTCCTGATCGAAGGGGAAATACTTGGTATTCTCTATCTTGAAAATCAAGAGATATCTACCCCATTAGACTCTAATTCCCTTCAAACATTACGATTGCTTTTGGCTCAAGCCATTATTATTTATAAAAATGCACTGTTGTATGAAAATCTCAAAAATAATGAAGAGAAACTCAATAAGGCGCAACAAATCTCACATGTAGGAAGCTGGCAATACGACAGTGTCAGCAACAATATAATCTGGTCTGCTGAAACGTATCGTATTTATGAGATGGAACCGTTTTCGAGAGCGATAGATAATGAGTGGTTTTTTGCCCATCTCCATCCTGATGATACCGATCTCATTCATCATGCCGTCGAAAAAGCGTTCAAAGGGGAACGGTATTACGACGTAACACACCGAATTATCACTGCCAAAGGCAACATTCGCCTCGTACATCAGCGTGCGGAAGTGTTTTGGGAAGATGACCGGCAAAAATTTTCCGGAACCATACAAGATATCACCGAGATAAAACGGACCGAAGAGATCATTAATCGTCTATCTCAGGTCGTAAACCAGATTCCTCTATCAACCATTATTACCGATCCTGATGGGATCATTGAATACGCCAATACGCATGCTTCGAAACTAACCGGCTATTTCAATACAGAATTGATCGGACAAAAAATGAGTTTATTCAACTCCGGAATTCATCCGAAAACTTTTTATGAGGATTTATGGAATACCATCCATAAAAAACGATCTTTTTGGCGCGGCACAATCATTAATCGAATGAAAAATGGTGATATGAGAGACTGTGAGTGTACTATTTTTCCGATCATTAATGACGAAGACAAGATCATTAATTTCGTCACCATCCAAGATGACGTAACAGAACGAAACATGAAAGATCGATTATTTCTCATGCAGACTCGTCAGGCACAAATGGGTGAGATGCTCAGCATGATTGCCCATCAATGGCGCCAACCATTGACCATTATGAGCGCATTAATGAGCCGCCAAAAAATCAATATTATGCTTGAACGCTCAAGTATTGATGATATTCTCAAAAGTTTTGATGATGTAGAGATACAAATTCAACATCTCTCGCAGACCATTACCGATTTCAAAGACTTTTTCAAACCCGATAAGCAAATGGTTAAAACAAAAAATTCTACGATTATCAAAAAAACGCTTGAGCTTGTTGAACATACACTGATGAATAAAAATATCCAAATTCAAATCGAACATGCACATGACAAAGAATACACTACGTATGAAAATGAGCTCATTCAAGTTGTACTCAATCTTATCAAGAATGCCCAAGATGCGTTCGAAGAACGATCAATTCATAACCCAACGATCAAAATCACAACCGATCAATATAATGGCTATAATTTAATCCAAGTCGATGACAACGCAGGCGGAATCGCAGTTGAAATCATCGATACACTTTTTGAACCTTATATCTCTACCAAAAAAGAAAACGGCACCGGATTAGGATTGTATATGAGTAAAACAATCATCGAAGAACACTGTCAAGGTACTATTACCGTCCAAAATACGGATACGGGTGTATCATTCAAACTCCGTTTTCCTCTTCATCACTCTCTTTAGTCTTACCTCTCGTTTTTGGATAAGACTCTCTTTCGCATCGATAGTGTAATAATTTTGTAATTCAGCTTCCAAAACAATACTTTGAGATTGTTTTGTGATTTTTTGATATTAAACTTCTTGCAATTCGAGAGAATGAAATTAAAAATTGTAATACAAATGCAATTTTTAGCGTTCGAAGATTGCAGAGGGCAAAAAGATACAAACGAATAAAAACATGCGTATTATCGATACAAATGAACAACTACTTCTACGTCAAAGTTTTGTCCAAAAGATCACAGCCCCTGAATATATCAGCAGCCTAGACCAAAATGTCCTAAAAGGGATCCATAATCTGCAATATTATGAAGAAGAGTGGAGCCAAATTCTTCATAAGGTTCATAACGAACCCTCTTTGGAAAATCTGTATCGATTTACAAACGGAATAATGGAAGTTTATGTGAAAGCTATCGACAATCTTGCAGAGTTTAAAACTTTGTCGTATGCGCTTTCATCGTTAAATACATTTATCAAAGAAAATGCAAATGAGATCCTAGCTGATCACAGGAAATTAAATACGTTAATAATGCTTGTTAAGCATTTATGGAGCGATCTTACATCATGGAGGGAACATATATTTTCATTGCAAGATGCAACAGATATCCATTATTTGGATAGTTCGTTTTTTAGTTCATGTATGCAAATTGAACAAATCGTCGGAAACAAAATGATCATGACCGATGATGATGAAATCGATTTTTTTTAAACCACACAACCAGGAGAATATAAAATGGGTAAAAGAGTGATTATCGTAGACGATTCGAGAGCTGTTGTTGCAACGGCAGAGCTCGCTTTGGATGGGCTTATTGGCAGTGGATCTATTGAATTCAAATCGTATTTGAACCCTATGGAACTATTAGGAGCGCTTCAAAACGGCAGTGAAAATTTTGACCTTTTAATCAGTGATGTCAACATGCCCGAAATGAATGGTCTTGAACTCGCACGCGCAATCAAATCGGATGATCGCTATAAAACCAAACCAATCATTATCCTAACTACCGAAAGTTCTGAACAAATGAAAATGACAGGAAAAGAGATCGGTGTTACCGGATGGATGGTGAAACCTTTCAATGATGAGAAACTTGTCAAATCAATCAAAATGGTATTAGGAGTCTGATATGGAACACTCTAAAACCCAGTCTAGAAGAGAACGGTATCTAACGTTTTTTCTAGGTGAGGAACAATACGGCATCGCGATTGATCGTATCAAAGAGATCATCGCCATTATGAAAGTGACCAACGTTCCAAAAACACCTGAGTATATGCGCGGAGTTATCAACCTAAGAGGATCGATAATCCCTGTCGTTGATACGCGCCTGCGTTTTGGGATGGAACCTAAAAATGAAGATATGCATACGGCTATCGTCATCGTAGAAGTGGAAAAAGTCAATATCGGGTTTATCGTTGATCGTGTCGAAGAGGTAGCAAGTATCGACAGTGCTAATCTGAGTGAACCGCCAAAATTCGGCAGTCATGTCGATTCAGATTTTATTTGTTCAATTGCACAAATAGATGAGAAAGTAATCATGATTTTGGATGTTTTAAAGCTTTTTGAAGCCGATGAACTCATTGGTATCGAACAAATTCAACAAACACACATTCAAGGAGAATAAGATGAACTGGTTAGAAAACATGGTACTGCAAAGCAAGTTGATTCTTTTAACTGCCGTTATGATGATCGCATTAACACTTCTAGGTTTTTTAGGGTACAACACAACCCAAAAATGGAACGAAAGTATTCATGTCGTGGGAGGGGTTAAAGTCCCATCTATTGTAGGAATCATGGAGATGCGTATCGGTATCAACCAAGTTGTTATCCAACAAAACCGTGTTCGAGGGCTTGATGGAGATCCGAAAATAAGTTCAAAACTCCAAGATGCGGTAGAACGTATGACCAAAGGATTTGATCGATACGAAAAAGGGCTAAAAATCTATGCTCCGCTTCCACAAACACCTGAAGAAGCTGCTGAGTGGAAAAAATTTGAAGAGAATTTTGGCAAATGGAAAGAGATGAGCCTGCAATTGCAATCAAATGTGCTCATTCCAATGTCTAAAACAGCTGATCCGGTAGCACTCAAAGCTTACTTTGACCAAATCGATATTTTCATCAATAGTAGCCGCGATATCCGTACTGCGGCATTCGAATCGATGGATGCCATCGCTAAAATCAATACTGAAACAGCGGATGAAGCCGTTAAAATTGCACAAAATGATGCAAATTCTGCGGTACAGATGACCGTTATGATCGTATTGATCGCTTTTGGTATTTCAATTACACTTTCAATGTTGATCATTCGCTCAATCACCCGTTCTATCACATCAAGCGTGACCTCTATCCGAGATGGTGCAATGCAAATCACCTCAGCATCGGATCAAGTGGCATCCTCGTCCTCTTCCTTGGCACAAGGTGCGAGTGAGCAGGCAAGCAGCGTCGAAGAGGTGAGTGCGACACTCGAAGAGAGCACCGCAATCAACACTCAAAATGTCGATAACGCACGACAAGCAGATATTTTGGCAAAAAATGCCAACGATGCAGCGCGTAACGGATATGAAAAAGGGGAGCAACTCTCCCAATCGATGCATTCGATCACCGAATCGGCAGCAAAAATCTCAGGAATCATCAAAACGATTGATCAAATCGCATTTCAAACCAATCTTTTGGCGCTCAATGCAGCTGTTGAGGCAGCTCGTGCGGGTGAACACGGTCTAGGATTCGCTGTAGTAGCAGACGAAGTTCGTAATTTGGCGCAACGTGCGGCATCCGCAGCAAAAGAGACTTCCGTAATCATTGAAGAAGTTGTCGGACAGATAAAAGAGGGGAATGAAATCGCCCTTGCAACGCATACCTCATTCCAAGAGATTGTTGAACAATCGAAAAAAGTATCCGATCTCATCGGGGAAATCGCAATCGCAGGGAAAGAACAAGCAGAAGGTATGAGTCAAATCAACCAGGCTATGGGACAAGTCGATCAAGTGACACAACAAGTAGCGGCCAATTCCGAAGAAGCAGCAGCAGCAGCCGAAGAGCTAAATGCACAAGCAACCTCTATGATGGAAACGGTTCGTATTCTTGCAGCGATGGTTGGAATGCAAAATGATACGCCGGTTCATGCCGTTAAAAAAATGAACCTGCACCATCTCGATCCGAATCCTTCCATTGCCAGTCGTCCAACGATGCAGCCTCAACGTAAAGCGATCCCTACAGCGCAAAAAGCGAGTGATGTTTTCCCGCTCTCTGAAGACGATCTGAAAGAGTTTTAAATGGAATTCGACGGAGACGCTCTTACCATCGATTTATCGATGGGAATAGATGAGATTAAAGAGTTCGAAGCGTTTGTCCGCCCACGTATCGACTACATCGATCGTATCGAAATAGGAGAGGGGGGAGAATTGAAAAGTAGTGCCCTTTTAGCTTTATTAATGAGCTTAAAAAAAACACGTCGAGAGATCGTTATCCCTTTTTTAGACAAAGGGGAATACCGATCCGGAACGTATGGAACCATTCATTGGATACATTATGACTAAACAAGAACAAGTCAAAGCTATTTTCATCGAAGAAGCTGGAGAAATTATTGAAAAGCTAGACATCAATATTCTCCGTTTCGAAGAAAATTCAACCGATTTTGATTTACTCAACGAGATCTTTCGCGGTGTGCATACGTTAAAAGGCAATGCCAATGCATTCGGATTTACCCGTTTGGGTGAGTTTGTTCACCATTTTGAAGATGTTCTTGACCATTACCGAAATACGCATGAAGTGATAGAACCCGAGCATCTTGAACTTTTTGTCGGCAGTGTAGACGTTATCAAAGAGGTAATGGAGTGTGAGCTTGATGCTCTGCCGAATCTTCCGACAGGTTATGCCGAATGTCTGGATAAGATCAAAGCGCTGATGTATTCAAAAAAATCACCGCAAAACTCTATACAAATATCTGAAGAACCAATGCAATTGAATGATTTGGCTTCAGAATTCGGATTTGATGACTCCTCTGATAATATGATTGTTCAGTGCATACAGAAACTTCAAACTACACCCAATGCTGATGGGGCTTGTCTCTATCGAATTGATTTAACCCTCGATGAAGATTGTTATAAACGTGGATTTGATCATCTGCTGTTTTTAAAACTTTTGGGTGAACGTGCTCTAGCAATTGAGAGTTTTTTCGATATGCAAAACATTCCACCGCTTGATGAATTTAAGCATGATGAAAACACTATAAAGAATGTCGTCATTCTTGTTTTAACAGTCTCAAGTTATGATGATATAGCAGAAAATTTTGAATACCTTTTTGATCATGAATATCGTATCCATGAGATTGTACCTATAGCACTGCCGGTTATGGAACAACCTATTGAACCCTCATCACCAATCAGTGTAACTCCGCAAAAAGAAGAAAAAAATGAGACGAATACTCCTAGCTCGACTGTGATCTCGGCTAAATCAACGATTCGTATCGATACGTTCAAATTAGATGAGTTGTTTGACTCTGTCGGAGAACTGGTGATTGCACAAAACTTTATTGCACAAAACAATAAAATCCGATCCATCGAAGATGAATCGATCAATCGAACGATTGAAACGCTTTCAAAGATCACCAAACGGATTCAAGATCGTGTCATGAGTTTACGTATGGTTGCGATTCGAGATACATTTGATAAAATGAAACGTGTGGTGCGTGACACCTCTAAAAAAACAGGAAAAGAACTCCATCTACATGTATTGGGAGAAGAGACAGAGATTGATAAAACGATGATCGACAGCCTCTCTGATCCATTAATCCATATCATACGAAATGCGATCGATCATGGTTTGGAAGCCAATGCGGCAGAACGTCTCAGCGTCGGTAAAAAAGAGGAGGGGAATATCACCCTTCGCGCCTATCACAAAAGCGGAAGTATTGTTATCAGTGTCAGTGATGATGGACGTGGCATCAATAAAGAGAAAGTGTTCAAAAAAGCGATTGAGCGAGGTATTATTACGGGAGATGAGAATCTCACCGATTCCCAAATCTTCGGTTTGATTATGCAGCCGGGGTTCTCTACCGCCGATGCGATCAGTGATCTCTCGGGTCGCGGAGTCGGATTGGATGTTGTAAAAACATCGATCGAAAAACTTCGGGGTAAAATCGAAATCGATTCAAAAGAGGGGGAAGGGACAACATTTTCCATGGTTCTGCCTCTTACCTTGGCCATCATTGATGGTATGCTGGTACAAGCCGCAGGCGAAATCTATATCATTCCGACATTGAGCGTTGTTGAGTCCTTTCGACCGGAACGTGATATTGTCCATGTTGTCAAAGGACAAGGTGAATTTGTCAGTTTACGGGGTCAGCATATTCCTGTCATCCGGCTCAGTGATGTATTTGAACTCACAACCGATCGGATTGAACCGTGGGAGGGTATTTTAGTGTGCGTCGAAACTGAAGCGGGACGAATCGCAGTAATGGTAGATGAGCTCGTAGGTAGACAGCAGGTGGTTATCAAACCACTGGGCAAAGCCCTCGCGAAACAGCGTGAAATCTCCGGTGGAGCGATACTCGGAAGCGGTGACATAGCATTGATCCTCAATGTCGATGAACTCCGTCCTATGATTGAGGCTGTTCATGGTTGAAATCGAACTTCGACAAGAAGAGTTTGAACTCTTTCGCAGCTATATCTATGAGAGAGTAGGGATCGCTCTTTCCGCTCAAAAAACAACACTAGTCAAAGGGCGATTGAACAAACGGCTCAATCAATTGGGTCTTTCGAATTTCAAAGATTATTACAACTATCTCATTGCTGATGAAAGCGGAGAAGAACTCTCTTTTTTTGTCAGTGCGATTTCGACAAACGTTACCTCATTTTTCCGAGAAAGTGCCCAGTGGAAGTGGCTGGAGAGCTATCTACCGGGACTCATCGCTTCCAAACGGGAAAAAAAGATCCGTATATGGTCAGCTGGGTGTTCCAGCGGAGAAGAACCCTATACTATTTTGATGTTTTTACAACACCATTTAAGTGATTTTGAACAGTGGGATATCAAAATCCTCGCTACCGATATTTCGCATAAAGTTCTCTCAAAAGCGATCAAAGGGGAATACGATGCAAAAACAGTGCAATCGCTTTCTCCCGATATGATTCGCAAAGCATTTGACAAAGTCCAAAGCGAACGAGGAGAAAGCTACCAAATCACATATCATCTTAGAGAAAAAGTGATGTTTCGTCTTTACAATCTCGTCACCGATCCGTTTTTTTTCAAAAACAGATTTGACATGATTTTTTGTCGAAACGTAATGATCTACTTTGATGACCCGACCCGACAGGAACTCATAGGGAGATTTACTACTCTATTGCCAAAAGGGGCTCCTTTGTTTTTAGGGAGTTCCGAATCATTGACAAGCCATCGTGATACACTAAAACTGATCGGTTCGTCAATTTATCAACGTTTATAAGGGATCAATAGTGGAAAATAGAGGCTGCGCCGTAACGATGAAAGAAGCAAAATTCGATACTCATGAACTTTTTTTCTCCATAACCGATTATGCAAGTACAATCCTCTCAGGAAACGAGGTATTTGTACGGATCAGCGGCTATCAAAAAGAAGAATTGATCGGACAATTTCATAATATCATTCGTCATCATGATATGCCAAAAGTGGTTTTTAAGACCCTGTGGGATCATTTGAAAAATGATAATCCCATCGTAGCTTATGTCAAAAACAAAACAAAAGAGGGGGGATTTTATTGGGTATTAGCGGCAGTCTTTCCTCTGGGAGAACGCTATGTTTCAATCCGTATCAAACCAAATTCTCCTATTTTTACTACCGTTCGAGAGCTCTATTTTAAACTCCTCATCGCTGAAAGCAAGGGTGGAATGGAATCGAGTGAACCTTTGATGTTAGAGTTACTCCAAGAAGTGGGATTCAGCGGATATGATCATTTCATGTCCAGTGCGCTTCTATCCGAATTAAATGAACGTAAAAAACTTTTATCGGATGTAGAATCCGATAATTTTGAAGCATTTCACTCCTCTTCCCCCTTATGTATCACACTCAAAATCCTCTTGAATTACAGCCAAACGTTGATGCAGCGATACGAGCAATGGTTTGAAAAAATCGAGATGTTTGAAGAGGTGAAATCGATGTTTGAAACCAAAGGTATTTTACTGAGATACCTCGCTCGCGACATTGTATTTCTCTCACTCAACGCATCGGTAGCATCCTACAAAGTCTCTTCGGGAGGCGAAACATTCGGTGTTTTGGCCAGTGATATTCGCGTCAATGCCAAAGAAAATGATCGACTCATCGAACACATTCATACCTTGGCGCTTTCTCTCTCCGACACATTGAATGAGTTTATCTTTACCGTTTCTTCACTACGTATTCAGATTGAAATGGTGACCTATTTTATCCAAGAGACGATTCAGAAAAAAAACGATACCTCTATCCAAGAACTGAGTGAAAACCTCGATACATTGGTCTCATTGGTATTACTTTATAATCAAAAGCTTGATACGTTACACCAAAAAATGGACTGCTTTATCCAAGAGAGTCTTAACCAGTTAGAACAATTAGAACAACAGGTAATGTATTTGGGATATATACAAGTCTATGGATTGATCGAAGCAGCCAGCAACGACAATGAGACCATTGGATTTGAAGGGATTTTTTCCCAACTAAAATCGTTAATTCAAAATACTTCAGAAGAGGTAAGTCAAATGCAAAAAATGGGAATTAATTTTCATACCGAAAATCGTTCTCTTCTTCAAAAATCCAATGCAGTTACGACAATGATTCATCAATTTCAACGTGAATCGGAACGCATCAAAACTATGGAAGTATCACAATGAGCACCATTGAAAATAACGAAGTCGCTTTTCTAAGCCGAAAACTTCTCGAAATCAACAAACAATTAATGGCAAGTGAAAGGGCAAAATCTCATTTTTTGTCTCTGATCGCGAGTGAACTGAACAATCCGATGACTGCACTTTTAGGGATGATACCTCATCTCATGCCGCCATCAGACGATCCGCGTTATGGAATCTTTGAATTAGCACACGAAGAGGTGCTCCTTTTAGAATCCCGTATAGAAAATCTTGTCGCAGCAGCTGAAATCGAAAGCGGTATGGTTGATGTAACCTACGCAACCGTTGATCCGGTGACATTAATAGATGAAGTGACATCAGGGTTCAAATATAAACTCAAACGTAAAAATTTAACTATCAGTGTTGAAAGTACTCTGGAAGACAAGATTGTATCTGATCCAAAAAAGCTCTATCTTATTCTCAAAAATGTAATCGCCAACGCCTGTGATTATGGAGATTCCAATGCTACGGTAAATATTACAATAACAACGGTCGATGAGAAAGTTGTTTTTGCTATAAAAAACCAAGGTAAAGCACCCAATGTGGAGTTCAAACCCCAGATATTTACCCGCTTTGCCCATGGCATGGAAGGGTTACACGGCTTGGGACTTGGACTTAGTATCGCACGTGAGTTTTGTGAAAGAATGGAGGGGAACATCGATTATGATGTTGATTCATCCAGTGTAACCTTTAGCGTTACGTTACCGATTCAAAGACAACAAGCATGTTCAGATGCCTGCGGTTCCAACGAGTTCTTGTTTGAATCGTTTGAGGGTGCAATAGAACTCTAATGATACAAGGAAATTCAACATTTATCCATGTAGGACAGATTCATATTGATAAAGCCCCATCCGCTATCTCTACAGTGCTTGGATCATGCGTATCAGTGTGCCTCTATGACAGTAAATTGGGAATAGGGGGGATGAATCATTATCTTCTCCCTTTTTGGAACGGAAACGGGCTCCAATCACCGAAATTCGGCAATATCTCCATCCCGAAAATGATCGAACAAATGATAGCCAGAGGATCTTCATCCAAAACGATGGAAGCCAAAATTTTCGGAGGTGCTTCTCTAAATATCGGAGCTTCAGAAACAATGATGATCGGTGAAAAAAATATTTTGGTTGCCAAAGAGATCCTCAAAGAGTATCGTATCCCTATCATCGCAGAAGATGTCGGAGGGCAAACTGGACGTAAAATACAATTTAATCTGGAACGGGGAAAAGTTTTGATGAAATACGCTACCCGCACTGAGCTATAAGGGACTATAAAATGGCAATACGTGTTTTAATTGTGGATGACAGTGCAACTGCTCGTGCAGTATTGCGTGAAATCTTAGAAAGTGATCCCTCTATTGAAGTGGTCGCAACAGCGTCTGATGCATTTGTAGCACGTGATAAGATCGTTGAACTGAAACCGGATGTCATCTGTTTGGATGTCGAAATGCCTCGTATGGATGGGATCACCTTTTTAAAACGGCTGATGCACTATATGCCTCTACCGGTCATTATGGTCTCATCACTTACCCAATCAGGTGCAAAAACAACGCTTGAAGCACTCGAAGCGGGTGCAGTAGATTTTGTCGGTAAACCCCACTCGCATATCTATGATGGCAAAGATGAAATGCGAGAAGAACTGCTCACTAAAATCAAATTAGCTTCAAAAGCAAAAGTACGTCAACACATTCTACAAGACATGAGACAAGCGAATGCTACTTCGTTAGCTGAAACAACCAATAAAATCTTAGCTATCGGTGCATCGACAGGTGGTACGGAAGCGCTCAAAGATGTATTGATCGGACTGCCTCGAAATGCCCCTGGAACGGTCATCGTACAACATATGCCGGCCAATTTCACAGGCCCCTTTGCAGAGAGATTAAACTCTCTGTGTGCGATGGAAGTGCGTGAAGCCCGTAACGGTGATTCGATCACACCGGGAGTTGTTCTTATTGCTCCTGGCGATTATCATATGGTGGTACGTCGATCCGGGGCCAGATACTATGTGGAAATCGGGAGCGGTGAAAAGATTTCAGGCCATAGACCATCAGCCGATGTCTTGCTCAACTCCGTTGCGAAAATTGCCGGAGCCAATGCCATCGGCGTTATTCTCACAGGAATGGGAGCTGATGGGGCACGTGGTCTTTTGGCAATGCGTAATGCCGGAGCGAAAACCATCGGACAAAACGAAGAAAGTTGTGTGGTATACGGTATGCCAAAAGTTGCTTATGACATCGGTGCAGTGGAGAAACAATTGCCGTTAGATCAGATCGCACAAGGTATTTTAGCTTCTATTTGAACGCTGTGATTTTTTTATGACTTTATACCTCTATGATTATAAAATTAAAACTCTAGGATATGAGAAATGATATCGCCAAAAGATGTAAAAACGTTTTCGCAAGATTTGTCGTTGCTCTACGTTGAGGACAATGATACCGTACGTGAAGAGACCGCTGAAATTTTTAAACTCCTGTTTGCCAAAGTAGACTTAGCCAATAACGGAGAAGAGGGGCTCAAAAAATACAATGACGAAAAATATGACATCGTCATTACCGATATCAATATGCCGAAAATCAACGGGATTGAGATGATTGCTCATATCCGCGAAATCAATCCTGAACAAAAGATTATCGCTATTTCTGCACACGACGAATCAGACATATTAATCAATATGATGCGTAATGGAGTCAGTACATTCATTCTCAAACCGATTAATATGAATGAGCTTTTACAAATCATCTATCCAGTATGTCGTGATGCGGCAGCACAAAATCTGAATGCACAGCTTTTTGAAGAGTTAAACGAAGAGCATAAAAAATATAAAAAGATTGTGACGAAACTGATGCAACATCTCCGCACCGTTGAGATTAAAAACGAACAGATTGAAAAGCTCTATGCTCAAACCAATCATACTGATCAATCACAAATGCTCCAAGAATATTTCGCAAAAGACGAAGAGTGTGAAAATGAAAAAGTTGTTTTTCTCAATGATGATACCGAAGAGATGGTTGATATCTTAGGAGAAATCCCCGATCAACTCTCTCGATATGTGACCGATAAAGAGGTCCGCTATATTCACACCGTACGTGAAGACATTGGAAAACTTGCCAATATTTTGTACCATTACACCCCATTTTTAGATCCATTGGCAAAAAGTCTCGAAGAGCTGGCCTCAGTGATTGAAGATGAAAAAGAGTTCATTCTAAAACTCGACACAAAACCCGATCAGATTCTCTCACTTTTTGATGCTATCTGTATCGATTTGAGTCTCTACGTCAAACGTTTTTCGATAGAAAGCATGGCAATGAAAAATATCCATCATATCCATCAGCCAACCACGCTCAGTATCCAACAGATTATCGGTATTATTCGCCCAGATTTAGCTGATGACGGTGGCGACATTGACTTTTTTTAATCTTAGTTTGATTCGTCTCAAACGAATCTATACGCGATTAAGGATCGTGTTAAATGATAAAATCGCTGGAAATGAATTCATCCTCAGCCATTATTTCTCATTTTTTAGTTTTTTCTTCTCCATCCTCATTATTGTCAGTGTTTGGTATTTTTCTGAGCGCTATTTTTTTAACCAAGCACAAAACAAATTCGAACATTATGTCAATCAAGAAGCTTCAACACTCAAAAACCGTCTCCAAGAGTACGAAAACACGCTCCATAGCGGTGTCGGCTTTTTCGAAGCGAGTGATGATGTTACTCGAACCGATTGGTACCGTTTTGTCAAATCGATCAATTTAAAGCGTTATTGTCCTGGAATTCAGGGAATGGGTTATTCTATGGTTATCCCCCCATCCAAGCTCGATTCAACCCTAGATAAAATCCACCGTGAAGGATATGCATCCTTTGAAATCAAACCGAAAGGGCAAAGAGATCTTTATACGTCTATCATCTATTTAGAACCGCTCGATCAACGTAACCAAGCCGCCATCGGATACGACATGTTTTCGGAACCGGTTCGCCGTGAGGCGATGGAACGGGCAAGAGACACCGGTAAACCTGCTTTATCAGGCAAAGTGACTCTTGTGCAGGAAATTGACAAAAAAGATATCCAAGCCGGTGTTTTGATGTATCTTCCCTATTATGCAGAAGATACGAATATAAATACTCTCGAAAATCGTCGCAAAGAGTTGTTGGGATATGTCTATGCTCCGTTTCGAATGGGCGATTTTATCAAAGCCAATTTTAGCCATGATGCCATCATGAATATTGAAATTTATGACGGAGCAAAAAGAGACGAAAATAATCTCCTATATAAATCTCAAAAAACATCCCCCTATACTTCCGAACATCATGCACATAGAGTTATTAACGTAGGCGGACAGGCATGGCATATCTATTACTCAAGCACTTCGGATTTTGATGCACGCAATAATAGTTTATATCCTATTTTATTCGCGATGCTTGGGCTTATCATGTATTTGTTTATGGCGCTTATCATTGTCGAGTTGCTCAAAAAACGTTTACTCCTCAAACGCTCCACCGAAAACCTGAGAAATGAAAAAAATAAAGCTCACGGCTATCTCGACATCGTTGAAGTGATGGTTTTGGTTCTGGATATACACTTCAAAATACAACTGATAAACCGCAGAGGATGCGAAATCATTGGCTATAGCGCTGAAGAAGCGATCGGCAAAAATTTTTTCGATCTGTTTATTCCACAAAGAATCCATGAACAGCTTCGCAATATCACACTTCATATGATACAAAATGCAAACGATAGATTTGAGTACAATGAAAATCCGATACGAACCAAAAGCGGTGAAGAACGGCTAATCGCATGGCGAAACCGTGTTTTGAAAGATGAATCGGGGAAAATAATAGGTTTATTGAGTTCAGGAGAAGATATCACTGAAATACGACGCGCTCAAGAGCAGCTTCAAGAGAGTGAAGAGTTTTATCGTACCGTTGTGGGTGCGATTGAAGAGTCAATCGTTATCTTACATAATAATATCGTTGTCGATTGCAACGATTTAGCACTCAGACTCTTTGATATGTCACGAGAAACCTTCATCGACGAGTCTATTTTTGATACGGTATATGAAATCGAATGCAAAGATGATTTATTTGAAAATTACCTTTTAGCCGCTGTTAATGGCGAGTTCATCTCAAAACGATGTACATTTAGACTACGTACCGATCCAAACCGAATCAAGATTGTCGAATGTTCATTTTCTCCGTTTACACTCAATGGTGAAAACAGAATCGTAATGATTTCGAGAGATATAACACAAAAAGTCGAAGAAGAAAAATTTCTTGCCCTACATGCACGACAAGCTCAAATGGGAGAAATGATCTCCATGATCGCGCACCAATGGCGGCAGCCTTTGGCTATTATCAATGCCATTACAACTCAAATGCGCCTAAAAGCAATGATTAGCGAAACGGCTGATAATGACTTTGTCGATAACCTCGTAAAAATCGAGCAGCAAAGCGCCCATCTCTCACAAACAATCTCCGATTATCGAGACTTTTTCCGACCGGATAAACCAAAAGAGCGCTTTTATGTATTATCGTTGATAAAAAATGCCCTTAATTTGATCGACCACACCTTAAAAAATCACTCCATCTACATTGATATGGAACAATCATGCAATCCTGTTTTATATACATATCGCAACGAGCTGCTTCAAGTGATTCTAGTATTACTGAAAAATGCAATGGATGCATTTATGGATAACGGCATTATGCGCGGTGAAATCGTCATCCATGTACTTCAAAAGGATAACTCTTGTATCATATCAATCCGCGATAACGGTGGAGGGATACCAAAAGAGATCTTCTACAAACTTTTCAGTCCCTATTTCACAACAAAAAATGAAACTTATGGAACCGGATTGGGACTATATATGAGCCGAATCATTATTGAAGATCATTGTGATGGACATATTGAAGCCGCCAGTATAGAAAAGACGACAACATTCACGATTACAATCCCGTGTGAAGGAATTCAATGCAATTTAGAGAAATGATTCAGCATCTTTCAAAACATGCTAAAGATATGAGTGTCCTCTATGTCGAAGACGAACCGCTCATTCGAGAAAATATATCGCTCTTGCTTGAAGGTATTTTTGAAAAAGTTATCATTGCATCGAATGGAAGAGAAGGGCTGGATCTGTTTCAACAGCACCCTGTTGATATTGTAATTACCGACATCTTGATGCCTGAAATGAACGGTGTCATTATGATTCGCAGTATAAAAGAGATCTATCCGGAACAACATTTCATTGTTACATCTGCGTGTGAAGAGAGCAGTTATCTCTTAGAACTTATCAACCTTGGCGTTGCTCAATTCCTCTTAAAACCTATCCAATCGGAACAAATCGTTCGTGTCTTGCTTGAAGTAGTCAATAATCTCTATAATGAACGCACGGTGCGTGAATTCACACTCCATCTGCAACAAGATTTATTACATCAAACCACATTGCTCGAACAGTACAAAGAAGTCGTTGATGTTTCGTCTATCGTGATCAAAACCGATTTATACGGAAATATTATTTATACCAATGAATTGTTCACAAAAATCAGCGGATTCTCTCATGATGAAGTGATACAGGATGGTCACAAACTACTGCAACATCCTGAAATTAATTCTGAATTTTATGAAGAACTTTGGCAAACAATCCGTTCCGGAAAAACATGGCAAGGTATAATCAAAAATCTCAAAAAAGATGGAAACCACTACATCACCGATACGACAATCAAACCGATTTTGGATGAATTCGAACAAATTATTGAATATATCAGCATCAGCCACGATATTACCGAACTCTTTGATCTAAACGAGGAGATTTGGCAAACGCAGCACGAAATACTCTCTTCGCTCGGTGAAGTAGGTGAGACAAGATCCCATGAGACAGGCAATCACGTTCGTCGTGTTGCAAAATACGCACAATTATTGGGTGAACTTTGTGGACTCGATGAGGAGCAGATACGTCTTCTCTACAGTGCTTCTCCTATGCATGACATTGGAAAAATCGGCATTCCGGATGCGATTTTGCTTAAACCGGGCAAGCTTGATATTAACGAATATAAAATAATGAAAACCCATAGTATGCTGGGATACGATATATTCAAAAATTCATCAAGACCGCTTTTGCAAGCAGCTGCAATCATTGCAAAAGAACACCATGAAAAATGGGATGGAAGCGGATACCCCTATGGTCTTCATGGTGAAAATATCCATATTTATGGTCGGATAGTTGCTTTAGCCGATGTTTTTGATGCACTTAGTTGCGAGCGTGTCTATAAAAAAGCTTGGCCTATGGAACAAATTATACAATTCATCTCAAATGAAAAAGGGAAACATTTTGATCCAAACTTGGTAGAGATGTTTATCAACAATATCGATCAATTCAGATCGATAGCTGCTGAATTGCAAGATTAAAAGAGCAGGGCACTTATGGCTAAAATAACCGAATTTAAAAATCTCTCCGTCCTCTATGCTGAAGATGACAGCCAATTACGCGAGATCACTACAAAAACACTGGAAATGGTAGTCGGACAAGTTTTTTCCGTTTGTGATGGGAATGATGCGCTAAGTATTTATGAAAACAATCGTATTGACATTGTCATTCTCGATATTCATATGGGTTCCATCAGCGGTATCGACGTTGCAAAGGCCATACGGTTAAAAAATGATAAGATTCCCATTGTGATTGTCTCAGGTTCCATTGCAACACAAGATTTGCTGGAAGCGTGCAAACTCAATCTTGTCGAATACATTCATAAACCGATCGAGTTTAATGCTCTGATTAAAGTTCTGTATTTGGCAGTTGATCGTCTCAAATCACAAGGGATGCTCATTGCGAAAATAAACGACAGCGTTTCGTATGATTATTTTGCGAAATCCTTTATCTATCCAAACGGCGACAAGATAGCGTTGACTAAAAATGAAATCAGTGCGATTGAACTTCTTTTATCCCACCGTGAACAAATCGTCACCTATGAAACGTTTGCCTACGTTTTTGAAGAAGAGATGTCAGATGGAGCATTGAAAAACCTCATACTACGTATCCGTAAAAAAATGGGAGATGACAGCAATCTGCGCAATCTGGCAAAAATCGGATATTCGCTCGTATAAGTATACGGCTTTTCGTATATGATATTTTTTAAATATAATATATATTATGTTAACCAAAATGGATAAATTATGGAATCATCGAAAGAACAACTTATTTCAGATATAGAAAATCTACTCAACCGATACGATGGAATCAAACCCACCTATATCAACCCTGATCTTCTTCAATTCATGGATCGACAGTCTCTTCTGCACATTATAGATTCACTCTTAAAGCAGCAAGAAAAAACAAACGAAAGCAACATTGAATGGCTTGAACAGTTTAAACAGTATTAACTATAAAAAACGTATCACTAAATCAGTTTTTTTAAGGTTCTACTAAAAAATACAATATATAATAACAACAATATTCCACAGTGATATTTTTTAACATATCACTAAAATTCATAAAAAAGGTGTTACATGTCTTCAAACGTAGATTTAATTCAACTTACTGAACAAACTAAAAAATTGACTGCAATGGTCGTAGAAGATGAAGTCGTTGCAAATGATCTTCTAAGCTCAACATTCAAGAATTTTTTCGCTGAAGTAAGTTCAGCTTACAATGGTGCAGATGCATTGCGTATGTATGAGAAAATGAACCCGGATATTATCTTTGTTGATATCATCATGCCTGAAATCGATGGTATTGAACTTGCGCGCCGTATTCGTGCGATCAACCCTTCACAAATCATAATCGTTATCTCTGCGAGCAACGATATCCAAAAAATTTCCGAGTCAATCGAAGTTGGTGTGAACAGCTTTATCCAAAAACCTATCGATACGAAAAAAATCCTCGAGATGTTACAAAATATCACTAGCTTAGTCGCTAAACGCAAAAAAATCGAAACTAAAACCTTCTCAATCTCATTGCCATTAGATGTTTATGAACTAGTTGATGACAATGCAAAAGCGGAAAGTATCTCTAAAAATGCGGTCATTATCCGCGCTCTACGCTCTTTTTACAACGACTAACCTCCCCTCTTCCCGTTTTGGGAAGAAAAATAAGCATATTTATCTTTTTTTCAGCATTGAATCAATATAATTTCAGCTCAGGTTCACCTGATTCCTTTTCTTTATTAAAGTGGCCCCATCATCTAATGGTTAGGATTCCAGATTTTCATTCTGGCCATAGGGGTTCGAATCCCCTTGGGGTCACCACTTTAAACTCCCTATTTACCGTACTTTCAAGCACTTTAAGTTTTGTTGGGTGACCATTTGGGTGACCACTTTTTGCCTTAAGTTTTCTCAAGCAATCTGATTTCTTTCAATAATTCTATTTACTTCAACCGCTTTGTAAAACAGTTTTCCGCCGAATTTATAATAGGGAATCTCCCCATTCATTCTCATTTTTGCCAATGTCGATTTATTAAATGCAAAAAGGGTGATTAGCTCCCCTTCGGTAATGAACTCTTTTTCAGGCTGTATCAGTGCTTTTAATTGTTCCATCACTTTGTTTTGAAATGCAACTAAGTCACTTTTGGTAATCAAATCTATTGTTGCCATTGCCCTGCCCTTATGAAGCCAGTTCGTTTTCTTTAAATGTTTTACGACGTTTAGCCTCTTCAAAAAACCAATAATCAAGCCGTATACCATTCAAATGACATTTATGCTCAAATGCCATATACTCTTTAATAGCATCATCACCCGTATATACATAGAGTTTTCTCTTCATGCGTTCTAAGGGCAAATTGAGTTGTAAAAACTCTTTTATGGTATAGCTATCTTTAATATGTTCCCATATAGGAAGCGTTTTTGCTCTATAGCGATTATCCGATGACAATTCTTTATCTGTTACAGTGTTCAGATCAACTAAGCGTATAGCATCCATACTCTGTTTAAAAAGTGTTTCCGCATTGGCAAGGGCATCATCAACAGTTTTAATGTTGAAACGCTTTAGATACGCTCTATGGATTTCAAATTCAATGTTTGTAATTGGCTCATTCAAAGAAAGACCATTGTTGAAGAAGTATTCGTTCATGATCTCTTTTTTCTTTGACTTTTTCAATTCAGTGAGTTTGTCATACATACGGAACATGAAAGGGTTGCTTCCAATATAGATTGTTTCATTTCTACGACTTAATGCGATCTCTTTAATGATTGTTTCTCGCTTCAACTGACGGGCAATAAACATATCTGTATTGACCCATGAGAAGTCAGCTTGTACAAATACGTTCAAGTCGATTCGGGTAATGGGTCGTAATCCCGTAATAAATCCTTTGACTACATTATCAGCAAGTGCCAACACTGCACTTAATCCAATACTATAGTTTCCTATTCCGTTAATCTGCACTTGAATATCATTGAGCTGACGAACCGTATCAGGACTTTTGAATCCAAATGTGAAAAGATTATCTATACTGTTGAGCCAGTAAAAATAATCTTTGAATCCGCCGTAATAGAACTTAAAGCCGTTGATTTCAACTGCGATGTCGTTATTCTTATATGGGATGTCTTTTTTTGAAAAGTGAGCTTTTCCATCTTCGATCTGATCGAGTATATCTAGAAACAGATTGATGTAATCAGCATTTGTTTCATAAAAAAAGTAAAGGGTATCAATTCCACCGACAGTTTTTGCTGTTGCAGAAAGTGTGTTTATATCAAGTAAATGCATTTTTCTTTTTCTCCATTTTTATAGCATTTGATGTGAGGAACGGAGTGTTACCAAAAACACTCCGAAAGCCTTGTCGAAAACCTCGACCTCTAACACGTGAAAATATTTTCTAAATGTTTGCAAACACGAAAAGCTATAAAAAAATAAAAAATTAGACAATAGTAAACTTGAAGCTCTGTAATCCCATATTTCAGGGAGTAAAATTCAAAAAACTTTACTATGTAGCAAAATAGTTGAATTTTTTTTGCAAGATTTTTATCAATATGGGGGAAAATGACTCCAAAGTGCTCGGCGCTTCGACCAGCGAGCAACCTAAAAAGACGTTTGAATTTAATCGACAGGGTTACGCCTACGGCTTATCTATGAATGGGAAAGTATTTTTATGTGGTGACTATGGCTGAATAGCCGAATCGCCGCATGGAGGGGCACGCCCCAGGCGGCTTGCTCAATCGGCATCAGCCAGTCTCACCAATAGTGTCCGCACGTTCGTGCTTCCGTACTATGGGTCAGGGGGATTCTCCCCCGCAGACAGCCCCCTATTCTTTATGGTCAGTTAAATTCAAAAGTTTGTTACATATTTGCTTACCAGTTATTCTTTCATGATTATCTATAACTGAACTCAATTTTTTATCAAGAAGCAATAACTCAATAT